>NZ_LZKI01000104.1 GCF_001672755.1 Mycobacterium colombiense | reverse complement strand
GGCTGTTCCATCAGCCAGGCCGCAACCTCGGTGCTCACCCAACAGGTGATCGGTCAAAGCGTCGGCGAGGCGCTCAAGACCATCACCGCGTTCACCGAGATGGTGTCCTCGCGCGGCACCATCGAGGGCGACGAGGAGGTGCTGGGCGACGGTATCGCGTTCGCCGGGGTGGCCAAATACCCGGCGCGGGTGAAATGCGCGCTATTGGGCTGGATGGCGTTCAAAGATGCTCTGGCCAAGGCTTGTTCGGATCAGGAAGCAGACTTCGAGGAGGTCACAGATGAGCGAAACCACCGCGCAGGGTGAGGAATTCCTTGCCGATCTCGAGGAGGCGATGCGTGACGTCGTCGACCCCGAACTCGGCATCAACGTGGTCGATCTGGGACTCGTCTACGGGCTGAACGTCGAAGACGGCGACGACGGAACGGTCGCCCTGATCGACATGACGCTGACGTCGGCGGCCTGTCCGCTGACCGATGTCATCGAAGATCAGTCCCGCAGCGCGCTGGTGGGCGCCGGTCTGGTCGACGACCTGCGGATCAACTGGGTGTGGAACCCACCGTGGGGTCCGGACAAGATCACCGAGGACGGCCGCGAGCAGTTGCGCGCCCTCGGTTTCACCGTCTGAGTCCGGCTTTTCGCTCTTTTTGCGCGCTGGCGCGACCGCGATTGCCCGCGTCTCCTAGAGGTGGATGTGCGGGAGGTGCGGCAGGTGCAGATGCGGGTGCGGGCGCCCCATGGGTGGGCACGTCTCCACACTGATCATCGTCGCGTGCAGGGCGCCACCGTCTTGAGTGCCTTGGGCCCCGATGCATTTACCGTTCGTGATCGCCTCGGTGTCCGACGGCGTCTGCCGCTGGTATGAGGTCGAGTCGGCGACGGTCACATTGGTGGCGCTGGCTGGCCCGCCGGGGCCCAGGCCGTTGACGGCGATCGTG
>NZ_LZKI01000103.1 GCF_001672755.1 Mycobacterium colombiense | reverse complement strand
GGCGCTGACCACCACCGCCGCGCCACTGTTCGGCACCTCGCACCGGCAGGCGCCGGTCAAGAATCTGGTGGGCCGGCTGCGGTCCGGGCTCGCCGACCTGTTTTCGCTGCCCGAGGGCTACGAGGTCATCCTGGGCAACGGCGGCGCGACCGCGTTCTGGGATGCCGCGGCCTTCGGTCTGATCGACAAGCGGTCGTTGCACCTGTCCTTCGGCGAGTTCAGCTCCAAGTTCGCCTCCGCGGTCACCAAGAACCCCTTCGTCGGCGATCCCGTCGTCATCAAGGCCGACGCCGGTAGCGCCCCCGAGCCGCAGAGCGACCCCTCGGTCGACGTGATCGCCTGGGCGCACAACGAGACGTCCACCGGCGTCGCCGTGCCCATCGGCCGGCCCACCGGGTCCGGCGACGCGCTGGTCGTCATCGACGCGACCTCGGGCGCGGGCGGCCTGCCGGTCGACATCGCCGAGACCGACGCGTACTACTTCTCTCCGCAGAAGAATTTCGCCAGCGACGGCGGCCTGTGGCTGGCCGTCATGAGCCCGGCGGCGCTGGCCCGCGTCGAGTCCGTCGCCGCCTCCGGCCGCTGGGTGCCCGACTTCCTCTCGCTGCCCATCGCCGTGGAGAACAGCCTGAAGGACCAGACCTACAACACCCCCGCGGTCGGCACCCTGGCGCTGATGGCCGAGCAGGTCGACTGGATGCTGGGCAACGGCGGGCTGGACTGGGCCGTCAAGCGCACGGCGGACTCGTCGGGCCGGCTGTACTCCTGGGCCGAGGAGCGGGCCTACACCACGCCCTTCGTCACCGACCCGAAGCTGCGCTCGCAGGTGGTGGGCACCATCGACTTCGCCGACGAGGTCGACGCCGCGGCCGTGGCGAAGATCTTGCGGGCGAACGGTGTCGTCGACACCGAGCCGTACCGCAAACTCGGCCGCAACCAGCTGCGGGTGGGAATGTTCCCGGCGGTGGACCCCGACGACGTCAGCGCACTCACCCAATGCATCGACTGGGTCGTCGAGCGGCTGTAACCAGCCGGCAATCGGCGCGCAACCGCACAGCGTGTCAGCACAGGTGATGGGTGGTTGCTGGACTAAAGTGCGCACGTGACGGGTCCGTCGCTGACCTGCACGGAGCCTGCGAGGAGATAACCATGCGGGAACTCAAAGTGGTTGGGCTGGATGCCGACAGCAAATATGTCATCTGCGAGGGTGACGATCCCGCGGAGCAGTTCAAGCTAGCGGCCGACGACCGGCTGCGAGCCCTGCTGCGCGACGCAGCCCTGTCCTCTGAGCAACCGCAGCTCGAGATTGAAGTCACCAACATGCTGAGCCCCAAAGAAATTCAGGCCAAAATCCGCGCGGGCGCCTCCGTCGAGCAGGTCGCCGCGGCGTCCGGCTCGGAGGTGTCGCGGATCCGCCGCTTCGCCCACCCGGTGCTGTTGGAACGGTTCCGCGCCGCCGAACTGGCAACCGCCGCCCACCCGATGCTGGCCGACGGCCCCGCCGTCCTGACGCTGCTGGAGACGGTCAGCGCCGCGTTGGTGACCCGGGGCCTCAGCCACGACAAACTCAGCTGGGACGCCTGGCGCAACGAAGACAACCGCTGGACAGTACAGCTCGCGTGGAAGGTCGGCCGTTCCGACAACCTCGCGCATTTCTGCTTCTCCCCCGGTGCCCATGGCGGAACGGTTACCGCCATCGACGACGCGGCCAGCGCGCTGATCGACCCCAACTTCGAACGTCCGCTGCGCCCGGTGGCCCGGGTCGCCCACGTCGACTTCGACGAGCCCGCGAAGCCGCCCGTCGCAGAACCCGAGGCGGTGGTGGAGCCGGACGAAAAGCCCGTGCACACCCGCCGCGGCAAGCCGGTCATCCCGGCGTGGGAAGACGTGTTGCTCGGCGTGCGCTCGGGCGGGCAGCGCTAGTCCTGCTGGCGGCGACCGCCTGACCTTCGCCGCTAGGTGTACCCGGCAGGGACGTTGTTGACGATTCGGCTGTGAGAAGGGAGGACCTCCGGGCTTAGTGGAGATGTCTGACGT
>NZ_LZKI01000102.1 GCF_001672755.1 Mycobacterium colombiense | reverse complement strand
CGGCCAGGAATGCCACCGTCTTGGCCACCTCCTCGGGGCTGACGAGCCGCCCCATGGGATTCGTCGCGCCGAGCTGGTGCATCTCCTGCGGCGTCAACAGCGCGTTCGCCGTGGGATCGGCGACGGTGGCAGGCGAGACGAGATTGGCGGTGATCTGGTGCGGAGCCAGCTCGAGCGCGACGTAGCGGACAAACTGGTCCATTGCCGCCTTGGCCGTTCCCACCGTGATCATGCCCTGCCGGGGCCGGCGGGACAACACCGTGGTGAGATAGATCAGCCGACCATAGGTTCGCGAAATCATGTCGGGGACAACGGCTTTGGTCACCAAAAAGGCGGCATGCAGTTCGCGGTCCAGTTTGTCGCCGAGCTGCTCCCAGCTCAGATCGGCGAACGAGGTGACGGCGTAGGGGATGAGCGCGTTGTGCACCAGCACGTCGACGCCGCCCCACCTCGCGTTGACCTCGCCGACCATGGCGGCGACATCGTCGGGTGCGGTGACATCGGCCCGCATCGCGACGGCCTCACCGCCGGCCGCGATCGCGGCCGCGACCACCTCGTCGGCCTCCGCGGCACTGGACCGGTAGTTGACGACCACCCGAAATCCCTGCTCCGCCAAGACCAATGCGGTCGCCGCGCCGATGCCCCGGCTGGCTCCGGTGATCACCGCGACACGTCCCATCGGCGCCACCTCCGACCGTGCCCACCGCGCCTGGCTGGCACGCGCGAACGATACTCCCGCGGTGCACTCGGGTAAAGGGCCCACGGTTGTTCGCCATACTGGAGGACGTGCAGGTGTTCGTCGGATCCCAGGTGTCGCACTGGGATTTCCCGCGCAGCACGGCCAGCGTCGCGTTGATGACCGAGTTCGGTTGCGGGAACGGCCTTGCCGTCACCGACGTGCTCAGCGGATCCGGGCTGACTGAGGCCGACCTGCGCGATCACGAGCGGATGATCGTCGGGCGCCAGGAGTTGGCGGTGGCGACGAATCTGGTGAACCTGCTGGGGGATGCGGCCGGGGCGGCCAACCTGGGAATGCGGGTGGGCGGCGGTTATCACGTCGGGTCGCTCGGCATCTTCGGCTTCGCCTGCCTGACCAGCTCGACGCTGGGCGACGCCGTTCGGTTCGCGGCGCGGTTCTACGAGCTCAGCTACGGGTTCTGCCTGCCGACCGTCACGGTCGAGGGGCCGGTGGCCGCGCTGCGGCTCGACCTGCCCGACCTGACCGGTCCGGTCGCCGAGTTCCTGGTGCGGCGCGACCTCGCCGCGATCGCGCGCGTCATGTCGGAATTGTTGGCCAGTCGGGTCCCGTTCACCTCGATCGAATTCACCGGACCGGCACCGTCGTCGGGTGACGACGCGGCCCGCGAGGCATTCGGCGTGGCACCGCAGTACGGGGCGCCCGCCAATGTCGCGCGCCTGCCGGTCGCGCTGCTCGACCAGCGGCTGCCCCGTGCCAGCGAGATGAGCGTGGCCATGTGCGAGCAACAGTGCAGCGCCCTGCTCGAACGCCGCCGTGCCCGGACCGGCGCCGCCCTGCGGGTGCGCGAGCGGCTGGCGTCGATCGACGGCGAACCGCACACCATTGCGGCCGTCGCCCGGCAGTTGGCGATGAGCGAGCGGACGCTGCGCCGGCGGCTGGCCGAGGAGAACACGACCTTTCGGGAACTGGTCGAGGAGGTTCACCGCGTGCTGGCCGAGGAGCTGCTGGCCACCGGCGCGCTCTCGGTGGAGGACGTCGCGCTGCGGCTGGGCTACGCCGAGGCGACCAGCTTCATCGCCGCGTTCAAGCGCTGGACCGGCACCACGCCGGCGCGCTACCAGCGCTCGGTGGCGCCCCGCGCGCGGTCGCTGGCCGTCTGAGCGCGTGCGCTCGCCGCCGTGGCCGGAATCATGGATTTTCCGACCGCAATCGGCTGCCGATCCCGCGCAGCTCGCCCCTACCGTGTAAGTCATGTTTTCGACCACCCGTCGTTTTCGCAGTCGCCCTCGCGTGCTGGTCATCGGGGCCGGCTTCGGCGGCCTCGCCGCCGCGTACGAACTGTCCAAAGACGGTCTCGCCGACGTGACGGTGCTGGAGAAGGCCGACGACATCGGCGGCGTCTGGCGGGAGAACACCTACCCCGGTGCCGCCTGCGACGTCCCGTCGAACCTGTACTCGTACTCCTTCGCCAGGAAGACGAACTGGGGGCGGCGCTACGCCGAGCAGCCCGACATCCTCGGTTACATCCGCGACACGGCCGACCGGTTCGGCCTGCGCGACCTGGTGCGGACCGGCGTGGAGGTCACCTCCGCCCGCTACGACGACGACACCGCCACCTGGCGGGTGGCGACGTCGGGTGGCGAGACGTTCGAGGCCGACGTTCTGGTGCCCGCGGTGGGCCAGCTGTCGCGGCCGGCGCTGCCGGCGATCCCGGGGCTCGGCGTGTTCGCCGGCCCGTCGTTCCACTCGGCGCAGTGGCGCCACGACGTCGACCTGACCGGCAAGCGCGTCGCGGTGCTGGGCACCGGCGCGTCGGCGATCCAGTTCGTCCCGCGCATCCGCGAGCACGCGGCACACGTCACCGTCTTTCAGCGCTCGGCGCCCTACGTCATCCCGAAGCCGGACCGCGCCTACACCACCGCACACCACGCCGCCTTCCGAATGGTGCCCGGCTTCGCCGCCGCCATGCGCGAACTCATCTGGGAGATCTCGGAATTCTTCGGCCTCGCGCTGACCAGGGTCGCCCCGCTGGCCCGGCTGATCGGTGTAGCCGCGTCGCTGAACATCAAGCGGCACATCAAGGATCCGGTGCTGCGCACCAAGGTGACGCCCGACTATCCCATCGGCTGCAAGCGGGTGCTGTTCAGCAGCGACTGGTATCCGGCGCTGGCCCGCGACAACGTCTCGGTCGAGACCGGCGCGATCACCGAGGTGACGCCGACCGGGGTGCGCACCGCCGACGGCCGGCTGCACGAGGTCGACGTCGTCATCTACGGCACCGGGTTCAAGGCCACCGAATTCCTTGCGCCGATGACGATTACCGGCCGCGGCGGGCGCGACCTGCATGCGCAGTGGGCCCACGGCGCGCGCGCCCACCTGGGCATGGCCGTGCCGGGATTCCCGAACATGTTCCTGATCTACGGCCCGAACACCAACCTCGGCAGCAGCTCGATCATCCTGATGATGGAGCAGCAGGCCCGCTACATCCGCCAGATCACCGAGCAGCTCGCCCGTGACGGCCTGGGCCGCGCGTTCGAGGTGTGGCGCAGCGTCGAGCAGGCCTACGACACCGACATCCAGACCCGTCTCGACAACGGCGTCTGGACCACCTGCGACTCCTGGTACCGCACCGCCTCCGGCCGGGTCACCACCAACTGGCCGGGCCTGGTTCGCGAATATCAGCGCCGCGCAAGGACAGTCGCGTTCGAGGACTACATGGAAGTTTTGCCCAGGTCGCTGCCCGAACGGGAAGCCGAGCAGGTCGGCGCATGACCGCCTTCGATTACGACGTGCTCGTGATCGGCTCCGGTTTCGGTGGCAGTGTGTCCGCTACGCGTCGGCATCGCCCCCTTCTGCGGCGGTAGCGCCGACGCCGTCATCGCCACCATTTCGGCCATCCGCGCCCACCTCAGCCGGAGCTGAGTCCGGCGTGATGGTCAAGGGTGCGTGACGAGGTAGGTCTCGTTGTCCAGGCCGGCGGTGAGTTCCTCGACATCGAAGGGGCGGTCCAGTCGCGCGTGCAACGCCTTCGGATCGATGAGCAGGCTTATCTCCGCGGTTTGACGGGCGAAAAGTCGCCCGATGAGTGGATAGATGCGACGCATCATCGCCCGCTCCGCGGAAGTGCAGCGCGACGCGCAGTAGCCGACGTGGCCGATCTCGTCGGTGAGGATTTCGCTGTAGAGCAGTTCGATTCGCTCGGCGACGGGGGGTTCGTCGGCGAAAAGCCTTGTGCCGGCACGGCGTAATTCGTCGAACAGGATGCATCCTGCCATTTCCGCGGCTCCGACGAACATGAAGCCGAGCCGCTCGGGTAGGAACACGTTCGCTTTGACGAACTGGCGTATCACGAAGGGCGGCGGGACGACCTGGAAGGTCAGGTCGAACGCGTCGAGCGCGTAGGCCAGCAGCCGGGTGTGGTAGTGCTCCTCGAGTTCGAGGTAGACGCGTTCGGGGGGCACGCTCTCGTCACTGTTGCGCCCGTAGGTCTCACCCAGCCCCACGCCGAATCGCTCCGCCTGATTGAGCTTCGCGGTTGCCAGCAGGAACAGCATCTTGTCATCCAGCCCGGGTTCGGGGCGTCGACGGCGCAGGTTGCGCAGGAAGGTGGCTCGGTCGGCGGGATGGGCCGACCGCACGGGATTGGCTTCGATGTCGCTGAAGAACTGCTCGCGGTTGGCCAGCCGCCTGTTGAGCAGATCGGCCTCGCCATCACGCTTGGCCAGGAAGTCCCGGTACCCTTCGATGTCGGTGCGGTTCATCGCTTCTCCATTCCTTTGACAATCGTTGTCACGTAACGGCTTAACAGCGCGGCATCGTGGGCCCCGGTGGCCAGCAGCGCGAAGAGTCCGGTGAGGAAGAACGTCGCGAGCTCGGCCGCGTCGACGTCGGAGTCGACCTGCCCCGCGTCTTGGGCTCGGCCGATGACGCCCACCAGGAATTGTCCGACCGGGTGCTGGGCGAACTCGTCTTCGACCGGACGGGTCGAGGAGAAATGCAATCCGAGCATGTCCCGGAAAACCGCTTCGCCCAAACGACTTTCGGCGCTGAGCACGTGATGCACAAGCTGGGAGAGCACCGACGCCAGATCGCCCTTGGCGTCGCCGAGTTCGCTGATGATCCGGGTCTCCTCCACCCGCTCCACCTCGATGAGAACGTGCTCTTTGGTTGGGAAGTGGAAATAGAACGTCCCCCGGGCCACGCCCGCCTCGGCGACGATCGCGCTGACATCGGCGGCGGCCACGCCGCGACGCGAGATCTCGGCCAGGGCCGCGTCGAGCAGGCGCGCGCGGGTTTCCAGCCGGCGCGTTTCGCGGACGCTCCCACCCGGCGATCCGGTCGCCGACGGCGCCCGTGGTGACTCCATGGAGGCACCGTACGCCCAACGACTGACGATCGTCAATGACGGGCGTCAGTGAGTTTCGAGAGCTGCCGCGTGTTGCGCCCAGTTCCGGATCGCCGGCGCCAGCCAGCGCCGCAGGTAGCCGCGAAGTTCCTCCTCGTTCCGCGGGGGATCGCTGGGGTTGGACATGAACGAGTGCACCGCACGCAGCGCCCATTCGACCAACTCGTCCAGGGTCTGCGATGCCATCGGCGTTCGCTCCCAGTCGATCGACGTGTTCTCGACGAGGATCGACTGCCCGATGCGCAGTGCCGTCTCCGAGGTGACGCTGCGCAGCAGTGCATGCGACGGTTCGTCCAAAAGGAGTTGTAGGTACGGCTCGTCGGGCACCGCGGTGACGGTGAGGACGACGCCCTCCACAATGGCCTCGGCGACATCGTCGATCGCGCTCAAGCGTCGGGCCATGGTCTCCAGGAACCTGCGCGTGCCTTCAGCGGCCGCCGCCCGAAGCAACTCCGTGGTGCTGGGGAAGTACCGGTACACCGTCTTCCTGCTGATCCCGAGTTCGACCGCGACGTCGGCGATGGTGGTCTGCCCCCCGTGGCGTCGCACACAGCGGTCGGTCGCCGCCACGATCCGCGCGACGGCGTCGTCGTCGCTGCTCGGCGGCTTCCCCTGCCATCCATGGGTCCGCATAGCTGCGAATGTAATCGAGGCTGGACTTCGACGACACATTCTTGCTAAACATGTATCGTCAGGCTTTCGGTAAGCGCGCGCTCTCGTGCGCGCGCCAGTAACTGAGGACGCCCAACGATGAGCGGTCAATGTAGCGATGACATCGAACGAATCGCCAACCGCCTGGGGTTCAGCTGCGAGCACGCCTCGCCATGGGTGACGCTGAGAAATCCGGTCGGACTGGCCAATTGGACGATGCCGGTGCTCGAACTGCTGATCGTCGCGGGCGCTGTGCTGGCGCTCTGGTGGGCGATCCGCCGGCTACGCCGCGATAGGGACCCCGCCAACATCGTGATCTGGTTCGCCACGGTCATCTACCTGCTCATCGTCGAGCCGCCCCTGTACTTTCCGACTCTCTTCGGCGTCGACGACTCCATCGGAGCGGTCTTCGCGCACAACGTCTTCACGGTCCAGTTCATGTACGACCGGCTGCCGATCTACATCGTGGCGCTGTACCCCGCGATGATGACGTTGGCCTACGAGGTGGTTCGTAGCCTCGGCGTATTCCGGGACTGGGGCGCGGTCGTCGGCGCGGTGTGTGTGGGCTTCGTGCACAACTGCTTCTACGAAATCTTCGACCAGTTGGGTCCGCAATTGCGCTGGTGGGCCTGGAACACCGACAACGCGATCAACCGTCCGATGCTGGCCTCGGTGCCGATGAGCAGCGTCCTGCTGTTCGCCACCGTCGGACCGGCCTGCGTCGCACTGTTCACCCAGCTCCTGGTCACCCGGCCCATTGAGCGCGGCCGCGTGCTGAGGCGAATGTCATTGGCCGGCCGCACCTTCGGCGTTGCCATGCTGGTGCCCGTCGGCCTGGTCGTCGCCAATCTCCCGATACTGCTGGCCGGCGGCGAGCATCCCGACAGTGCGCTGCGACGGGCGCTGTACTTCGCCATTCTCGGCGCGTTCGCCGTGGTGGCGATCCCCATCCTGTTGCGGCAGTGGCGCAACACCGCGTTCACGCCGGGTGCGCGCAACACCTTCGTCGCGATCTTCGGGTCCGCATTCTTGCTCGTGCTCGGGGCGCTGTGGTTGTCGGCCATGCCCGCCTACCTGAAGGCCGCGCACGGCTTCACGCCCGACGGAACACCCACCGGCAATCCGGCCTACGCGATGGCTTGCTTCCTGCTCGCGGTCGCGCTGACGATGTCGGTGACCGTGCGCGCCTGCCGCCCGTCGGCTCTCATTCATCGCAAGCAGCTGACGGGCGCAAGGTAACGCCATGACCGACTTGGAGATTCGACGCATCCGCTTCGACCTGGACGGCGAGGTGCCGTTCAATTGGAACGCGCACAACCCGGCCTTCTCGACCTACATGAACATGGTCTCGATCATGGCGATCTGCTTCGAAAAGATGCTCGTCTCCGCCGTGCGAGAGGCCATGCCGCGCATCACCGACACCGCGGTCGCCGACGAAGCCGAAGCGTTCCTGCGGCAGGAGGCCCAGCATGCGAACGCGCACCGCCAGCACCTTCGGGCTTTGACTCGAAGCCATCCCGGTCTGCAGGTCACGCTCGACGAGGCCGTCGCCTCGTATGACCACCTGACGGCAACGACCCCGCTGAACTTCCGACTGGCCTACGTCGCGGACCTGGAAGCAACTTTCACGCCGTTTTTCAAGATGTTGCTCGACAATGAGGCCACGCTGTTTCGCCACGGTGACGAGAGAGTGGCCTCGCTGCTGATGTGGCACTTCGTCGAAGAGGTCGAACACCGCAGCTCGGCCCTGGTGGTCTACAACGCGGTCGTCGACGACAAGCTGTACCGACTGCGGGCGCTGCCCCGTGTCGTCAAACACCTGATGCAGGTCACTTCCCGCCTATTCGACAGCATCGACGCCAACGTACCCCTGTCCGAACGGGGCGTGGACGCACGGGATTTCGCCCCTCTCAGAGGCGTTCTCGACAAGGTACGCGGCCGCGGGTCGAGATGCGATGCAGCTCAGCGCGTGAAGCCCGCGCTGCACACTGTGCCCTGGAAGCAGAAGCTCGGCACCGCCGCCCGGGTGCTGATGAGCCAGACGCCATTACATGACCCCGCGAAGGAACCGCTCCCCGAGTTCGCCGACCGCTGGTTCGAGCGGTACAACCGCGGCGATGACGTATGCCACTGGTACTCGAGTCGATCCTGACCGTCGCGCTGTGTGTTCAGCCGGTGACCTTCTCGGCCAGCGCGGCCAACTTGGCGTCGAGTTGCTCTGCGGCGCTGAGCAACTCGGGATTGGTCTCGACGACCATCAGCGACGACGGCTTGACGTAGGTCAGGCTGCTGCCTGAACCCTCCTCGAGCAACAACAGTTCGACCGGGGCGAACAAACCGGCCGTCACGTCGTGGCGCAACATGGTGATGGCGATCAGCGGATTGCCCAGGATGACGCGCAACGCCTTGCGATCGATGCCGGCCTTGGTGATCCAGGCGCCGTGGTCGACCACGCTGAACAGCATGAATCCGCTTGGGCCGACGTGGGATTCGACGCGCTCCTGGAAGGACTGCCAATCGCCCGCGGACGTCGCGATGTCGTTGATTGGCACCGGTTGCTCGCCGATATCGGCGAGCAACGCGGCAAGCAGTTGGTGGTAGCTCTTGGCGCTGTCATAGCGAACCCGCAGGCCGTCGAATTTCGTTTCCTGCATGATCTCAGCCCAACCGCTCGATGATGGTGGCGTTGGCCATGCCGCCGCCCTCGCACATCGTCTGCAGGCCATACCGACCGCCGCGCTGTTCCAGCGCATTGACCAGAGTGGTCATCAGGCGAGCGCCGCTGGCGCCCAACGGGTGTCCGATCGCGATCGCCCCGCCGTTGACGTTGGTCTTGGCCAGATCGGCCCCGGTGTCGTGAGCCCAGGCCAGCACGACAGGGGCGAACGCCTCGTTCACCTCGAACAGGTCGATGTCGGCGAGCGTCAGACCCGCCTTCGCCAGCACCTTCTCGGTGGCCGGTATGACGCCGGTCAGCATGTACAGCGGGTCGGAGCCCACCACGGTGGCGGTGTGGATCCGCGCCAGCGGGCGCAGCCCCAGCTTGTTCGCGGCCTCGCTGCTGGCGATCAGCACCGCGGCGCTGCCGTCGGACAGTGGCGAGGAGTTGCCGGGCGTGATCTCCCAATTGATCTGCGGGAAGCGGGCTTTGGCTGCGTCACTGTAGAACGCCGGCTGCAATCCGGCCAGCGTTTCGACCGTGGTGCCGGGGCGGATGATCTCGTCGGTGGTCAGCCCGGCGATCGGAATGAGCTCGTTGTCGAACAGCCCCTCCTTGGTGGCGCGCGCGGCCTTGTCGTGGCTACCCGCGGAGAACTCGTCGAGCTGGGCGCGCGAGAAGCCCCACTTCGCGGCGATCAGTTCGGCGCTGATGCCCTGCGGCACAAGGCCGTCGGGATAGCGGCGGGTCATGTCCTCGCCCATCGGGTTGCTGCCCGGCAACACCTGGGTGCCCATCGGCACGCGGCTCATCGACTCCACACCGCCGGCGATCACGAGGTCGTAGGCGCCGGCGATCACGCCCTGGGCGGCGAAGCTGATGGCCTGCTGGCTGCTGCCGCATTGGCGGTCGATCGTCACACCGGGAACCGACTCGGGGAAACCCGCGCCCAGCAGCGCATTACGGGCGATGTTGGCCGCCTGGTCGCCGACCTGGGTGACGGCGCCTGCGATGACATCGTCGACCTGGGCCGGATCCACGCTGGTGCGCGCCACCAGCTCGCGCAGGCTGTGGGCCAGCAGATCGGCGGGCAGAACGTCGTGCAGCGCGCCACTGGCCTTGCCCTTGCCGATCGGGGTTCGGACGGCTCCGACGATGACGGCGTCGCGGACCCCAAAACTGGGATGGCTCGTCATGACTCCTCCTCGAGTCGGTCTCGATCTAGGTATAGACCACTGTACCTAGATAAACACCTCGGTATGCTTAAAGCAACCCAGGTGCGGAGGTGATTTAGATGACACTGCTGCAAGGACCGCTGGCCGACCGCGACGCCTGGTCGGCGGTGGGCGAGTGCGCGATCGAGAAGACGATGGCGGTGGTCGGGACCAAGTCCGCGATGCTGATCATGCGCGAGGCCTACTACGGCACCACCCGGTTCGACGACTTCGCCCGCCGGGTGGGCATCACCAAGGCCGCCACCTCGGCGCGGCTGAGCGAACTGGTCGAGCTGGGGCTGCTACGGCGCCAGCCCTATCGGGAACCCGGGCAGCGCAGCCGCGACGAGTACGTGCTCACCGACGCCGGCGTCGACTTCATGCCGGTGGTGTGGTCGCTGTTCGAGTGGGGGAGGCATCACCTGCCGGGCCGCAACCGGCTGCGGCTGACCCACCTGGGCTGCGGCGCCGAGGCGAGCGTCGAGATCCGTTGCGCGGAAGGTCATCTGGTGCCGCCCGACGAGCTCGGGATGCGGCTGGCTAAGAAGTCTGGTTGAGCGCGGCCAGCAGCCGGCGTGCCGCGGCGACGCGCCGCACGGCGGGCCCGGTCAGGGTGTCCAGCGCGCACTCGGGGTCGGCCGGCGGCCCCATGTGCCCGCAACCGCGCGGGCAATCCGCGATGGCCTCGGCCAGATCGGAGAACGCCATCATGACGTCGTCGGGCTGGATGTGGGCCAGGCCGAAGGAGCGGATGCCCGGTGTGTCGATCACCCAGCCGGTGGTGCCCAGCGGCTCGGTCAACGGCAGCGCCACGGACTGCGTCGAGGTGTGCCGCCCCCGGCCGATGTCGGTCACGTCGCCGACGGCGCGGTCCGCGTCGGGCACCAGGCGGTTCACCAAGGTGGACTTGCCGACGCCGGAATGCCCGAGCAGCACGGTGATCTTGCCCGCGAGCAGGTCCGCCACGGCCAGCAGGGGATCGTCGCGGCCGGCGGCGACCACGGTCAGGTCGAGGTCGACGAACTGCTCCGCGAACGGCTCCGGCGGCGCGAGGTCGGTCTTGGTCAGGCACAGGATCGGCGTGAGTCCGCCGGCGTAGGCGGCGATCAGCGTCCGGTCCACCAGGCCGGTGCGGGGCGGCGGGTCGGCCAGCGCCACCACGATCAGCAGCTGGTCGGCGTTGGCGACCACCACCCGTTCGGTCGGATCGGTGTCATCGGCGGTGCGCCGCAACACCGTTCGCCGCTCCCCGCGACGCACGATGCGGGCCAGCGTGTCCGGCCGACCCGACAGATCGCCGACCACGTCGACGTCGTCGCCCACCACGATCGGGGTGCGGCCCAATTCGCGCGCCCGCATGGCGGTGACCCGGCGGTCGACGTCGCCGCCCAGCACGCATCCCCACCGGCCGCGGTCGACGCTGACCACCATCGCGGCCTCGGCGTCGGCGTGCTCGGGACGGGTCTTGGTCCGCGGTCGCGAGCCCCGGCCGGAGCGGATCTTGACGTCCGACTCGTCGTAGTCGCCGGGCTTCACATGCCGCGCTCTTCCCCGGGGTCCAGCATGCGGGCCCACAGCTGCGGAAAGTCGGGCAGCGTCTTGCTGGTGGCGCCGATGTCGTCGACCTCGACCCCGTCCACCCGCAGCCCGACGATCGCACCCGCCATCGCCATCCGGTGGTCGGCATAGGAGTGCCACACCCCGGATCGCAGCGGCGTCGCGGTGATCTCCAGGCCGTCCGGGGTTTCGGTGCACTCGCCGCCCAGGCGGTTGATCTCGGTGCTCAGCGCCGCCAGCCGATCGGTCTCGTGGCCGCGCAGGTGCGCGATGCCGGACAGGCGCGACACCGACCCCGGCGTCGCCAGCGCCGCCAGCGCGGCCACCGACGGCGTCAGCTCGCCGACCGCGCGCAGGTCGACATCGAAGCCGCCGAAGTCCCCGGACCCGCGTACCTCCAGGAACGAATCATCCTGTGTGACATCGGCATTGAGCTTGCCCAAGACGCTGAGGATGTTGTCGGCGGGCTGCACGCTGCTCGCCGGCCAGCCGGTGATGCGCACCGCGCCGCCGCTGACCACCGCCGCGGCCAGGAAGGGGACGGCGTTGGTCAGGTCCGGCTCCACCTCCCAGTGCCGCGCCGCGACCGGCCCGGGCCGCACCGTCCAGCGGTTGGCGACGGAGTCGTCGACGTCGATCCCGGCCTGGCGCAGCATCACCACCGTCATCGCGATGTGCGGAGCCGACGGCAGCGACGTGCCGGTGTGTTGCACGGTCAGGCCCTCGGTGAACGAGGCCGCGCACAACAGCAGGCCGGAGACGAACTGCGACGAGGCCGAGGCGTCGATGTCCACGATGCCGCCGATGATCGAACCGGTGCCCAGCACCCGGAACGGGAGACCGGAGCCGTCGATCCGGACGCCGAGCCCGCGCAGCGCGTCCAGCAGCGGCGCGATGGGCCGCGCCCGGGCCTGCTCGTCGCCGTCGAACTCCACCGCCGTCTCGGCCAGCGCCGCCAGCGGCGGCACGAAGCGCAGCACCGTGCCGGCCAGGCCGCAATCGACTTGCGCCGGCGGCTCCGGGGCGACGCGGCCGCTCACCGTCAGCTCCGTCCCGTCGCCGTCCCCGTCGCCGTCGATTCGCAAGCCCAGCGTGCGCAGCGCCCCGATCATCAGGTCGGTGTCGCGGCTGCGCAGCGCCCCGCTGACGGTCGGGGTGCCCTGGTCCTGCGCGGCCGCCAGCGCCGCCAGCACCAGGGCCCGGTTGGTCTGCGACTTCGAACCCGGCACGGTCACGGTCGCGTGCACCGGCTGCGATGCCAAGGGGGCGGTCCATGTCGTCACCGGTCCATCATCGCCTGTCACCGGTTTCCGCCCCAATAGGACTTCGTGGCTCTGCCACTATGGGCCTTTTTGGTGGCTCTGCCACTATGGGCCTTATGTGTGGACGGTTCGCGGTGACCACCGATCCGGCCCTGCTGGCCGAGAAGATCAAGGCGATTGACGAGGCCACCGGCGCCGATGGGGTCTCGAGCGCCCCCAACTACAACGTGGCCCCGACCACGTCCATCGCGACCGTCGTCAGCCGGCATTCCGAGCCCGAGGACCAGCCGACCCGGCGGGTCCGGCTGATGCGCTGGGGCCTGGTGCCGCCGTGGGCCAAGGCCGGTGCCGACGGCGCGCCCGACACCAAGGGCCCGATGCTGATCAACGCCCGCGCGGACAAGGTCACCACGTCGCCCGCCTTCCGGACCAGCGCCAAGTCCAAGCGCTGCCTGATCCCGATGGACGGCTACTACGAATGGCGGGTCAACTCGGACGACGCGGCCGGCAAGAAGACCCGCAAGACCCCGTTCTTCATGTACTCCGAGGACGGGGAGCCGCTGTTCATGGCTGGCCTATGGTCGGTCTGGAAACCGGCCAAGGACGCTTCGCCGTTGCTGAGTTGCACGATCATCACCACCGATGCGCCGGGGGAGCTGGCGCAGATTCACGACCGGATGCCGCTGGTGCTGCCCGAGCGGGACTGGGACCGGTGGCTGGACCCGGACGCCGCGATCGACGAGCAGCTGTTGGCCCGCACGCCCGACGTGCGCGCCATCCGGATGCGCGAGGTGTCGACGTTGGTCAACAACGTTCGCAATAACGGCCCGCAGTTGCTCGAGCCGGCCGAGCCGCAGCCCGAGCAGATGAAAATCCTGTAGCGCTGCTTCGGCCACTACGCCGCCTCATCGTCGTCTCCGTCGCGGAGCAGTTTTTCGGGGTGATGGAAGGTGTTGATTCGCGGTTGGCCTCGGTCCAGGTGTGG
>NZ_LZKI01000101.1 GCF_001672755.1 Mycobacterium colombiense | reverse complement strand
GAAACCCGACGGTCGCGCATTTGCGGGCGATCGCAGAGTTTTTCGGGGTGCCGGCGTCCTACCTGATAGATCGAGACACGGACCCGGCCATCGACGCGCAACTCAACCTCCTGCAGGCATTGCGCGACAACGGCGTGCGCGATCTGGCGGCCCGTGCATCCGGGCTGACCCCCCAGGCCCTCAAGAGTCTGGCAGCGATCATCGATCACCTTCGCGAACTCGAGCGGCTGCCCCCGATCACCTCTCCTAGAGCGGACCAATCCGACTAGCGGTATCAGCTCAGGGGCCAACCCGGCGGCTGACGAACTCACGCGGATTGCCGGTCAGCGGATCGGTGAACTCGATGCGCTGCGCCAACAGCCGCAGCGGGGCGCTGAAGTCATCGGGCGCGACGTCAATAACGTTGGGATACAACGGATCGCCCTCGATAGGTATCCCCAGCGAGGCCATGTGCAGGCGCAGCTGGTGGGTGCGCCCGGTGCGTGGCGTGAGCCGGTACAGCCCATCCGGGGCCACCAGCTCCACAAGGGTCTCGGAGTTTGGCTCACCGGATTCGCAGACGGCCTGTAAGTGACCGCGACGCTTGATGATTCGGTTCTTCACCACGCGGGGCAACTTCAGTTCCGGGTCGACGCCGGCCCGGGACAGATACGTCTTGGCGACCATCCCGCGGGAGAACAGCGTCTGGTAGGCGCCGCGCACCTCGCGCCGTGCGGTGAACAGCAGCACCCCGGCGGTCAGCCGGTCGAGCCGGTGCGCCGGGCTCAGCTCGGGCAACCCCAGTTCCCGCCGCAGCCGCACCAGCGCGGTCTGCGCGACGTGGCGTCCGCGCGGCATGGTGGCCAGGAAGTGTGGTTTGTCGACGACCACGATGTCGGCGTCACGATGCAGCACCGGGATGTCGAACGGGACGGGCACCTCGTCCGGCAGCTCGCGGTACAGGTAGACGCTCGCGCCGGCGGGAAGCACCGTGGTGGCGTCGATTACCGCGCCACCGGCGCCCACGACCTCACCGGCCAGCACCTTGGCGCGGGCCTGCGCGCCGAACCGGGCGGTAAGTTCGGCCAGCACCGGCCCGCCGCGCAGCCGCACCCGCGCCGGGCCCAGTCCGTCCCGCACGGGCAGTGGCGCCGGCCGCACGGCCATCTCAGGGCCTGTTCAACTGAGCGGGACCGGTTCGAGGATTTCGGCGCGCGCCTCGGGCGCGCTGGCCCGCAACTCGTCGGCGGACACGTCGTCGGGCTGGGCCTGGGACAGGATCTCGGCCTCCACCCGGGCGGTGTAGTTCGCGACCTCACGCTCGATGTCCCCGGTCGTCCAGCCCAGCACCGGCGCGACCACGTCGGCGACCTCGCGGGCGCAGTCCACGCCGCGATGCGGGTATTCGATGGAGATGCGCATCCGGCGGGCCAGAATGTCCTCCAAATGCAAAGCGCCCTCGGCGGTTACGGCGTACAGCGCCTCCACCCGCAGGTAGCCCGGTGCTTCCTTGATCGGGTTGAGCAGGTCGGGGCTTTGCGCCGCCAGCGCCAGCACGTCACCGATCAGCGAGCCGTAGCGGTCCAGCAGATGACGCACCCGGTAGGGATGCAGACCCTGCAGCTCGGCGACGTGCTCGGCCTGGTTGATCAGCGCGAAGTAGCCGTCGGCCCCCAACAGGCTGACCTTCTCGGTGATCGACGGTGCCACCCGGGCCGGAATGAATTGGGCCGCAGCATCAATCGCGTCGGCGGCCATCACCCGATACGTGGTGTACTTGCCGCCGGCGATGGCCACCAGGCCCGGCGCGGGCACCGCCACCGCATGCTCGCGGGACAGTTTGGATGTCTCCTCGCTCTCGCCGGCCAGCAGCGGCCGCAGGCCCGCGTACACGCCGTCGATGTCGGCGTGTGTCAGCGGGATGGCCAGTACCGTGTTGACGGTCTGCAGGATGTAGTCGATGTCGGCCTTCGTCGCCGCGGGGTGGGCCAGGTCGAGATTCCAGTCGGTGTCGGTGGTGCCGATGATCCAGTGGCTTCCCCAGGGGATGACGAACATCACCGATTTCTCGGTGCGCAGGATGATCGCGACGTCGCTGACGACGCGATCGCGCGGTACCACCACGTGCACGCCCTTGGACGCACGGACCTGAAATCGCCCGCGCTGCTTGGACAAAGCCTGGATCTCGTCGGTCCACACCCCGGTCGCGTTGACCACCACGTGCCCACGGACTTCGGTGATCGCGCCGTCCTCGGAGTCTCGGACGCGCACGCCGGTCACCCGATCGCCTTCGCGGAGCATGGCGACCACCTGGGTGGAAGTGCGCACCACCACCCCGTAGTGCGCGGCGGTGCGCGCGACGGTCATGGTGTGCCGGGCGTCGTCGACAACCGTGTCGTAGTACCGGATTCCACCGATCAACGAGCTGCGCTTGAGGCCCGGGCTCAGCCGCAATGCACCGGCGCGCGTCAAATGTTTCTGCGCCGGAACCGATTTCGCACCGCCCAGCCGGTCGTAGAGAAAGATGCCGGCGGCGATGTACGGACGCTCCCACATGCGATTGGTCAACGGGAACAGGAACGGCATCGGCTTGACCAGATGCGGCGCCAGCGTGGTGAGCGACAACTCACGCTCATAAAGCGCCTCGCGCACCAGCCCGAACTCCAGTTGTTCGAGATAGCGCAGGCCGCCGTGGAACATCTTCGACGAGCGGCTCGAGGTGCCCGAGGCGAAATCGCGCGCCTCCACCAGCGCCACCTTGAGCCCGCGGGTCGCGGCGTCCAGCGCGCAGCCCGAGCCCACCACGCCGCCGCCGATGACCACCACGTCGAACTGCTCGGAGCCCAGTCGTTCCCAGGCGGCCTCGCGCTGCCGCGGTCCCAGCACGGAAACCGGCGAGCTGCGCTGGGTGGGCGCGTGTACGGGATCAGTCACGACCAGGACTCCTCACTGGACACCGCACTGGGGAAACTCCTCCTCGGTTACTCGTCAGTAGGACGTGCTCCACCAAGGCTAACCGTTAGTCCAGATCGTCGTGCGCCATCAGCCGCCGGGCGGCCTCGGTGATCGAGCCGGACAACGACGGGTAAACCGCCAGCGTCTGCGCCAGCTCGTTGACGGTGATCCGGTTCGTCACCGCCACGGCGATCGGCAGGATCAGCTCGGAGGCGATCGGGGCCACCACCACGCCGCCGATCACCACGCCGGTGGCCTGACGGCAGAACAGCTTCACGAAGCCCTGGCGCAGCCCCGACATCTTGGCCCGCGCGTTGGTCCGCAGCGGCAGCATGACCGTGCGGGCCGGCACCGAACCGTCGTCGATCATCGTCTGCGGGACCCCGACGGCGGCGATCTCGGGCCTGGTGAACACCGTCGCCGCCACCGTGCGCAGCCGGATCGGGCTGACGCCCTCGCCCAGCGCGTGATACATCGCGATCCGGCCCTGCATGGCTGCGACCGAGGCCAGCGGCAGCAGCCCGGTGCAGTCGCCGGCGGCGTAGATGCCGGCCACCGAGGTCCGCGACACCCGGTCCACGGTGAGGTAGCCGCCGCGGCCCAGCTCGATGCCGACCCGGTCCAGGCCCAGGCCGCCCGTATTCGGCACCGACCCGATGGTCATCAGCGCGTGGCTGCCCTCGACCGTGCTCCCGTCGCCCAGCGTGACCAACACGCCGTTCTCGGTGCGGGTCACCGATTGCGCGCGGGCGTTCTTGACCAGCTGGACGCCGCGCTCGGAGAACGCCTCCTCCAGCACCAGGGCGGCGTCGGCGTCCTCGTAGGGCAGCACCCGGTCCCGGCTCGCGACCACGGTCACCGGCACACCCAATTCGGTGTAGGCGTGTACGAATTCGGCTCCGGTGACCCCGGACCCGACCACGATCAGGTGCTCGGGCAGCGCCTCCAGGTTGTAGAGCTGGCGCCAGGTCAAAATCCGCTCGCCGTCGGGCGGCGCCGACGGCAGCACCCGCGGGCTGGCGCCGGTGGCGATCAGCACGACGTCGGCCTCGTACTCGCTGGTGGTGCCGTCGGCCCCGGTCGCTTTGATGCGGTGACAGGCCAGGCCCGGCGCGGGGTCGATCAGCTCGCCGTGGCCGGCCACCACGTGCACGCCCACGCTGAGCAGCTGATCGGTGATGTCGGCGGACTGCTCGGTGGCGAGCTGCCGGACCCGGGCATGGATCTGCGGCAGCGAGATCTTGGCGTCGTCGATGTCGATCTCGAACCCCAGCCGCGGCGCCCGGCGCAATTCGGTGCGCAGCCAGGTCGAGGCGATGAACGTCTTGGACGGCACGCAGTCGTCCAGGACGGCCGCCCCGCCGATGCCCTCGGAGTCGATCACCGTGACGCGGGTCGAGTCGGGGTGCGAGGTCGCGGCCACCAGCGCGGCTTCGTAACCGGCCGGGCCTCCGCCGAGGATCACGATGCGGGTCACCACAGCCCCCAACCTAACGAAGCGGCGCAGACCCTGCGAATGCTCGGGGGAAGACCCACCAGCATCGGACGTCTAAGCTTTCCCCGTGCCGCTCTACGCCGCGTACGGGTCGAACATGGATCCCGAGCAGATGCAGAAACGCGCGCCCCATTCGCCGATGGCCGGAACCGGCTGGCTGCACGGCTGGCGACTGACCTTCGGCGGCGAGGACATCGGCTGGGAGGGCGCGCTGGCCAGCGTCGTCGAGGACCCGGATTCGAAGGTGTTCGTCGTCCTCTACGACATGACACCTGCGGACGAGAACAACCTGGACCGCTGGGAGGGCTCGGAGTTCGGCGTCCACAAGAAGATCCGGTGCAGAGTCGAGCGCATCTCCTCGGACACCGACACCGACCCGGTGCTGGCGTGGCTGTACGTCCTGGACGCCTGGGAGGGCGGGATGCCGTCGGCGCGGTACCTGGGCGTGATGGCCGACGCTGCCGAAATCGCCGGTGCGCCAAGCGAATACGTGCACTGGTTGCGGACCCGCCCGGCAAGCAACATCGGTCCGGGAACCGGCGCCTGACCGGGCTTGCCGACGGCACCCGCCACATGGTCCGCGCCACCGGCGCCTAGGAGCGCTCGAAGGCGGCCGACTGCTCGACGATGTTCGTCATCACGCGCACCCCGATCGGCAGGGCGCGCTCGTCGAGATTGAACGTCGGCTGGTGCAGGTCCAGCTGCGGGCCCACCCCCGGCCACACCCCCAGCCGGGCCATCGCACCGGGAACCTCCTCCAGATACCAGGAGAAGTCCTCGCCGCCGCCGGACTGGCGGGTGTCGGCCAGCGCGTCGGGGCCGATCGACTCGATCGCGTGGGTGAGGATGCGCGTCGCGACGTCCTCGTTGACCACCGGCGGCACGCCGCGCCGGTATTGCAACGTGTGCTCGATGGCCAGCGGTGCCAGCAGCCCGGATACGGTCTCGCGGATGATCTCCTCCATACCCACCCAGGTCTGCCGGCTCGCGGTGCGCACGGTGCCGGCCAGCACGCCGGTCTGCGGGATGGCGTTGGCGGCCACGCCGGCGTTGACCGCGCCCCAGACCAGCACGGTGCCGTTGCGCGGGTCGATGCGGCGCGACAACACCCCGGGCAGCCCGGTGATCAGCGTGCCCAGCCCGTACACCAGGTCGGCGGTCAGGTGCGGCCGCGACGTGTGCCCGCCGGGTGAATACAGCGTGATCTCTATCTGGTCGGCCGCCGAGGTGATGGGGCCGTGCCGGACCGCGACCTTGCCGACCTCCAGCCGGGGGTCGCAGTGCAGGGCGAAGATCCGCGACACCCCGGACAGCGCCCCGGCCGCGATGGCGTCGATCGCCCCGCCGGGCATCAGCTCCTCGGCGGCCTGAAAGATCAGCCGCACCCCGACCGGCAGCTCGGGCACCGATGCCAGCACCAGCGCGGTGCCCAGCAGGATCGCGGTGTGCGCGTCGTGACCGCAGGCATGCGCCACATTCGGCATGTTGGAGGCGTACGGGGCGCCGGTGAGCTCGGCCATCGGCAGGGCGTCCATGTCCGCGCGCAGCGCAATCCTGGGCTCGTGCTCGGGGCCGATGTCGCAGACCAGCCCGGTTCCGCCGGGCAGCACCTTCGGGTTGAGCCCGGCTTCGGCCAGCCGCTGGGCGACGAACTGGGTGGTCGCGTACTCCTGGCGGCCCAGCTCGGGGTAGCGGTGAATATGCCGGCGCCATTCGACCAGATCGTCGTGGTGGGTGGCCAGCCAGGCATCGGCGGCGTCGACCAGGTTCATGACGGCGCCCCGCCGCGCCTGCGCTGCTGCGCGTCCAGCACCCGGTCGCGCTGGGCGGGCGTCTGGGCCAGCCGAACCACCGTGCGCGCCAACATGATCGCGCCCTCGATCACCGCGCGGTCGGCGCTGGGACCGGCCGCGGCGTCGGCGAACGCGCGCTGGTGAACCATGGCTCCGCCGGCGTCGACGCCGACCACCGGGTGGATCCCGGGCAGCACGTGCGTCACGTTGCCCATGTCGGTGCTGCCCATCGGCAGTGCCGCCTCGTACTCGCGGGCCACCGGCTCGCGGCCCAGCCGGCACATCTCGTCGCGGAAGGTGTCGGCCAGCCATTGGTCGGGCTTCAGCTCGTCATACGGCGGTGCGGGGTTGTCGATCTCGTACTCGCAGCCGGTGGCCAGCGCGCCCGCGGCGAAGCAGGCGTATATCCGGCCCTCCAGCTCGCGCAGCGAATCCGCTTCGACCGCGCGCATCGCGTACTGAACCGCCGCGCGCCCGGGGATGACATTGACCGCCTGGCCGCCGTTGGTGACGATCCCGTGCACCAGCTGCCCGGGCGCCAGTTGCTGGCGCAGCAGCCCGATGGCCACCTGGGCGACGGTGACCGCGTCGACGGCGTTGATGCCCAGGTGCGGCGCGACCGCCGCGTGGGATTCCTTGCCGCGGTAGTTCACCGTCGCCTCGGACAGGGCCAGTGAGCGGGCGCCGGCGATGTCGGCCGGCCCGGGGTGCAGCATGACCGCCGCGGCGATGTCGTCGAACACCCCGGCCTTCAGCAGCAGCGCCTTGCCGCCGCCGGCCTCCTCGGCCGGCGTGCCCAGCAGCGACACCCGCAGCCCCAGGTCGTCGGCCACCGCGGCCACCGCCACCGCGGTGCCCACCGCCGAGGCCGCGATGATGTTATGGCCGCAGGCGTGGCCGATCTCGGGTAGCGCGTCGTATTCGGCGCAGATCCCGATGGTCAGCGGCCCGCTGCCGAAGTCCGCGCGAAAGGCGGTGTCGAGCCCGCCGGCGGCCGCGGTGATCTCGAAGCCGCGCTCGGCGACCAGTGCCTGCGCCTTGGCGCAGCTGCGATGCTCGGCGAAGGCCAGCTCAGGCTCGCGGTGGATGTCATGAGACAACTCGACAAGGTCGGCACCACGCCGCCGCACGACATCTTCAACGCTGTCTAACGGGGTTATGGGCACTCTCGCAGTATGTCGCAGTGTGTGATCGGGGCCCAACCCCGCCGGGCTACACCAGCCCCGCGATGAAGCCCGCCGCCTGGCCGGGGTACGGCGGTGCGGAGTAGTCGTGGTGCGCATCGCGGTCGCGGCCGCCGACGACGCAGACGGGATCACCCTCGCTGCACAGGTCGATGGCGCGGCCGGCGAACGCACCCGTCGACGACAGCGGCGTGTTGAAGCGGTTGCCGGGGTTGCCGAACACCGCGACCGCCGCGATCTTGTTGGCCAGGCCGGGATCCAGCGCCGGGGCCGAGCCGAAGTTGCCGATGCGCTGACCCACCGGCGGCACCCCCGCGAGCATCGAGACCGCGGCGGCGCCCTGCGAGAAGCCGCCCAGCACCAGCCGCGTCGACGGGCACTGGTCGACCATCTGCGCGATGTGGTCGCGCGCGTCGTTCGCGCCGTCGGCGGTGGTCAGGAAGTTGTAGCTGGCCGGGTAATTCACCGCATAGGAGTCGACGTTGCGCGATCCCAGCGCGGGCTGCAGCGCGCCGAACAGCGCGTCGCCCACCACGCCCAGGCCGGGCGGCTCGGCGGTACCGCGGGCGAAGATGAGTTGTACGTCGGGACAGTCCGCTTTCGCCGACGGCGCCGGGCCGAATGTGATCGAAACCACCGACAGCACAACAGCGACGGCTGTTCCCATGACCGGGCCAACCACCGGCCACCTACGAAGATTCATACGGCAGATCCTGACATATAGCGGGGACACCGTCGCACGGCCAGGCTCGACGGCCCCGCGCCTCCCCCGCGAAGGCTAGGCTCGATCGCCGCGCTCCTCACTCGCGCCGCTACCGGCGCTCGCCGCCGCGCGGCTAGGCTCGATCGCCGCGCTCCTCACTCGCGCCGCTACCGGCGCTCGCCGCCGCGCGGCTAGGCTCCCGCTGTGACCGAAACCCCGTCCGACCCAGGCGACCTCGCGCGCCGGGCGGCCGAGGCCATCGCCGAACGCACCGGAATCGCCGAGCACGACGTCGCCATCGTGCTCGGATCGGGCTGGCCCCCGGCCGTCGCCGCGCTCGGCACCCCCACCGCCGTGCTGCCGCAGGCCGAGCTGCCCGGGTTCTCCCCGCCCACCGCGGTCGGGCACACCGGCGAGCTGTTCTCGATGCGCATCGGTGCACACCGGGTGCTGGTGCTGGTCGGGCGCATCCACGCCTACGAGGGCCACGACCTGTGTCACGTCGTGCACTCGGTGCGGGCGGCCTGCGCGGCCGGCGTGCGCGCGGTCGTGCTGACCAACGCGGCGGGCGGCCTGCGCCCGGACATGGCCGTCGGCGAACCCGTGCTGATCAGTGACCACCTGAACCTGACCGCCCGTTCCCCGCTGGTCGGCCCGCAATTCGTGGACCTGACCGACGCCTACTCCCCGCGGCTGCGCGCGCTCGCCCGCCAGGCCGACCCGACGCTGACCGAGGGCGTCTACGCCGGGCTGCCCGGCCCGCACTACGAGACGCCCGCCGAGATCCGGATGCTGCGCACGCTGGGCGCCGACCTGGTCGGCATGTCGACGGTGCACGAGACCATCGCGGCCCGCGCCGCCGGCGCCGAGGTGCTGGGGGTGTCGCTGGTGACCAACCTGGCCGCCGGGATCAGCGGCGAGCCGCTGAGCCACACCGAGGTGCTGGCCGCCGGCACCGCGGCGGCCACCCGGATGGGGGCGCTGCTGGCCATGATCCTCGAGCAGCTCCCCCGGTTCTAGGCCATGACGCCCGAGGAGTGGATCGCCCACGATCCCGACCCGGCGACGGCCGCCGAGCTCGCCGCGTGTGACGCGAGAGAACTCGCCGAGCGGTTCGCCCGCCCCCTGAAATTCGGCACGGCGGGCCTGCGCGGCCCGGTGCGCGGCGGACCCGACGCCATGAACGTCGCGGTGGTGTCGCAAGCCAGCTGGGCCGTGGCGCGGGTGCTGATCGGGCGCGGCCTGCACGGCTCGTCGGTGATCGTGGGTCGCGACGCCCGGCACGGCTCGGCGGTGTTCGCCACGGTGACCGCAGAAGTGCTTGCCGCCCAAGGGTTTTCCGTGCTGATGCTGCCCGGTGCGGTGCCCACTCCAGTGGTGGCGTTCGCCGTGCGGCACACCGGCGCAGCGGCCGGCATCCAGATCACCGCATCGCACAACCCGCCCGCCGACAACGGCTACAAGGTGTACCTCGACGGCGGCATCCAGATCGTCTCCCCCACCGACCGCGAGATCGAAGCCGCGATGGCCGCCGCCCCGCCGGCCGACCAGATCGGCAGGGCGCCCGTCGAACCCGCGCGCACCGACCTGGTCGAGCGCTACATCGAGCGGGCCGCCGGGTTGCGGCGCGGCGCCGGGTCGGTGCGGGTGGCGCTGACCGCGCTGCACGGGGTGGGCGGTGCGGTGGCCGTCGAGACGTTGCACCGCGCGGGAATCACCGAAGTGCACTCCGTTGCAAGCCAATTCGCACCGGACCCGGACTTTCCCACGGTCGCGTTCCCCAACCCCGAGGAGCCGGGCGCCACCGACGCACTGCTGACCCTGGCCGCCGACATCGGCGCCGACGCGGCGATCGCGCTGGACCCCGACGCAGACCGGTGCGCGGTCGGCGTTCCCGATGCGGGGCGGTGGCGGATGCTGTCAGGCGACGAAACCGGTTGGCTGCTGGGTGATTACCTGCTGTCCACCACCCACCCGGACACACCGGTGGTGGCCAGCACGCTGGTGTCGTCGCGGATGCTGGCGGCCATCGCAGCGCGCCACGGCGCCGTCCACGTCGAAACCCTCACCGGCTTCAAATGGCTGGCCCGCGCCGACGCGGAAGTGCCCGGCGGCACGCTCATCTACGCCTACGAGGAGGCGATCGGGCACTGCGTCGACCCCGCGGCCGTCCGCGACAAGGACGGCATCAGCGCCGCGGTGCTGGTATGCGACCTGGTGGCCGCGTTGAAGGCGCGTAACCGCACCGTGCCCGACGCCCTCGACGAGCTGGCCCGGCAGTACGGGGTGCACGACGTCGCCGCGGTGGCGCGCCGGGTCGCCGATCCCGCCGAGGCGGTAGAACTCATGCGGCGGTGGCGCGCGGCGCCGCCGAAAGCGCTGGCCGGTTACACCGCGAGCCTCACCGATATCACCGACGCGCTGATCTTCACCGGCGGCGACGACGACACGTCGATCAGGCTGGTGGTGCGGCCTTCCGGGACCGAGCCGAAGTTGAAGTGCTACTTGGAGATTCGCTGCGCGGTGCACGACGACCTGGACTCTTCGCGGCGGCGCGCCGGCTCCCTGCGCGAGGAGCTGGTGGCCGCGGTGCAGAGCTGGTGAACAGGTTGGGCCCGAATTGGCGGTCGCCGGCGTCGCCCAGGCCCGGCACGATATAGGCCGCCTTGTTCAGGCCCTTGTCGACCGCGGCGGTGAACACCCGCGCGGCCGGCGCCGCTTTCCTCACCGCCGCAATGCCTTCCGGGGCCGCCACCACACAGAGCACGGTGATGTCCGTTGCGCCGCGGCGCGCCAACAGGTCGATGGCGTGCACCATCGACCCGCCGGTGGCCAGCATGGGATCGAGGACGATCACCGGCCTGTTCGCGAGCTTGTCGGGCAGCGCCTCCAGATACGGCACCGGCAGGTGGCTCTCCTCGTTGCGGGCCACACCGACGAAGCCCACCTCCGCGTCCGGTATCGCCGCGTGCGCGGCGTCGACCATGCCCAGCCCGGCCCGCAGCACCGGCACCAGCAGCGGCGGCTTGACCAGACGCGTCCCGACCGCCGGGGCCACCGGCGTGCGGATCTTCACCGACTTTCGCGGCGCGTCCCGGCTGGCTTCGTAGACCAGCATCAGCGTCAGCTCGTGCAGCGCCGCGCGAAATCCGGCGGTATCGGTGCGTTGGTCACGCAGCACCGTCAGCCGGGCGGCGGCCAACGGGTGATCGACGACGCACATTTCCATGGGGTCGAGGGTATATAACGATCGGGCAAAGCCCTTCTGACACGCTCGCGTCCGTCTCGCAAGTCACCTGCGCCCGTTCCTATACTCCGGGCGTGTTGCGCGAAATTCGAAGTCCGAGAAGGCTGATCGGCGGGGCGTACCGGAGCCTGCGCATCCTTGGCGCGTGGGCGCTGGTGGCGCTGGCGGCCAGCCCGCTGACCCCGCGCATAGGCCTTGCGGCAGCGGCCATTCCGCAACCGGCGCACATCGTGATCGTGGTCGAGGAGAACCGCTCCGAGAACGGCATCATCGGCAACAAGTCGTCGCCCTTCATCACCACGCTTGCCGCGAACGGCGCCAACATGACCCAATCGTTCGCCGAAACCCATCCCAGCGAACCGAATTACCTGGCGCTGTTCGCCGGCAACACATTCGGCGTGACCAAGGACCTGTGCCCGGTCAACGGCGGCGCCGCGCCGAATCTCGGCTCCGAATTGCTTGCCGCGGGCTACACATTCGTCGGTTTCGCCGAGGGACTGCCGGCGGCCGGATCACCGGTCTGCAGCGCGGGCAAGTACGCGCGCAAGCATGTGCCCTGGGCCAACTTCACCAACGTGCCGGCGGCGAACTCGCTGCCGTTCTCCGCGTTCCCGAGGGGCAACTACTCCAGCCTGCCGACCGTCTCGTTCGTCATCCCCGACAACAACGACAACATGCACGACGGCTCGATCGCGCAGGCCGACTCCTGGCTGAACCGCGAGCTGTCCGGGTACGCGAACTGGGCGGTGGCCAACAACAGCCTGCTGATCGTGACGTTCGACGAGGACGACAATTCCAATGTTGGAGGCAGCCGCAACCAGATCCCCACGGTGTTCTACGGCGCCCACGTCCGTCCCGGCAACTACAGCGAACAGATCAACCACTACAACGTGCTCGCCACCGTGGAGCAGATGTACGGATTGCCCAAGACGGGCTACGCCGCGAACGCCGCGCCCATCACCGACATCTGGGGCTAGTCCCGCTTCGCCCGGCTCCGCCGCACTCGCGATCGCCGCTCGTCGCTATTCTGTGCCGCATGGTTGCTGACCTCGTGCCCATCCGCCTGAGCCTGTCCGAAGGTGACCGCTACACCGTGTGGGCACCCCGCTGGCGCGACTCCGGCGACGAGTGGGAGGCGTTCCTGGGCAAGGACGAGGACCTGTTCGGGTTCGCCAGCGTCGCCGACCTGGTCGCGTTCGTGCGCTCGGACGACGACAACGACCTGACCGACCACCCGGCGTGGAAAGAGCTGCGGGCGGCGCACGCGCACACCTTCGAGCCCGCCGACGAACAGCAGTTCGACCTGGTCGCCGTCGAGGAGCTGGTGGCGGAGAAGCCCACCGAGGAGTCGGTGTCCGCGCTGGCCGGCACGCTGTCGATCGTGTCGTCCATCGGATCGGTGTGCGAGCTGGCGGCGGTGTCGAAGTTCTTCAACGGCAACCCCAGCCTGGGCACGGTGTCCGGCGGCATCGAGCACTTCACCGGCAAGGCCGGCGCCAAGCGCTGGAATGCGCTCGCCGAGGTGATCGGGCGCAGCTGGGACGACGTGCTCGCCGCGATCGACGGCATCGTCAGCACCCCCGAGGTGGACGCCAAGCTGTCGGACAAGGCCGCCGACGAACTGGCCGAGGAGCGCGAGGAGGACGAGCCGGAGGAGGACACCGCCGCCGAGGACACCGCCGCCGAGGACGCCGTCGAGGAAGAGGCTGCCGAGGACGCCGCGGGGGACGACGCCGGGGCGCAGGACGACGAGGACACCGACGACGAGCCCGACCGCGCGACCGGCGACACCGTCGTGCTGGGCAGCGACAAAGACTTCTGGCTGCAGGTGGGCATCGACCCGATCCGGATCATGACGAGTTCTGGCACCTTCTACACGCTGCGCTGCTACCTGGACGACCAGCCGATCTTCCTGGGCCGCAACGGACGCATCAGCGTCTTCACGTCCGAGCGTGCGCTGGCCCGCTACCTGGCCGACGAGCACGACCACGACCTGGCCGACCTGGGCACCTACGACGACATCCGCACCGCCGCGACCGACGGCTCGCTGGCGGTCGAGATCACCGACGACAACATCTACGTGCTCAGCGGGCTGGCCGACGACCTGGCCGACGGACCGGACGCGGTGGATCGCGAGCAGCTGGAACTGGCCGTCGAGGTGCTCCGCGACATCGGCGACTACTCCGAGGAGAGCACCGTCGACAAGGCCCTCGAGACGAGCAAGCCACTCGGCAAGTTGGTGGCCGCAGTGCTCGAGCCCGACTCGGTCACCAAGCCGTCGCCGCCGTACGCCGCGGCGGTGCGCGAGTGGGAGAAACTGGAACAGTTCGTCGACGGACGGCTGCGCCGCGAGTAGCGCCCTCGCTCGACGGGCTAGGTTGGTGACGTGTCGCTTCCCGGTATCGGCCCGCTACCTCTCTACGGGTTCCAGCGTCCGGGCCTGTTGCTGTTCGGCTTGGTGCCCCTGGCCCTGCTGGTCGTCTACGTCCTGGTCCAGGCGCGGCGCCGCCAGCGGCTGCACCGCTACACCGACACCCCCGTGGCGCAATCGCCGTGGCGGCACCTCCCGATCGCGGTGTCGCTGCTGTGCCTGGCGCTGTTGACCA
>NZ_LZKI01000100.1 GCF_001672755.1 Mycobacterium colombiense | reverse complement strand
TGGAGCGGCTCAACCCGACCCGAAGCCTCGCCCATCACCCGCTGGTCCAGGTGGTGTTGGCCTGGCAGAACTTCGCCCGAGAAGACGGCGCGCCCGCCGGGCTGGCGCTGGGTGATCTGCAGGTCACGCCGCTATCCGCGGACACCCAGGTCGCCCGCATGGACCTGACGTTTACGTTGGGCGAACGCTGGAGCCAGGCCGGCGATCCGGCCGGGATCGGCGGGTCGGTGGAGTTCCGCACGGACGTGTTCGACGCCGCAAGCATCGAAACGCTGATCGCACGGTTGCAGCGGGTGTTGATGGCGCTCACCGCCGACCCCACCCGGTTGTTGTCGTCGGTGGATGTACTCGACGCCGGCGAGCACGCCCGGCTCGATGAGATCGGCAACCGGGCGGCATTGACCCGGACGGTGTCAACCGCGGCGTCGATTCCAGCGGTGTTCGCCGAGCAGGTGGCCCGGACACCGGATGCGATGGCGCTGGTGTGCGGCGGTCGCTCGATGACGTATCGCGAGCTTGATGAGGCGTCGAATCGGTTGGCGCATCTGCTGGCTGATCGTGGCGCGGGGCCGGGACAGACTGTGGCGCTGCTGTTTTCCCGCTGCGCCGAGGCGATCGTGTCGATGTTGGCGGTGCTCAAGACCGGCGCGGCTTACCTGCCGATCGACCCCGCGCATCCCGCGAACCGGATCGGGTTCGTGCTCGAAGATGCCGCACCGATCGCCGCGATCACCACCTCCGAATTGGCCGAGCGGCTCGACGGGCATGAGGTGGTGGTCATCGACGTCGACGACCCCGCTGTTGCCGCCCAGCCCAACACAGCACTACCGGCACCGGCATCCGACGATCTTGCTTACGTGATTTACACCTCGGGCACGACCGGGGTGCCCAAAGGTGTTGCCATCACTCATCACAACGTCACCGAGCTGCTGGGGTCTTTGGATCCGGATCTGGCCGGGCCCGCACAGGTGTGGTCGCAGTGGCACTCCTATAGCTTTGATATCTCGGGCTGGGAGATCTATGGCGCGCTGCTGCATGGTGGGCGCCTGGTGGTGGTGCCCGAGTCGGTGGCAGCCTCACCCGAGTACTTGCATGCCCTGCTGCTCAGCGAGCAGGTCAGCGTCTTATGCCAAACCCCTTCAGCAGTCGGCACATTGCCGCCACAGGGGCTGGAGTCGCTGACCCTGATGGTCGGTGGTGAGGCCTGTCCGGCCGAGCTGGTCGAGCGGTGGGCACCAGGGCGGGTGATGATCAATGAATACGGCCCGACCGAGACCACCATGTGGGTGGCCTTAAGCGCCCCGCTGACAACCGGCTCGGATGCGGTGCCGATCGGTGCGCCGGTGCCCAAGGCGGCCTTCTTCGTACTCGACCAGTGGCTGCAACCCGTACCGGCCGGGGTGGTCGGGGAGTTGTATGTGGCCGGCACCCAGGTCGGCGTCGGCTATCTGCGCCGCGCCGGTTTGACCGCGTCGCGGTTTGTGGCCTGCCCATTCGCCGAGCCGGGAGCGCCAGGCCAACGCATGTATCGCACCGGGGACCTGGTGAAGTGGGGTCCCGATGGGCAGCTGCAGTACCTGGGCCGCGCCGATGAACAGGTCAAGATCCGCGGCTATCGCATCGAACTCGGCGAGATCCGCGCCGCGCTGGCCGCCCTGGATGGGGTGGATCAGGCGGCGGTGATCGCCCGTGAGGACCGCCCCGGCGACAAACGGCTGGTCGGTTACATCACCGGCAGCGCCGACCCGGCCGAGCTTCGCACCCGACTGGCCGAACGGCTGCCGGCCTACATGGTCCCGGCCGCAGTGGTGGTGATCGACGCGCTGCCGTTGACGGTCAACGGCAAACTCAACACCCGGGCCCTGCCCGCACCTGAGTACACCCAAGGTGATCACTACCGCGCCCCGAGTACGCCCACCGAGGAGACCCTGGCCGGCATCTACGCCCAAATACTCGGCCTCGAGCGGGTCGGGGTCGACGACTCCTTCTTCGACCTGGGCGGAGACTCCCTGTCCGCGATGCGGGTGATCGCCGCGATCAACAGCACCCTGAACGCTCACCTTGCGGTGCGCACCTTATTCGATGCGCCCACGGTCGCCAGGCTGGCACCGCGCATCGGAGACGACGGGGCCGGGCGGGAGCCGTTGGTGGCCGTGGAGCGGCCGGCGGTGGTGCCGTTGTCGTTTGCCCAGCAGCGGTTGTGGTTCCTGGACCAGTTGCAGGGGCCCTCGCCGATCTACAACATCCCGGCAGCGTTGCGGCTGAGCGGGCGCCTCGATGCCGAGGCGTTGGGTGCGGCGCTGGCCGATGTGGTGGCCCGCCAGGAGAGCCTGCGGACCCTGTTCGCGGCGCCTGACGGCATACCCCAGCAGATCGTAATGCCTGCCGAGGGCGTCGGTCTCGGTTGGCAGGTTGTGGATGCCACCGGCTGGCCGGAAAGCCGGTTGGGTGAGGCCATCGGCGCGGTGGTGCATCACTCGTTTGATTTGGCGACCGAGATCCCGTTGCTGGCAAGGCTTTTCCGCGTCGCCGAGGACGAGCATGTGCTGGTGGCCGCGGTCCACCATATCGCCGCCGACGGCTGGTCGATCACCCGGCTGGTGGCTGATCTGGGGGTGGCTTATGCCAGCCGGTGTGCGGGGCAGGCCCCGGGTTGGGCGCCATTGGCGGTGCAGTACGTGGATTACACGCTGTGGCAGCGCGCGCACCTGGGTGATCTGGCCGATGCCGACAGCCGCATCGCCGCGCAGCTGGCCTACTGGGAGCAGGAGCTGGCCGGGCTGCCTGAGCGGCTCGCGTTACCCACCGACCGGCCCTACCCGGCGGTGGCCGATTACCGAGGGGCCAGTGTGGCCGTTGAGTGGCCGGCGGAGCTGCAGCAGCAGGTCGCGCGGATGGCCCGCGAGCACAACGCGACCAGCTTCATGGTGATCCAGGCCGCCCTGGCGGTGTTGTTGGCCAAGCTCAGCGCCAGCAGCGATGTGGCGGTGGGGTTCCCGATCGCCGGGCGCCCTGACCCTGTGCTGGATGAGGTGGTGGGGGTTTTCGTCAACACCCTGGTGTTGCGGGTGGAGATGGCCGACGATCCCACGGTCGCTGAGCTGCTGGCTCAGGTGCGCGCGCGCAGCCTGGCCGCATTCGAGCACCAGGATGTGCCCTTCGAGGCGTTGGTGGAGCGGCTCAACCCGATCCGATCGCTGGCCCATCACCCGCTGGTACAGGTGGCGTTGGCCTGGCAGAACTTCTTCCGGGCGGAGAACAACGTCGCCGACTCGGCCTTAGGTGATCTGCAGGTCACGCCACTGCCGGCGGACACCCACACCGCCCGCATGGACCTGACGTTTACGTTGGGCGAGCGCTGGAACCAGGCCGGCGAGGGCGCCGGGATCGGCGGGGTTGTGGAGTTTCGCACCGATGTGTTCGACGCGGCCAGCATCGAGGCGCTGATCGCACGGTTGCAGCGGCTGTTGATGGCGGTGACCGCCGATCCCACACTGCGCCTGTCGTCGGTGGATCTGATGGATGCGGGTGAGCATGCCCGCCTGGATGAGGCCGGCAACCGGGCGGTATTGACCCGGCAGGCGACGGGGGTATCGATACCCGCGCTGTTCGCCGAGCAGGTCGCCCGCATCCCGCTGGCGGTTGCGATCAGCTGCCGCGGTCGCTCGATGACGTATCGGGAGCTCGATGAGGCGTCGAACCGGTTGGCGCATCTGCTGGCCGGCCGGGGCGCGGGCCCGGGACAGTGTGTGGCGCTGCTGTTTTCCCGGTGCGCCGAGGCGATCGTGGCGATGTTGGCGGTGCTCAAGACGGGAGCCGCCTACCTGCCGATCGACCCCGCGTATCCGGCGACCCGGCTCGGGTTCATGCTCGGCGATGCCGCGCCGGTCGCTGCGATCACCACCACCGCGCTCGCCGACCGGCTCGACGGGCATGAGGTGCCGGTCATCGATGTCGACGACCCGCGCATCCAGACGTATCCGCGCACGGGCTTGCCGGCGCCGGCTTCGGATGACATCGCCTACCTGATTTACACCTCCGGGACCACCGGAACGCCCAAAGGCGTGGCCATCACCCACCACAACGTGACCCAGCTGATCGAGTCGGGATATGCCGGCCTGCCGCGCGCGGGAGTGTGGCCGTTGTGTCATTCGCTGGCCTTCGATGTGTCGGCGTGGGAGATCTGGGCTGCGCTGCTAGATGGCGGGCGGCTCGTGGTGGTGCCCGAGTCGGTGGCGGTTTCGCCGGAGGATTTCCACGCCTTGCTGGTTAGCGAACAGGTCAGCGTGATGACTCAGACGCCGTCGGCGTTGGCGCTGTTGTCGGCTGAGGGCTTGGAGTCGATGTCCTTGCAGGTGGCCGGCGAGGCGTGCCCGGCCGACGTGGTGAATCGGTGGGCACCCGGGCGGGTGATGATCAACGGCTACGGGCCGACCGAGACGACCATGGGTGTGGCGAGCAGCGCGCCGCTAATCCCTGGGTCGGATGTGGTGCCGATTGGAACGCCGGTGCAAGGGGCGGCGTTGTTCGTGCTGGATCAGTGGCTGCGACCAGTACCGGCTGGGGTGGTCGGCGAGTTGTATGTGGCTGGCCGCGGTGTGGGCGTCGGCTATGTGCGCCGGGCGGGGTTGACCGCGTCGCGGTTCGTGGCCTGCCCCTTCGCCGGCGCGGAAGCGTCCGGAACACGCATGTATCGCACCGGGGACCTGATGTATTGGGGCGCTGATGGGCAGCTGCAGTATGTGGGGCGCGCCGATGAGCAGGTCAAGATCCGCGGCTATCGCATCGAACTCGGTGAAATCCAGGCCGCGCTGGCCGGTTTGGATGGGGTCGAGCAGGCGGCGGTGATCGCCCGCGAGGACCGCGCCGGCGACAAGCGCCTAGTGGGCTATCTCACGGGCACGGCAGACCCGGCGACGACGCGCGCGAAGCTTGCCGAGCGGCTCCCGGCCTATATGGTCCCGGCCGCGGTGGTGGTGTTGGACGCGCTGCCACTAACCTCCAACGGAAAATTGGACACCCGCGCTCTGCCGGCACCCGAATACACCGACGCCGATCGCTACCGCCCCCCGAGTACGCCCACCGAGGAGATCCTGGCCGGCATCTACGCCCAGGTACTGGGTGTCGAGCGGGTCGGGGTCGACGATTCGTTCTTCGACTTGGGTGGGGATTCGCTGTCGGCGATGCGGGTGATCGCCGCGATCAACACCAGCCTGGACGCGAACCTCCCGGTACGCACGTTATTCCACGCGCCGTCCGTTAGAAGTTTGAGCCAGCAGGTCGGCCAAGATGCCGACGAGGTGGAAGTAGTCCCCGTTGAGTTCCTCAAGGAAGGCACCGGTGTTCCGCTGTTCTGCGTTCATCCCGCGGGTGGGGTGAGCTGGCCGTATCAGGTTCTTGGTAATTACCTGGGCTGCTCGATCATTGGAATTCAACAAACCTCGGCAAATGGCGAGCCTGAACCTGCGTCAATCCGCGATATGGCGAAGAACTATGCCGATCGGATTCAAGGCATTGACCCCACCGGGCCCTATAACCTTCTCGGCTGGTCTTTCGGCGGTGCCGTCGCCCATGAAATCGCCATCGAGCTTCAGCGACGCGGATGCGAAGTCGCGCGCATAGTCCTTCTCGATTCCCAGCCCCGCATGGACAGCAGCGTCACCGCGCCGAACATAGGCGAGGCGGACGTGTTGGGAGACGTCCTTCGGATCTGTCGTATAGATATTCCAGAACAGGATGAGCCGCTTTCCTATGAGCAGGTAGAAGAACTACTTCGCAAACAAGGCATTGTCCAGTTTTCTCAATACAAACAGCTTGTGGATTGGGGTGTTCAAAACCTCAACAACAACGTGGCGTTATATCAAGCCCACGAACCCGATGTCTTCGATGGGGATATAACCATATTTACTGCTGTACGGGATGAGTGCGATCGCAGTTCACCTCTTCTGCAACGTTGGCGACCTTATGTTACTGGCGACATCGCCGTCTACCCGATCGACTGTGGGCATCAAGAAATGATGAGTATCGAATCGCTCATCCTGTATGGCCAACAACTCAAGGTTTTGCTGGAAGCGTAAGGAGGCGTTGTGGTGAAGAAATCACGGGCATTGATTAGGTGGGCAAGGCCATGAAAATCCTTATTGTAGACAACTACGACTCTTTCACCTTCAACCTGTTTCAGCAGATCGCGCTGGTGAATGGACAAGAACCAACGGTCGTCGAAAACGATAAGATAACAATCGATCAGATAAAGGCGCTCGGCCCCGACGCCATTGTGCTATCGCCCGGACCCGGCAATCCGCAGCGAGCCGAGGATTTCGGTGTATGCGCCCAGATCATCCAGGAACTCGACGTACCTACGCTGGGGGTCTGTCTCGGTTATCAAGGAATAGCACATTACAGTGGTGGGACCGTTGTGCACGCACCCGAGCCTCGTCATGGCCGGTCGAGCAACATACGGCACAATGACTCCGCATTGTTCAGCGGTATCCCACAGAACTTTTCGGCAATCCGCTATCACTCCCTCGCCGTAGATACCACCTTGCCTGATCACCTGGAACCACTTGCCTGGACTGCGGATGGGGTGCTAATGGCTCTCCAGCACAAGCACCGCCCCCTGTGGGGCATTCAATTTCATCCGGAGTCGATCTGCACTCAGCATGGTGCGCAGCTGATACGCAACTTTCTCGATCTTGCGGTGGCCTACCATGCTTCCGAGGGGCGGCAAGTCTGCTACACACCTGCCGACGTCGGGAAGCTCAGCCCGGAAGATCCCGATCAACATCGGAAGCTTCGGAACAATGAAAATTATAGAGTGTGCTACCGGAAATTGAACTACTTCTTCGATCCGGAATCAGCGTTCATGCATTTTTATGCCGACAAGGAGTACGCATTCTGGTTGGGCAGTGATCTGGTCGAAAAATCTTTATCGCGGTTCATCTTCATGGGCGCCGCAGACGGTCCTTTTTCTCAAGTTATTCGTTACACCGTCAAGGACCGCTCACTCGCCGTTCACAGCGGCGGTAAGACGACGACCACAAACCAATCCATATTCGACTATCTAAACGAACAGCTCAAGGAATACGGCCAGGCGAGCAAAGAGTTGCCCTTTGATTTCAATTGTGGTTTCGCCGGCTATTTCGGCTATGAGCTGAAGGCCGACACGGGGGGGCATCTGGTACACGAATCCACGCTGCCGGACGCCATGTTCATTTTCTGTGATCGCTTGATGGCTTTCGACCAGATCGAAGCAACAACCTATCTCGTAGCCTTCGTGCCAGAGTCGGAAATCCAGGCCGCCGAAGATTGGTTTGACCGCGTAGCATCAGAATTGCGGATACTGCCGGCGCCTACCGGCAAGATTTATACAGCACGCGACAAGCTGAAGTTAAAGCTTACCCGACCCTATGAGACCTACATCGCGGACATCAAGCAGTGTTTGAGTGAGATCACCGAAGGCGAGAGCTACGAAATCTGCCTGACCAATCAGCTACATACCGATCCTATCGAGCAGCCGCTGAATCTGTATCGCATTCTGCGTCGCGCCAATCCGGCGCCGTATGCTTCGTACCTCCACTTCGGCGATTTCTCGGTTCTCAGCTCCTCGCCAGAGCAATTCCTGCGCGTGGACCGCAACGGCTGGGTGAGCACCAAGCCGATCAAGGGCACGGCTGCGCGACATCCGGACAAACGAATCGATGAAAGAGCACGAAATGCGCTCGGCAAGAACGAGAAGGACAGCTCCGAGAACCTAATGATCGTAGATCTGTTGCGCAACGATCTGGGTCGAGTATGCGCGGTGGGCACCGTTCACGTGCCCAAGCTGATGGCTGTCGAATCCTACGAAACAGTGCATCAATTGGTCAGCACGGTTCGTGGCTTGTTAAAGGAAGAAAACACGGCAGTCGACTGTATACGTGCCGCCTTTCCGGGCGGCTCGATGACCGGCGCACCAAAGATCCGTACGCTGGAGATTATTGACCGCCTGGAGTCGGAAGCGAGGGGCGTCTATTCCGGATCTATCGGTTTTATTGGCCTGGGCGGAGGAGCGGACCTTAACATTGTCATTCGCACCGCGGTCTGCACGCCGCATGCCACATCCATCGGCATTGGAGGCGCGATCGTCGCTTTGTCTGATGCCGAAGAGGAATTCGAGGAAATTCTACTCAAGGGCAGAGCCCTCATCAATGCCATCGTATACGAGGAATTTGGCGAGTTCGGCCACTCACACTTCGAGATCGATGGAATACCCCCAGGAAAGCTAGAGTCCCTGCCGCCACTACCCGCTAAGTTGGCAGAGTATACCAATGGGGAACTTGATCAAATCGCCGCGGGAGCGAAACTGCTGGAGAACTGGGAGTCGTATATGTCTGATATTGGGCTCTACCGTCAACAGATCGATGCCTTGGATGAAGAGATCATCAGGGCGCTGGGGAAGCGCTTTGAGGTGGTGCGAAACGTCGGCAAGTTTAAAGCCAACACAGGCTTGGCCGTTATGCAGCCGGACCGTATTGAGCAGATAATGAGCCGCTGCACCGTACTGGGTAACCAGTACGGTGTGCAACCTGAATTCCTGTACGAAATGTACGACCTGATCATCAGGCAAAGCTGCCACCTGGAAGAAAAATCGCCTAACACTCTAGATTTGGCGGAATAGCTTCTGTGTAAGCGAATTCAGAACTGGCAAAATTGGTGTAACTGCGGATTCACCTGCGGTCACGATACGGTGAAATGCGTCACGGTCCCCGTTTCGACTGATTGACTCTATATTCTGGAGCGCCTGGATAAGGGTTATACGCGCTTCCGAGGCATAGGGATTGGCAGCCTGGATTTCCCAGTAGACGTCGGGATCTTTGTTAAGGATTCGTGCATACAACGTCATGAAGAGTCGATGCGGAGGTGAAGCGATAGGCCATGCCTTCTCCGCGTCATAACCCAACGATGACAAACAATCCCCGAAAGCGATGGCAACCGCATGCGTAAGCGCCTGCGTAACCGCCGTCTGCCGGTCATGCGTGACAACATCCATGCACGTGACACTCGCGCCCCAGTCTCGCAGGTAGGCGCAGAATTCATCACTCTTATCTCCGCCGATTATGGGCACCGCGGCGACGTTTTGGTTACTGAACCCCATGTCGGGGGCGAACATAGGATTGATGCTGAGATGCTGGAGATCTTTGCGACGAGCCCCGATAATGCTCGCGACCGGTGTCTTTATCGACAGTGTGTCCACAAACAGGCTTCCCGGCAGAGCGATATCGGCCAGGAGGCCGATGCCGCGAACTAGCACCGTCTCAGGCACACAAAACAACAACAGGTCGCAGGTACTCGCGAGGCTCCTTAACTCCTCCGAAGGCTTACCGAGGTCGCAGGAAACGTATCGGCCGCAGCGGACACCGACGGCTGCTTTCTCGGCTAGGTCTGCGCCGGCAACGGGGAGGCCCCTTCCGGTCAGCAAATCCGCAAACAACGCACCGAAGCCGCCGTTTATACCGAGAATCAAAATACGCGAAATCATAAGGCCACAGTCCTATTAACGTGTTAACTGCAACCCGCCAAATGTTACCTGCCATTGTCGCGATGCCGCAGGCTTTCCCTACGCCGATTTGCTAGTTCGCTGGGTGCGACTGGCAACCACCCCCATCGGGACAAACCGTCGGGTGCGGAACTCGACGGTAATCGCCGGGTCGGCATGATAGGCGAGCGCACGCAGCGCCGACGGGCTATACGCACTAACGAGGTGACGAAGCCATCGTGTGCCAGGGGGGCCAAGCGAGTGAACGGCAGCACCACCGCTAGCGCCACAAGGTGGACAGGTGCCGACGGCCTGCGGACGTCGACGATTAACAGCTTATTGGCTGCCCGGGTTCCTTCGGCGAACACCCGGGCGGCTGGTTCAGGCGGCAGGCTACTCAACGACACCGCAAACACCGCAAGGTCGTAGTGCCCCGTCGGGGACGTCGATTGCGGTGGCGTCCATTTCCCGCACCGTGGCGCGTGGGTGACTGCCGAGACCGCTGGCGGCGATATCGGCCACAAACGTGGGTTCGATGTCGGTGACCGCCACCTGAGCAATGGGGTGGTACTCCGGCAGCTTGCGCGACAGCCCGCCGTTGCCGGACCCGAGTTCGAGGATCTTCGGACAAGGAATATCGGCCACCTCACCAAGCGCCAGCCGAGCAAAGATCCCATACGCACCGTAAAACCGTCGGCGTTGCCTGCGGTCGAGTGCGTGGATGACCCTCCGCTTCAGATCGTCGACATCGTCGCGGTCGAGGTATTGCAGCCGGTTGGTCTGCAACCGCCGGTCCAGCCAGGAGGCGTCCGGCCCGCCCCGGGGCATGCTCGCAATGTCGCGGATTACCCGCGAGGCCGCATCTCTGCGTAAAGGCGAAGCCGTCGGTCGCGACGAAAAACTCTGGCGCGGAATGCAATCCGCGTTCGCGGGCCCATTTCGATTGATGATATTCCTGGCGCTACCGGAGCCGCCACTCTGTTTGCCGGTGCCAACCACTCCATGTACGCGCCCCGACTACTCTACCTGGCTTCATAAGCCGGACAACAAGATTGAAACCCATAACGCTCGGACCATGCACCCGGGCGAGGCCGTCTACGGCCCTGGTCAGAAATAAGTCAGAAAAGCTAAGTAGTGCCTAGTGCACCGAACTGTTCGCAACTTGCCAAGCGAAAATTTGGAGGACTGGTGAGTACCAATCCGTTCGACGACGACGTTATGCAACGCCCGCCTTCGACCGCTTCTCGGCTCCCAATCGGTGCCACACCTGTCACTCCTGTTGCCGTGATCGGCATGGCTTGCCGGTTACCCGGAGCCATCGACTCCCCGGAGGAATTGTGGGAGGCGTTGTTGCGCGGCGACGACCTGGTCACCGAGATTCCGCCCGACCGCTGGGACGCCGACGAATACTACGATCCCGAGCCGGGTGTGCCGGGCCGCTCGGTATCCCGGTGGGGCGCATTCATCGACGACGTCGCCGGCTTCGATCCCGAGTTCTTCGGAATCAACGAGCGGGAAGCGACCGCGATGGATCCGCAACACCGGTTGCTTTTGGAGACCTCATGGGAGGCCATGGAACACGCCGGTCTGACGCGGGAGCGAATCGCCGACTCGCTGACCGGCGTGTTCATGGGATTGACGCATGGCGACTACCAATTGCTGGCCGCCGACGCGCACTCCGTGGAAGGGGCATACGGCTTTTCCGGCAACAGCTTTAGCCTGGCCTCGGGGCGCATCGCCTATGCGCTGGGGGTCCACGGTCCCGCATTGACGGTGGACACCGCATGTTCCTCCGGGCTGGCCGCGATACACCTGGCATGCCGCAGCCTGCACGAGGGCGAGAGCGACCTTGCCCTGGCCGGCGGCGCCACGCTGGCGTTGGACCCGCGGAAATTTTCCGCGGGGTCAGCCGAGGGCATGCTGTCGCCGACCGGACGTTGCCACGCCTTCGACGTCGCGGCCGACGGGTTCGTGGGCGGAGAGGGCAGCGTCATGCTGCTACTCAAGCGCCTGTCCGACGCGCTACGAGACGGTGATCGGATTCTGGCTGTGGTGCGCGGGACGGCGGCCAACCAGGACGGTCATACCGTCAATATCGCGACACCGTCGAAGACCGCGCAGACCGCCGTGTATCAGGCGGCGTTAGCCGCCGCAAGCGTGGACGCCCGCACGGTCGGCATGGTCGAGGCCCACGGGCCCGGCACCCCGGTGGGTGACCCGATCGAATACGCCAGCCTGGCCAACGTCTACGGCATCGACGGCCCGTGCGCGCTGGCGTCGGTGAAGACCAACTTCGGCCATGCGCAGGCGGCCTCCGGCGCGCTCGGGATGATGAAGGCGATCCTCGCGCTGCAGCACGGTGTGGTCCCCCGGAATCTGCACTTCACCCGGCTTCCCGATGACCTTGCCAAGATCGATACGAAACTCTTTGTGCCGCAGGAGACCACACCGTGGGTCACCAACGGGCACCACCCACGGCGGGCGGCGGTCTCGTCGTACGGGCTGTCGGGAACCAACGTACACGCCATCTTGGAACAAGCACCCGAACAGACTTCTGAAGCCGTTGTGCCCGAACGTATCTCAACTGAGCCGTCGACGACGGCGACACTGTTGTTCCCACTGTCGTCCACCTCGGCCGATGAACTGCGCCGCAGCGCCGGCCGGTTGGCCGACTGGGTGCGAGCACACGACGATCTGGCGCTGCCTGATCTGGCCTATACGCTGGCGCGTCGGCGCGCGCACCGCCCGGTACGCACCGCCGTCATCGCAGGCAACCGGCCCGAGCTCGCAGAGGCATTGCGCGAGGTTGCCGACGGCGATACCCCTTATCCGGCCGCGGTCGGACAGGACGACCGTGGACCGGTTTGGGTGTTCTCCGGGCAGGGTTCGCAATGGGCTGCGATGGGCGCAGACCTGTTGGCGACCGAACCGGTGTTCGCCGCCACCGTCGCGCAGGCCGAGCCCGTGATCGCCCACGAGTCCGGGTTTTCAGTGACCGAGGCGATATCGGCGCCGCAGATCGTGACCGGTCAAGACCGGATCCAGCCGACACTGTTCACCATGCAGGTCGCGCTGGCGGCCACCATGAGATCCCACGGCGTCCGCCCCGGCGCGGTCATCGGGCACTCCCTCGGCGAGGCCGCCGCGGCTGTCGTCGCCGGTGCACTGTCGCTGGAAGACGGACTGCGTGTGATCTGCCGCCGCTCACGGCTGATGTTCCGCGTCGCCGGTACCGGTGCCACGGCATCGGTGGAATTGCCTGCACAGCAAGTGCTTTCGGAGCTAACGGCCCGCGGTATCAGCGACGTTGTGGTGGCCGTGGTGGCCTCGCCGCAGTCCACCGTGATTGCCGGCGCCGCGCAAACGGTTCGCGACCTGGTCGCGGCATGGGAGCAGCGTGATGTGATGGCCCGCGAGGTCCCCACCGATGTCGCCTTCCATTCGCCACAAGTCGATCCGATCATGGACGAGCTGACCGAGGCACTCGCAGAGATCAGCCCGATGACACCGGAAGTTCCCTTCTACTCGGCGACCCTGTTCGACCCGCGCGAGCAACCGGTGTGCGACGCCCGGTACTGGGCGAACAACATGCGCCGAATGGTGCGGTTCGCCACGGCTGTGCAGGCCGCTTTGGAGGACGGCTACCGGGTCTTTGCCGAGCTGGCGCCACACCCGCTACTCGTCCGCGCTCTCGAGCAGACCGCCCGCAGCCGCGAGATGCCGATGGCCGCTCTGGCCGGTATGCGCCGTGAACAGGCGCTTCCCCACGGACTGCGTGGGTTTGTGGCGGATCTACACAGTGCGGGCGCCGCGGTCGATTTCTCCATGCTCTACCCGAGTGGACGCCTGGTGGACGCGCCGCTGCCGACCTGGACGCACCGTCGGCTGTGGTTGAGCGGGGGCGGTCAGGAAGCCCCAACGCATGGCGGTTGCACCGTTTCGGTACATCCGCTGCTGGGCTCGCACGTGCACTTGCACGAGGAGCCTGAGCGCCACTTGTGGCAGGCCGAGGTCGGCACCGCCGCCCAGCCCTGGCTCGCCGACCACCAGATCCGCAATGTGGTCGTGCTTCCGGGAGCCGCGTACTGCGAGATGGCGCTAGCGGCCGCGCGCACTGTGCTGGGCGAGCCGGCTGAGGTTCGCGACATCCGCTTCGAGCAGGCGCTGCTGCTGGACGAGCAGACCACGATCGGTGCCTCGGCGTCGTTGTCATCGCCGGGCGTCGTCGACTTCGCCGTGGAGTCGAATCAGGGCGGCGGACAGACGCGGCATGCCGCCGCAGTCCTGCGCGCCGCAGAGGATGAGCAACCACCTGCGTACGACGTGTCCGCGCTACTCGCGGCGCATGCGAGTTGTGATGACGGCGACGAGGTGCGCAAGCGTATGGATCAACGTGGCGTTCAGTACGGTCCCGCGTTCGCCGGGCTGGGCGATGTCCACACCGGTGCGGAGGCGACGGTCCTGGCCGAGGTGGCGCTTCCGCGCCAAATCCGCTCGCAGCAAGCCGCTTACGGCGTCCACCCCGCCCTGCTGGATGCCTGTTTCCAGGCCGTTGAAGCCCATCCGGACGTTCAGGCCCTGGGCGAAGGTGCGCTGGGGCTGGTGTTGGGCATCCGTCGACTTCGCTCGTACAGCGCCGCCCGCAACGTCCACTACTGCTACACACGGGTGACCAAAGCCGATACCTCCGGAGTCGAGGCCGACATCGACGTGCTCGACGAGCACGGGGCGGTCCTGCTGGCCGTTCAGGGGCTGCAAGTGGGCACCAGCGCATCCGAGAGCGGCAATAAAGATCGTGTGCTGGCCGAGCGGCTGTTGACCATCGAATGGCGGCAGCGGGAATTGCCCGAGCCGGACCACGCCGATGCCGGAACCTGGCTGCTGATCGGCACTACCACAAGCGCTGATGTGGTGGCCGGCACGCTGGCCGACGCCCTGAAAAACCTTGGGGCGCACTGCACCACGATGTGCTGGCCGCAGCAGGCCGACCACATCTCGAACGTGGAACAGCTTGGAAACCATTTGCGCGGCGGTGGATTCACCGGTGTGGTGATCCTCACCGGACCGAAAAACGGCGACGCTGACGAACACTGTGCGCGTCTGGGCCGGGACTATGTGCAACATCTGGTGCGCATTACGCGCGAGTTGGCGGACCTCCCCGGCGAATCGCCGCGCTTGTACGTCGTGACCCGCAACGCCCAAACCGTGGTGTCCAACGACGTGCCCAACCTCGAGCAGGCCGGGCTGCGGGGCCTGGTCCGGGTGATCGGCATGGAGCACCCGCATCTGGGCGCCGGCCAGATCGACGTGGACGAATCCACCGACGCCGAGGAGCTGGCACGGCAACTGCTGGCCGGGTCGGAGGAGGACGAGACCGCCTGGCGAAACGGCGCGTGGTACAACGCGCGGTTGTGCCCTGCTCCGTTGCTCCCCGAGGAGCGTCAAACCGCCGTCGCCGACCACGACTGCGACGGGATGCGCCTGCAGATCCGTACGCCCGGTGATCTGGAGTCGCTCGAACTCGTTGCCTGCGACCGTGTTCCACCGGGACCGGGACAGATCGAGGTCGCAGTTAGGGCGTCCAGCATCAACTTCGCCGACGTGCTCGTCGCGTTCGGCCGTTACCCCGCTTTCGAGGGGCGCCTGCCTCAGCTGGGCACCGACTTCGCCGGCGTCGTGACTGCAGTCGGACCAGACGTGACCGAGCACAAGGTCGGAGATCATGTCGGGGGCCTGAGCGCCAACGGGTGCTGGGGTACCTTCCTCACCTGCGACGCGCGCCTGGCTGTTACGCTGCCGGACGGCCTGGCCGACCACCAGGCGGCGGCGGTCACCACGGCGCATGCCACCGCCTATTACGGCCTGCATGAGCTGGCCCGAATCAGCGCCGGTGACCGGGTGCTGATCCACTCCGCGACCGGTGGGGTCGGACAGGCGGCAATCGCCATCGCGCGGGCCGCGGGAGCCGAGATCTTCGCCACCGCCGGCAGCGAGCAACGTCGACAATTATTGCGTGACATGGGCATTGAGCACGTCTACGACTCGCGAAGCGTGGAGTTCGCCGACCTGATACGCCGCGACACCGACGGCTATGGCGTGGACATCGTGCTCAACTCGGTTATCGGCGCCGCCCAGCGCGCGGGGGTCGAATTGCTGGCGTTCGGTGGACGATTCGTCGAGATCGGCAAACGCGACATCTACGGCGACACCCGATTGGGGCTCTTCCCGTTCCGGCGCAACCTGACGTTCTACGCCCTCGACCTGGCGTTGATGTCATTCAGCCACCCGGACAAGCTGCGAGACTTGCTGAGCACGGTGTACCGGCTCACCGCGGACGGCTCGTTGCCGATGCCGGAAAGCACGCACTACCCGCTTGCCGACGCCGCCACCGCAATTCGGGTGATGAGCGGCGCCCAGCACACCGGCAAACTCGTGCTCGATGTCCCGCACACCGGCCGCAGCCGCGTGATGGTGCCGCCGGCGCAGGTCGGGGTCTTCCGTAACGACGGCGCCTACATCATCACCGGCGGGCTGGGAGGCCTGGGGCTGTTCTTGGCCGAGAAGATGGCTTCTCCCGGTTCCGGGACCGGCTGCGGGCGGATAGTCCTGTCCTCGCGCTCGCAACCAACTCCCGAGGCGCTCAAGGTGATCGAGCGCATCAACGGGGCCGGTGCCGACGTCGTCGTGGAATGCGGCGACATAGCCGAGGCCGGGACGGCTCAGCGGTTGGTGGCCGCAGCGACCGCCACCGGACTTCCAGTGCGCGGTGTGCTGCATCTGGCGGCGGTGATCGAGGATGCCACACTGACCAATATCACCGACGAGCTCATCGAGCATGACTGGGCGCCAAAGGTTTACGGTGCATGGAATTTGCACACCGCAACCTCCGGGCAACCGTTGGACTGGTTCTGCTCGTTCTCGTCGGCCGCCGCGCTGGTGGGGTCGCCCGGGCAGGGCGCCTACGCCGCGGCCAACAGTTGGCTGGATGCGTTCACCCGCTGGCGCCGGGCTCGTGGTTTGCCGGCCACCGCGATCGCGTGGGGTGCCTGGGCGCAGATAGGACGCGGCACCGCTCTGGCCGAAGGCGCAGATGTCGCCATAGCTCCCGACGAAGGCGCCTATGCCTTCGAAGCGCTACTGCGCCATGACCGCGCCTGCACCGGCTATGCCCCCATAACGGGGACACCGTGGTTGACCGCTTTCGCTCAACGCAGCCCGTTCGCCGAAGCTTTCCGGTCCAACGGTAAAAACTCAACGGGCACAGCCAAACTGCGTGCCGAACTCGATGAGCTGGCCATGGACGAGTGGCCCACCCGGCTGCGGCGCCTGATCTCCGACCAGGTCAGTCTGATCCTGCGCCGCAACGTCGATCCCGACCGTGCGTTGTCCGAGTACGGCCTCGACTCGCTGGGCGGCCTCGAACTACTGACCCGCATCCAAACCGAAACGGGCGTACGCGTGACGCCCGCCGACATCGCCAGCATCGGCACCATTCGCGGTCTGGCGGACCTGTTGTGCGAAAAGCTGGCGCCCGCGAGCGCCGCCTGAGGCTGAAAGGATTTGAATTATGGGATCTGAATTGTATTGCAGCACAGGGGAGTCGAAATGAGCGGGCTCGAGAACCTCGACTTCTTCACCGAGAAGTCGCTCGTCGATGACCCCTACGACTACTACGACGCGATCCGTCGTTGCCCAGTGTGGCGCGAGCCGGCACACGGCGTGGTGATGGTGTCGGGGTATGACGAGGCCGTCGCCGTGCAACGCGACCACGACAAGACATTCTCGGTATGCAACATAGTCAGCGGACCATGGTCGGGGATTCCAACTAAAACCGATAGCGATGACATCTCGGATGTGATCGAACGGCACCACCACGCGGTGACATTCGGCGACTACTTCATCACGTTTGATCCTCCGAAGCACACCGCACACCGCTCGCTGTTGAGCCGGTTGTTTACGCCGAAGCAGCTGAAGAACAACGAGGACTTCCTGTGGCGTCTTGCCGACGAGCAAATCGACCGCTTCATCGCAAAGGGCAAGTGCGAGATCTTCATCGACTACAATTTCCCGTTCACGCTCGACGCGATTACCGACCTGCTGGACGTACCCGAGGCCGACCGGGAGCGATTCCGCCGCGCTGCGTACGCCAGCAGGCTCGAAGGCGACCGCAGCGGTTTTGTTGGCGTGAAAGAGGAGTGGTTCGTCGATTACATCGAGGATAGGCGGCGCAACCCACGCAACGACGTCCTCACCGAGCTTGCGCTGGCAAAGTTTCCCGACGGTACGACACCCGACGCGATTGACGTTGCCCGCGTTGCCACCTTCATGTACGCCGCCGGCCACGGCACGACGATCGACCTGCTGAGTCTCTCCGTGCTGATGCTGGCGGAGCGACCGGACTTGCAAGAGCAACTGCGCGAGGACAACTCAAAGATCCCCGCCTTTATCGAGGAGATGCTGCGCATCGAAAGCCCGATCAAATCGAATTTCCGGATGGCGCGGCGCAACACCAGGATCGGCGACCTCGATGTGCGAGCCGGTACCAGCGTTCTGGTGATGAACGGTGCGGCAAACCGCGATCCACGACGATTCGACGAGCCCAGCGAATTCCGGCTGGGCCGCCCAAACATATTGCACCACATCGCCTTCGGTCGTGGTATCCACACGTGTCCGGGCGCCCCGATTGCGCGCGCCGAAGTACGGGTGAGCTTGGAACGAATCTTGAACCGGATGGCCGAGATTCGGCTTTCAGAGGCCGAGCATGGTCCCCCGGGCGCTCGCCGGCTCAAATGGGACCGCACGGTGCTGTTCAGGCGCCTCAAGGAATTGCATCTCGAGTTCACACCCATTCAGGAGGTAGCCAAAAATGACCACACTAACGTTGACTAGATTTTTTGCCGGTGCGTGCGGCCTGGCATTGTCGTTGACCGCCGGCGCCGGGCTCGCGTCCGCCGATCGGGATCTGAGCCCGTTCGTCAATACAACCTGCAACTTCGACCAGGTTGAATCGGCGCTGAACGCGGCGGATCCCCAAGCCGCCGCAACATTCAACTCTTCGCCTGAGAGCGTCTCCTTCTTGCGTCAGTTCCTCGCCTCGCCGCCGGGTCAACGCCAGCGGATGGCCCAGATGCTGGCGAGCCAGCCAGGGAATGACCAGCAGTTCGGACTCGTCTTGCGGGTGTTCAGCACCTGCAACAACTACTGAGCAGACCAGCACCAACCTTCGACGACCGCCAACCTTCCGGAGTTTTTGTGGCCACACTCACCGGCGCCTTGCCGCTCATCGGCACGCTGCGCGACGCGGTGTTCCTCTCTGCAACTGTCAGCGAGATCGAAACGCTGACACCAAGAATGCGCCGCATCCGCTTCAGCGGCCCGCGACTGCAGGGACTGACCTGGACGCCAGGTCAGCAGGTCCGGCTGAAGGTCGAGAGTCTGCGTGAATCGTGGTCGAGGATGCACCCGTACCCCGTAGTACGCACGTATTCCATCTACGACGCCGACGCTGACCTCGGCACACTCGACATCGTGATGTTCGACCACGACGGTGACCCGAAGGGAGCGACATCCGCCAGGCGCTGGGCGACGGCCGCCTCCGTCGGAGATCACGCCCATATCACCCGGCCCCAGGGCGATCTCGTCATCCGCCACGACGCGCCCTACCACGTGTTCGCCGGCGAGGTAGGCGATGCCGGGATGGTCGGGCAGTGGAAGGCTGCGCAGGGCCTCGGCGAGCACGGCAGAGTTCGCGGCCGAGGCGTCCCCGCGCTGGACCCGGGTCAGGGGCCGGGCAAGGGGAAGGTGGCCGGCGTCGGTCGCGGCCTCGATCACTCCGTAAACCTCGGCGGTTGAAGGCATAGATCGAAGCATCGCGGCGAACGCGACCGACGCGGTTTCCTCGCCGGCGAACACGTGGTAGGGCGCGTCGTGGCGGATGACGAGATCGCCCTGGGGCCGGGTGATATGGGCGTGA
>NZ_LZKI01000099.1 GCF_001672755.1 Mycobacterium colombiense | reverse complement strand
CTGCGCACGGCACTGAAGCAGGTGTGTGCCCGGGTTTCGGCGGCGATCGAGGACGGCGCGTGCTTCATCGTGATCTCCGACCGGGAATCCGATGAGACGCTGGCCCCCATCCCGTCCCTGCTGGCCACCTCCGCGGTGCACCATCATCTGGTCGCCGAGCGCACCCGCACCAAAGTGGGGCTGGTGGTGGAATCCGGCGATGCCCGGGAGGTGCACCACCTGGTCGCGGCCGGGCGTGCCGCCGCCGCCGTCGCCGCCACCACCACCGCCACCGCCGGTGGTGGTCACCACCGCGCCGCCGGCGCCCGTCTACACCCCCAGGCACACGGCGCCACCGACAACCGCGCCGCCGCAACCGACCATCACCACGACGGTTCCGCCGCCACCGATGGAAACCACCACGCCACCGCCGCCACCGCCGCCGCGGCGGACCACCACCAGCACGACGGTGCCGATGACGACGGAGTGGATCCACGTTCCGCTGCTGCCGATACCGATTCCGGTGCCGGTTCCCCAGCAGCAGGCCCCGTCGACCCCGCAATACCCGCAATACCAGCCATATCCGGGGAATCAGTATCCGGGGAACCAATATCCGCAGTATCCGGGGAACTCGCAGAATCCGTTCCTCGGGCCGGGTTATTAGCGTCGTTGCTGCGTACGCACACCTCCTGCGCGACCAGCCACACACGCGTAACGTTTAGGTCACCAAGTTCAGACGGGGTCATCCCGTCATGCCCTCGCGAAGGGCGTTGAAAAAGACCTTGGAGGCGTTACGTGGACATCGTGCTTGGGGTGTCGATGGCTCCCAGGACAGTCCGCCTGGTAGCGATCGAAGGCCAAAATGCTGACGGCGTGACCGTCGAACAAGAAGAGTTCGCGGTTGGGGCGGCAGAGAATTCGGCCGCCGGTGCGGTCGATCAGGTGATCGACGCGATCATCGGCAGCCGTGAAGGCGTGCTGGAGGGCGGTCACCAGTTGACCTCGACCGGGGTCACCTGGAGTGACCCCGCCGGCGTCGGCGCGCTACGGGACGCGATCGCCACCCACGAGCTGGACGGCGTGATGTTGGTCGCACCGTTGCTCGCCGCGGCCGCGCTGGCGCAGACCGTCGGCTACGCGCTGGGCTACGAGCGCCTCGCGATGCTGTTCGTCGAGCCGGCGAACGCGACGCTGGCCGTGGTCGAGGTCGCCGACGGCTCCATCGTGGACCTGCACCGGCGCCAGACCGGCGACGGTCGCGCGGGGGGCCTGGCCGCCGAACTGGCGACGATGGTCTCCGGTCTGGACGCGCGAGGGTCCCGGGCCGACGGTGTGTTCCTGATCGGCTGCGGGACCGACATCGTGGCGCTGAAGTCCACACTCGAGGCGGCAACCTCGCTCCCGGTCACCGGGCCCGAGGAGCCGGACATGGCTCTGGCCCGCGGGGCGGCGCTGGCGTCGGCGAACGCCCCGCTGTTCGCGTCGTCGACGGCGGCCCTGGCCTACGCGCTGGACCCGGGCACCGGAGAGCTGGGCCCGCCCGCGATCAGCCCGACCTACCTGGACGTCTGGGACAACGCCGACTTCGGCACCGACGCCCGGGCGTACAGCGCCGTCGCGGACGAGGACGAGAGGCCCCCGCGCCGGCCCTGGTCCATGCTGCTGGCCGGTAGCGCCCTGGCGGCCATCGTCGCCGCGGTAGGCGGGGTGGTGCTGGTGACGTTGACGTCGGACAGCGCGGGGTCCGACAATCATCACAATTCGGGCGTCAGCGTCGCCACGCCGCGGGTCCAGTTGCCCGCGCCGCCGCCGCAGGCCCCGCCGAGCAACCCGCCGCAGGCGCAGCTGCCGGCTCCGAGCCCCGCGCCGGCGCCCGCGCCCAGCCCGTCGCAGGTGGCCGCCCCGGCCCCGGCCCCGGCGCCATCGCCGGTGCAGCAGGCCGCTCCGCAGACCCCGGTCCCTCCGGCAACCGCGTCTGGTGGATCCTCGGCACGGTCGTCGTCATCGGCATCTTGGCCCTCGCGGGTGGCATCGCGGCCTTTGCCGCACACCAGCTTTCCGGCGTGAAGTCGATCATCGCCACGCCGCCGACCATCTCCAAAACGTCTAGCCCACCGAGCCTTTCGACGAATCCCGGCCCGTCGACGTCCCGCAGGAGGTCACCCTCGCCGTCGACCCCGCCCGCCGCACCGCCGGGCACCGAGCTCAGCGTCGCCGGCATCAACGAGAACCGGACCATCGCCTGCAACGACAACATCGTCAGCGTCAGTGGGGTTTCCAACACGGTGACGATCACCGGGCATTGCACCAGCCTGTCGGTGTCCGGCGTGCAGAATTCGATCACCGTCGAGGCCGTCGACAGCATCGAGGCCTCCGGCTTCGACAACAAGGTCACCTATCACTCCGGCGCGCCGAAGATCAGCAACTCCGGCGGCTCGAACGTGGTGCAGCAGGGCTGAACCGAAAACGGCTGCTACGCAGGCTCTTCGGCGTCGTCGTCCAGGACGCTGACCGCGATGCCGTAGGGCAGGAAACGCACCTTGCGTTTGGGATCGACGTTCGTCTTGTTCGCCCGCAATGCGTCGAGTTCGGTCGCGTAGACCTGTTCGACGCGCGCGCCGCCGTTGGCGTCCACCGTGTAGATGGCCCACACGCCCTCACCGGCTTCGCCGGCGGTTTCCGGAGCGCTGCGCGGGCGTCGCGACAGGTCTTCGAAAACGGCCGACCAGCCCGTCCGGCCGCCGGGAGCGGCGACGAACTTGCTGACCCGCTCGAACACGTCGCGCAGCCCTTCGCTGCCCTCCCGGATCATTCGATCGAACTCGTCGGGGTCGAATCCGAACCCACTGTGCTCGCCCACGCGACCTCCTAGGCGCTCGTGCCGTAACTGCCAGTGTGCGCTCAGTCGGCAGCGTTTGCCACGTGCTTACTGGCCGGGCGGCGGCGGCGGGTTGATCGGAATCGGCACCGTGACGAACGGGAAGTGCAGGTACATCGTCACCGGTGGCTGGCGGGGCAGCTGCGGTGCGGCCGGGGGCCGGGCGGATAATTCTGGTCGGCGGCCTGCGAACTGGCCTGTTCTGACGCCCGGGCCGTCTCGGCGAGCGGGCGCTCGAGTTCCCGGATCCGGTCTTCCGGGTCTTCGTTTGCTGCCATGCATTGAATATGCCATTCGCTTCTGCGTTTCCGGCCCGTTCGGTAGTTTTTACGATCGTGCCCGATGTGCCGAATCGCCAGGTCCTCCTTCGTCGCCGCCCCTCCGGGCTCGTCCAACCGGATGACACGGAAATGGTCACCACGCCGGCGCCCGAGCCCGCCGACGGCGAGGCGCTGTTGCGGACCACCTATGTCGGCATCGACGCCGCCGCCCGCACCTGGCTGGACGACCAGCCCAGCTACCTCCCGCCGGTGCAGCTGGGGGAGGTCATCCGGGCGGCCGGGATCGGCGAGGTGGTCGCGTCGCGGTGCGACGCCTACGCCGTCGGCGACGTCGTCACCACGCTGACCGGCTTCCAGGAATACGCGCTCATCCGCGACGACCTGTTCAGCACGCCGATCCCGGGCGAGGACGACCAGCTGGCCATCATGTCCGTCTACGGGCCGACCGGCGCCACCGCCTATTTCGGGATGACCGACATCGGCCGGCCGCAGCCCGGGGAGACCGTGGTGGTGTCGGCGGCCGCGGGTGCCACCGGATCGGTCGCCGGGCAGATCGCCAAGATCGCCGGCGCCCGGGTGGTGGGCATCGCGGGCGGCCCGGAGAAATGCCGGGCGGTGGTGGAGGACTTCGGGTTCGACGCGTGCATCGACTACAAGAACGACGACATCGCGGCGGCGCTGAAAAAGCATTGCCCGCAACGCGTCGACGTCTACTTCGACAACGTGGGTGGCCCCATCCTCAACGCGGTGCTGGGCCGCTTGGCCGCCCGCGCGCGCGTCGTCCTGTGCGGCGTCATCTCGAGCTACCTCACCGGGGACCACCCCGGGCCGGCCAACTACGTGAACCTGCTGTCCAAGACCGCGCTGATGCAGGGGTTCAACGCGCTCGATCAGTGGGGCCGCTTCGACGAGGCGTTCGCCGCGCTACGCCGGTGGGAGGCCGAAGGTCGACTTCACCACCGGCAGACCATCTTTGAGGGCATCGAATCCTGTGTCGATGCCCTCAACGGCCTGTTCACCGGCGTCAACGTCGGCAAGACCCTGGTCAGGCTCAGCGAACCCAGCCCCCGCTAGGCCTCGCCGAGAACCCGGTGCAGCGCCTTGCGCGCATCGGTCAGCGCCTCGAGCACCTTGGTCCGGGTCTCGGCGAGTTGCTGCTTCTGCTCGTCGGTGCCCGTCCATGCGATGGTGCGGGCCAGCCCGGCGATCTCGAAGAACTCCTTGCGGATCTTGACGACGTCGCCGAACTTGGCCGCCCGTCCCAGGAAGGCGTGCGCGGTCTCGCTGCTGATTCCGCGCCAGGCCAACAGGTTTCGGCCGAGCTCAGTCAGCGTCGCCACCCCGCCGTCGACGGTGACCACGCCGCGGCCGGCAAGAATGCCGATCGCCAGCTCGGCCACGTCCTGCGGCGGGGTGAACGCGCCACCGGTCGCGTCGGACACCCGCTGCACCACCTGCGCGGCGTCTGCCGGCCCGTCCAACAGCAATGCCGCGGTGACGAACGCCGCGCGCTTGAGGCCGTGACGACCCTTCTTGCCGAACGGCGCGAAGCCGGGACCGCCCGCACCCGGGCCAGCGAAGCCCGGGCCACCAAAGCCGGGACCACCAAAGCCCGGTCCACCGAAACCGGGTCCACCGAAACCGGGTCCACCGAAACCACCGAAGAATCCATGAGACATGGTTGCTTTCCTTTCTCAAACCATCAACCTCCTTGATACCAGCGGCGCGGCGGATGTCAACGTGATTGATGGTTGACACGGGAAATCCCAGGAAGTGGGGCCCGCGGCTGCTATCGTCGCTTGGTTATGTCAGGAGGATGGCGGCGACGGACCGGCGCGCGGGTCGTGACCGGGAACGCCGCGCGCGCATCGCGGTCGCGGGATGCGGGCCACCCCACCGCGTGGTTTCATATCACCGTTTGCGAGAGTTGCCTGGGGAGATCTCGCCGAGCTTGACGAGCCGGCTTTGAACGATTGGTGGTTTAAATGGATCGTCGCAGCATGATGTTGATGTCGGGCCTCGGCATGATCGGGGCTGCGATGCGCTTGCCAGGTGCCTGGGCCACCCCGTCGGCGCCCGAAGCGCCGCCGTCAGCCGGGGGCGGGCCTTTCATCTTCGCCGACGAGTTCGACGGCCCGGCGGGTTCGGCTCCCGATCCTGGGAAATGGACCATCCAGACCTGGCAGGACGACGTGTTCCCGCCGGTCGCGGGGATATACCGCGACGACCGCCGAAATGTGTTCCAGGACGGCAATTCCAACCTTGTCTTGCGCGCCACCCAGGAAGGGGACACCTACTACGGCGCCAAACTGCGGGGCAACTTCCGCAGCATGATCAACCAGACCTGGGAAGCGCGGATAAAGCTGAATTGTTTGGACCCGGGCCTATGGTCCGCGTTCTGGGGCGTCAACGAGGATCCGCTGCCAGACGGCGAGGTCGACCTTTTCGAGTGGTACGGCAACGGCTCGTGGCCTCCGGGAACGACGGTGCACGCCGCGTCCAACGGAAAGACGTGGGAAGGCAAGTCCATTCCCGGCATGGTCGACGGCAACTGGCACACCTGGCGAATGCATTGGGGCGAGGAAGGATTTGAATTCGCCCGAGACGGGGCGCAGTACTTCAGCGTTCCGAACAAACCCATCCACGTCCACGGCGGCGCTCCTGACGACTTCCGCTGGCCGTTCAACAATCCCGGCTACTGGATGACGCCCATGTTCACCCTGGCGGTCGGTGGGGTCGGGGCCGGCGACCCTGCGGCGGCGACCTACCCGGCGGACATGCTCGTCGACTGGATCCACATCTGGTGACTATCGCTCCGCTTTGAGCACTTGGACCAGGTTGAACTGCCAGCGCTCCACCAGTCGGAAGCCCAGGTCGTGCGGCACCGCGAAGGCGGTGCTCGCCCAATAGACCGGGCCGGGCGGCAGCGCCGGACCCTGCTCGTGCGCCGGCTGGGACGGGTCTGCCTGAGTGATGATCCAGACGACGCCGCACTGGCTCAGCGGCCGGGCCACCACCTCGGGGATGAGATTGGTGTCGAACACGTCGTTGCGGTCGGTCGCCTTCTGCCACAGCGTGAGATCGATCAGCTTGCGATAGGCATCCGGGCGCGCCGCCAGCAGTGGGCGCATGGGCGCCGGCATGAAGGTCACCGTGTCGTTCACCAGCAGGCAATCGCCCGGCGCGGCCTTCGCTGTGATCAGGTCGGCGACCTGACTGTAGTCCATGCCGTACTTGGCGTACGGGTTGCGTTGCACCCGAACGTAATTGGGCGCCGCAGCCACAGTGAAAAGGCCGACGATCGCCGTCGTCACCCACGGTTTGGCGGCCACCGCGCCGCCGCAGACACCCAGGATCAGCGCCAGGGCCGGCGCGGTGAAGCACAGGTAGCGCGGCGTGTAGATCGGATGAACCAGCGCCGAATACGTCACGATCGCGGCCGTCGGCGCCGCCAGCCACCCCGTCGCGAGCACCAGCAGCTGGCGCTGCGAATCCGCCAGACGCGCGGACCCACTGAGCCACAACACGATTGCCGCACCGATCAGCAACGCCGCCAGCACGGCGAACGGCGGGCATCGTTCGAAATACTGCTGCATCAGCACGTCTTCGATGGTGCGGTGACCGATGGGTGCGACCCAACTGATCTGGTGCGCCTGCCCGGCTACCGTCATCAAAAACGGCATCAGCGCGCCGACGGCCACGGCCGACGCAATCACGAAGCCCAGCAACGCCGTTCGGCTCCGGTGGAAGACGCAGATGAACAGTGCGTACGCCGCGAGCAGGAGCGCCAGGTAGGCGTCCAGCACGATCGAGCAGGACAGCGCGACGGCATAGGACAGCCACAGCCAACCGGTGTCCCGGCGCGCGGCATAGACCAGCAGGACGGTCAGCCACACGGCTGCCATCATCGACATGGCATAGGGCCGGGCCTCGATGCCCGCCCACGTGGTTCGCGGCAGGATCGCGCAGAACGCTCCGGAGGCCACCGCGACGGTGCGGGGCGAGAACTGCCTGCCCAGCACGACGACACCGGCGGCGGCGCCCCCCACCGCCAGGGCGCTGGGCGCGCGCGACCAGAACTCGGTGGGCGGGAAAACCTGAAACCAGCCGTGCATGAGCAGGTAATACAAGCCGTGGACGGCGTCCACGTTGCCCAGCATGTGCCACATCTGGGCCAGTGAGCGGCTGTAGGCGGCCGAGATGGTCGCGGCCTCGTCGTACCAGAAGGAGGGCCGGGCGGCGCCGGCCATGCTCACCGCGGCGGCCACGATCGCGACGATCACCGGGTCCAGCGCGGCCGGTACCGCCGGCCGGCGACCGTTCAGCACGCCGCGGCGACGCCGTGCTGCCTCGGTGGTTCCGATGCTCACCGAACCGCCCGGGACGTCGCGGTTTGGCTGAACACACCGCTATGTTGCCAGAAGCGAACCGGGCCGCTCAGGGGGCTCAACCCGCGGCATATTCGAACGTATGATCGATCAATGGGTCCGCTCGCGTCGATCGGGTACAACGGCCAGCCGGTCCGCAGCCCGTTTCGGGTGGTGCGTCCGGCGGTCGCCGTGCTGGTCGACCTGACTGTGCTCTTCCCACGCGAGCCGCACCGCGCGGGGCGGTATCAGCCCAACGGTCTGCAACTGCACAAGGTCGTCGAGGGCTGGCTGAGCTGCTGGGCCCTGTGCGAGCAGGGCGACTGGTGGGGGCTGGTGACCTATCCCGTCGCGTATGGCTCCAAGCGCAGGACCGTGACGCACTGGGTGCCCGCGTGGACCCTGCGCCGCAAAGGCTGACCCGTGCGGTCAACCGCTGCATGAGCGCCACGCCAATGCGATGATTGCTGCCCGTGGACGCAAGTTGGGCCTCGGTACTGAGCAAACTCATCGCGTTGGCGGCGGTCATCGCGCTGTCACCGATCACGGTCATCCCCGCCGTACTGGTACTGCACGCGCCCCGGCCGCGCCCGGCCAGTCTGTCCTTTCTGGGCGGCTGGCTGCTGGGCCTGGTCGCCCTCACCGCCGCCTTTATCAGCGGCTCGGACTTATTGAGTGGCTTCCACGCGACCCCGCCGAAATGGGCGGCCTGGGTGCGGCTCGCGTTCGGCCTGGCGCTCATCGCGCTGGCCGCCTACCACTGGTTCACCCGGCACCGGCAGCGCAGCATGCCGCGCTGGATGCGTTCGTTCTCCACCCTCTCGCCGGTGCGCGCCGCGGTGATGGGGGCAGTGCTGGTGCCGGTGCGGCCCGAGGTGCTGATCCTGTGCGCGGCCGCCGGCCTGGCCGTCGGCAACAGCAGCCTGAGCGCCGGCGCTCAGGTGGTCGCGGCCGCGATCTTCGTCGTGCTCGCCGCGTCGACGGTCGCCATCCCGATCTTGGGCTACGTCGGCGCCGGGGACCGCCTCGACGACGCCCTGGAACGTCTCAAGGCCTGGATGGAGACGAACCACGACGCGATGATGGCCGTCATCCTGTTCCTGATCGGGTTGATAGTGCTCTACAACGGAATTCGCACGCTGGCCTGAGCCGGTTCGGCGCGTTCGACGTCGCATCGCCCGCGGCGGTGGAAGGATTCCGTTCATGGCAGGAAGCTGGGGAACGGTGCTGACCGGGCTCGTTCCGCTTGGACTGGTCATCTCCCTCTCACCGCTCACCGTCATCCCGGCGGTGTTGGTGCTGCAGGCGCAGCGGCCGCGGCCGAGCAGCCTCGCGTTTCTGGGCGGCTGGGTGCTGAGCCTGGCCGCACTGACGGCAATCGCCGTCGCTGCCTCCGGCCTGCTGGGCGGCCTGGACAAGGCGCCCCCGCGGTGGTCGTCGTGGCTGCGTGTGGTGCTGGGGGCCGCGCTGATCGTGTACGGCATCTACCGCTGGCTCAACCGGCACGGCAAGTCCGAATCCCCGGCCTGGATGCGCTCGTTCGAAAGCATCACCCCGGCGCGGGCGGGGATCACCGGGGCCGTCCTGGCCGTGGTGCGCCCCGACGTGGCGCTCATCTGCGTCCCCGCCGGGCTGGGCATCGGCACCAGCGGGCTCGGCCTCGCCGGTGACTGGGTGGCGGCCGCGTTCTTTGTGGCCATCGCCGCCTCCAGCGTGGCGATCCCGATATTGGCGTACGCGGCGGCCGGTAGCCGCCTCGACGACACCCTGGCCCGGCTCAAGGACTGGATGGACCGCAACAACGGCGCCCTACTCGCGGCGGTCTTCGTCGTGATCGGCGCGATGGTGCTCTACCACGGAATTCACGCCCTGTAGCCTCCGTCGGCCAGGCCCGCGTCCTCTTCGAGCCTGTTCACCACGCCAAAGACCAACTCGCGGAACAACTCCCGGCCGTAGCCCGCGAGCATGCCCAGGTAGCCCCGGTCTGCCCATTGCGCGGCGTGGCGCTCTTCGTGGTGCAACACCCGGTCCAGGTCGAGGCGGCTCGGGCGGGGCGTGCCGCCGGCGTCGAGATACCAGGCACGCCCGGAGGCGACGATCTGGCGAAGCTGCTCGCCGGGGTCGCCGACCCGGCCCGCGTTGACCATGAAGAGGTCACCCCAGGTGGTGCCGCCACGCTGGGTGAACAGCCGTTGGACCCAATTGCCGCCCAGGCCCATGAGCATGCCGTTGGGGGTGGTGACCAGCCGCCCCCCGTTGCGGTGCACGAAGGCGACGTCGCGGGCGTAGCTCCAGCGGTTTGCCTTCTGGCGGGCCACGATTCGCGCGACCTCGGCGGCACCGTACGGGGTGACCGGAAAGTCGGTGGTCCGTCCGCCCGGCTTACCGTAGCCCGTGCCCGCGTTGAGGATGTAGGTCATCAACGCCGCGGCCCGGGCCCGCGCACCGTCGGCGTAGGCCGGGATCAGGAAGAACGATTTGCCGTGCGGGTCGTTGAACTCGGCCATCTTGTCGAGGACCCCGAAGCGCGCGGCGGTGACGTCGTGTCGGCGCACGATCTCGGCGACGACATGCGCGGCCACGCCGCGGCGTTCGGCGTTGTCCCGCCACCTCAAGCAATAGCCCTGTGCGTCCATGTCTTCGGACCAATTTAGGGTGTAGCGAATGAACAGGGGGCCTTGGCAACGCGCGCGCGGCATCAAACAGATCACCCGCGGACTGGGCACGCTGGATCGGGAACTGTTCGATGCCATCGCCGAAACGGACACACCGCTACTGGACACGGTCATGCCGCCCCTGACCCGGGCGGCCGACCACTCCAAGCTGTGGGTGGGCCTCGGCGCGGCGTTGTTCGCCACCGGCAGGCAGAGCGCGCAGCGCGGCGCGACCCGCGGGCTGGTGACGCTGGCCGCCACCAGCCTGGTCACCAACCAGGTCGCCAAGCGGATCCGCCGGCGGCCGCGCCCCGGCTACGACCTGGTGCCCTTGGTCAGGCAGGTCCGCCGACGCCCGACGTCGAACTCGCTGCCGTCCGGACACTCCGCGAGCGCCGCCGCGTTCGCCATCGGGGTGGGGCTGGAGAGCCCGCCGCTGGGCTTCGGGCTGGCGCTGCTGGCCGGGCTGGTGGGTCTGTCGCGGGTGGCGACGGGCGCGCACTACCCCGGCGACGTCATCGCCGGGTTCGGCATCGGCTCGGGCCTTGCCGTGCTGGGCGGCCGGCTCGTGCCGCCGATCGTCGAAACCGCCCGTCCGCGAACGGAACCGCTGCGCGTCGCCGCGCCGCAGCGGCCCGACGGCGCCGGCGTGGTCCTGGTCATCAACCCGGAGTCGGGCAGCGGCACCGGGGCCCGGGTGGTCGACGAGGTGCGCGCCGAGCTGCCGAAGGTCGACATCCGCGAACTGGGCCCCGACGACGACCCGGTGCAGGTGCTGCGCACCGCGGCCGAATGCGCCGAGGTGCTGGCGGTGGGCGGCGGTGACGGCACCGTCGCGGCCGCCGCCGGGGTGGCCATCGACGCGGGGCTTCCCCTGGCGGTCTTTCCTGCCGGGACGTTCAACCACTTCGCCAAGGACATCGGCTGCGACACCGTGGCCAAGACGGTCGACGCGATCCGGCGCGGCCAGGTGGCATGTGTGGATCTGGTGTGCCTCAACGAAAGTCAGATGGTCCTCAACACCGCCAGCATCGGCGCGTACCCGGCCTTTGTGCGGCGACGCGAAAAGCTGGAGAAACGCATCGGCAAGCCGCTGGCCGGTCTCTACGCGATGCTGCGGACGCTGCGCACGGAACAGCCCGTGCGCATCCGCTATGACAACAAAACCCTGCTGACATCGCTGTTCTTCCTGGGCAATTCGCTGTACCTGCCGACCGGGTTCGCCCCGGCGCGCAGGACCCGGATGGACGACGGCCTGATCGATGTGCGCATCCTCGAGACCGGCCGCCACTGGGCCAGGACCAGGATCCTGACCGCGCTGGCCCTGGGCCGGCTGGAGCGCAGCCCGCTCTACCACGAATTGCAGGTGCCGGAATTCAGCTTCAGCACCGTCGACGGCCCCACGGTCGTCGCCTGCGACGGCGAGGTCGGCGACCGATACGACAAGGCCAGCTTCAGCGCGAAATACCGGGTCCTCTCGGTGTTTCGTCCGCTTCCCGAAGGCCAGTGACCCCCTCGGTGAGGTCGCGCACCCGCGCGTAGTGCGCCGGCACCTCGGGCGCGGGGTCGGCGGTGTATTCGTCTGTGGGCGGCGGATTCCACGCGGGCGGTCGGGGCGAGCCGCTCAACGCCCACGCCGCCTGCCGGGCCGCGCCCAGTGCGACGTACTGCGCCGGCGTGGGCGCCAGCACCGGCATGCCGAACACCGTGGGCGCGATCGCGCGCAGCGCCCGGGATTGCGCGCCGCCGCCGACCAGCAGGATGCGCCGCGCAACCACGCCGTGCCCGGCCAGGTGGGCGACGCCGTCGGCGAGCGAGCACAGCAATCCCTCCACGGCGGCGCGGGCCAGGTTGGCCGGCGTCGCATTGGCGACGCGCAGGCCGTGCAGTGCACCGGTTGCGTTGGGCCGGTTGGGAGTTCGTTCACCCTCCAGGTAGGGGACCAGCACCAGGCCCGCGCTGCCCGGCGGCGCCGACAGCGCGAGTCGGGACAGCTCGTCCTGGTCGACTTGCAGCATCGCGGCGGCGGCCTCCAGCACCCTCGCACCGTTGAGGGTGCACACCAGCGGGAGATAGCGGCCAGTGCCGTCCGCGAGTCCGGCGACGAATCCCGCGTCATCGCGGACCGGATCCGCGGTGACGGCGGCCACCACCCCCGAGGTCCCGATCGAGACGATCACGTCGCCCTCCTCGGCGCCCAGACCCAGCGCCGCGGCGGCGTTGTCCCCAAGCCCCGCACCGAATACCGTTGCGCCGCAAGCGGTCCAGCCCGACGGGTCCAGCACGGTCGGCAGCTGAGGACGACGACCGCGCAGCGCCAGCTCCAGCAGATCGACACGGTAGGCGCCCGTCGCGGCGTCGTAGTAGCCGGTGCCGCTTGCGTCGCTGCGATCGGTGGTCAGCGCCGCGATGTCCGTCTCGCCGCGCAGCCGCCACGTCAGCCAATCGTGCGGCAGGCCGACGGCCGCGGTGCGATCGGCCTGCCGTGGCTCATGGTCGGCCAGCCATCGTAATTTCGCCACCGTGATCGCGGCCAGCGGCACCACGCCGACGGCCCGGGCCCAGGCCCGCGCGCCACCCAGCTCGTCGACGAGTGCGCGGGCGGCGTCGGCCGATCGCACGTCGTTCCACAACAGCGCGGGGCGCACCATCCGTCCGGCTCCGTCCAGGCACACCATCCCGTGCTGCTGTGCGCCGACGGCGATCGCGTCGACGCCGTCCAGCCCGCCCGCCTTCGCGATCGCTTCTCGAGCGGCGGTTTCCCATGCCGCCGGGTCGATTTCGGTGCCGGCCGGGTGACCGGCGTGTCCCTCGCGGACCACCCTGCCGGTGGCGGCATCGCACACCAGCACCTTGCACGACTGCGTCGACGAATCGATGCCGGCGACCAGTGTCATCGTCAGTCGGCCCCGAGCAGCGCCCGCAGCGTGGCGCGCGCGCCGTTTCGGTGCAGCGAGTCCAGCGCCCACAGGTAGGCCTCGCGGAAGCGCTCGTGGTCGACGAGGTCGCCGAATACGGAACGGTTGGCCAGGAACGCGGCAGGGTCGTCGCGTTGCGAGCGGGCGATCGGGACCAGGGTGTCGGCGAGCCGGTCCACCACGTCGATCGGTTGGCCCTCTTCGTCGACGGCCTCGGCGTAGCGTGCCCAGCTCGCGACGATCGCCGCGGACAGTCGCACCGGGCCACCGGAGCGCAGGTTGTCGCGCACCACGGGCAACAACCACTTAGGGATGCGGTCCGAGGATTCGGCGCACAGCCTGGCCACGGTGTCGCGGATGTAGGCGTTGGCGAACCGCGGCAGCAGCCCGCCCCGGAATTCGTCCAGCCCCGGGACGCGCTCCAGCGTCGGTGTGGCCTCCGAATCCATATAGCGGGCAAGGAATTCGGCGATCAACGGATCTTGGGCGGCGTCGTGCACCAGCCGGTAGCCGCAGAGGTAGGCGAAGTAGCACAGGCCCTGATGCCCGGCGTTGAGCAACCGCAACTTCATCGCCTCGTAGGGCGCCACGTCGTCGACGAGTTGCACCCCGGCCTGGTCCAGCGGTGGCCGCCCGTCGGCGAAGTCGTCCTCGATGACCCACATGGCGAAGGGTTCCGCGATCACGGGCCAGGCGTCGGCCACCCCGAATTCGGCGTCCAGCCGCGTCAGCACGTCGGGTGTGGTCACCGGAGTGATCCGGTCAACCATCGAATTGGGGAAGGTGGTCCTCTCGCGCATCCATTGCGCGAGTTCGGGATTGATTCGCTCGGCGTACGTCGTGAAGACGCGTCGTGCCACGTCTCCGTTCCCGGCGATGTTGTCGCAGGAGACGATCGTGGGGGAGGGCAGGTTGCGCTCGCGCCGCCGGCTGCACGCCTCGGCCACCAACCCGAACACCGCGCTCAGCGGTGGCTGATACCCGCCCTCGGTGATGGTGAGCGAGATGATCCGGGTGGCCGGATCGGCCAGCAGCTCGATCACGGATTCGGGATCGTCGGGCGCATAACGGTAGTCGACGATGGAGCCGATGACTCGCGGTTGCCGGGTGCCGTCGGGGTGTTCGAGGATCAGCGTGTACAGGTGGTCCTGGCCGCGCAGCGCGTCGCGCATGCGCTCATCGTTCGGCAGCACACCGATTCCGCAGATTCCGAAGTCGCGGGCGAGCCCGTCGCTGAGCAGCCGGTCGATGTACATGGCCTGGTGGGAACGGTGGAAACCACCGACACCGAAATGCGCTATGCCGATGCCGATTTGGCCGCGGTCATACGTTGGGACCGGGATCTCGAGGCCGGCCAGGTTCCGTGCGTTCAGCTTCACTCGAGTGTCACCTTAGCGCGGACCGCGCAGTGCGGAGGTTAATCCGCCGTCAGGCGCTGGGGCACAAATCGCGCAGCGCGAAGATCACCACGTCCGCGGCCTGCCGGCCATTGATCCCGCCGGTGCCCTGGTCGGCGTCCGAGCGTTGCAGCGCCAAACCCTCCAGCTGTTGCGGTGAAGCGCCCCATGAAAGCTGTTGGCAGAGGTCCGCGCCCATCTGCAACAGTTCCGGGTCGCCGCCGTTGACGGCATGGATCCCGGCGCCGTGCAGGTCGTTGAGGAAGGCGGCCTGGTCGGCCCGCGCCGGGCCGGCACAGACGACCCCGGCGAGCAGAAGCGGGCCGCTCGCCAGCGCCGCGCCCATGAACCGGCCATATAGCCTGCGTGCCGCCATGCAACCTTCTCCTTGTGTCTGTGCCCGATGCGGATGATGCACTTTTACACAAAAGTGCGACGACCCGCTGCGCAAACAATTCCGGAGAGTGAATAGTCGGCAAAGAACGGAGGCCGGACCCGCCGCGACCTGTGGCCCCGTGCGGATCCGACCGCGAGCGCGCTGTGAACCGGCGAAGTACGAAAGGTCAGGTCAGGCGCCGGGGCAGAGATCGCGCTCGGCGTAGCCGACGATGTCGTTGGCCTGCTGGGGACTGAGCCCACCCGCCCCTTGCCGGTCGTCGGACCGTTGCAGCGCCAAGCCCTCGAGCTGGGATTCGGGAGCGCCCCACGACAGCTGCTGGCAGACGTTCAGCCCCGCCTGAAGCAGCGCCGCGTCACCACCGGTGACGGCGTGAACCCCGTCCCTGTGCATGTCGTTGAGGAATCCGGCCGCGTCGGCCTGTGCGGGGCCGGCCCAGACGAGGCCGGCGAGAAGCGGGCCCCCGAGCAGGACGGAACCGATGAACCCGGTGGCGAGACGACGTGGCGACATAGCCCCTTCTCCTCTTGACGTCAACAGTTCTAATCTCGATGTTAACTTCTACGTAACCTTCAGAACAGTAACTGTTCACCAACAGTTCCCTGTGAATGACCTGCGGAAAAATAAAGTCCGTGAGATTTCAAAGTCGATTTCGGCACACCGACCCGTAGTGGCGTTTCGCCGTGCTGTTGCCGACAGCTGTCTGCCCGACCGAGGAGGGCGCCGATCTGGTCGTCATGCTGGCCAGTGATCGAGGCGCCAACGTGATGGGCGCCGGCGTGACGATCGACGGCGGTATGGTCCCCACACTGTGATCGGCGTTCGCCCGCACGACATTCCGGCCAGAATCCATCAGTACGCCTAGGGCGCAAGCGCATTCGTGCAGGTCGGTTGGCGCCCGCCGGTGATGTTCCGATTCGTGACACCGTTGTGACGTCACCATTTGGAAACGGCGCGGTGCGGCGTGGCGCGTGTCGCGCGTCGCCTGCTGACAATTGGCGCGGTCGTGAAACCGGCCTCGGTACGGCTAGGCGGGCCTGCTGCACCAAATGGGAAATAGCTGAGCGTGAATAAAGGAGAGTTGGCGCTGATGGCGATCGTCGATCGGTTCAACATCAAAGTAGTTGCCGGCGCTGGGTTGTGCGGAGCTGCTATCGCGTTGAGCCCCGACGCGGCGGCCGCCCCGCTGATCACGGGCGGCCACGCGTGCATCGAGGGGCAGTCGGGCGAGGTGGCGCCCGCCGCGGGCGGGCCGGGTGCAGCCGCCGGCACGGTGGCCGCGGGCGCGCCGGCCGCCGGAGGCATGTGCGCGGCGCCCATGACCGATATGTCCGGTGTGCCGATGGCTGTGCCGGGGCCGCTGCCGATCGGTGCGCCGCTGCCGATCGTGCCGCCGTTGCCCCTCGCGCCGCCGGTACCCCTGGTGCCTCCGGTGCCGGTAGTGCCGCCCGTGCCGGTGGTTCCGGCCGGTGCGCCGCTGATCGCCCTTGGCGGGCCGCTGGCCGGCGCACCGTTGGAGGCGGCCGCGCCGATCATCGACATGTCGGGGGTGAAGGACGCGCCGACCGGTCCGGCTCCCAGCGGCGGGCCGGTGGACGGTCAGCCGGTTCGCCCCGGTCCCTCGGGCGCGAGCTGAGGCCGAATCGGTCTCCGGTGAACGGGCCGGGCCCGCTGGTGATAAACCAGCGGGCCCGTTCCGTTTGTAGACCATCGGTGCCCGGTCAGCCTCGCTCGGCATGCACGTGCACCCCGGCGGTACTGAGACACCCACGCCGTCAAGACAATTGAAGCTCCGCACCCGGCTTGCGCCTGGGTGCGGAGCTTCGTGAAATGTCGGACTACTCCTGGACGATCACCGGGTCGCCGACGTGGACGTGGTCGTAGTACCACTCGGCGTCATCGGGGCTCAGGCTGATGCAGCCGTGGCTGACGTTCTCCAGCCCCAGAGAGGGGACGGCCCACGGAGCCGAATGCACGAACAGTCCGCGGCTGGTGATACGGACGGCGTAATTGACCGTCAGCAGGTAACCGTTGGGGTCGTCGACCGGGATGCCGACGCTGCTCGAATCCATGGTCACCGCTTCCTCTTTGGACAGAACGGTGTACGAGCCGACCGGGGTCGGGTATTCCGGCCTACCCATCGACGCGGGCATCACGCCCTGCTCGCCGAAGTGTGGCCGGTGGTGCGGCGCCGGCAGTGAGGTCGGCGGTCCCGCTTCCGCGCCGTCGATGCTCACGGTGAAGGTGTGTTCGGAAATGCTGGCGACGCCGATCACGGCAGGACCTGTTTTGATCTCCGCGGCCGCGCCGCCCACCGTCAACGCAATTGTGCTGTGCGCCGGCCAGTATCGGTCCGGAACCCACTGGACAACCTTGTCGTCGAGCCATTCGAACTTGCCGGTCATCGCGGGCGTCGATTTGACGTCAACGGCACGTTCGGCCGCCCGCCGGTCGGCTGAGTTGATAATGGGCGCAGCGAATTTCACCTGGATGGGATGCGCCACCCCGACCACCTCGTCGCGGCCCGGCGAAATCGACGCTATCGCGAATCCATGCGACTGGTTCGCCGCCGCCAGGCTCACGCCGGCCGGCGTCACGACAACGCTCGCAGCGGCTCCAATCACCGCAAGAACACACCGAACACCGGTCCGCATGGCTCCAATTCCTTTTAACTGACATAGTTGCAATAGGGATGATAAATGTGCGCTGACCTGCGGAAGCGTAAGGGCGCGTTGATATTTGGCAACGCGACGGTCACGGTTTGGTCAAGGCGGGTTTAGTCCGGGGCCCCGGTCGTGGCGCCGTGACCAGGCGCATAGGAACTCGAGTGGACACGCCAGTGTGACGGGCCGGCTGAGGTGAATTGGGATCGTGTTGTGACCGGGCCGTGACGCGCGCCCGGCTCGAACCCTGTCGCGGCGCGCACAGCAAATGCGATCGCAGGCGGCGGACCAATATGCCGAAACCGCTGGAGTTTGCTGACGGTGGGTCGAATACTGATTGGATGAGCAGGCCCGCATCACCCGTGCTGACGGTTCAATCCAACTGGTCACGGCGCAGTTTCGCCGCTGGCAACGATGTCGTCGTGGGGAGTGACCTGCGAGCCGACATGCGGGTAGCCCATCCGTTGGTCTCCCGCTCGCACCTGCTGCTGCGATTCGACCGGGGCAAATGGGTGGCGATCGACAACGGGTCGCCGACGGGGATGTTCGTCAATGGCGGCCGGGTTGCCGTCGTCGACATCCACGACGGCCAGAGCATCAACGTTGGCAGCCCCGACGGGCCGCGCTTGAGTTTCCAGATCGGACGTGACGACAGGGCGGTGGGCCAGCTACCGCCGACGGTCGAGGGGATGCAGGCCCTCGCGCGCCCGGGCGCCCCGCGGCCGTCTCGTCCGGGGCACCCACAGCAGGCCAACGGGTCGCCGCCCCGCATCGCGCGACCGCAACCCCCGCCGCTGCGTTACACCCACGCCGGCCCGCCACCACCGTCACCGCAACCGGCCGGCGGCCCGCGCCGGGCCGTCGGCTATCCGAGCCCACCGTCGCCGCCCCGCCGTCCCCAACCGGCACCGCCGCCCGAAAGGGCCGCCTGGTCGCCGCCAAAAGGCCAGCCGCTGACCGAGATCGGCTCCGAGGCACTCGAAGCCGCGCAGTTCGACAGCACCAACCTGCGGCGCGCGGTGCAGCGTTCTCGGTCGAAGCTCGCGGCGCCACCCACGGGAGCCGCCGTGATCGGTCGCGCCGAAGACAGCGACGTCGTCATCTCCGACGTCTTGGTGTCGCGCCACCACGCCTACCTGGTTCCCGGCCCGACCGGCACGGAGATCCACGACGCGCACAGCATCAACGGGACATTCGTCAACGGCACGCGAATCTTGTCGGCGCCGCTGACCGAAGGCGACGTGGTCACGATCGGCAACGTCGACCTGGTGTTCAACGGTGAAATCCTGCTTCGCCGTGCCGAAGCGGCAACCCGCACCGGCGGGCTGGAGGTCCGCGAGGTCGACTTCGAAATCGACAGCAAACGGCTGATCCAGAAGGTCTCGCTGACCGCGCGCCCAGGGACGCTGACTGCCCTGATCGGTGGTTCCGGCGCCGGGAAAAGCACGCTGTCCCGGCTGATCGCCGGGGCCACCTGTCCGACCTCCGGCTCAATCACTTTCGAGGGGCACGACATTCACGCCAGCTTCGCCTCGCTGCGAAGCCGGATCGGGATGGTGCCCCAGGACGACGTCGTGCACCGCCAGCTGACGGTGAGCCAGGCGCTGAGCTATGCCGCCGAGCTGCGGTTGCCGCCCGACACCAGCAAACAAGACCGCGCGCAGGTAGTTGCGCAGGTGATCGAGGAACTCGGGCTGACCAAGCATGCCGACACCCGGGTGGACAAGCTGTCCGGTGGGCAGCGCAAGCGCGCGTCGGTGGCACTCGAGCTGCTCACCGGGCCGTCGCTGCTGATCCTCGACGAGCCGACCTCGGGCCTGGATCCGGCGCTGGACCTGCAGGTGATGACGATGCTGCGGCAGCTGGCCGACGCCGGTCGCGTGGTGCTGGTGGTGACGCACTCGCTGAGCTACCTCGATCTCTGCGACCAGGTGCTGCTGATGGCGCCCGGCGGCAAGACGGCCTACTGCGGCCCGCCCGGCGAAATCGAAGCGACGATGGGAACCACCAACTGGGCCAAGATCTTTGGCATGGTGGGCGCGGACCCCGACGAAGCGAACCGCCGGTTCCTGGCCCAGCTCCAACCGCCGCCGGCCGGAGCCGAGGCGGAGAAGCCGGCCGACCTGGGTGCTCCGGCGCGCTCCAGCACGCGTCGCCAGTTCGCGACGATCGCGCGCCGCCAGATCCGGTTGATCGTGGCCGACCGCGCCTACTTCATCTTCCTGGCGCTGCTGCCGTTCGTGATGGGCGCGCTGTCGCTGACCGTTCCCGGCTCGACGGGATTCCGTGTCGCCGATCCCAACGGCGACGGCTCCGACGAACCCGGGTCGGTCTTGATGCTGCTCACCATGGCCGCGGTCTTCATGGGTACCGCGCTGACGATCCGCGACCTCATCGGCGAGCGCCCCATCTTCCGCCGGGAGCAGGCGGTCGGACTGTCCACCAAGGCATATCTGCTGGCGAAGATGGCCGTGTTCTTCGTCTTCGCCGTCATTCAGTCGGCGATCGCGACGACCATCACGATCCTGGGGAAGGGAGCCCCGACGCGACCGCCGCTGCTGCTCGGCAGCGCCACGCTCGAGCTGTACGTCGCCACCGCCGCGATGTGCGTCGCCGCGGCGATGGTCGGCCTGGTCCTGTCCTCCCTCGCCCGCTCCAACGAGCAGATCATGCCGCTGCTGGTGGTTTCGCTCATGCTGCAGTTGGTGCTCTGCGGCGGGATGGTCCCCGTCACCAACCGCGTCGGCCTCGACCAGATGTCGTGGGCGGTGCCCTCGCGCTGGGGCTATGCGGCGCAGGCCTCGACCGTCGATTTGTGGACGATCGAGCCCGGGCCGCTGGCCCCGAAGGACAGCCACTTCAAGCACACGGCGCAAACCTGGCTGTTCGATGTGGGCATGCTCGTGTTGTTGACGGTCGTGTACGCGGGATTCGTCGGGTGGCGCAGCCGGCTCAAGCGCCCTTGATCCGCTAGATGAAGTCCAGGGCCTCGACGGTGGCGACAGGGCCTTCGTGGGTGGGCCGGTTCGCCCCGCCGACGCAGTAGATGGTGTTGCCGACCGCCGCGACCACCTCGGCGTGGCGCGGAGTTGGCATGGGGCGCAACGTCGTCCACGTTCCGTCGGCGATGTCGTACATCTCGGCCACGCCCACCACCTCCGTCGGTTCCTCACCGCCGACCGCCGCGATTCGGCCATCGATGAACGCGGCGCCGTAGCTGCCGCGAGGGGTCGGCATGTCGACCAACTTCGTCCACGTCCCCGACTGCGGGTCGAACCGTTCGAATGCCGCGGAATTCTTGTCGGCCGACAGGAACCTGCCGCCGACCGCGTACACGTACGTGCCGTCCGACACCGCGGCCAGATGCTCGCGCGGGGTGGGCATGTTGGCCGCGTCGTGCCACGCGTTGCCGTCGAAGACCTCGGTCTGCGGAACGAGCTGTTTGGCGTTCTGCCCGCCGACGATCACGAGTTTGTCATCGGCCACCGCGGCCGCGAGCGCGGCGCGAGCGTGGGTGAGTCCGGGCAACTCGACCCACTTACCGCCGCGCAACGCGAATACCTTGGCCGACGCCTGGGTGAGGTCGCCGCTGGCGCCCCCGAGCACCACCACCTCGCCGCGATAGGTCGCCGCCGCGGCGTGGTGCAGCGGGATCGGCAATGCGGGTTGTGGTTGCCAGGCGCCGGTGCGCGGGTCATAGCTTTCGACCGTCTGCAGCGCGACCCCGTCGCGCAGGCCGCCGATGACCCAGATCTTGTCGTCGAGCACGGTCCACGCCGTCATCAACCGCGCCGTCGGCGCGTCTGGTAGCGAACGCCATTGCGCGGCCGGCTGCATTCGGCGCGCCGGTAGTTGCAGCGCCTCCGCCGACGAGGTCGCCTGGCCGTCGCCGATCTCACTCGACCCGCCGATCGAGTACACGGCCTGCCCAATCGCGTCGACCGCCATGCCGTGCCGCGCTGTCGCCATGTCCGGCAAGCCCGCCCACGTGTTCGTCGTCAGGTCGAGCACCGACACGCTCTTGAGGACCTGCCCGGCGGACTGCCCCCCGACGGCGACCAGGCGCCGGTCGGCCAGTGCCACGCCGAGATCGCCGCGCGGTTGGGGAAGGTCGGGCAATCGCGTCCAGCTTTTGGCGGCGGGGTCATACGCCTCGACCGTCGCCAGGTCCGCGGTCCCGTTGGTGCCGCCCACCGTGTACACCAGCTTCCCGTCCGACGCGGCGGCCAGCATCTGCCGGGGGGTCGGTATCGGGGTGCCCAGGGTCCAGGAATTGCCGTCGAAGATCTCGACGGTGTTCAGCAGGGCGCCGTTCGAGTCGACGCCGCCGGCGACGATGATGCGCCCACCCACCTCCGCCGCCGCGGCCGCCGCGCGGGGCTGCAGCAGATGGGGCAGCTCGACCCAGTGGCTGTTGACCACGCGCCAAACCTGGTCGCTGGCAACCTTTTGCGGGCCTGCCGCGCGCCAGCCCCCGAGCACGATCGGGTTTCCCTGCCACGTGACCGCCGTCGCGTGCTGAACCGGAACCGGGAGGTCGTCGCCGCTTTTCCAGCTGTCGATGATCGGGTCGTAGCCCTCATGGTTCGCGACGAGTGCGTGGTTGCTGCCCATTCCGCCGAAGATCCAGATCGTGCCGTCGTCCTGGGTGGTTGCCGCCGCCTGTCGCGCGATGCGAGCGTTCGTGATCGGCTGCCACCTCGAAATCGCCTGGGCGTTCGATTGATTCGCGGCGGCGCTCTGGTGCCGCTTGCCCTGCGTCAGCAGTACGTAGACGCCTGTGCCCAGCACCAGCACGGCCACGACGATCGCCGCCACGATCAACGCCGCCGTGACGCGTTTGCGCTTCTTCCCCGAGGGGCTCAACCACGCCACCGCTCCGGCCGCCGGCCCGCGGCGCGCGGCCGCAGGCGGGTCGGGCGGACTCGGCGGCGCGATCGCGTCGGTGACGCTGGTGTGCTCGGCGATCGCCTCGGTCGGCTCAGATGTCCTGGGGGCGGGCGGAATTGGCCCGCGCTGGCTAGAGTTTCGTGAACCGGCGGGTCGGGACGGCGGCGATACCGTTCGGCGATTGATCAGCGAGGTAGCGCTGTCCGAGTCGGCACCGCGTGGGCCGGGCTTGGCGATCCTGGGCGGTCGCGGAGTCGCCGCGCCCGCCATCCCGGCGCGTCCGGCCTGCGTCAGGGTGCGCGCCTTCGACAGGCCCGCGGAGAGGCCCGCGGTCCGCGCCGAACCGGCCGCGGTGATGGCCATCGCGTCCGCTTTCAAGCCGTTGCGGCGCTGACTTTCCTGCAACCCGCGACCGAAATCCGCTGCAGAAGACGGTCTTTCAGTGGAGTCGGGCTCCATCGCCATCTCGATCGCCGAGCACACCGCGTCCGGGATTCCGCTGTGGCGCAAGTCGGGGACCCGGGTGCTGTTGATCCGCGTGTAGTGCGCCAGCAGGTCGTCGCTGCCGCGGCGCTCATACGCCGCGTTGCCGGCGATGAGCGCATAGATCGTGGCGCCGAGCGAATAGACGTCGCTGCCGACCGTCGCCGGATCGCCCGCCATCACCTCGGGTGCCAGGTAATCGATTGTGCCGGAGAATAATCCGGCCGCCGTCTCGTACCCGCCGGGGACGTGCGCGGTCCCGAAGTCGGTCAGCTGCGGTTCGCCGTAGTCGTTGACGAGGACATTCGCCGGTTTGATATCGCGGTGCAGGGTGCCGCTGAGGTGCGCGGTTTCCAGTGCCCCGCACAACTTCACGCCGATCCGCACGGCTTCCGGCCAGGCGATGGGGCCCTCGCGCTGCACGCGCAGCCCCAGCGAACCCGCCGGGCAGTACGACATGACGATGTACGGGCGGCCGCCCGCGGTCAGGCCGACCCGCAGGATGTTGACGATGTTCGGGTGCCCGGATAGCCCGCCCATCGCGTAGCCCTCGCGCAGAAAGCGTTCCCGGCTCGCGTCATCGATGAACGTCGGCAGCACCTTGATCGCCACGTTGCGCCCCAAGGCGGTCTCGCGGCAGCAGTAGACCACCCCGGCGGCGCCTCGAGCGATCTGGCGCGCGTTGTCGAATCCGGCGGCGGCTAACTCCGCCACGATCTCGCTCGGTCCCGGCGCCCCGCCCCGAGCCTTGGGTCTTTCAGCCATTACCTGGCCCCAACTTCCCAGGCGACGTATCAATCGGGGTCAAGCGTAGCGAACATCCACCCGCCGTCAGTACGGTTCAAGCGACGATCATCGGACGGCGCGACGTGACGTCCGCTGGGGCCGCTCTCAGTCGTTCGTCAATGGATGCGCGCGCTGCCGCCGAGGCCGATCTCGAGCACGCTTCCGGTAATGACCCCGGGGTCGGTGACCAGATACAGCACCCCGCGGCTGACGTCCTCGGGTTGCAGCCAGGGTTGGGGTATCGGGTTGGCCTTCGTCATCCGGCGCACCAGGTCGTCGGGGACGTCATCGCTTCCGGTGGGTTGCACCATCGGGGTCTGGGTGGTGGTCGGGCAGACGACGTTGATCGTGATGCCCTCCTTGGCGACCTCCAGGGCGGCGGACTTCGCCAGGCCGATGACACCCCACTTGGTGGCGTTGTACGCGGCCAGCTCGGGGATGCCCATGCGGCCGCCCATCGAGGAGGTGACCACGATCCTGCCGAACCGCTGCTGCCGCATCACCGGGATGGCGGCCCGCAGGACGTGAAACGCGCCGGTCAGGTTCGTGTCGATCAGCTGCTGCCACACCACGTCGCTGACGTCTTCGAGCAGCCCGGTGCTGACGATTCCGGCGTTGGCCACCACGACGTCGAGGCTGCCCATGTCGGCGACCGTCTGCTTGATCGCGGCGCCGACGGCGGCCGAATCGCGCACGTCCAGGGTGAGCGGCAAGCAACGCCGGCCCAGCTCTTCGACCAGCTTGGTCGTTTCCCGTAAGTCGTCCTCGGTGCCCAGCGGGTAGGTCAGGTCCGTCATCGCCTGTGGGGCATCGGCGACCACGATGTCGGCTCCCTCGCCCGCCAGCGCCAACGCGTGCGCGCGGCCCTGCCCTCGAGCTCCGCCGGTGATAAAGGCCACGCGTCCATCCAAGGCACCCATGGGGTAAAGCTACCAGCGGGTTGGGCGCGGTCAACGCGGCTTGCAGGCGGCTGGGTGGTGCCGTGAAATCGATTGCTGTGGACAAGGTTTCGGCGCCGCGGCGGCCTGAGTCGTGGAGCCGATGACGGGAATCGAACCCGCGTATTCAGCTTGGGAAGCTGATGTTCTGCCATTGAACTACATCGGCAAGGTGGCCTTGACCTGCGGGAACGCCGTTCAGCGTGCCTCGGGTCGGGCCTCAGTGTCACATAATGTCACAACTCGGTCCAAACTCGCTCCGGCGTTTTGTAGCGCAGCAAACTGCGAGTGAGCATACAGCCGCATGGTCAGGCTGGCGTCCTTGTGTCCGATCCACGCCGCGATCACCGCCACCGGCACGCCCTGCAAGTGCATCAGGGTCGCGCAGGTGTGCCGTGCGGCGTGCAGCTTGATATGCCGCAGCCCCGCCGCCTCGACAGCCTCACGCCAGTAGCGGGACAGCACGCCGGGGCTGTAGGGCTGTCCGGCCTCGTTGCACACGACGTACTCCCACGGCCCGCCCGCGCCGCCCAACGCCAGCCGCTCTTCCGCCTGGCGCTTGCGTGCCGTCTTCAGCACCGACACCAGGCGGACGGGCAGCGGCAGCGTCCGGCGCGAGGTCTGCGACTTGGGGTCGTTCTCCACCGTCTTGCTGCCCGCCGCCACGCGGTTGTTCGCGACCGTCAGCGTTTTGGCGTCCAGGTTGACATCAGCCCACCGCAACCCGGCGATCTCGCCGCGCCGCAGACCCGACAGGGCAAGTTCCCAGGCGTGGCCCAGGCGGTCACCGGCGATAGCGCCGAGCAGCTTCTGAACCTCGGCCTCGGTGTAGGTATCGACCGCCTTGTGCGGCGGTGTAACCCGGTCAACATGTTCGGCGACGTTACGGGCCACGAGGCCCTGACGCTGCGCGTCGGCCAGCACCATCGCGATGCTCTGGGTCACCTTGTTCACCGCGACGGCACCCCACGGGCTGCGGGTGCGGCCTTTGGCGGTCTTCGTCCCTCCGGCCAGCAGGTCGGCCACCAGTTTGTCAATGTGGCCCTTGGCAAGGCGCTGCACCGGCATGTCTCCGTGGCGCTCGCGCAGCGGTGCCAGGTCATAGGCCAGCTTCGAACGTGATGACGCCCGCAGCCGGTGCCGTCCGGCGAGATAGCTCGCGCACACCTGCTCGACGGTGACCGGCTTTCGAGCCACAAACCGGCCGGTTGCCGCCTGGTCGCCAACCTCGGTCAGCGCACGGCGGGCCTGCGCCTCAGTCAGATAACGCCGTCGAATCTGTTGCCGCGCACCAGTTTCGGGATTGATACCGGCGTCAACCGTGAGTTGATACCGCATGACCTGCTTCCCGGTCCTGCGGTCGGTCACCTCCACCTTGCGAATCTGAGGCGGTAGCTGCTGCCTACTCATTCTGTGTCTCCCTCTGTGAGATTCGTTATCTGCTGGTTGATCTCGTCTAACTGCTCCATGAGTGTTCCTGCCGCATGCATGTTTTCGGCCCGATGCTTTTCACCCAAGCCCCGGCGTTCGAAGTCGGCGATGACCCTGCGAAGTAGGGCAAGGTCGCGCTGCACCTTGGCCCGGTCCCGAATCAGCTTGAGCAGCCTCGCGTTGTAGGACTCCCGGTCTGTGATCCCCTCGTCCGCGAGCGCAGGGTCACCGCAGAGCCACGCCAAGCCGTCAACGACTCCCGCGTAGTTGCCGGGGAGTACTTGCACGGGTTCGTCGGGCGGACCGCCGAAGATCAGTGTTACCGGGGGCACGCGGAGCGCCGCCGCGATAATCAGGAACTCGGATAGGTCGAGGCCCTGCTTGCGCCCCGACTCGTAGTTCGCGATCTTGTCCCGGCTGACGCCGTAACCCAGTTGCTGGGTCAGGTCTGCCACGTCTTGGGCGGACATTCCAGCGGAGTTGCGGGCGTCCCTGATGGCCTGGGCGGTGCGCTCGTGAAGCGACTCGGCCCACGTCTTCCCCCTGCCTGGTTTCTGTGTCACCATGACACAAATCTACCACATACTTGCGCAATCACCCCAGGACGAGTACAACTGGGGCCAGCGACGCACTCACGGGATGAGTTGCGTTATTGCGACACAAGGAGATTCGATGTCAGACAGCGCCACGCCACGACTCCATGGCGTCCCCGCAGTGATGGAACGCCTCAGCCTGGGCCGATCAACGGTCTTTGCCCTGATGACCAGCGGCGAACTTCGGTCTGTGAAGGTCGCCGGTCGGCGGCTCGTGCCAGAACAGGCCATCATCGACTTCATCGCCAAGCTCGACAGCCAAGCATCAGCGTCATAAACACGCACGCGGATAACGCAATTCACGCGACAACTATCCACGCAACCGATAGAGAGGCGGTCTACGCGGAATGACACGAAAGGCACACAGCGGCAATGTCATTCGACATCAAGGACAGGCCACCCGGCCCTAGCAATAGCGAAGGGCCGGACCTAGGCCCGACCCCCGCACACCACCAGCTACCAGATCACCAAATCAGAAGCAGCAGCAGAGCCGATCTTAGCACGGCGAGCCGTCAAGTCGCATGGTGGCCGGTGTACGAGTACATCAACCAGCAGCGCAAACAACTTGGCGCGCTGCAACTCTCAGCCCCGCCGCTGGGCACGCCTGCGTGGGTTGCACTGCCCGACGACGACCCGGCCAAGCTGTCGGCGGTCCTCAATGCCGCCGAGGCCATGGCGTATAGCGTCAACGCGGCCCAGGCTGCGGAAGCCGAAGCCTCACGGGCGATCTCTGCAGCCGCCGACTGGACGGCGATTGCGAAGGCGAACCGCGACCGCGCCGACTTCCTCGCCGCGAACCCGTGGGCCAGGCGGGTGGTGGAAGACGGCTCGGCGGCGAAGGGTGTCACGGCGCTGTGCAGGGAGGCGGAGAACGCGGCGGACAACGCGTACTCGGCCAGCACGCCGAACGCGGCGGCGGAGAACGAGGCGATGGACGCGGCCGTGGACATGCTTGACGCGTCCACCGCGCTGGCCGCGACAGCCGACCCGTGGGCTGGGCGGGTGAGTGCGGCATGACGTGGACAAAGCTGAGCGATGACTTCACCGACGACTGTTGGGAGCTGTCCCATGGTGCGCACCGGCTGCACATCGACGCACTGGTGTGGAGCAACCGCAAGCTGCTCGACTGCCGAATCAGCAAGAAAGACATGGAGCGGTGGGCCAAATGCCCAGCGCCCGAATTTATCTCAGAATTGCTCGACTGCGGCTGGTGGGAAGACGACGGAGACGCCTACCTCATCATCCACCATTCCCGTTACCAACGCACCCGCGAACAAGTGCTGAGGCAGCAAAGCGCCAACCGCAACAACCGCGCTCAGGGCAAGACCAGACCCGTCCGCGAACGCGCACAGCGAGTTGACGATTCGTATGACGATTCGTCTGACGAAATGGACGGGACGGGACGGGACGGGCCTGGACTACGGAACAGGGGTACGTCACTGAGGAACGGGCAGCCGAAAACTGACGCCGACCCCGATGCTGACTACGCGGCCGACTATCGGGACTGGTGCGAGCAGCAGCCGTGAGCGCACAGCCAACCGTTCTGTCCTCCATGCCATTACGAAACGACACCACCAACGAACAGGAGCAGTGCATGAGCGCGCATCGCCGAGGACGGCCCGAAGGTGCCTCCCGGCCACGGACACCCACGGGGTGTCTGAAAGTCGCTCAGCGTGGCGCACAGGGCCGGGAACGAGGTGCTGCACCGCTGGACGACACTATCCGCCTGGGCCGCGCACTGTTGAGCCTCGCGTCCCGCGCTGAGCAAGCCGCCGCCACCAAGGACCTGTTGAGCCGCCTCACGCCAGAGGCGCTGGCCGGTCTTCACCTGTATCAAATGAGACACCTCACGAAGCGGACCACGGCCGTCCACGATGGGAGCGCACCGGCATGACTTACGACAACTACGCCAACGCACTCTGCGACGGCCGCAGGCCATTCGGCCGGACCTGACGGGGCGCAGCCGTGACCGGCCAGACTTGGTGCTCAGCTTGCCAGCGCCATCATGCCATCGTCCCGCTGCGAGGACTGTCAGTGCGCGCTGCCGTCGCACTATCTGATCCGTTTATGCGACGACTGCAAGAGCATCCGCCGCGAGGGACGCAAACAGACTGCGGGACAGGGATATTGAGAATGAGTTTATACGAGTACAAGGTGTCGCAAACCATTGCTGCTCAGGACTTTCCGTTCTTCTCGCTTGTCATGGCCGCGATGCGCAAGGCGGACACGGCCAACGCGGAGAAGCTGCGGGCGGCGTGGCCCGAGGTCTGGGATGAGTTGTACGCGAGATATCACGCTCCCGGCGGACTGCTGGTCGGTGACGGATGACAGCGGCGCGGCAACTGAGCAATCTTGCTCAGTACGGGTCGCCTGCTGACACCGGCTTGACCAGACGAATTGCCAAGGTAGGTGAGTCAATTGACTCACGTCACCTCGTCAGCACCAATTGCCCAGCCCAGGCACGTATGCCAAACTGCGAATATGTCGGAGCCGACGTACGAGAGCATCCACCGCGCAGCCCGCAAACGCCTAGCGGGCAGGCCGTGCGCTCGCTGCGGCTCCACCGCACGGCTACAGGCAGCCTTGAAACCCAGTGCGCCGGTGGCGAATCTAAGGCCCGACGCGAAGCGGCACTGCTGGTATTCCGTCGATCTAGCGGACTATATCCAGATGTGCAGCCGCCATCACTTTGCGATGGACTATCGGCTCCGTACCGCGCACGCCCGCTTTCGCCGCGCCGCCCAGCGTGCGCCCCGGTGCCGGGAGTGCAAACAGCCGATGCTCTGCGGCCAGCAAGGCGCGCACCTGTCGTGTGCGATGGCCGCTGCATCCTAACCGACGACCGGCCTGCGTGAACCGCTCTGGAACACAATGCAATTCGGGGAAAAGTTTCCCGCTGCCCGCACCGGCATGGGATCGCGTGAATGCGCTGGTGTGGGCTACGCTGGTGTGCAGCAGCACATTTCCGCTCCAAGGAGAACACCCATGACACAAGCCTTCCCCGGCACTTCACCCGCACGGCGGGCGTACCCGCCGCCGCTCCCACCCTTCGAAGCTGCCGCCGTGGGTGGCGGTGACCCGATAGAGCATGCCGCCCGCGTCCAGAGCGCAGCGAGGCAGCAGTTCCATGACTGGCGGCGCTCGTTCTCCCCGAACGTCTCCCCAGAGGACAGGCGCGACAGTGCTAACTGGTTTACCACCAGCGACGCTGCCCAGGCGCTCAAGCCCGCACTGGATGCTGCCCGTGCTCACGCCGACGAGGCTCAGGCCACGGTGGATGCCGCCGTCAAGGGCCAGAGGGTGGACACCACTGATGTCGCGGCTCAGCTTGCCGCTGATCGCTTTTGGCGCAGAACCGAGCGGACCCTGGACAGCATCAAGGACCAGGGCAAGCTGGTTTCGGCAGCGCGGGATTTGATCGCAAACGCCACCGATGCCGAATTGCCCGTCATCAACGAGGAACTCAGCGCATACCTGTCCAGCAGGGGCATTTCAACCGCCTGGCTGAATAGCACGCTCGCGCAACGTGTTCCAGGCGTCGATGACCTTCGGGACGACGCCGCACTGAAGAGCAAGCGTGTGGCCGTCTTGAGGCTGAATCACAACGGCCTGGTGAAGGCGTTCGCCAATGGAACGCCCGCGCCGGAGTTGGTGGACCCGTACAGCCCGTCCATCACGCCCGCCGCATACACGAACGGCGAGCCTTTCGACCCGTCCGGCCAGTGACACCTGAGTCCACCGCAGCGGTGAGCGCACACACTGGCGTGCCAGCGGAGTTCCTGACCGGCGACACCGCCGCCGAGGTCTGGGATAGCGCGGAGCGCCTCGCGAGGTGGAAGGCTGGCACCGCAGCACCGCTGCCACCGACTGCCGCTGTATCGGCGTCTCTACCGGACAGACCGATAACGGCGCAGGGCTGCGTGCCTGACGGCGATTACCTCGCGGCCTGGCGCAGCGGGAGGCTCGCACCGGCCGGGATACCTGCACCGCCGCCGCGCCAATCACCGGGGATGCCCTGGTGACCCAACCGCAGGGCGTTTTCGACGGCTCAGGCTTAGCCTCATGGCATGGATCGCATCTGGCAGTGGGCGTGGGATCGGTACGGGGTCAGGTACCCGTGGGTGATCTGGGTACTCACCTTTGCCTTGACGCTGCCGCCTTACCTTCTTTGGTCGTTTCTTGTTGTCGCGTTCGAGAAGTCAAGTCACTACGTCGAGGCCGCTGTTGTCACCGGTGCCGCCATGGTGGTGTTGGCTTCCGTGATGGTGCTTCCCAGTAGCCGACGGTTCCGCCTTGCGCAACGGTGGGCGGCGGGCGATGAGGTCGACCGTGAAGCGGCGCTGGAAGACACGTACGCCTGGACTCGTGCCGTGGGTGTTCGATCGTTCTTGTTCTTCCCTGCGTGGGCCGCGCTGCTGTTGATCTTTGTCGGTGTGATCGCAGGAGCAAGCGGGTCTCGGCTCGTCCAGTATGGGATCGTGGGCGCTGCCGCCGCAGGAATTGGCATGGTAGTCATCGGTACGCACACCTTCGGGGAAGGAGCAATGCGACCGGCCCGGGCTGCCCTCGCAGGGGATACCGGTATCGGGGACGCCCTGCCGCGCTCTCGCCCGACTTTTGCCGCGTGGCTGGGCCTGTCGATGTTGGGTTGCATGTTGGTGTTCTCCGTCATCGGCACGATGCTGGGGGCCGTGCTCGGTCGGGGCGGCGAGGCCCCACTGGTGGCGGTGGTGATCGGCTGTGCATTGACGCTCGGCGTCGGGCTGCCGATCACAGTCGGCGCTGTTGTCTCACCGTCACTGCAACCCATTCGCGACCTTGCCCGAGCAACCCAACGCGTGGCAGCCGGTGACTACAGCCAACGCCTGCCGGTGGTTCAAGACGATGACCTCGGTGCCCTTGCGGGTTCGTTTAACCGGATGCAGGCGGGTTTGGCTGAGCGGCAACGCCTTCAAGCGGCGTTCGGTACCTACGTCGATCCCGCCTTGGCGACACGGCTGCTTGAGCAGGGTGATGATGTGTTCGCCGGTGAGCGCCGCGAGGTAACGGTGATGTTCGTTGACGTGCGGGACTTCACGCCGTTCGCGGAGGCCAATACCGCTGAGGACACGGTGGCCCGCCTCAATGCTTTGTTCCAGATCGTCGTGCCTGCCGTGGTGGACGCCGGTGGGCATGTCAACAAGTTCCTTGGTGATGGTGCGCTTGCCGTGTTCGGCGCGCCGAATGACCTCGCCGATCATGCCGATGCGGCGGTAAGTGCGGCGGTGGTGATTCAGCGCCTTGTGGCCGAGCGGTTCGGCGGCGAACTTCGCATAGGCATCGGAATCAACACCGGGGTGGTGATCGCCGGCACCATCGGCGGCGGCGGCAAGCTGGAATTCACCCTGATCGGTGACACCGTCAATGTCGCTGCCCGCGTCGAGCAACTCACCAAAACCACCGGCGACACGATCCTTGTCACCCAGCAGTGCCTCGACGCGCTCGCGTCGCGACCCTCCGCACTCATTGAACGGGGATTCCATGTCCTGAAAGGAAAGTCAGCCGCCGTGCAGGTGTTTGGCCTCGACCCACGGGATACTGGTTGCCGTTGGTTGTAATGGTTGATCCGTTAATACGTGACCATCCTCTGATGACCACTCCCACCGCGCCGCCACCGCGCCGCACCGGGGAGCGGCACCGCAACGCCGCGCCATAAACCGGCGTCACCCGCTTGGCCGCCGTGCAACCTCGCGGCGAAGGTGCTTCACCGTGAGTTTCAGAGCAAGAGTGCTATACCCATGCCACCTTCAGTCGCCGTAGAACCCCTCAACACCGACTGTGAAGGTCGGGCAGTACCTGTCGTGGAGGGGCACCGAGAAGGTGACTTGGCCGTCGGGCGCGATCGGACCATTCTGGTCGGCGGGATCGCCGGTATTGGTAAGCAACTTGTCGCCGTCGAAGCACCACACTTCGGCATCGAATGGACCGTTGAGCGGTTTTCCCGTGGCGTTGACGGCGGCTCCGACGATAGCGTCACCCGACACGTTGGCCTCGGTGACTTTGAGTGGCGCCTTGCTCGTTGGGGCCCTATTCACCGGGCTGGTACTGACAGTAAGCGCGTAATCAACGTCTTCAGGCGGGATTTTCGCGCGACCGAAGTATATGAATGCAAGCCCGATCTCACCGGGCTGAATTTCTGCGGGGGTTGTGGCGCCTTTGCTGCCGCCGGTTCCAACGAGTGATCCGCCGGAGCGAGCGGTTCCGGTCCATTGGACCGCGGAGATGCCCGCGCCAGTGTTGTTTCGGAAGGCGAATGGAAGCAGGGTTGCGTCTGCGCCGTCCTTGAAAAGTGCGCCAATCTGAACGACCGATACCTTGCCGGGCTCGCCATCGGGGAGGCTCGGGCTGGCTGTACCAGTGAGCAGACCGCCCGCATTGAAGGGCAATGGTTTGACGGCCGTTCTCGTGGTACTGGGTGCCGGGGCTGGCGTGTTAAGGCTTCGCGTGACGTTGGGTGCCGGGGTTGTTTCGTTGTGCGGGGATGGTGCGGGCGTGCCTGAGCGGTCATTCGACCCGCACGCGGCGGCCAGGAAGATGACAAGAGCAGCAGTCAGGGCGGTGCGAAGATTGTTCATCGTTCGAAGAATTTAGCAATATTCAAAGCACAGGGGAGGTATGAAGTTCGACTTTCTTTAGCCATTCGGTCACATCCATGCGGTCTGCCCCGACAGCCCAAAGGGGGGTGGGTAAGACCCCCCACCACCCCACGAGCGCACATGGCCGAAACACTGGATTTCTGTGCCTGCAATGCGGGAGCAAACCAGCTTGCCGGGGCAGCAAACCAGGTGCGCTGGTTGCGCCAAACTCGCAGGCTGGGGGCTGTCGCTGGCCGCTGGGCGGGACAAACGGTTCCTCCGGCGGGTCAGCGTACACACCGGGGGATGAGGTTAAAGCCGCTGGTCAGGACCCCGGCGCTAAAGGCGCACGAACGTTTAGTTTGTGCTTCCCACGCCGCGGCCGGGGGTAGACAAACGGGCGTATGTGGCCGTTGTCCGGATAAGCACGCGGTCTTCTGCGTCAAAGACCGCGCATTCGGAACTCAAGAGTGTGCGACCGTTATGAACCATTGTGGCTTCTGCGCGGAGCGGCCCACCGCGTGGCTGGCGGTAGTAGCGGACGTGCATGTCTGTTGTCACAGTAAATTCGTTCGTGAAGTCGTAGGCCCCGACAAGACAGATGGCACAGGCGGCATCGGCCAATGTGGCGAGTATTCCGCCGTGGACGGTGCCTTCGAAAAAGCCTCTTATCTCCTCGCTGAGCGGCATGGACAGTACGGCGCGTCCCGGAATCTGTTCGACAACACTCATGTTCAGTGCCTTGTGTACAGGGGACTTGTGCAGGTTCTCATTCGGATCATCCATCTCGACGTCCTCCGACGGCTCTTTAGGGGTGACTTGTGGGAATGATGACATGAAAGCCGGTCGAAAGGGGTCGGTTGACCCGAGTCCGTTGCCGTGGCTCCCCGTGGCAGCGAGCAGCGAGAGTGAGCAGTTCGCCCAGTGCTGTAAGCGGTTCTTAAAGGTGCTTCTAGCGAGGCGCGCCACTTTGGGGCCGTCCGCTGCGCCGCCATGGGGCTGATGTGTGCGGCACCGGATTCCGGCTACTACCAGCATGTTTCGAGCGGCGCGCCGTAGTATGGTTGGGATACAACAGCGTTCACTCATCGACAGGGGGCCGGACATGACGCCCGAAGCGCGCAGGCACGCCGTCAACACAATGCTGGAAGACGACCCGACGCTATCTCAGCGGGCCATCGCGAAACGGCTTGGGGTAAGCCAAACGTCGGTTCGACGTGATATGACGGCGCTGGGTGTTTCGCGTGGCTCACCCATCGGGCCGCAGTCACTTTCGTCGCTGGTCAACGGCGGTATCTCGCGGGGTGACTCACTGGTGGCGCGGCTGCGCGGTGAGATGGCCGAGCAAGGGCTGATCCCGACGAGCGTCGAGGAAGAGCACTTGGCGACGGCGAAGGACTTGGCCGACCGGATCGAACTGCTACAGGCCATCGTGGGCCGCGACGGCGAGAGCCGCAAGCTGAAGGACGGCCGCATAATGCTGCATCCGGCGCTGGCCGAGATGAGGCAGTGCGAAAGCGTTCTCACGAGAGTGGTCGGCAGCATCTCTACGATGGAGGACGCGCCGAAGAATCCGAAGAAGGTCAAGGCTGCCAATACCCGTTGGCGGGCAACGCAATTGGCTGCGGTCGAGCGCAGCCGCAAAGCTGCTGACTCGTATGGGAGTTGATGATGGCCAGGAAACCGCCCAGCGACAACAACGTTCGCGACTTGATGAGCATTCAGTCGCCGGGAGCCTATCTCCATGTGCTCGAAAAGCGCGCTGAGCGTGAGCTATTCGACCTGCTTGCGCCGCTGTCCGAGAGTGAAGGCGTTGACGAGATGACGTATCGGGCGCGGGTGACGGCGCTGGTCGATCAGCGGCTCGCGGCCGGTGAGCCGGTCAACTGCCAGTCGTGGGAACTGCCGCAGGGCTTGCATGCTCCGTTTCACCGCTGGCCGGTGGCTGGCCGAACGTTCGTAGTGACCGCTGATGACCGAATCACGTTGCGCCGGAGGGAGCCGCAGTGAGTGCCTCAAACATACTGCCAGGTAAGGCTAATTCGATTGCGTTGTCGGCTGGTCGGCAGCCGGTTGTACCTGCCGACGACCGGCCCTGCTGCGCGCCGACATTCACCTCTGAGCACGGCCCGCAACCTCGCCAGGTGTCAGGCGAAAGGCTGCAACCGCCGTCTGCCAGGCCGCGCCGGGAAGCGTCTGCAACCCTGGCCGAGGCCCGCCAGCACGGTTTGTCGATGCCAGAACGGCTCGGAGTGACAGGCGACGGCGCGGTCTGATGGCCCCGTCCCGGCCCTGAGCGCCCCCAGGACGGCCGAAACGGGCGGGGTGGATAGCAGGTACCCGCCGACGGCGCTGTGCGGCTGTATCATTTGATACACCTTGGCGGCGGTCCTGCCGTTACAGACGCGAAGGCCCCGACCGTGTTGGCCGGGGCCTGAATTCGCTCGCAGCGCAAAAGCTAGTGGATTCATCACGCCGCCATGCTTGGCGACGCTTAGTCCACCTCCGACCAGACGCCCGCAGAGTCCCTGTGCAGCAAGGCGTCTCGGCCTTCGTCGGTTTCAACGAACACGTCGGCCTCACCTTCGGTGCCCAGTAGCGCCGACATAGCGTCGTATGGATTCGAAAACGATTGCGGCTGGCCGCCTTTCAACTGCGCCACGAAACGCAGTGCGCCCATTGCCGATTCGGTCATTTCGCGGCGTACCACTCGTCGGCCACGATCATGTTGGCCTGGACCACCACCACCTCGTCGGGGTCTATCCCGTCCCAGTCGCCGGTCCCCAGAATTTCGGCCTGCGCCCCCGAATACGGCGTCCATCCAGTCTTCGGTTGCCATATCTCGGCCCTGGCCCTTTTCCAGGCTTCCCAGTCGGCAACGCGGTCACCCGTCACCGGCGCGTCAATCCGCAGCAGCTTGGTCGCGTACTGCGGCAATAAGTCGGCGTAGTAGAGCATCTGTCCTGCCTTCCTGGCGGCGCGGAGCCGCCACTAGGTGCAACGCTGGCATCGGCCGGAACCATCCTGTATACGAACTGCGACGACATCCCCGGGCGCAGCCCGCCTGCGGAGTTACGAATCCCCGAGTAGCTCCAACTCCCATCGCACCAAGTCGAGCGCCGCTCGCACAGCAGGGTCATCTGGGTCGTGCCCTTCGGCTCTTAACACTTCGTACTCATCATCCATGCAGACTTGGACGCGGTTGCGTCCTGCGTGGTTCCCGCCTCGGACGACGGCTAGCCACAGCCTCGGCCACCCTGCGGGCCGCTTCCAAGCCACCCTTCCCTCGGCTATGCGCTAGGCCAGGCGCGTCGTTGCGCGGACGCACGGCGGCACGACGTTAGAGTCAGCCTGTCGGACTTCGCCGATACTGTGCCCGGTGAGGCGGAAGGGACAAGTGTGGCGCTGACTTCGGTCGAGATATGCACGGGCGCGGGAGGTCAGGCGCTCGGGTTACACAATGCAGGTTTCACCCACCGAGCCGTCGTAGAACTTGACCCCCATGCTTGCGCGACATTGAACAAGAACCACCCCGAATGGAATGTGCTTGAGCGGGATCTATTCGACCCTTGGGACCCATCGGAATACGTCGGAGTTGATCTGCTGGCCGGAGGTGTGCCTTGCCCGCCCTTCTCTAAGGCTGGACGCCAGCTCGGAGCCGACGACGAACGCGACCTGTTCCCTCGCGCTCTCGACCTCGCTGAGGCGCTCAAGCCGAAAGCAGTGATGCTCGAAAACGTCCGCGGTTTGCTTGATCCGGTATTCGCGAGCTATCGCGAAGGCGTAAACGAGCGCCTCCGGTCGTTGGATTATGAGCCGTACTGGCAACTGCTTAACGCATCCGACTTCGGAGTTCCGCAACTCCGCCCGCGCGTCATCATGGTGGCGATCCGCAACGGACTCCGTGAATTTCACTGGCCGAAGCCCAGAAAAATACCCGCGCAGACCGTCGGTGAGGCGCTGAAAGACCTGATGGCAGCCAACGGCTGGGAGGGTGCCGACCGCTGGGCGCAGAGAGCGAACACAATAGCCCCGACCCTGGTTGGCGGTTCGAAGAAACACGGCGGGCCGGACCTGGGACCAACACGCGCACGGCAAGCCTGGCTCGCACTTGGCGTCGATGGGAAAACCATCGCGGAAGAGGCACCCGAGCCGGGCTACACGGGTCTCCCCCGGTTGACCGTCCGCATGGCGGCGCGGCTTCAGGGCTTCCCCGACGATTGGGAGTTCGTGGGACGTAAGACCGCCGCCTACCGTCAGGTCGGGAACGCGTTCCCGCCGCCGGTCGCCGAGGCCGTCGGCCTCCAGATCAAGAAGGCGATCCGCAAGCCCGCAAAGAAGTCGCTGGCCTCCGTCGCGTGATAGGCGAGATCACTCAAGCGCGCAGCCGGTTTCACCAGAACCTCGTCGCCGATCACACGCTATCGCTGTCGCCGAACGGGGTGGCGTCGAACGCTGACGGTAGCCAGAAAACGAGCATTGCTATTGCCAAGCACATCGCCGACGTCCTCAAAGCCGAGACGATTCCGAAGAAGCTCGACGGCCAACGGGCGGGCACACAGTTCGAGGTTGCGGTGAAAACGTTTCTGGACGAGACGTTTCCCCTTCTTCAGAGCGTGCGTCCCGGCCAATGGGTCGTCATTAATGTCGGCGGTAAGCGACGCCGCCGCAAGCGGCTAACCAAAAGGGGAAAGATCAAGAGCAAGAAGGAAGATGTAAACCAGATATCCAACTACGAGCCGTACGCGCACCTCGCTGATCTTGCTGCGGCTATCGAAGAAGACCCCATCCTTGAGGCGGTGCTTGGGAACTCGTACGAGATCGGCCCAGACGTTCTTGTGCTGCGCGAGCCAGTGCCTGACGACGTAATCAACCGCGACAAGCACGGCAAGCCGCTTGCTCTCGTCGATGACCAAACAGCCCGTCACGCGATTATCCGCAGCGCGAATCAGCAGCGGAAGATTATCCATGCTCTGGTCTCGTGCAAGTGGACGATACGGTCGGACCGTGCCCAGAACTCTCGGTCTGAGGCGCTCAACATCATGCGAAACCGCAAGGGCCGCACCCCGCACACGGTCGTGGTAACCGGAGAACCCACGCCCTCCCGCCTCGCGTCGCTCGCACTGGGCACGGTCCGACCGTATCGTCCACTTGCACGAGACCAGAGCATGGATAATCTTCCGCTGCTGATTCGCGCTGC
>NZ_LZKI01000098.1 GCF_001672755.1 Mycobacterium colombiense | reverse complement strand
CCGTCTCGGCCGGCAACGGGCTTTCGATCAGCGGATGCGTCATGGGGCTGTACACGTTTCGCGCGATCAGCTGCGGGTCCTCGAGTACGTCCGGCGGGCGGTTCATCGGCCCGGCGGGCACCCCGGCCGACTGCAGCAGCTCGGCCGCCCGCAGCGGTGTGCGCGTGCGGGTCCAGCCGGAGACCAGCTCCACCAGCTCGTCGCGATGGTTCAGCCGCGCTTCGCCGGTGGCGAAGCGCGGATCGTCAGCCCACCCGACATGGTCGAAAACCGAAGCGGCGCGGCGCCATTCGTCGTCAGAACGGATCGAGATGACGCACCATTCGTCGTCTCCCGCGCAGGGGTAGACCGCATGCAGGCTGGTGTCCTCGCGGATCTGCGCGACACCCGCGGCCAGCGCGGCCTGCGTGACGTACAGCGTGTCGAGCTGGTTGACCACGACTTCGGCCTGCGAGATGTGCACGTGGGCTCCCCGGCCGACCCGGTTGCGGTGGATCAGCGCGGCCAGCGCGCCGATCGCCGTGACCCGCCCCACCACATGGTCGGGGAAGACCGTCGTCGCGTCGTAAAACCCGTGCCTGCACGTGTCGGCTTCGCCCTGGGCGCCGTCGGACGTCCAGAGCCGGGTGACCCCGGTGGTCGCGCGGACCAGTGGGCCGTAGCCCAATCGGGCGCTCCACGGCCCGGTGTCGCCGAACGCACTGCTTTCGGCCAGCACGATCCGCGGGTTGACGGCGCGCAGCTGATCGTAGGAAAAACCCAGTGCCGTAAGGGTTCCCGGCTTGAAGTTGGCGAACACCGCGTCGGCCTCGGCCACCAGGCGGCCGAAGATCTTCTTGCCCTCGGCGCTGCGCAGGTCCAGTCCCAACCCTCGGTTGTTGCGGTGCGTCCAGGCGAACGACTCGCTCATGGCATCGCCGACCCGGGCCTGCCGCAATCCATCCGGGTAATCGACGCTTTCGACCTTGATGACATCGGCACCGAGGTCACCGAACAACCGGCTCAGCTCGCCACCGGCGACGATGATGCCCAGATCGAGGATCCGCATCCCGGCAAAGGGATAGTCGCCGAGCCGGCCCGAGGACGAGGGCACCACTGACGGATTGCCCCGCCAATACGGCTCGTCGTGGCCCGCGGCCGGTACCGGCGTGCGAAAACCCGCGCGCCGGCCGTCGACGACGAAATATCCGGTCGGCACGCTGGTGCGCACGCCGGGGACAAGTTCGGCGTCGGTGATGGCGCCCACCACCTGAAAGTGTTCGGACCCCAGGATCCGGGCGGGCGTCAGCACCGCGGCGATCGGCACCCCGTTCGCCTGACCGGCGGCCACCAGGTCCTTCATGGTCTGCCCGGCGAACAGCTCCCGGATCAGCTCGCTGATCTGCGGCCAGGCCGCGAACCGCGCACCGATCGCGTCGTATTTCGGGTCCTGGAACTCCTGCGGCTCCCCCAGCCAGCGCCGCAGGCCCCGCCATTGGCGCGGCGCCATCACGCACAGCCGGACGTATCCGTCCTGACACGGGTAGATCGGGTAGGCGTCCTGGTTCTTCGGCCGGCCCCGCCACCGCCCGCTGCGACGGACCCCGGCGGCGGCCTGACCGTGCGCGCCGAAGGCGGGATCGAGGGCCATGACGACGGCGTCGAACCAGGAGAAGTCGATGTAATCGCCTGTGCCGCAGCGCAATCGGTTGTAGTACGCCGCGAGCGCGGCCCACGCCGCCTGAACCGCGGCGGTCGCCGACGCGATGCCGTCCGGTGGCAGCACGGGGGTGCCCGTGGTGGGACCGGAGCGCGACAACGCGCCACACATCGCGTACAACACCGGATCGGTGGCACGCCACGACGACCGCGAACCCGTCGCACCGAAGTCGGTGATCGACAGCACCACCAGGTGCGAATAGCGGGCCGCCAGCTCCTCGCCCGAGGTCCCGAACATGGCTCCGCGCTCGTCGGCGCCGGTGTCGACGACGATGTCGGCCTCGGCGGCCAGATCCAGGAAGCGGTCGCAGTCTTCGTCGTCGAACGGATCGAGCACCGCGCTGCGCTTGTTCGCGTTGTGCATCGCGAACGGAATGCTGGCCTCGCGCAGCGTGGGCAGCGCGTCGCGTCCCAAGCAACCGCCCGGCGGTTCCACCTTGAGGACGTCGGCGCCGAGGTCGGCGAACAGCCTGGTGACCGCGTCCGCGACGCCGCTCGACAAGTCGAGGACACGCACGGCATCGAGCAATCCGTCGGCCATCTGGACACCGTACCTGCCTGGTCAGGCCGCTGCGCGGCGGGCGTTCCCGGCGCCGATCGGCCACCGCGGCGGCCAAAGTGCCGGGCGGGCAAGCTGATTCGGCGGGCGCGCGGTCGGCTGCGGAGCAACGTTCGGCCGAAGGTCGGCGTCGGCTATCGTCACAGGCCGATCCGCCCGACCCGTCCGTCGTCTCATGGAGGCAGCACTATGACCGCGCACCTGAGCTACGTGGAGGCCGTGGTGGTCGGCGCGTTCCAAGGCGTCACCGAGCTGTTCCCGGTGTCCAGCCTGGGGCACGCGGTGCTGGTGCCGGCGCTGGTCGGCGGGCGATGGGCCCAGGACCTCAGCGTGTCCGCCCCCAAATCGCCGTACCTCGCGTTCATCGTGGGCCTGCACGTGGCCACCGCCGCGGCCCTGCTGGTGTTCTTCTGGCGCGACTGGGTGCGCATCCTGACGGGCTTCATCACCTCGCTGCGCCATCGGCGGATTCAGACGCCCGACGAACGGCTCGCCTGGCTGATCGTGGGGGGCACCATCCCGGTGGGCCTGGCCGGGCTCCTGCTGGAACAGCTGTTCCGCACCACACTCGGCAAACCCGTCCCCGCGGCGGCCTTCCTGTTGCTCAACGGCATCGCCCTGTATGTGGGCGAGATGCTGCGCCGACGCATCGCGCCCGCACCGGATGCGGCCGCGACGGCCGGCGGGGAAGCCGAACACGGCGACGAGGCCTCCGACCACCGGCTCGCCCAACTCCCGCTGCCCCGCGGCGTGGTGATCGGTGCGGCGCAGATCCTCGCGCTGCTGCCCGGCATCAGCCGCTCGGGAATCACCATCGTCGCCGGACTGTGGCGCGGCTTGTCGCACGAAGACGCCGCCCGATTCTCCTTTTTGCTTGCGACCCCGATCATCCTGGCCGCGGGCGTGTACAAGATCCCGGAACTCTTCGGGCCGCTCGGCGCCGGAATCGGCGGCCAGGTGCTGGCCGGCAGCGTCGCCTCATTCGTGTGCGCCTATCTCGCCGTGCGCTTCCTGACACGGTATTTCGAGACCCGCACGCTGACGCCGTTCGCGATCTACTGCGCCTTGGCCGGCGGCGCCAGCCTGGTCTGGTTCGCCCTGAGCTGAACCGGCAGGTCACCGGGGATTGTTGCGCGGGGCGACGTCGAGTGCTGTGCTTAGCCCGTGGTCTAGTTGACACCCGTCAAGAAACTGGAGGGGACCGGAATGGCAGACACGGTTTCGATCGGCCTGAAGGGCAGCGGCCGGCTGAAAGGCAAGGTCGTCGTGATCACCGGGGGCGCCCGGGGTATCGGGCTGGCCACCGCCACCGAGCTGCACAATCTGGGCGCCAAGGTCGCCATCGGCGACGTCGACGAGGTGCGGGTGAAGGAGTCGGGCGCCGATCTGGGTCTCGACGTCTACGGGAAGCTCGACGTCACCGATCCACGGTCGTTCTCCGATTTCCTGGACGAGGTCGAGCGCCAGCTCGGCCCGATCGACGTGCTGATCAACAACGCCGGCATCATGCCCGTCGGCAAGGTCGTCGACGAGCCGGACGCGGTCACCCGGCGGATCCTGGACATCAATGTCTACGGCGTGATCGTCGGCAGCAAACTGGCCGCCCAGCGCATGGCGCCGCGCGGTAAGGGGCACGTCATCAACGTCGCCTCGCTGGCCGGTGAACTCAACATCGTCGGCCTGGCCACCTACTGCGCCAGCAAGCACGCGGTGATCGGATTCACCGACTCGGCCCGGCTGGAGTACCACGACGCCGGCGTGAAGTTCTCGCTGGTGTTGCCGACGTTCGTCAACACCGAGCTGGTCGCCGGGACTCCAGGCATGAAGGGGTTCCGGAACGCCGAACCCACCGAGATCGCCGGCGCGATCGTCAACCTGGTGGCCCACCCCAAGCCGCGGGTGCGGTTCACCAAGGCGGCGGGCGCCATGGTGGTGTCCCAGAAGTTCTGGCCGCGCCGAATTGCCGAGGGGCTCAACCGAATGCTGGGCGGTGATCACGTCTTCACCGACGACGTCGACGTCGCCAAGCGCCGGGCGTACGAGGCCCGCGCCCGCGGCGAAGAGTAACCGCGCACGAGCATTGTTCACCGAAGGGGCGGACAATCGGGCGGGTGAGCCTAGAAACCCGCACCTCCGCGCCCACCGAATCTCCGCTCTCCGACGACGAACTCGCTCTGCTCGACAAGTACTGGCGCGCCGCCAATTATTTGTCGGTCGGGCAGATCTACCTCCTGGACAACCCGCTGCTCACCGAGCCGCTGGCCACCGAGCACGTCAAACCGCGGTTGCTGGGGCACTGGGGCACGACGCCCGGGCTCAACCTCGTCTATGCCCACCTGAACCGGATCATCCGCAACCGCGACGCCGACGTCATCTACGTGACCGGGCCGGGTCACGGCGGCCCCGGGCTGGTCGCCAACGCCTACCTGGAAGGCACCTACAGCGAGGTGTACACCGGCATCGAGGAGGACGCCGAAGGGCTGCGCAAGCTGTTCCGGCAGTTCTCCTTCCCCGGCGGCATCCCCAGCCACGTCGCGGCGCAGACGCCGGGATCCATCCACGAGGGCGGTGAGCTCGGCTACGCGCTGGTGCACGCCTACGGCGCGGCCCTGGACAACCCGTACCTGGTGGTGGCCTGCGTCGTCGGCGACGGCGAGGCCGAAACCGGACCGCTGGCCGCCAGCTGGCACTCCAACAAGTTCCTCAACCCCGTGACCGACGGCGCCGTGCTGCCGATCCTGGCGCTCAACGGCTACAAGATCGCCAACCCGACGGTGCTGGCCCGCATCCCGCACGACGAGCTGGAGTCGTTGTTGCGCGGCTACGGCTACCGGCCGATCACGGTCGCCGCGCATGAAGACCAGGACCCGGCCGACGTGCACCGGCAACTGGCGGCCGCGCTCGACGACGCCTTCGACGACATCGCGGCCATCCAGAGCGCGGCCCGCGGCGGCGGGCAGGCGCAGCGCCCGGTGTGGCCGATGATCGTGTTGCGCACGCCCAAGGGCTGGACCGGGCCCAAGGTGGTGGACGGCAAGAAGGTCGAGGGCACCTGGCGCTCGCATCAGGTGCCGCTGTCCGAGACGCACGACAATCCCGAGCACCGCGCCCAGCTGGAGGAGTGGCTGCGCAGCTACGCGCCCGATGAGCTTTTCGACGACAACGGCAGGCTGCGCGACGAATTACGTGCGCTGGCACCCAAAGGCGATCGCCGGATGAGCGCCAACCCGCACGCCAACGGCGGGCTGCTGCTGCACGACCTGGACCTGCCGGACTTTCGCGACTACGCCGTGGCCGTCGAGCGGCCGGCGGCGGCCACGCACGAGGCCACCCGCGTGCTGGGCGCGTTCCTGCGCGACGTGATCGCGCGCAACCGGGACCGATTCCGGCTGATGGGGCCCGACGAGACGGCCTCCAATCGGCTCGACGCCGTCTTCGGGTCGACCGACAAGGTGTGGCTTTCGGAGGTCGAGCCCGTGGACGAGCACCTGGCGCCCGACGGCCGGGTGATGGAGGTGCTCTCCGAGCACCTGTGCCAGGGCTGGCTGGAGGGCTATCTGCTGACCGGGCGGCACGGGCTGTTCAACTGCTACGAGGCGTTCGTGCACATCGTCGACTCGATGATGAACCAGCATGCGAAGTGGCTTGCCACCAGCCGGGAATTGCCGTGGCGCCGGCCGATCGCGTCGCTCAACTACTTGCTCAGCTCGCACGTCTGGCGTCAGGACCATAACGGCGCGTCCCACCAGGACCCGGGCTTCATCGACCTCGTCGCCAACAAGCGCCCCGAGCTGACCCGCGTCTACCTGCCGCCGGACGGCAACACACTGCTCTCGGTGGCCGATCACTGCCTGCGCAGCCGCGACTACATCAACGTCATCGTCGCCGGCAAGCAGCCCGCGCTGGCCTACCTCGACATGGACTCCGCGATCGCGCACTGCACCCGCGGCCTGGGCATCTGGCCCTGGGCGAGCACGGCCACCGACGAACCCGACGTGGTGCTGGCCTGCGCCGGCGACATCCCCACCCTGGAGACGCTGGCCGCCGCCGACATCCTGCGCCGCGAGCTGCCGGAGCTGGGCGTCCGGGTGATCAACATCGTCGACCTGATGCGGCTGCAGCCGGATTCCGAGCACCCGCACGGGCTGCCGGACCGCGAGTTCGACGCGCTGTTCACCCGCGACAAGCCGGTCATCTTCGCCTACCACGGCTATCCGTGGCTGATCCACCGGCTCACCTACAGCCGCACCAACCACGCCCACCTGCACGTGCGCGGCTTCAAGGAGCGCGGCACCACGACGACGCCGTTCGACATGGTGATGCTGAACGATCTGGACCGCTTCCACCTGGTCATAGATGTCATCGACCGGGTGGACGGGCTGGCCAGTCGCGCCGCCATACTGCGGCAGCGGATGGTCGACGCCCGGCTCGCCGCGCGGATGTACACCCGCGAGCACGGCGAGGACGACCCGAAGATCGCCGGCTGGACCTGGCAGTCGCGCGAGCAGTGATGCGAGCAACCCGGTCGGACCGTCCGGCGCCGGTAAACTGGTCGGATGCTTGACGCCACCGGGACAGCCGATATTCAACCCGCGGTGTCTCAGCTCTCGGCGCTGCACCGATTCCGGATCCACCTCGACATCGCCGTCGTCGTCGTGGTGCTGGTGCTGACCAACCTGATCGCGCACTTCACCACCCCGTGGGCGAGCATCGCCACCGTCCCGGCCGCGGCCGTCGGGCTGGTCATTTTGATGCGCTGGCGGGGCCTGGGCTGGGCGGACCTCGGCCTGGGCCGCGAGCACTGGAAGCCGGGCATGGGTTACGCGCTGGCCGCCGTGGCCGTCGTCGCGTCGGTGATCGCGCTGGGCGTGCTGCTGCCGGAGACCCGGCCGCTGTTCATGAACAACCGCTACGCCACGGTCTCCGGGGCGATGATCGCCTCGATGGTCGTCATCCCGCTGCAGACCGTCATCCCCGAGGAACTGGCCTTCCGGGGCGTCCTGCACGGCGCGCTCAACCGGGCCTGGGGCTTTCGCGGCGTGGCGCTGGCGGGTTCGCTGTTGTTCGGGCTGTGGCACGTCGCCACGTCGCTCGGGCTGACCAGCAGCAACGTCGGTTTCACCCGGCTGTTCGGCGGCGGAATCGTGGGCATGATGGCCGGGGTGACCGGGGCCGTGCTGGCGACCGGGGCCGCCGGCTTCGTCTTCAGCTGGCTGCGCCGGCGCAGCGGCAGCCTGATCGCGCCCATCGCGTTGCACTGGTCGTTGAACGGGCTCGGAGCGCTGGCCGCCGCGCTGGTGTGGCACCTGTCCACCTGACGCCGGATCAGACCAGCAGCACCGCCGCTCCAGCGATGCGGCCCGCACTCAGATCGGCCAGCGCCCGATCCGCTTGCCCGAGCGAATATTCCGGCGTCGTCACCTCGATGTGGTGCTTTGCTGCGAAGGCCAGGAAGGCCCGCGCGTCCGCCCGGGTGTTGGATGTGACCGATCGGACCTGGCGTTCCTGGAACAGGTGACGCTGATAGTTCAGGGCCGGGATGTCGGACAGGTGGATCCCGGCGATCGCGAGGGTTCCGCCACGGTCCAGCGCTTCCAGCGCGGGCAGCACCAGATCACCCACCGGGGCAAACAAAATCGCGGCATCCAGCGGCACCGGGGGTGGGTCGGCCGCACCCTGCGCCGACGCCGCGCCGAGCTTCAACGCCAGCTCCTGCGCCTCGGATCCGCGGGTCATCACGTGCACCTCGGCGCCTTGCGCCAGCGCCACCTGCGCCGTGATGTGCGCGCTGCCACCGAAGCCGTAGAGGCCCAGGCGGCCGCCGGGCGGCAGCTCGGCGCGCTGTAGCGAGCGGTAGCCGATGATGCCCGCACACAACAAGGGGGCCAGCTCGCTGTCGCTGTAGCCGCTCGGCAAGGGATGGGCGAAAGCGGCCGGGACCGTGGCGAATTCGGCGTAACCGCCGTCGGCGTCCCAACCGGTGTAGCGGGAATCGGGGCAGAGGTTCTCGTCGCCGCGGCGGCAGTAGGCGCACACGCCGCAGGTGTGGCGCAGCCAGGCGATGCCCACCCGGTCCCCCACCCGGAACTCGTCGCCGGCCTGCTCACCCATCCTGATGACCTCCCCGACCACCTCGTGACCGGGGGTGACCCGGTCCCGATGCACAGGCAGGTCACCTTCGGTGACGTGCAGGTCGGTGCGGCAGACGCCGCAGGCGCGCACCGCCACCAGCAGTTCGGCGGGGCCGGGGTGTGGCACCTCGGCGCTGACCTGCTCCAGCGGGCCGGTGTTGATCGGTCCGGGCCGACGCACACGCCAAGCCCGCATTGCCGTGGTGGTCACCGGTGGAGGCATCAATCCATCATGCCGCTAACCACCACGGCCGCAACGGGTTAAGCCGTTAGGTCCTGTGCCGCACCATGCCGACGACCCAGAGGAGGAGCAGGGCTCCGAGCAGCGCGGTGAAGAAGGTGAAGATAATGCCACCACCCGCGGTGTTGACGAAGAAGCTCAGGATGAAGCCGCCGATCAGCGCGCCGACAATTCCGATGACGATGTCCATCAGGATGCCGGCACCGCTGCCCCTGATGATCCGGCTGGCGATCGCGCCCGCCAGACCGCCGATGATGATGTAGCCGATCCAGCCGACGCTGGTCAGCGTGGAGGAGCGAGCCAGATATTCGGTAGCAGCAATGACGTCCATGGAAGTCTCCTTGCAATGGCTGGCAAAGCCCAGCTATTTGCTGGGCCGTTATTTCGGTATACCCAGTTTGGGTCACGAAATGAGCGCCGAATTGGAGACGGTTGACCGGTCGATTTCGGGTGTGAGCAGGCCGTCGCGCGGCGCGGTCAGGCCGAGAGGGTCTGCTGCGGCGTTGGTGTGGGCGTCGGGCTGACCTCAGAGGAGGCCGGCGCGCCACCTGGAACCGGGGCGGGTGCCCCGGGCGCCGGTGCCGGTGCGGCCGGAGCAGCGGGCGCCGGTGCCGGTGCGGCCGGAGCAGCGGGCGCCGGTGCCGGCGCGCCGGGAGCCGGCGCTGTCCCCGGTGCGCCCGGCGCTGCGGGGGCTCCTGGAGCCGCCGGCGGGGCCGCGGGGGGTGTCCACGCCTGGATCGACTCGGTGAGCGCCTTGGCCGCGCCCCGGTCCACCGGGTCGTTCGAGGTTCCGAGCCACACGACGAACCAGCGTTGGGCGGTCCCACCGTTGGCGGAACCGATGACGCCCGTCCAGATCTGACCGTTCGGCTTGGACGCATCGCTGAACTTGACTTCGTAGTACGACGCGCTGCCGGTGCTTCCGTTGCTCCCGTTGAGCGGGGTGGCGTCCTGGTTGATCCGGGTGCCGGGATAGGGCATGAAGAACTCACCCATGTCCGAGCCCAGCCGCACCGCCGCCTTGGCGTTGTTGGCTTCCGCACTGGCATAGAGCTTTTGGTCCAGGCGGCCCATCACGATGCGGGTGTCGTTGGCGACCGCTGGCGGCTGGTCGGGCATCGGCGGTGGGCCGGTGACCTTGCTCAGCAGCGCCGATCCGTAGTCGAGGTGCGACGCGTCCGACTCCACCCAGCCGGCCGGCAGGACGTAGCTGAATCCCCCGACCGCGTTGGTGATCCGCCCGGCGTTCGGGTCAGCCGGCGGTGGCGGCGGCGCATTCGGGTCGACGGGCGGCGGCGGCGCGCCGTTCGGGTTGGCCGGCGGTGGCGGGGCCGCGTTGGGATCACCCGGCGCCGGTTGCCCATTCGGCGCCTGGGCCGCGGGCGGCGCGTTGGTCGCCGGCGCCCCCGGTGGGGCCACGGCCGTGGTCGGCGGGACCGGGGTCGGCACCTCGGGATCGGCGCTGGAAGTCGCCGGCAACGCGATGGCGACTGCGCTGGCACCGGTCACCGTGGTGAGCGCCAGCGTCGTCCACAGTCCTTTGCGACGGGTCGAGGTCGGATCCACCTGCTCCATGGCGACGAACCTACCGTGTTACCGCTGTGACGCAAGGATGCATTGCGGGCTAATGCGGTACGGATTTACCGATGTTGCCGATGTGCAATCTTTTCGGGGGGATGACGCCGCTCACTCAGCGGCTCACCGCGCGGCGGGATACAGCGCGACCTCGTGGGCCTTGACCGAGAACCACACCCGATCCCCGGGCATCAATTGCAGCTCGGACGCGGCGTCGACGGTGATCTCCGCGGCGAGGCCCGGGCCACCGTCGGGCTGCGGGGCTGCGCGCACCCACACGGCCGCCCCGCGGACATCCATCTCGGCCACGGTGACCTCAACGGTGTTGCGGGGGCTGCCGTGCGGGCGATCGCGGTAAACGGCCACCGCCGTCGGCGGGAACACCGCGATCGCATGCTGGTCCGGCGCGATCGGTTCGTCGCTCTCCGGTGGGGCCGCATGCCAGCGGTCGCCGGATGCCGCGCACAGCGAGCCGTCACGGTCGATGGTTCCGTTCACCAGGTTGATGCCCGCGATGCGGGCCGCGAAATGACTGCGGGGTGCGGTGAGAACCTCGGGCACCGGCCCGATTTCGGAGATCGTGCCGGATTCCAGCACCAGGACGCGATCGGCCAGAGTGAATACGTCCAGCAGGTCGTGGGTGACCAGGATCGCCGCGCAGCCGATGCGGGTGATGACCTTGCGCAACACCGCCCGGATCGCCGCGGCCGCGGCGACGTCGAGCCCGGCCAGCGGTTCGTCGAGCAGCAACACGTCGGGTTCGGCCGCCAGCGCCCGGGCGATCGCGACCCGCTGGGCCTGCCCGCCGGACAGCTGCCGCGGTTTTCGGTCGGCGAAGCGTTCGGCATCCACCTCGCGCAGCCAGCGCAGTGCGGTCGCCGCCTGGGCGGCGCGAGCCGGGCGCCACCTCGCGCGCCGACTGTGCGGTCCGAAAGCGACATTGGCGGCCACGCTCATGTGCGGGAACAGCAACGCGTCCTGCAGCAGCAGCCCGACCCGGCGGTCGTGCGTCGCCACATTTATCCCGGCCGCGGTGTCGGTCAAGACCCGGTCCCCCAGCCGCACCACCCCGTCGTCCGGACGAAGAAGCCCCGCGATGACGTGCAGGACGGTCGATTTGCCCGCGCCGTTGGGGCCGAGCACCGCGAGCACCTCACCCGCGGACACGGAGAACTCCACGTCCACATGGCGATCCCCGACGGCCGCGCGCAGCTGCAATTCGCTCATGCCTGCCCGGTTCCGGTCAGCCGGCGAGTGCCCAGACCCAAGACCACCAGGGCCGCCACCACCACCAACAGGATCGACAGCGCCACAGCGGCATTGGCGTCGGTCACCCGTTGCAGATAGATCTCCAGCGGCAGCGTGCGTGTCACCCCCTGCCGGGATCCGGCGAACGTCAGCGTCGCGCCGAATTCGCCCAGCGAGCGGGCGAAGGCCAGCACCGCCCCCGACACGACGCCCGGCAACAGCAGCGGCAAGGTGACGCGCCACCAGACGACGTTCGGGCGCGCTCCCAGCGTCGCGGCCACCAGCTCGAAGTCCGCCCCCGCCGTCCGCGCGGCGCCCTCCAGCGAAATCACCAGAAACGGCAACGAGACGAAGGTCTGGGCCAGGACCACGGCGGTGGTGCTGAACGCGATGCTGACACCGGCGGCTTCCAGGTACCGGCCGAGCAGCCCGAGCCGGCCGAACGCGTACAGCAACGCGATTCCACCCACCACGGGCGGCAGCACCAGCGGTAGCAGGATCAGGGGTCGCAGCAACCGGATCGCGCGCGCCGTGCTGCGCGCCAGGACCAGCGCCATCGGCACCCCCAGCGCCAGGCACAGCACCGTGCTGGCAGCGGCGGTCTTCAGGCTCAGCAACAACGCCGTCCGCGACGACGAGCTGCTGATCAGCGACCCGAAATGCGGCCAGTCGACCTTGACCGCGACGGCCAGCAACGGCAGCACCACGAAAACGGTGCCCACTGCCGCGGGGACGTACACCCAGCGGGGCAGATCCGTCGGCCGGTGCATGGGCGGCGTCAGGGTTTCGCGAAGCCGGCCTGGGCCAGGATCTGCTGCCCAGTCGGCGAGGTCACCAGGTCGACGAACTTCTGCGCCTGAGCGGCGAGCGGCGCCTTCTTCAGCACGCCGATGGGATAGACGTTCACCGCGCTGGCGGCCTCCGGGAAGTTCACGGTCGCGACCTTGCCGCCGGCCGACTTGGCGTCGGTGACGTAGACCAGCGCGGCGTCGGCCTGGCCGCTGGTGACCTTGTTGAGGGCGTCGGTCACGCTGAGTTCCTCGCTGACCGGGTTGAGGCGCACCCCGGTGCTCTCCTCGACGCGGTGGGTCGCCGCCCCGCACGGCACCGGCTGCTGGCAGGTCACCACGTTGAGGCCGGGCCGAGCCAGGTCGGCGAAGGAGCCGATCTTCTTCGGGTTGCCCGGCGCGGTGACGATGACCAGGGTGTTCGACGCGAAGTTCGTCGGGTTGCCGTTCAGCAGGCCGGCCTTGTTGACGGTGTCCATCTGCGCGGTGTCGGCCGACGCGAAGACGTCGGCCGTCGCGCCCTGCGTCAGCTGGGTCGCCAGGTCGGAGGAGCCGGCGAACTCGAAGTCGACGCCGACGCCCGGGTTCTGGTCCTTGAACCGCTGGCTGATCTGGGTGAACGACGGCTTGAGCGACGCCGCGGCGAACACCATGACCTTGCCGCCGGATGTCGACGAGGTCTGTGAGGAGGGCGACTTCGAACCGCACCCGATCGGGCCCGCCATCAGCACCGTCGAAACCACAGCGGCCAGGATCCCGATCCGACGCATGGATGCACCCTAGCCCGCCGATGATGCGGTCCGCTCGGCAGTGGAATCGCCGCAAGAAAGTGGCGGCCGAATAGTTACGCAAATGATCCGCGCGTCGCGCCGGCCAGAGTTTCGCCGATTAGCTACTGTCCAGTAACATATGTGGGACTTGATGCCATAACGCGCGTGAACACGAGGAGGTCATGGCAGTGGAGGTGCTGGTTACCGGCGGAGACACGGACCTGGGGCGCACGGTGGCCGAGAGCTTCCGCGATGACGGCCACAAAGTGACCCTCGTGGGCGCACGCAAGAGCGAACTGGAGATCGCCGCCAAGGAGCTCGAGGCCGAGGCGATCGTCTGCGACACCACCGATCCGGCCAGCCTCGAAGAGGCCCGTCCCCTGTTCCCGCACCATCTGGACACCATCGTCAACGTGCCGGCCCCCACCTGGGACGCCGGCGACCCGCGCACCTATTCGATCGCCGACACGGCCGGCGCCTGGCGCAATGCCCTTGACGCGACCGTGCTTTCGGCGGTGTTGACCGTGCAGGCCGTGGGTGATCACCTGCGCTCGGGCGGCTCCATCATCAGCCTGGTGCCCGAGAACCCGCCGGCGGGCAGCGCCGACGCCGCCATCAAGGCCACGCTGTCGAACTGGACCGCCGGGCAGGCAGGCATTTTCGGCACCCGCGGAATCACGGTCAACGTGGTGGCGAGTGGGCGCAGCGCGGAGGCCGGCTATGACGGGTTGTCGCGTACGCCGCCGCCGGTGGCCACGGAGGCCGCCCGGTTGGCGCTGTTCCTGACCACGTCGGCGGCCCGCCACATCACCGGCCAGACGCTGCACGTGAGTCACGGCGCGCTGGCTCGTTTCGCCTGAGGCGTAGCGCGCACCCTTCTCCCGGGCGAGACCGATCGCTACGGTAATTCTCGTGGCTATTCGACTCGGTCTGCAGATTCCCAACTTCTCCTACGGCACCGGGGTTGAGCAACTCTTCCCCACCGTCATCGCCCAGGCCCGCGAGGCCGAATCCGCCGGATTCGATTCGGTTTTCGTGATGGACCACTTCTACCAACTGCCGATGCTGGGATCGCCGGATCAGCCGATGCTGGAGGCCTACACCGCCCTGGGGGCGCTGGCCACCGCCACCGAGCGGGTGCAGCTGGGCACGTTGGTCACCGGCAACTCGTACCGCAACCCGTCCCTGCTCGCGAAGACCATCACCACGCTCGACGTGGTGAGCCAGGGCCGGGCGATCCTGGGGATCGGCACCGGCTGGTTCCAGCTCGAGCACGATCAGCTGGGCTTCGAATTCGGCACCTTCACCGACAGGTTCAACCGGCTCGACGAGGCCCTGCAGATCATCCTGCCGATGATCAAGGGCGAGCGGGCCACGTTCTCGGGCAAGTGGTACCAAACCAACGAGGCGTTCGCCAATCCCCGCTTCCGGGAACGCATTCCGCTGATGATCGGCGGCAGCGGCGAGAAGAAGACGATCCCGCTCGCCGCACGGCATTTCGACCACCTCAACGTGATCGCAGGGTTCGACGAGCTGCCACGCAAGCTGGACGCGGTGCGGCGGGCCTGCGACGAGGTGGGCCGCGATCCCGCCAGCCTGGAAACCAGCACGCTGACCACGGTGCTGATCGACGAAAACGCGAGCCTCGACCAGATTCCCGCCGAGATGACGCAGCGCATGGTGGTCGGCACGCCGGATTCGGTCGCCGATCAGATCAAGACCAAGGTGATCGACGCGGGCATCGACGGCGTGATCATCAACCTGCCCTTCTACACCCCCGGCGTCATCGAGGCGGCCGGAGCTGCGCTGCGTCCGCTCGTGGGGCTGTAGGGATTTCGGCACCTTTGCGGACCGGTCGGTCGAACATGACCAGTATCACGTTCAACGACCAGCAGTGATACTGGCGATGTGTTTGATTACACATGTTGCCAGCTAGGTTTGCGGGTATTCGCCTGACTAGCGTGGTGGCTAATCGCAGTCGCGCGTCCAGAAGCCCCCGTCAGGAGCAGCGGAAACATGAGCCCCCAGCCAGGTACCACAGCTGGACCGGAGCGCCGTCACCAGGTTGTCATCATCGGCTCCGGGTTCGGCGGACTGAACGCGGCAAAGAAACTCAGGCACGCCAACGTCGACATCAAACTGATCGCCCGGACGACGCACCACCTCTTCCAGCCGCTGCTCTACCAAGTGGCGACCGGCATTGTGTCCGAAGGCGATATCGCGCCGCCCACCCGCGTCGTGCTCCGCAGGCAGCGCAACGTTCAGGTGCTGCTCGGCGACGTCACCCACGTCGATCTGGAGGGCAAGTTCGTGGTGTCCGACCTGCTCGGGCACACCTACGACACTCCCTACGACAGCCTGATCATCGCCGCCGGCGCCGGCCAGTCGTATTTCGGCAACGACCATTTCGCCGAGTTTGCGCCCGGCATGAAGTCGATCGACGACGCCCTCGAGGTGCGAGGGCGCATCCTCAGCGCGTTCGAACAGGCCGAGCGGTCGCGCGATCCGGAACGGCGGGCCAAGCTGCTGACGTTCACCGTGATCGGGGCCGGCCCCACCGGCGTCGAAATGGCCGGGCAGATCGCGGAATTGGCGAGCTACACGCTGAAGGGCTCCTTCCGCCACATCGACTCGACGAAGGCGCGGGTGATCCTGCTCGATGCCGCGCCTGCCGTGCTGCCGCCGTTCGGCGACAAGCTCGGTCAGCGCGCGGCGGCCCGGCTGGAGAAGATGGGCGTGGAGATCCAGCTGGGTGCGATGGTCACCGATGTCGACCGCAACGGCATCACCGTGAAGGATTCCGACGGCACCGTCCGGCGCATCGAGTCGGCGTGCAAGGTGTGGTCCGCCGGCGTGTCCGCCAGCCCGCTGGGCCGCGACCTCGCGGATCAGTCGTCGGTCGAGCTGGACCGGGCCGGCCGCGTCAAGGTGCTGCCCGACCTGTCGGTCCCCGGCCACCCGAACGTGTTCGTCATCGGCGACCTGGCCGCGGTCGAAGGCGTGCCGGGCGTGGCGCAGGGCGCGATTCAGGGCGCCAAGTACGTCGCGAGCACCATCAAGGCCGAACTCGGCGGCGCCAACCCGGCCGACCGGGAGCCGTTCCAGTACTTCGACAAGGGCTCCATGGCCACGGTGTCGCGGTTCTCCGCGGTGGCCAAGATCGGCCCGGTGGAGTTCAGCGGCCTGTTCGCCTGGTTCGCCTGGCTGGTGTTGCACCTGGTCTACCTGGTCGGGTTCAAGACCAAGATCAGCACGCTGCTGTCCTGGACGGTGACGTTCCTGAGCACCCGCCGCGGCCAGCTGACCATCACCGAGCAGCAGGCGTTCGCCCGGACCCGGCTCGAACAGTTGGCGGTAGTCGCCGCGGAGGCCAAGCGGCCGGCGGCCAGGCGGGCCAGCTAGCCGATCGCCGCGACCAACCTCCAACACGGTTGCCGGACAACGCATTTCACCGCGGCCCCAGGTGGATTGATCAGCCCTCGCGAATTTCGAGATTCTGCAGCCGCACCTGACCGCGGGCGACCACCCGGTCGTCGCCGTCGGTGATGGTGACCAACCACAATTGCTGGCTACGGCCGCGGTGGATCGGCTCGACGGTGCCGTACACCATGCCGGAACCGATCGAGCGCAAAAAATCGGTGTTGTTGTTGACGCCCACCACATTTCCGCCGCCGCGGGTGGCCAGCCACGTGTAGGCGGCCACGCTGGCCATGCTCTCGATCATCGAGCAGTAAACGCCACCGTGAACCAAACCCATCGGCTGCAGCAGCTTGGGCGTGACCTCCAGCTGGGCCCGCGCGCCGTCGGGGCTGAGTTCGGTGAATTGCAGCCCGATCTCGCGGTCGAAGGGTGCGGCGAAGTCCGGCGGGAGGATCGTTTTCTGCGGCTCTGGCACGTCCATGTGTCTACACCATGGCCCCGGCACGCCCTCGCGGCGGATTCTGGACCGGAAAACGGCTGAGCCCCGTGCCTCGAAGGCACGGGGCTCGCCGATCGAGTAGACCGGGGGTCGCTGCAGCCCTCAGGACTCTCACACGGTCCGTTATCGCTCGACCCGATCAGCATAGGCAAGGCTGCCCTAACTTTGCAAGAGGTAGTGTTCTTCTTGTCCGCGGCGGGGCGCGCGGTGGCCGGCACAGTGATTTGTCAGCCTTTCGTACGACCGTCGGTAGTAAGCCGGAGTACGCTTGATTCGACGCTCAGGAGATGAACGAACTATGGCCAAACTGACTCGGCTGGGGGACCTGGAACGGGCCGTCATGGACCACCTCTGGTCCACGCCCGAGCCTCAGACCGTTCGCCAGGTCCATGAGGCGTTGTCGGCGCAGCGTGACCTGGCCTACACCACGATCATGACCGTGCTGCAAAGGTTGGCCAAGAAGAATCTCGTCTCCCAGATCCGCGACGACCGGGCGCACCGGTACGCGCCGGTGCACGGTCGCGACGAGCTGGTCGCCGGACTCATGGTGGACGCGCTGGCCCAGGCCGAGGATTCCGGCGGCCGTCAGGCCGCCCTGGTGCACTTCGTCGAACGCGTCGGGGCCGACGAGGCCGAGGCGCTGCGGCGCGCACTCGCCGAACTGGAAGCCAATCAACGCAATAACTCGCCATCTGCTGGCGCTGCACCGGAGGGCTGAGGGACACTAACTGTGTGTCCGCGCTGGCTTTCATCATTCTCGCGGTGCTACTGACCGGCCCGGTGCCGGCGATGTTGGCACGCGCGCGCTGGCCGCTGCGCGCTCCCCGCGCCGCGATGGTGCTCTGGCAAGCCGTCGCGCTGGCCGCGGTGCTGTCGGCGTTCAGCGCCGGCATCGCGATCGCCACCCGGTTGCTGGTGCCCGGCCGCGACGGGCGCCCCACGACCAGCATCCTCGGCGCCGCTGATCGCCTCGGCTGGCCGCTGTGGACGGTCTACGTCAGCGTTTTCACCCTGACCGTGCTGGTCGGCGCCCGGTTGATGGTCGCGGTGGTCCGGGTGGCCATCGCCAACCGGAAAAGACGGGCCCACCACCGCATGGTGGTGGACCTGGTCGGGGTCGGCCACGGCGCGGCGCTGTCCCAGCCCTGCGCCCGCACGCGCGATCTCCGCGTGCTCGACGTGCCGCAACCGCTCGCCTACTGCCTGCCCGGCGTGCGCAGCCGGGTGGTGGTCAGCGAGGGAACGCTGAAGGCACTCGCCGACGCCGAGGTCGAGGCAATCCTCACCCACGAGCGCGCCCACCTGCGGGCGCGGCACGACCTGGTGCTGGAAGCCTTCACCGCGGTGCATGCCGCTTTCCCGCGGCTGGTCCGCAGCGCCAACGCGCTCGGCGCGGTCCAGCTTCTGGTCGAGTTGCTCGCGGACGACGCGGCGGTCCGCGCCGCGGGTCGCACTCCCCTGGCCAGGGCGCTGGTCGCGTGCGCATCGGGGCGGGCCCCGTCGGGCGCGCTCGCGGCGGGCGGCCCCAGCACGGTGGTCAGAGTGCGCCGCCTGGGCGGACGCGGCAACAGCCCGCTGCTGTCGGCGGCCGCATACCTGGCCGCGGTGGCGGTGTTCGTGGTGCCCACCATCGCGCTGGCCGTGCCGTGGCTCACCGAGCTGGAGCGCTTGTTCAACCTCTGACGCAGCCGCGGGCCGATCACCCCGGACGCCCAACTGTTCGCTGTGCCACAGTGTCACCGAAAGCTTTTCGGAAGAGTTCTCCAAATTGAGAGGCGAAAACATGAGTTCGTCGGATGCCCCCTCGAGTTCCAAGACCGGCACCGCACAGATCGGCGTCACGGGCCTGGCCGTCATGGGATCGAACCTCGCCCGCAACTTCGCCCACCACGGCTACACCGTGGCGCTGCACAACCGCTCGATCGCCAAAACCGATGCGCTGCTCAAAGAGCACGGCGACGAGGGCAACTTCGTCCGCTCCGAGACGATCGAGGAATTTCTGGACGCGCTGGAGAAGCCGCGCCGGGTGATCATCATGGTCAAGGCGGGCGACCCCACCGACGCCGTCATCAACGAGCTCGCCGACGCCATGGAATCCGGCGACATCATCATCGACGGCGGCAACGCGCTCTACACCGACACCATCCGCCGCGAGAAGGCGATCCGCGAGCGGGGCCTGCACTTCGTCGGCGCAGGCATCTCCGGCGGTGAGGAGGGCGCGCTCAACGGCCCGTCGATCATGCCGGGCGGCCCGGCCGAGTCGTACAAATCGCTGGGCCCGCTGCTCGAGGAGATCTCCGCACACGTCGACGGCGTGCCGTGCTGCACCCACATCGGCCCCGACGGCGCAGGTCACTTCGTCAAGATGGTGCACAACGGCATCGAGTACTCCGACATGCAGCTGATCGGCGAGGCCTACCAGCTGTTGCGCGACGGCCTGGGCAAGACCGCTCCCGAGATCGCCGACGTGTTCGCCGAGTGGAACAAGGGCGACCTGGACAGCTTCCTGATCGAGATCACCGCGCAGGTGCTGCGCCAGACCGATGCCAAGACGGGCAAGCCGCTGGTCGACCTCATCCTCGACGAGGCCGAGCAGAAGGGCACGGGACGCTGGACCGTGAAATCGGCGCTCGATCTCGGTGTGCCGGTGACCGGTATCGCCGAGGCGGTGTTCGCCCGCGCGCTGTCCGGCTCGGTCGCCCAGCGCAAGGCCACCACCGGCCTGGCCTCCGGACACCTCGGCGAGAAGCCAAGCGACGCAACCCAATTCATCGACGACGTGAGCAAGGCGCTGTATGCCTCGAAGATCATCGCCTACGCGCAGGGCTTCAACCAGATCCAGGCGGGCAGCGCCGAGTACGACTGGGGCATCACGCCCGGCGACATGGCGACGATCTGGCGCGGCGGGTGCATCATTCGGGCGAAATTCCTCAACCGGATCAAGGAGGCGTTCGACGAGAATCCCGACCTGCCGACCCTGATCGTGGCGCCCTACTTCCGCAGTGCCATCGAGGAATCCATCGACAGCTGGCGTCGCGTGGTGGTGAAGGCCACCGAACTCGGCATCCCGATCCCCGGCTTCGCCTCCGCGCTGTCCTATTACGACGCGCTGCGCACCGAGCGGCTGCCGGCGGCACTCACCCAGGGCTTGCGGGACTTCTTCGGCGCACACACCTACGGCCGCATCGACGACGACCCGGACAAGCGCTTCCACACACTGTGGAGCGGAGACCGCTCCGAAGTGCCCGCGTAGCCGGGCGACACCAGAGGGCGCGAAGGGGGCTTGAGTTGGTGGGGCGACTGCGATGAGGTTTCTCGACGGGCACAGACCCGCATACGACCTGACGTACAACGACGTGTTCGTGATGCCGAACCGCTCGGAGATCGCGTCCCGCTTTGACGTCGACCTGTCCACCGGTGACGGCTCGGGCACCACGATCCCGGTGGTCGTCGCCAACATGACCGCGGTGGCGGGCCGGCGGATGGCCGAAACCGTCGCGCGGCGTGGCGGACTCGTCATCTTGCCGCAGGATCTGCCGATCACCGCGGTGCAGCAGACGGTCGAGTTCGTCAAGAGTCGCGACCTGGTTCTGGACACCCCGGTGGTGCTCGGACCCGACGACTCGGTGTCCGACGCGACGGCCCTGATCCACAAGCGTGCGCACGGTGTCGCGGTGGTCGCCTTCGAGGGCCGTCCCCTGGGCCTGGTGAGCGAATCGTCGTGCCTGGGGGTGGATCGCTTCACCCGCGTGCGCGACGTCGCGATGACCGACTTCGTCACCGCGCCGGTGGGAACCGAGCCGCGCAAGGTCTTCGACCTGCTCGAGCAGTCATCCATCGGTGTCGCGGTCGTGACGAACGCCGACGGCACGCTGGCCGGCGTGCTGACCCGCACCGGCGCCATCCGTGCGGGCCTGTACACCCCGGCCGTCGACGCGCGGGGCCGGCTGCGGATAGGCGCGGCCATCGGCATCAACGGCGACGTCGGGGACAAGGCGCGATCGCTGGTCGAGGCCGGCATCGACCTGCTGGTCATCGACACGGCGCACGGACATCAGGTCAAGACGATCGAGGCGATCCGGACGGTCGCGGGGCTGCAGCTGGGCGTTCCGCTGGCGGCGGGCAACGTCGTCTCGGCGGAGGGCACCCGCGACCTGCTCGGCGCCGGGGCGAACATCGTCAAGGTCGGCGTCGGACCGGGCGCGATGTGCACCACCCGGATGATGACCGGCGTCGGGCGCCCGCAATTCTCCGCTGTCGTCGAATGTTCTTCGGCAGCAAGGGAATTAGGCGGACATGTGTGGGCCGACGGCGGTATCCGGCATCCCCGGGACGTGGCGCTGGCGCTGGCCGCCGGGGCATCCAACGTGATGATCGGGTCGTGGTTCGCCGGCACGTACGAGTCGCCCGGCGACCTGATGCGTGACCGCGAGGACCAGCCGTACAAGGAGAGCTACGGCATGGCCTCCAAACGGGCGGTGGTCGCGCGCAGCGGGGCGGAGACCGCGTTCGATCGGGCTCGCAAGGCGCTGTTCGAGGAAGGCATTTCGACGTCCCGGATGGGGCTGGATCCCGCCCGCGGCGGTGTCGAAGATCTGCTCGACCACATCACCTCGGGCGTGCGCAGCACCTGCACCTATGTCGGCGCGGCCAACCTGGCGCAGCTGTACGACCGGGTCGTGGTCGGCGTGCAGTCCACCGCCGGCTTCGCCGAGGGGCATCCGCTGCCGCAGGGCTGGTGACACGCTGGGGTAAGCCTGCATGCACATTTTCGGCGGGTCGGGATATCTCGTCGATGAGACGCCGCCGGGCTCATGGTGGCGCGACATGAAGCCGGCCCGCGTCGGTGGCGGCACCGACGCGGTGCTGTGGGAGTTGGTGGCAGCCGGGATGGCGCCCGACTACAGCGGCTACGAATCGGTGATCGGCGCCTCGAGCGCGTAGAGCGCCATGCGCCGGTTCGTCGTGTCGTGCTCGCCGAGAAACTTGCATCCGGCGTACTCGCACAGCCGGCGCGCGGTGGTGTTGCGGTGATCGGGGTCGAACATGATCCGCCGGCACCGCGGCTCCGCCGAGAAGACGCTGGCCACGATCCGGGGCAACAGCATCGGGCCCAGGCCGCGGTTCACCAGGTTCAGATCGGCGATGGCGGCGTGCAGCCCCAGGTCATAGGGCTCGGCGTCGTAGTACCGGGATATCAGATCCTTTGCGCCCCAATAGAGTTCGAGGTAGGCGCGCGGTATGCCCCGCAAGCTGCCGAGCAACGGCAGCGAATACGTCCCGTCCAGCTGGGCGCTCAGGTGCTGTCGCCACCGGGGCGCCGGCCAGTCGTATTCCCACGCCTGCGCCAAATGCGGGCGGTTCATCCACTCGGTCACCCTGTCCGCGTCCTCGAGCCGCGCCACGCGCATACCGAACGGTGGATCGAGGGTGGGAACCGGTGGGCGGGGAATGCGCGCTACCTCGTCGGGAATGTCGAAGCGTTCGCGCGGGAGGACCTGAATGGACGGCGTCTGAGCGTCGGGCATAGTGCGCAGAGCGTACCTGAGTAAGGTTAGCCATACTTTAGTTGGCCCGGGTCGGCCGCGGATTCGAACGATCGAGCCCGTAGCCAGGGCCGGGCAGCGCCGCACGCCCGCGGCCCGGGCTAGCATATGACAGCAAAGACGGCCGCAACCGCGGCCGGTCAGCCACCAGGCAGCGAAAGGATCGACGTGCCGCAGGCACCCGTGCCAGCCATCGGCTTGCGGGCGCACGGGCCGTCAGCCGAATCGCCCGATGCGGAGCCTCCTTCCGCGCCGTCTCCGCTCATCAAGCCGTTCCCCTCGGCCGGCCGGCGGCGTCGTTCATGAACGTCACCGTCACCGTGATCAGCGTTGTGGCGATCGCGGTGCTCATCCTCGGCAACGCCGTCTTCGTCGCCGCGGAGTTCTCGCTGACCACCCTGGACCGCAGCGCGGTCGAGGCCAACGCGCGTGGCGGCGGACGCCGCGACCGCTGGATCCGTCACGCGCACCACCGGCTGTCGTTTCAGCTGTCGGGCGCACAGCTGGGTATCTCGATCACCACGCTGGCGGCCGGTTACCTGACCGATCCGATGGTGGAGGACTTGCCGCACCCGTGGCTGGATGCGATCGGCATACCCGACAGGGTCGGCGACGCGATCATGGCCTTCCTGGTGCTGGTGATCGTGACATCGGTGTCGATGGTGTTCGGCGAGCTGGTTCCCAAGTACCTGGCGGTGGCGCGCCCGCTGTCGGCGGCCCGCGCCGTCGTGAGCGCCCAGCTGTTGTTCTCGCTGCTGCTCACGCCGGCGATCCGGCTGACCAACGGGGCGGCGAACTGGATCGTGCGCCGGCTCGGCGTCGAACCGGCCGAAGAGCTGCGCTCGGCCCGGTCCCCGCAGGAGCTGTTGTCGCTGGTGCGTTCGTCGGCGCGCAGCGGCGCCCTGGACGCCGCGACGGCGGCCCTGGTGCGGCGCTCGTTGCAGTTCGGCGCCCTGAGCGCCGAAGAGCTGATGACGCCCCGGTCCAAGATCGTGGCCCTGCAGACCGACGACACGGTCGCCGACCTGGTGACCACGGCCGCCGAGTCCGGGTTTTCCCGCTTCCCGATCGTCGACGGCGACCTCGACGAGACGGTCGGCATCGTGCACGTCAAGCAGGTGTTCGCCATCCCGCGAACCGAACGCGCCCGCACTCGGCTGATCACGGTGGCCCAACCCGTTCCGAACGTGCCGTCAACCCTGGACGGCGACGCGGTGATGGCCGAGATCCGCGCCAACAACCTACAAACCGCGCTGGTCGTCGACGAATACGGCGGCACCGCCGGCATGGTGACCGTCGAGGACCTGATCGAGGAGATCGTGGGCGACGTCCGCGACGAGCACGACGACGCGACTCCGGACGTGGTGCCCGCCGGCTCCGGCTGGCGGGTCTCGGGCCTGCTGCGCATCGACGAGGTGGCCGCGGCCACCGGCTTTCGGGCACCCGAAGGCCCCTACGAGACCATCGGCGGGCTGGTGCTGCGCGAGATCGGTCACATCCCGGTGGCCGGCGACACGGTCAAGCTGCCCGCGCTGGACTCCGACGGCCTACTGGACGCGGTGACGCGTTGGCAGGCAACGGTGATCCGGATGGATGGCCGCCGGATCGACCTGCTCGAGCTGATCGAAGTGGGCAGTCACGGTGACGTTCCCGCGACCGGGGCGCACCGATGAGCGACACCATGGGCCTGCTGGTGGCCTGCCTGTTGATCGGGGTGAACGCGTTCTTCGTCGGGGCGGAGTTCTCGCTGATCTCGGCACGGCGTGACCGCCTCGAGGCGCTGGCCGAACAGGGTAAGGCGGCCGCGGTCACGGTGATCCGCGCGGGAGAGCAACTGCCGGCCATGCTGGCCGGTGCCCAGTTGGGCGTCACCGCCGCGTCCCTGCTGCTCGGGCGGATCGGCGAGTCGGCCGTGTCCAATCTGTTGCGAACGGCGTTGGGGCTCACGGGAATTCACCCGACGCTGCTGCACACGTTGTCGTTCGCAATCGCGCTGGCCATCGTGGTGACGCTGCACGTGCTGCTGGGCGAGATGGTGCCGAAGAACATCGCGCTGGCCGGGCCGGAACGCACCGCGATGCTGCTGGTCCCGCCGTATCTGGCCTACGTGCGGGCGGCCCGGCCGTTCATCGTGTTCTACAACAAGTGCGCCAACCTGGTGGTGCGCGCGTTCGGCGTCGAACCCAAGGAAGAGCTGGAGATCACAGTCTCCCCCGTCGAGCTCAGCGAGATGATCGCCGAATCGGAGTCCGAGGGCTTGCTGGACCGCGAGGAACGCACCCGGCTCACCCGGGCGCTGCAAATTCGCCACCGCGTGGTCGGTGACGTGGCGGTGCCGCTCGCCGGCGTGCACGCGGTACCGGTCGCCGCGGCGGGCTCGGGCCCCACGGTCGGGGCGGTCGAGCAGGCCCTGGCCCAGACCGGCTACTCGCGGTTCCCGGTGGCCAGCGTCGGCGGCGTCTTCCTCGGATATCTGCACATCAAGGACGTGCTGACCCTCGATGACGATCCGCAGACGGTGATCGATCTGGCGAAGGTGCGCCCGCTGCCGCGGCTGTCCCAATCGCTGCCGCTGGCCGATGCCCTGTCCCGGATGCGCCGCAGCAACAGCCATCTGGCGCTGGTGACCGACGAAAACGGGGTGGTGGTGGCCATGGTGGCCATGGAAGACCTGGTTGAAGACCTCGTCGGCACGATGCGCGACGCGTAGCGGCACTGGCCGGCCGGGACGACTATGCGCAGCCCGTATGATCTTTCACGGCTACCAGTTAAGAAAGTGCTGGAGGGCGCGGCACCGTTGGACGCGAAACATGCGTTGCTGGAAACAGATCCCGGTGCTCGCCGCAGCGTCGTTCTTGAAGCTGTCAGCGCGGTCTGACCTGCGCCTGCCGGGTCGGGCGAATAACGCTCACCAGGCTGCGCTCGGTAGGCTTATGGCATTGCCAATCTGGCCCGACGATGGTCCGGTGCGGCCCATGACGGAGGAGAATCATGACTGATCGCGTGTCGGCGGGGAACTTGCGCGTCGCCCGAGTGCTCTATGACTTCGTGAACAACGAGGCCTTGCCCGGCACCGACATCGACCCGGACAGCTTCTGGGCGGGCGTCGACAAGGTGGTCACCGACCTCACCCCCAAGAACCAGGACTTGCTGCGCCGGCGCGACGAGCTGCAGGCCCAGATCGACAAGTGGCACCGGCAGCGTGTCATCGAGCCGCTCGACATCGAGGCGTACCGCGAGTTCCTCACCGAAATCGGTTATCTACAGCCCGAACCCGCGGACTTCACCATCACCACCTCCGGCGTGGACGACGAGATCACCACGACCGCAGGCCCGCAGCTGGTGGTGCCGGTGCTCAACGCGCGGTTCGCGCTGAACGCCGCGAACGCGCGGTGGGGCTCGCTCTACGACGCGCTGTACGGCACCGACGTCATCCCCGAGGATGACGGCGCCGAGAAGGGCACCAGCTACAACCAGGTGCGCGGCGACAAGGTGATCGCCTACGCGCGCAAATTCCTGGACCAGGCCGTGCCGCTGGAATCCGGGTCGTGGGCCGACGCGACGGGACTCAGTGTCGACGACGGACAGCTCAAGGTCGCGACCGCCGACGGCTCCGTCGGCCTGGCCGACCCGGAGAAGTTCGCCGGCTACACCGGCGAGCTCGGCTCCCCCAACTGGTCGGTGTTGCTGGTCAACCACGGCCTGCACATCGAAATCCTGATCGACCCGGAATCGCCGATCGGCAAGACCGACTCCGCGGGCATCAAGGACGTCGTCCTGGAATCGGCGATCACCACGATCATGGACTTCGAGGACTCGGTGGCCGCCGTCGACGCCGACGACAAGGTGCTCGGCTACCGCAACTGGCTCGGGCTGAACAAGGGCGATCTGTCCGAAGACGTCAAAAAGGACGGCAAGACCTTCACCCGGGTGCTCAACGAGGACCGCACCTACACCACACCCGACGGCGAGGGCGAACTGGTTCTGCCCGGCCGTAGCCTGCTGTTCGTCCGCAACGTCGGTCACCTGATGACCAACGACGCGATCGTCTGGAGCGAAGGCGACGAAGAGAAAGAGGTGTTCGAGGGCATCATGGATGCGCTGTTCACCGGCCTGACCGCGATCCACGGGCTCAAGACCGGTGACTCCAACGGCCCGCTGGCCAACAGCCGCACCGGGTCCATCTACATCGTCAAGCCCAAGATGCACGGACCCGACGAGGTCGCCTACACCTGCGAGCTGTTCAGCCGCGTCGAAGACGTGCTCGGGCTGCCGCAGGGCACCCTCAAGGTCGGCATCATGGACGAGGAGCGGCGCACCACCGTCAACCTCAAGGCCTGCATCAAAGCGGCGGCCGACCGCGTCGTGTTCATCAACACCGGCTTCCTGGACCGCACCGGCGACGAAATCCACACCTCGATGGAGGCCGGGCCGATGATCCGCAAGGGTGCGATGAAGAACAGCACCTGGATCAAGGCCTACGAGGACGCCAACGTCGACATCGGTCTGGCGGCCGGCTTCAAGGGCAAGGCCCAGATCGGTAAGGGCATGTGGGCGATGACCGAGCTGATGGCCGACATGGTCGAGCAGAAGATCGGCCAGCCGAAGGCCGGGGCGACCACCGCGTGGGTGCCCTCACCGACGGCGGCCACCCTGCACGCGATGCACTACCACTACGTCGACGTGGGCGCCGTGCAGGAGGAGCTCGCGGGTAAGAAGCGCACCAAGATCGAGGAGTTGCTGACCATCCCGCTGGCCAAGGAGCTGGCCTGGGCTTCCGAGGAGATCCGCGAAGAGGTCGACAACAACTGCCAGTCCATCCTGGGCTACGTGGTGCGCTGGGTCGCCCAGGGCGTCGGCTGCTCGAAGGTGCCCGACATCCACGACGTGGCACTGATGGAAGACCGTGCCACGCTGCGGATCTCGAGCCAGCTGCTGGCCAACTGGCTGCGCCACGGGGTGATCACCGAGCAGGACGTGCGGGCCAGCCTGGAGCGGATGGCCCCACTGGTCGACGAGCAGAACGCCAAGGACGCGGCGTACCTGCCGATGGCGCCGAACTTCGACGACAGCCTGGCCTTCCTGGCCGCACAGGATCTGATCCTGACCGGAACGCAGCAACCCAACGGTTACACCGAGCCGATCCTGCATCGCCGTCGGCGTGAGGCCAAGGCACACGCCGCGCAATCGAATTGAGCCTGCGCTCAAATCGGGTTCGAACGTGTAATAGTGCCGGCGATGACTAAAATCGGCGCCGGGTTAACGATGGATCGACGGAAAGGCCGCGGGCACTGCTATGGGTAGGCACAGTGCGCCCGACCCTGACGACTTCCTTGAGGAGCCATCTCGCGACGACGTCGTCGACGAGCCGTCTCGCGGTGACGATGCGGGACACCGCCACCGGGACGCCGGCGACGAGGAAGCCGACCTGTACTCGGACGAGGGTGACTATTCGGACGAGGGCGACTACTCGGACGAGGGTGACTACGCCGACGAACGTCGCCATCCCGACGACGGGCGATTCACGGCGGACGACGATCTCTACGCGGCCGAGGATTCGTTCGTAGACAGCGCCGCTGACGACTACCCGGAGTTTCCGTCGCGGCCCGCTGCCGCGCCGAGCCCGGAGCCCCCGGCCTCGACACCGTCGCTCTTCCGGGGCGGGCATCGTGGGCTCGCCGATCGGCTGGGTGGTCACCGCAGCGAGGGCGGCCGCCGCGGCGTCAGCATCGGCGTGATCGTGGCGCTGGTCGCGGTCGTCGTCGTGGTGGGATCGGTGATCCTGTGGAGCTTCTTCGGTGACGCGCTGTCCAAGCGATCACACACGGCGGCGGGACGCTGCTCGGGCGGCCAGGAGACGGTGGCCGTCGTCGCAGACCCGTCGATCGCCGATTCCGTTCAGCAATTCGCGGAAAGCTACAACAAATCCGCCGGGCCGATCGGTGACCACTGCATGGTGGTGAGCGTCAAGCCGGCCAACTCCGACGCCGTGCTCAACGGCTTCATCGGCAAGTGGCCCGCGGAATTGGGCGGCCAACCGGCGCTGTGGATTCCGGGCAGCTCGATCTCGGCCGCACGGCTCGCCGGGGCGACGGCGCAGAAGACCGTCACCGAGAGCCATTCGCTGGTCACCTCGCCGGTGGTGCTGGCCATCCGCCCCCAACTCGCCCCGGCCCTGTCCAACCAGAACTGGGCGGCGCTGCCCGGGCTGCAAAACAACCCGAATGCGTTGGCCGGGTTGAACTTACCCGCGTGGGGCTCGTTGCGCCTGGCGCTGCCGATGAGCGGCAACGGTGACGCATCGTTTCTGGCCGGAGAGGCGGTGGCGGCCGCGTCGGTACCGCCCGGCGCGCCGGTGACGCAGGGCACCGGCGCGGTGCGCAGCCTGCTGAGCGGGCAACCCAAGCTGGCCGACAGCTCGCTCAACGAGGCGATGAACACGCTGCTGAAGCCCGGCGACCCCGCGACCGCGCCGGTGCATGCGGTCGTCACCACCGAGCAGCAGCTGTTCCAGCGCGGCCAATCGTTGCCAGACGCCAAGGGCGCCTTGGGGTTCTGGCTGCCACCCGGCTCCGCCGCGGTGGCCGACTACCCCACCGTGCTGCTCAGTGGTTCCTGGCTCAGCCGGGAACAGGCCTCGGCGGCCAGCGAGTTCTCGCGTTTCATGCACAAGTCCGATCAGCTGGCCAAGCTGGCGAAGGCCGGTTTCCGCGTCAACGGGGTCAAACCGCCCAGCAGTCCGGTCACCGACTTCCCGGCGCTGCCGGCCGCGCTGTCGGTGGGCGATGAGCCGATGCGGGCCACCCTCGCCGAGGCGATGGCGAGCCCGTCGAGCGGGCAGGCCACGACCATCATGCTCGACCAGTCGATGCCCGGCCAGGAAGGCGGAAAGTCCCGGCTGGCCAACGTGATCGGGGCGCTGCAGGACAAGATCAAGGCGCTGCCCGGCACCGCCGTGGTCGGGTTGTGGACGTTCGACGGCCACGAGGGCCGCTCCGAGGTGGCGAGCGGGCCGCTGTCCGACGCGGTCAACGGCCAGCCGCGTTCGGCCGCGCTGACCACCGCGCTGGACAAGCAGTACTCGTCGGGCGGCGGCGCGGTGTCCTTCACCACGCTGCGGATGCTCTACCAGGATATGCAGACCAACTACCATGCGGGACAGACGAATTCGATACTGTTGATCACCGCGGGACCGCACACGGACCAGACGCTGGACGGGCCGGGGCTGCAGGACTTCATCCGCAAGAGCGCCGATTCGGCCAAACCCATCGCGGTGAACGTCATCGACTTCGGAGCCGACCCGGACCGGGCGACCTGGGAAGCGGTCGCCCAGCTCAGTGGCGGTAGCTATCAGAATCTCGCGACGTCGGCGTCCCCCGATCTCGCGTCGGCGATCAACGCCTTTCTGAGCTGACGGCGCGAGTCGGCGCCGCCCGGTGTTGACCATGGGCCGGCGCGGTCCGTGATAGGTAAATTGCTTTCGTCTACCGGCGGTGATGGCCCGGCGGTGCCGGACGCTCGCGGAATCTGCAGGTTGGACGCGACGAAAGACACGGCTGCCATGCCGATCCCGACTGAATCTCTCGCCGTCCCTATCAAACGGCGACGGTCTGTGCCAGACTCGACGATAGAAATAGCTTCAATTTCTATCAGGGCGTGGGAAGTGGTCGAGATGTCCGCCGGCGGCGCAACGGGCAGACACCCGAATCCATTCGGGGTCGATCCAGGAAGGCGGCGACGTGGCCCATCCGCTACCCACTGATCCCGAACTCCCACCCGTCCCGCCGGATCGGCGCGCCGAGCGGGCGGACACCGATTCCGTCAACACGTCGTTTCTGGCCGAGGAGATGTCGCCCTGGCTGACCCCGGCCTATGGTGCGGCGAATGTCGTGATGCAGCTGGCGAATGCGGGCGTGGCCTACGGCGTGATGGAGAGCAAGGTCGACAGCGGCAACCTGCATAAGCACCCGTTCAAACGGGCCCGCACCACGTTCACCTACATCGCGGTGGCCATCGGCGGAAATGCCGAGGATCGCAGGGTGTATCGGGAAGCGGTCAACGCCGCACACGTCCCGGTGCGGTCCGGTCCGCAAAGCCCGGTGCGCTACAACGCGTTCGACCCCGCGCTGCAACTCTGGGTGGCGTCCTGCATGGCCGCGGTCTTCGAGGACACCCGCAGGCTGCGGGGCGGCCGGTCCCGCCACGACCCCGAAACGATTCACCGGGCCGCGTCGGTGTTCGCGACCACACTGCAGGTGCCGCCCGAAATGTGGCCCGCCGATCGGGCGGCCGCGGACCGGTACTGGCAGCAGCAACTCGACCGACTCGACTTCGACGAACGCATGCGCGGGTATCTGATCGGCATCGCGCGGCTGAAGTTCCTTCCCGCGCCCATCCCGGCACTGTTCGGCGGCTGGAACCTGTTCATGACGCTCGGCTACCTGCCGGCGCAACTGCGCGACAAGCTCGGATTCGGCTGGTCGGACGTGCAGCAACGCCGATTCGACCGCTGGCAGCGTGTCCTCGGTGTGCTGGACCTGTTCACGCCGCGGTTCTTGATGCGGCTGGGTGTGCAGGCGCTGGTGTGGGACATGCGGTTGCGCCGCATCACCGGGGCAACCGTGGTGTGACCTGAACTCTCGCCATCAAAGGAGGAGCGGCATGACGACGCCGGCGAGTTTCGTACGGGGCATTGGATCCGGTGCGAGGGTGACACCAGACTCGGCGCGCCGCGAATTGGCGGACGACGTCCGGTGGTTCGCGGGCTCGCCCTTGGCGGCGGCATTCGGTCGGCTGGCCCTCGACCAGGTGGCGCACCGGGAGATCGCCGCGGCGGTGGACCGCAGCGGACGGTTCGCCGACAACTTCACCGACCGCGGCATCCGCAGCGCCGCGTTCACCGCCCTGGCCACCTTCGGCGACAGTTCCGACGTGCGGACGTCGCGGGCCGATCTCAAACGATTGCACCGCGATGTGCGGGGCACCGGCAAGGACTCGTTCAGCGATACCCGTTACAGCGCATTGGATCCCGAGGTGTGGATCTGGGTGGCCGTGAGCGGCCTCAACCTCCTGTATCAGGCGTATCTGCGGGTGTGCGGTCGTCGGCTCACCGCGGCCGAGAAGGAGGTGGTCTACCAGACGCTGCGGGCGGAGCTGCAATTCCTGGAGTTGCCCAGTAAGCAGGCGAAGCTGCCGGCGACCCTGCACGACATGCTCGAGTACTACAACGCCGTCGCCGCAGAAGATCTGGCCGACAACGACTTTCTGCAATTCGCCAAACGCAGCTTCGTCGCGCCACCGATCCCGAAGTTGTTGCTGCCCCGGCAGATACGGCCACTGCTGCGGCTGGTATGGCCGGTGATGACGACGTTGGCGTCCCGGCCGGTGGTCGTCTGCTCGGCCGCGGTCGCCCATCCCACGATGCGCGGGCTGCTCGGTGTGCGGTGGGGCACGCGCGAGCAGGTTGAGTTCGCCGTCTACGTTGCCGCCTTGCAGCTGGGCTGGCGATGGTTGCCGCGCCGGCTCACCCTGGAGCCCCTGGCCTACAACCGTTATCAGTACGAGCGGCTGCGCGACCGCTATCGCTCGGTGCTGCTCGATTCGTTCGCCGCGCCGAGCCGAGCCTGATTGGGCAGGATGGATCGGCGCTGCGGCGACGGCACACCCGCAGGAATTGACCGCGCCTGCGGGCGAATACGCTGATACAGCGCAGAATCGACGTGATACCCCGATCGGCTGGAGGCCAGATGGTAGACCCCGCGATGCTGCTGGGCCTGGTGCCCGACGGTCTGGCCACCCTCGATCCGACGGCCCGCACCATCGTCACCGCGGCCCGCACCTGCTTCACCGAGCGCGGCTTCTCCAACACCACCATGCAGGACATCGCCGACACCGCCGGGGTCGGGGTCGCCACGGTCTACCGCCGCTTCCGGCACAAGCGAAACCTGGTGCGGCTGACCATCATGGACGAATCACTGCGGCTGAGCACGCTGGTCTCCGAGGTCGCGGGCCGGGCGGCGACACCGGACGAGGGTATTACGGAGGTCTTCGCGGCCTTCGTCCACGAAGCCTCCGCGCCCAAGCTGCTCACCCGGAGCATCCGCGAATCACCCGCCGCCGGTGAACTGTCCGCATACCTGACCGATGAGAACCTGATCGCCATGACCCGCGGCTACATCGCCACCTGGCTTCGCCGATGGCAGGAACGCGGCGAGGTGTCCGCGGATCTCGACGCCGAGGTGGTCGGCGAGATGATCGGACGGCTGATCATCTCGCTGATCAAGACGCCGAAGTCGGTCATTCCGATCTACAACCTGAACCAGGCCCGCGACTTCGCCCGCCGCTACCTGGTGCCGCTGGTGTTACAAGCCCCGGCGACAGCGCCCGGCTGAGACCCGACCCGCGCGACCGTCAGGCGAACGCCTCCACCGGCGGGCACGAGCAGACCAGATTGCGATCGCCGTAGGCTCCGTCGATGCGACGCACGGGCGGCCACACCTTGGGCCGGAAGTCCTTGCCCAGCGGATAGGCGGCCCGCTCCCGGGTGTACGGGTGGTCCCAGTCGCTGACCACCAGGCATTCGGCCGTGTGTGGTGCGCCCCGCAGCGGGTTGTCGTCGACGGTCCACTCCCCCGCGCCCACCCGGTCGATCTCGCCGCGGATGGCGATCATCGCGTCGCAGAACGCGTCGACTTCGGTCAGGGTCTCGCTCTCGGTGGGTTCCACCATCAGCGTGCCGGCCACCGGGAAACTCATGGTGGGCGCGTGAAATCCGTAGTCCGCCAGGCGCTTTGCCACGTCGTCGACGGTGACGCCGGTGGACTTGGTGATGCCCCGCAGGTCCAGGATGCACTCGTGGGCGACCATGCCGTTCTCGCCCGTGTAGAGCACCGGGAAGTACTCGTCGAGACGCCGGGCGATGTAGTTGGCCGACGCGATCGCGGTGAGCGATGCCTCGCGCAGGCCGTCGGCGCCCATCATCCTGATGTAGGCCCAGCTGATCGGCAGGATCGAGGCCGACCCGTAGGGCGCCGCGGACACCGGATGCCCCTGAGGCAGTTCGGGGGCGTGCGGGTGCCCCGGCAGGAACGCCGCCAGATGCGAGCGCACCGCCACCGGCCCGACACCGGGTCCACCGCCGCCGTGCGGGATGCAGAACGTCTTGTGCAGGTTCAGGTGGCTGACGTCGCCGCCGAACTTGCCCGGCCGCGCCAGCCCGACCAGCGCGTTGAGGTTGGCGCCGTCGACGTACACCTGGCCGCCGGCCTCGTGCACGGCCGCACAGATCTCGGCGATGTCGTGCTCGTACACGCCGTGCGTGGACGGATAGGTGATCATCAGCGTCGACAGCCGGTCGCGGTGCTCGCCGACCTTGGCCCGCAGGTCGTCGAGATCCACGTCGCCGTTGGTGTGGCAGGCCACCACGACCACCCGCATCCCGGCCAGCGCCGCCGACGCCGCGTTGGTCCCGTGCGCACTGGACGGGATGAGGCAGATGTCGCGGTGCGGTTCCCCGCGGCTGGCGTGATAGTCGTGAATGGCCAGCAGGCCGGCGTACTCGCCCTGCGACCCGGCGTTGGGTTGCAGCGAGACGGCGTCGTAGCCGGTGATCTGCACCAGCCAGGTCTCCAGGTCGGCGATCAGACGCCGCAGCCCGGGCGTGTCCGACGCGGGCGCGAAGGGGTGCTGGCGGGCGAACTCCGGCCAGGTGATGGGTTCCATCTCCGCGGCGGCGTTCAGCTTCATGGTGCACGAACCCAACGGAATCATGCTGCGGTCCAAGGCAATATCTTTGTCGGCCAGCGCGCGCAGGTAGCGCATCATCGCGGTCTCGGTGCGGTACTGGGTGAACGCGGGATGGGTGAGGAACTCCGAGGTGCGGGTGATGATGCCGGCACCGGCACCCCCCTGCCCGGCGGCGTGCAGTCCGAATGCCTCGAGCACGGCGGCGACGTGCTCGTCGGTGGTGACCTCGTCGCAGGCCACCGACACGTGGTCGTCGTCGACCCGCCAGAGGTTGATGCCGTGCGCCTTGGCCGCGGCGATCACCTCGGCGGCGCGCCCGGGCACCCGGGCCAGCACGGTGTCGAAGTACGCGTCGTGCACCGACGCGTCGCCGAGGGCGGCGGCGATCGCCTCGGCGTGACCGTGCACCCGGCGCGCGATCGCGGTCAGCCCCTCGGCGCCGTGGTAGCTGGCGTACATCGCCGCCATCACGGCCAGCAGCACCTGCGCGGTACAGATGTTGCTGGTCGCCTTGTCGCGGCGGATGTGCTGCTCGCGGGTCTGCAACGCCAGCCGGTAGGCCGGCGTCCCGTCGGCGTCCAGTGACACACCCACCAGCCGGCCCGGCAGCTGACGCGCGTGGCTGGCATGCACCGCCAGGTAGCCGGCGTGCGGCCCACCGAATCCCATTGGCACACCGAATCTTTGGGTGGTGCCGAAGGCAACGTCGGCGCCGATCTCACCGGGCGGCGTGATCAGCGTCATGGCGAGCAGGTCGGCGCCGACGGCAACCAGCGCGCCCCGGTCATGCGCCTGCTCCACCAGGCCCGTCCAGTCGGTGACCCGACCGCTGGCCCCGGGCAGCTGGGCGATGACGCCGAAGAAGTCGCCGTCCGGCAGCCCGTCCCGCAGGTCGGCGGTGACGATCTCGATGCCCAGCGGCTTGGCCCGGGTGGCCAGGATGGCCGCGGTCTGGGCGAAGACGTCGGCGTCCACCGCCAGGCGGTTGGCCTTCCCGCGCGCCGCGCGGTGCATCAACGTCATGGCCTCGGCCGCCGCGGTGCCCTCGTCGAGCATCGAGGCGTTGGCGACCTCGAGGCCGGTCAGGTCGGCGACCATGGTCTGGAAATTCAGCAGCGCCTCGAGCCGGCCCTGGCTGATCTCGGGCTGGTACGGCGTATAGGCCGTGTACCAGGCCGGGTTCTCCAGGATGTTGCGCAGCAACACCGGTGGCGTGAGCGTGTCGTAGTAGCCCTGCCCGATCATGGACACGGCCACCGTGTTGGCCTCGGCAAGTGACCGCAGCTCGGATAGCGCCTCGGTCTCGGTGGCGGCCGGCGGCAGCTGGTCGAGACCGGGCGCGGCGCCACCGGCGGTCAAGCGGTCCAGGATGCCGGCCGGAAGCGCCTTGGCGGCCAGTTCGTCCAGCGAGTCGACGCCGATGACGGCGAGCATGGCCGCGACGGCCTGGCCGTCCGGGCCGATGTGCCGAGCCGCGAAAGTGTGTTGATCGGACACTGGAAACTCCTGAGTAGGCGGGCGAAGACATATCAAGGCAGAGGACTAACGGCCCTCCCCCTCTGTCTTCACCCGTTCGCCGGGCGCCTGAGAGATTCGGTGCCCGATGCTGCCTGAGCGCCTTTCCCCATCGGCGGGCGGAGACCACAGGGTCCTCGCCGCTTTCCAGAGGCATCATGATTTCGCGCGGTCCGGGTGCCTGAGAGGTTGACGGAGAGGTGTTGCTCCTTCGGCGCCCGTGGCTGGCAGCCACGGAACTCTCCCGCTCGAATGCGATGCGCAGCCCAGTTTACTCGGCCCCTCGGGGCGGAGTCGCGGGCGCGCCGCTCAGCCGATCTTGCGGTCGCGGTGCTTGCGCCGGTTCGCCAGCTCGTCCTCGGGCTCGGCGATCGATTCGCCGCCGTCGGCCCGCTCGCCGGGGAAGTCCGCGATGACGCCGGTCAGCTCGCGCATGGCGCCCGACACGGCGATGCCGAAGACGCCCTGCCCGCCCTGCAGCAGGTCGACGACCTCTTCGGCCGACGTGCACTCGTAAACGGTGGTGCCGTCGGAGAACAGGGTGATGTTGGCCAGATCCTGCACACCACGCTGACGCAGGTGATCGACCGCGACGCGGATGTTGTGCAACGAGATCCCGGTGTCCAGCAACCGCTTGACGATCTTGAGGACCAGGATGTCCTTGAACGAGTAGAGCCGCTGACTGCCGGAACCGGCCGCGCTGCGGATCGACGGGACCACCAGCGAGGTGCGCGCCCAGTAGTCCAGCTGCCGGTACGTGATGCCGGCGATCTGGCAGGCGCTCGGACCGCGGTAGCCGACCAACTCGTCGGGCACGGAATCATCCGGGAAAAGTCCGGGTTGCACGGGTGCGCTGGCTACGGTGACGGGGCGGTCACTGGCCGCCTGGGTACCGCTGTCGGCTAAGTTGAGCTGCTCTTGGCGTGGCTGCTCGCTCACGGTGGTTCCTCTCCGCGATCGCGCTCTCGTCGTTAGCTGCGTCTGTGGCTGCATGACATTGCAGCCACGTTTGCTCAGGCCCGAGTGCTAGTAGAGCTTACGCTTTCTGATAGCCGCCGCGCCTGTAGTCGCGATCAAAGTATGGCCGCCGCGGGGCCAAGTGGGCGGGCTATCCGCCAGCGTGTCGACATCACGGTGTGGTTTGAGATTGATCCGTGATGTCGCCATCCAGGCTAAACCAGCCGGCCCGCCGTTCCCAAGCGCTGGTGGTAGCGCGTGTGCGCCGGGCCAGACTGCCCCTCAGGTGGCCTTGAAATCGTCCGGGGACACGCTGTCGAGAAATTCTTTGAACTTCTCCACCTCGTCCTCCCGGACGGCGGTGCCACCTTCCTCGTCGCTCTCGTCGGGAATCAGCAGGCCGGCCTGGGCAAGCACGCCTTCCTCGACGTAGATCGGGACGCCGACCCGCAGCGCGATCGCCACCGAGTCCGAGGGCCGCGCCGACACGGTGATGTTGCGGTCGAACACCAGGTCGGCGTAGAAAGTGCCCTCTTGCAGATCGACGATCCGCACCTCTTTCAGCGAATGCCCAAGCGCGGCAATGACATCCCTGATCAGATCGTGCGTCAACGGGCGCGGGGGCTCAACGCCTTGCTGCTCGAGGGCGATGGCGGCGGCCTCCGACTGACCGATCCAGATCGGAAGGTAACGGTCACCGTTGGTTTCGCGCAGCAACAACACCGGCTGGTTCTGCGGCTGCTCTACGCGAATGCCGACAACACGAACTTCACCCATCTGTGTCTGCCCTCCGCATTAGTGGCGCCGGTTGGATTGGTACCCGCCAGTGGACCGCGAGGTGAAATATCCGCCCTGCTGCCGAAAACCAAGCTGTCGACCGAAGTCTAGTCCTCAGCGATCCAGAACGTCGCGAACGGCGGATTTGATCAACGACGTGTGCAACGTGATCGCGAGCGCCGCGACCTCGCGCGCCAAATCGTCTGCGCGATCGCGCGCACCGGCCTTGCCGGCTTTGACTACCGGCCCGGCGATTTGGGCGATCAGGTCCGACTGGCGATCGGCGGCCGAGCGGAAAGCGCGCAGATGCCGCGGCTCGACGCCGTAATCGGACAGCGCCCGCGCGCACTGCAGGATGACGACGGCGTGCTCGTCGAAAAAACCGGCGGGCCCGGTGGTGATGACCCCGGCCTTGAGCAGCGCGATCAGCAGGTCGTCCCGCACGCCCGCCCGGTTGAGCAGCTCTTCGCGGCTCAGCCGGACGTGGCTGGGAGCCACCGCCGAGGTGTCGGAGCCCGTGTCCGCGCCGGCGGCTTCCCCGGTGCCCGCCACGGACACCAGGCGTGGGACGGAGTACGGGCCCTTTGCGGGCGGCAGCTCACCGTCGGGCTGGGCGTCCAGTTGCGCCCTGATGACCTTCAGCGGCAGGTAGTGATCACGTTGCGCGGTAAGGATGAACCGCAACCGCGCGCAGTCATAGGCGGTGAACCTTCGATACCCCGACGCGGCCCGTTGCGGCGTCACCAGCCCCTCGGCCTCCAAGAAGCGGATCTTGGAGATGGTGACATCGGGGAAGTCCGGCCTCAGTAGTTCCAGGACCGCCCCAATCGACATCCCGGCCAGTGCCGAGCTATCGGGTGCGCTCACTAGCCTGAAGATCCTCCATCCTCACCCTGCTTGGGTCCGGTCAGAAACACCAAGCGGAACTTGCCGATCTGCACTTCGTCACCGTTGGCGAGCACCGCGGAGTCAACGGGCTCACGATTGACGTAAGTGCCGTTGAGACTACCAACGTCGACCACGCTGAATTCGTTGTTTTCCAACCTGAATTCGGCGTGCCGGCGGCTGACGGTCACGTCGTCGAGGAAAATGTCGCTGTCGGGGTGCCGACCAGCGGACGTGGTGGGCTGGTCCAGCAAAAACCGCGAGCCCGCATTCGGTCCACGCTTGACGACCAGCAACGCCGAGCCGGCGGGGAGCCCTTCGACTCCGGATACCGCGCTCTCGGTTCCCGCCTGTGCGGGAGCGTCCAGCTCGTTGAGGAAGTCGGCACGGAAGACTGAAGTCGTCTCTACCGTGACTTCGTCCGAATTCTGGTCGTTGTCCATGTCCGTCACGCGCTGCTCCTCACTGGCTGCTGTGGCGTTGTCTGTCCGGGCCGCTCGGCCGGCTTGTGCAACAGGTTTGTTTGCCCGGAATGCCGATTACTGCCGTTTCGTACGTTCAAGAGTCTTTCACGTGTCTTTCAGCGATCTTCGAGAGACTTCAAAGGTCGATGTGTCGACGGTACCGCGCACCGGCTTGCAATGCGCCCACCACCTGACGATCCGAAACTTCGATTTCCCCGCACCCTGGCTGCACCGCGCGCTGGCCGCGCGGGGCTGCAGGGACATTAGCAATCGTCATTCGGTGAGCGTTCCGCGGTAGGCCTCAGCGTCGAGCAGCGAAGAAATGGCCGACTCCAATTCGCCGACGTCGGATACCTGCACATCCAGCAACCAACCGCCCCCGTACGGGTCGGAGTTCACCAGTTGCGGACTGCCGTCCAGATCGCTGTTGACCGCGGACACTTTGCCCGACACCGGGGCGTACAGGTCCGACACCGATTTCGTCGATTCGACCTCACCGAACGATTCGCCCGCGGTCAGTTCGGTGCCCACGTCGGGCAGCTGAACGAAAACGACATCGCCCAACGCCGACTGCGCAAAATCGGTGATGCCCACGCGCACGGTGTCATCCCCACTTCGGCGAACCCATTCGTGTTCGGCTGTGTAGCGCAGATCGGGCGGGATATCGCTCACGGGTGATCCTGTTCTGTTCGGGTGGTGCTCACTTGACGGGCTGAGCGTATTGGTGCGGTTTTGGTTGCCGCAAGGTGGTGACGTCCACGCGGTCCGCCTGCTGAACGGACATTCGCGCACCGACGCGCTTGACCGCGTCCTGCGCGCCGCCCGGAATGTTCATGGCCGCGGCCAGGGTGGGTGGATCGCCAATCGCCAGAATCGAATACGACGGCGACAGGGTCTTGGAGTCGATGGTCAGCGACCCAGGCATACCCACCACCCAGGTGTCGACACCGACCCGCACCGATTGGTGTGCGTCGTTGACTTCGATCGCCTCGGCGCCGGCGGCGCGCAACTCGTTTATCACGTCCAGCATCGCCTCGGGCGAAACCCCGGGTCCGGGGTCCTCGATCGTGATGGTGACGCCGGGGCCGGTGGCGCCGACCGCCCCGACCAGAATGGACAGCGCCGCCAGCCTGGACTGCGCGGATTGGATGGCGGCCTGGTCGTTGTTGCCGGACGCCTGCAACGAATTCAGCGTGTTCTGTAGCTCGTTCACCTCGGTGTTGAGCGTGCCTTCGCGCTGTCGCAACGAATCCAGCAGCACCAGAAGGTCTGCGGGGCGGGCCGTCTCCAGCGCGTCACCCGATTCGGTCTGGCGAACCTGCGTGACGATCGCCAGGCCCAGCAGCAGGCACAGCATCGCGGCCAGCGTCCCGAACGCCATCCGGGACCGACCGCCACGCACCATGCCGGACAACCCGGTGCGATGCAGCGGGCCGATCTCCGGGCGGGGGCTCTTCGCGGCCAGTTCGTGACGGCCGCGCGGCGCGCCCTGTTCCGGAGTCGCACCGGCGGCCCCGGCGCGCCCGGACCCGGTTGCCCCGTCACCACTTTGGCCGCCGGCGTTGCGGTCTTTCGGATCCTGGCTCACGTTGACCTCAAGTGCCTCACGCCCCGAACAGCCTGCGGCGCAGGGCGGCGGCATTGCCGAAGATGCGGATGCCCAGCACGACGATGATGGCCGTGGACAACTGCGTACCCACGCCCAACTGGTCGCCGACGTAAACGATCAGGGCGGCCACGAAGACGTTGAACACGAAGGAGATGACGAAGACCTTCGGATCGAAAATCCGCTCCAGGTATGCACGTAACCCGCCGAACACCGCGTCAAGCGCCGCGACCACCGCGATCGGCAGATAGGGCTGGACGACTTCGGGCACCGAGGGGTGAAAAACCAGGCCGAGCACGATGCCGATCGCCAGTGCTGCGATACCGATCATGCTTCTTGGTTTCCCGTCCGCGTCTCACACAGGGGAATGTGTCTGTTCGGGACTTTTCTCACTGTGGCCCAATCTGCTTGGCAAACTTGACATCCCGCGTCGATCCCGCAGGAAGCGTCAGTCCGTCGGCGACGTCCACCGTAACCACGACGGCATAGGAGATCTGCAGCAGCCTCAGTCGCTGCATGCCCGGGCTGTTGTCGAAGACATCGCGCATCGCGCGCGGCGGCCCGATCGCCAGCACCGTGTACGGACTGCTGGTCGGGTTGTTGTCGACCAGGATCGCGCCGCCGGCCTGCCGGATGGTGACGTTCGGCCCGATCCGCACACCGCCGACGGAAATCGCCTCGGCACCGCTCGCCCACAACGAGTTGACCAGCAGCTGCAGGTCGCGGTCCAGGATGATCTGCCGGCTGCCGCTGACCCGCTGCTTGGACACGTCGGAAAGGTTCGGGCTGGCACCGGGTTCGGTCACGGTCACCTTCAGGCCGGGCCCGATGATCGCCGTGCTGGCCGCCGCCAGGCTGAGCGCGTCGAGGCGTTTCAGCAGCCGTTGCCCCTCGGCGTCGTCGGCCAGGGCGTGCCGCTGCACGTCGTCGACTCGCGTCGCCAGCTCGCTGCGGCGCTGGCTGAGCTTGCTCGCGGAGCCCTCCGTCGACCGCACATTGCCCAGCAGCAGCTCCTGCTCGGACCGCACCCCGGGCGCCACCGAGCGAGCCTGGGCGACCGCTGCGGCGAAGACCGTCGCGATCAGCAGCGCCGCCAGCGCCTGCCAGAGCCACCCGAATACGCGGCGGCGTTCGCTGTGCGGCGCGTCGGCGACACGCCTGGCCGCCGCTGCGGCGTAGCCGGGGTCGAGGTGCTCGGACAGCAGCGCGCGCAACAGCGACGGCACCGGGATGTGTTTGGGCCGCGACGCCACATGCGCGCCGTGGCCGGCATTGGGGTCGTAGCCACCGAGCAGGCGGTCGGTGTCAGCCATGGTCGGCCACCTTCGCCGCGGCCGACGGCCGAGAAGCGCGGTCGACCTTGGGCATGCGTCGCACCACGAGAATCATCTGCACCGCGTACTGCACGAACGCCCACAGGTAGGCATACATGCCCCAGATCAGGAAGGCCCACCCGCAGGCGCCGATCACGCGGCTCCACAACGCGTCCCAGGTGCCCAGCAGCACCAGCGGAAAACCGGACATCAGCGCGAACGTCGCGGCCTTGCCGATGTAGGTCACCGGCAGCGCCGACAGTCCGCGGCTCCACAACAGCGGCAGCGTCGCCGCCAACAGCCCGTCGCGCGCGAGCAGGACGATGACGAACCACCACGGCACGATTCCGCTGATTGCCAGCACGATGGGCACCGTCACCATGTAGAGGCGGTCGACCGCGGGGTCGAGCAGCACACCGAGCCGGGAGGACTGATTCAGTAGCCGGGCGATCTTGCCGTCGGCCCAGTCCGAGGCGCCGCTGAACATGAGAATCGCGACGGCCCACCCATTGGCGTGCGCGACCAGCAGCGCGTAGACGAACACCGGGATCAGCGCCAGGCGCACAGCGCTGAGCACGTTGGGCACCGTCAGCACCCGGTTGGGTGGAAGCACCGGCTCCATGAGCCGTGACATTAGCCCAACGGCGGTTGCGCGGCTTGCCGCGCACTCGGGCTCAGCGGAAGACCCCGGGCAGGCTCAGGGTGGTCAGCGTGTCGTCCGACAGCGGGTTGTCGTTGACCATGTAGGTCCACGTCGACGTCGGGCGCGCCAGCTTGGACAGGTCCAGCCCGGGCTCCTCTTCGAGCACGTTCGCGGTTTCGAACGTCTGCTGCGCCGCCTCGATCGCGTCCGCGGCCAGCGACGCGAACGCGTCGACCGCCAACCGGTGGAACTCGTCCAGCGGATTCTGCCGACCCAGCGCCCGCAGGTGGATGCTCTCGCGGATGTCGGCCAGATACGCCAGATGGTCGGCCCAGCCGCGGTCCAGGTGATACAGCATGATCTGCCGGCAGATCGTCTCCAGGCGCTCTTCGGAGATTCCTTCGGTCTCGGCCAGCTCCTCGTAGCGCTTGGGCGCCAGCTCGGCAAGTTCCTCGCGCGCGGTGGCGTTGCGCAGCAACGTGTTACGTCGATCAACGATGATGGCCCGCTGCTGGGCGATCAACTGGTTGTACCGCCAGGTGTTCGCGTGCACGTCCAGCATGCGGCCCTCGGCCACGCGCTGGGCGTGGTCGAGCAGGCCCGCCGCCTTCGGGCTGACGATCCTGCCGTCCTCGTCGGTCTGGGTCGGCAGCTTGTTGTGGTCGAGGTTGGCGGCGACGACGTCGTCTTCCCAACTGGAGAAGAAGACGGACGACCCCGGGTCGCCCTGACGGCCGGCGCGGCCGCGCAGCTGGTTGTCCAGGCGCTGGGTGTGGTGCCGCCCGGTTCCGACGACGTGCAGCCCGCCCAGCTCGGCGACCCGGTCGTGGTCGGCTTCATCGGAGCCACCGAGGCGGATGTCCGTGCCGCGCCCGGCCATCTGCGTCGAGACGGTGACCACGCCGAACTTGCCTGCCTCGGCGATCACCTGGGCTTCCTCGGCGTCGTTTTTCGCGTTCAGCACCACCGCGGGCACGCCGCGGCGCAGCAGCCGCTCGTGCAGCTCCTCGGATTCGGCCACGTCGCGGGTGCCCACCAGCACCGGCTGCCCGGTCTCGTTCACCTCGGCGATGTGCGCGACGATCGCGTCGTTCTTGGCCGCGGCGGTGATGTACACCCGGTCCGACTCGTCTTCGCGAATGTTGGGCTCATTCGGCGGAATCGGTGAGACGCCGAGCTTGTAGAACTGGCGCAGCTGCTCGCCGGCCGCCAGCGCCGTGCCGGTCATGCCGCAGACCGTCGCGTAGCGGTTGATCAGCGCCTGCACCGTGATGGTGTCCAGCACCTCGCCCGTTTCGGTGGTCTCGATGCCCTCCTTGGCCTCGACCGCGGCCTGCAGACCGTCCGGCCAGCGCTGCAGCTGCGCGATGCGCCCGCGCGCGGCGTTGATCAGGTGCACCGCGTCGTCGCGGACGATGTAGTGCACGTCGCGCTGCAGCAGCACGTGCGCGTGCAGCGCGACGTTGATCTCGGTCAGGGTGGTGACGACGTGTTCCTCGGAGTACAGGTCGATGCCGCCGAGCGCCTTTTCGACCTTGCGGGCACCGACCTCGGTCAGGTGCACGTTGCGGCTGTCGGCGTCGGTGTCGTAATCGGTGGCGGCCTCCAGCTGGCCGGCCAGCTCGATGATCTCCAGCCGCGGCGTCTCGCGGTGCGTGGTGCCCGCCAGCACCAGCGGCACCAGCGCCTCGTCGACCAGCACCGAGTCGGCCTCGTCGATCAGGGCCACGTCGGGGTTGGGCGACACCAGGTCGGCGACGTCGGTCACCAGCTGATCGCGCAGCACGTCGAAGCCGATCTCGTTGACCGAGGCGTAGGTGACGTCGCAGCCGTAGGCGGCCCGGCGTTCCTCGCTGGTGGACTCGGCGGTGATCCAGCCGACGGTCAGGCCCATGGCCTCGATGACGGGGCCCATCCATTCCGCGTCGCGGCGGGCCAGATAGTCGTTGATGGTCACGACGTGCACGTGCCGCCCGGCCAGCGCGTACCCGGCCGCGGCGATCGCGCCCGCGAGGGTCTTGCCCTCACCGGTGGCCATCTCGATGACGTCGCCGGCCAGCATCCGTAACGCGCCCAGCAGCTGCACATCGAACGGCCGCAGCCCGCTGGCCCGCTCGGCCGCCTCGCGCGCGATGGCGAGGAACTGCGGGGAGTCCTCGGAATCCGCCAGGTCCTCGAGGTTGAGCAGCCCGGCCGCCTTGCGTAGCTGCTCGTCGGTCAGCCCGGCCGCCTCGTCGTTGTACTCCGACGAGTCGCTGACCTGGGTGAGGGAGCGGCTGCGGTCCTTTTCGGTGCTGGCGCCGAGCAGCTTCCAAAAGCGGCTGCTCAGCCGGCCGGGTTGAGCGCGGGTCGTCTTAGGCACAGGTCAACGGTACGCGGTGACTTCCCGCGCGGGCTCAAGCCAGTGGGCGACACCGCGGGCCGCACGCGCTCAGGCGAGGTTCGAGCGGCGTGGATATGCGACGTCGGGGTCGGTGAGCACATTGACGACGGCGGGCAGCCCGCTGGCGAGGGCGCGTTCCAGCGCGGGCCGCAGTTCGCCGGGCGCGGAGACCAGTTCGCCGTGGCCGCCCAGGGCGCGCGCCACCTCGTCGTAGCGCGTCCCCGGGCGCAGCTCGGCCACCACCGAATAGCCGTAGAGAGCTTTCATCGGGTGGTGTTCGAGCCCCCAGATGCCGTTGTTGCCGATCACGGACACGACGGGCACGTTGTGCCGGACCAGGGTGTCCCATTCCATGCCGCTGAAGCCGAAGGCGCCGTCGCCCTGCAGCAGCACCACCTGACGGTCCGGGTGGGCCAGCTTGGCGGCCAGCGCGTAGCCGGGGCCCGACCCCAGGCAGCCGAAGGGGCCGCTGTCCAGCCAGCACCCCGGTAGATAGCTGTCGATCACCCGCCCCGCGTACGACCCGAAATCACCGGCGTCGATCACGATGATCGCGTCGCGATCCAGCATGGGTGCGAGCTCCGCATACACCCGCATGGGATGCAGCGGGATCCGGTCGTCGGCCAGCTCGGCCTTCTCTTTGGCGCGCGACGCGGTCTCGGCGGTTCGCAGTTCGCCGATCCAGTCCCGGTGGTCGGTCCCCGTCGCGGGGGCCAGGGCCGCGAGGATCGTCAACAGGTCGCCGTAGAGCTCGGCCTGCACCGGCCGCGGATGGCGGCGTTCGGGCTCGACCCGGTCCGCCACGATGAGCTGGGTCTGCTCCCCGAACACCGCGCCGAAGCCGAGCCGGAAATCCATCGGCACCCCGACGATCAGCGCAACGTCGGCCTCCCCCAACGCTTTTCCGCGAACGCGGGAGAACGCCAACGGATGATCGGCGGGAACGGCACCGCGCGCCATCCCGTTCATCAGCACCGGGATCTGGAGTTCCTCGGCAAGGCGCAGCAGGGCCGCTTCCCCGCGCCCCCACCAGACGTTGGTGCCTGCCATGATCACCGGCCGCTGCGCCGCGGACAGCAGCGCGGCGGCGCGGCCCAGCGCTTGGCCGTCGGGTGCCGGGCCCGGCGGCAGGTCGACGAGGGCGCCGGGCCGGCCGTCGTCGTCGGACATGGAGAACGCGTGGTCCATCGGGAAGTCGACGAACCCCACGCCCGACGGCGCCCCGACCGCCGCGCGCAGCGCGTCGTCGACGAGCCGGCCGGCGTCGTCGGCCGACTGCGCGGTGGCGGCGAAGCGGGCCAGCGGTGCCACGAACGGCACGTGGTCGATCTCCTGCAGCGAGCCCATGCCCCAGCGCTGCGCCGGTGCCCGTCCACCCAGCACCACCAGCGGCGATTGGTTCTGCTGCGCCGCCGCCATCGCGCTCATCCCATTGGTGATGCCAGGTCCCGCGGTCAGCGCGGCCACGCCCGGCGACCGCGTCACCTTCGACCATCCCTCGGCGGCGAACGTCGCGGTCTGCTCATGACGCGTGTCGATCAGCCGGATGCCCTCGGCGCGGCACCCGTCGTAGATGGAGAACAGGTGGCCGCCGGACAGCGTGAAGACGGTGTCGACGCCGCTGGCCCGCAGGCGCCGCGCGACAAGTCGGCCGGCGTGCAATGTTTGTGCGGGGATGGCGTCGGTAGTCATGACCGCAGCCTAACCAGATCCGTCGGGTACCTTCGCCGAAGGATTTGAAGTTGAGGAGAGTCCGACCACCGCCTCGTTAAGGAGGGACCGACCGTGGGTCCGAAGCCGTTCACGCCATCGATCGACTGGTCGGCGGCAACCATGGATTCGTTGCGGTGGCTGGCCATCGCGTGGGTGATCGGCGCCGTCTGCCTCCTGGTTGTGCTGGTCGCCTTGCGCTACCTCACCCCGTGGGGTCAGCAGTTCTGGCGGATCACCCGGGGATACTTCGTCGGCTCGGCGAGCATCAAGGTCTGGCTGATGCTCGGTGTCTTGCTGTTCTCGGTGGTCCTGTCCGTGCGCCTCAATGTGTTACTCAGCTATCAGTCCAACGACTTGAGCACGGCGGTGCAGATAGCGGTGCAAGGCATGGCCGCGGGCGATGACAAAGTCAAACAGTCTGGGGTTCATGGCTTTTGGGTGTCGATCGCGATCTTCATCCTGCTCGCGACGATATTCGTTATCCGGGTCATGGCGGACATCTACCTGACCCAGCGCTTCGTGATCGCCTGGCGGGTCTGGCTGACCGGCAACCTCACCGACGACTGGCTCGGTGGCAGGGCGTACTACCGGGACCTGTTCATCGACAACACCATCGACAACCCCGACCAGCGCATCCAGCAGGACATCGACATCTTCACCGCCAACGCCGGTGGCACTCCGAACGCCCCGACCAACGGTACGACCAACACGTTGCTCTTCGGAGCCGTCAACGCGATGGCCTCGGTGATCTCGTTCGCCGCGATCCTGTGGAATCTGTCCGGCGACCTGACCGTTGCCGGCGTCAACCTGCCGCGTGCCATGTTCTGGGTGGTGTTGGTCTACGTGCTGGTGGCCACGGTGGTCGCTTTCTGGCTCGGGCGGCCGTTGATCTGGCTCAGCTTCAACAACGAGAAGCTCAATGCGGCATTCCGTTACGCGCTGGTCCGCTTGCGCGATGCGGCCGAGGCGGTCGGCTTCTACCGCGGTGAACGGGTCGAGCGCCGACAGCTGTGGCGCCGGTTCACGCCGATCATCGACAACTACCGCAAATTCGTTCGCCGGACCATCATCTTCAACGGATGGAACTGGTCGATGACCCAGGCGATCGTTCCGCTGCCCTGGGTGATTCAGGCGCCGCGGTTGTTCGCCGGCCGGATTCACTTCGGCGATGTCACCCAGACCGCGGTGGCCTTCGGGCAGATCGAGGAGTCGTTGTCGTTCTTCCGCAACAACTACGACGCGTTCGCCTCCTTCCGGGCCGCGATCATCCGATTGCACGGGCTGGTGGACGCCAACAGCAAGGGCCGCGCGCTGCCGGCCATTCTCGTCAAACCCAGTGAAGAGACGGCGGTCGAACTTCGCGGCATCGAGGTGCGCACGCCGGAGGGCGACCAACTGGTCGACTCGCTGGACATCCAGCTCGACGACGGCGACACGCTGGTGATCACCGGCCGCTCCGGGGCCGGCAAGACGACGCTGCTGCGCAGCCTGGCCGAACTGTGGCCGTACGCCTCGGGAACCCTGTGCCGCCCGGACGGCGAGAACGCGACGATGTTCTTGTCACAGCTGCCGTATGTGCCGCTCGGCAACCTGCGCACCGTGGTGGCCTATCCGAATTCGCCGGACGACATTTCCGATGAGCAGTTGCACGACGTGCTCACCAAGGTTGCGCTGGCGCCGCTGACAAACCGGCTGGACGAAGACCACGATTGGGCCAAGGTGCTGTCGCCCGGCGAGCAGCAGCGCGTCGCCTTCGCGCGCATCCTGCTCACCAAACCGAAGGCGGTCTTCCTCGACGAGGCCACCTCCGCGTTGGACGAAGGCCTGGAATTCGCGCTGTATCAATTGGTTCGGTCCGAGCTGCCGGAGTGTGTCATGGTCAGCGTGAGCCACCGGCCCACCGTCGAGCAGCACCACGAGCAGCAGCTGCACCTGCTGGGCGGCGGCCCCTGGCAATTGGGCCCGGTCGAGAAGGAACCCGCGCAGGTCTAGCGCCTACGCTCCCCCGGCCCGCTTGGCCGCGTGCGCTCCGGCGCGACGCCCGAAGAAGGACCCCTCGCCCAGCTGTGTCCCGCTGGCGTACCCCTTGCCGTCCTGGGCGAGGTTGGACGCGCAGGCGCCCGCGGCGTACAAACCGGGCACCACGCTGCCGTCGGCCCGCTGCACCTCGCCGTCGACGGTCACCGCCAGGCCGCCGATGGTGAATCCCGAGTACATCGCCCGTCCCAGCGACAGGTCGAACACCGCCCAGGGGCCATTATCTTGGGGCGCAAGGAATTCCGGCTGCTTATGGAAATCGGGATCCTCGCCCGCGGCGGCGTGCTTGTTGTAGCGATCCAGCGTGGCCGCGAGGTTGCCCTCCGGAATGCCAAGCGCCGCTTCCATTTCCGCGATGGTCTCGTACCCGTCGAGGAATCGGATCAGCGGCATGGCCGGCATCTCGGTGTGCGCCTCGTCGACGATCAGGTACGCCGTCTGCTCGGGCTGCTCCAGCACGAAAGCCGAAGTGCGCGAGTGGTAGGAGTCCTCGGTGACGAACCGCTGGCCGTCCTTGTTGACGATCACACCGGTCAGCAGAACCTCGGGCGGGTAGGCCGCGGCGGTGATGAACAGCTCGTCCATGTTTTTGGTCGCGCCGCCCGCCGACACGCCCATCCGGATGCCCAGCCCGTCGTCGTTGGGATTGCCCAGGATGTAGGGCGCCACCATGCCGTGATGTTTGGTGCGTCGCTCCTGGCCCAGCGCGGGCGTGTGCTCGGCGACCATCTCCGGGTTCATCGCGAATCCGCCCGCCGCGATGATGACGGACTTGGCCTTGATGGCACCGGTTTCGGTGAAATGCTTCCACGCGACGCCGATAACGGCGCCGTCGTCGTCGGTGACCAGGTTGGTGACCCCGGTCTCGTAGCGGATCTGCACGCCCAGGGTGTCGGCGCGCTTGAGGAGCAGGTCGACGACCATGCTGGCGCCACCCAATTCGCCGGGCACCGGCACCGAATGCCCGCGCGGTGCGGGCTTGGCCTTCTCGCAGAAGGGCCAGACCTTTTCATTGCCGGTGTAGCTCAGCCCCTCGGTGCCCGGCGGGACGACGACTTTGCCCGGGTAATAGCTGCGCTCGAACTGGAAACCCAGGTCTTCCAGCCAATTGAAATGCTCGACGCTGCCGTCGCAATAGGCGCGGATCTTGTCGAGTTCGGGTTCACGCGACACCTCGACGAGATACTTGTACATCTCCTCGGCGGAATCATCTTGACCCGTTGCCTGCTGCACCGCGGTCCCGCCACCGAGGTAGAAGTGGCCCCCGGCAAGCGAAGTGGTGCCGCCCGCCGCGGCCGCGCGTTCGAGCACCAGCACCCGCGCGCCGGCCGCCGCCGCGCTCACTGCGGCGCAGCCGCCGGCGATGCCGAACCCGATCACCACGACGTCGGCGTCGTCCGACCACGTGGTCACGCCGTCCGCACTGACTGTTGCCGGTATCTCCGTGCTCATTGGCGCCACTCCTCCTCATCGCCGCGGTCCGCGTCTTGTCCGACGCGGCTCACCGCTGCTCCTGTTTGATGTAGTCGTAAAACGCCCTCATTTCGGGCGAAACGTACGCGAGCTCCACATACGGCACGCCCGCCTGCGGCGCCGATAGGTAGACGAATTGGATACCGCCGGGCATCACGCCTCGCTGCACCACCGCGGCGCCCCGCTCGGCGGCCTCGGTCACCGCTGCCTCCAGTCGCTCGGGGCTTTCGACCTCCATGCAGATGTGGTGCAAACCCGGCCCGCATTCGGACAAAAAGTCACTATAGATGTTCTCGCCGCGGACCGGCTGGATCAGTTCCAACTGCATGTCGCCGAGGTAGCTCAGCGAGATGCTGGCAAAGAAGTCGGCGGGCCGGCCATGGTAGCTGCACGCGTCCGGAGCAAAGTGCACATCGGGTATGCGCACCCACTTCCGCACACCTAACAGGCCGGTGAGGGCCGTTTCAGTGGCATCGAGGTCGGCGGTGACCCAGGCGATCTGCGTCGGCGATTGAACGGGAAGCGTCATCGCCTCGCAGAATAGTCCAGTCGCGGGGCCGCCAGAAAGGGCCCGAATAACTTTGCCATGACGAGCCCTTCCGGTCGGCGAACAGCCGGGTGAACACGTTCTAATTTGTTACGCCCGCAGCCGCCGTGAGCCATCAATGCTGGGTCAGGACATCCACCAGCAGCCGCAACTGGGCGTCGAAGACGGTTTCCGGGTCGGTCAGCGTGTCGGCGCCGTACTGCCCGAACACCTCGAGGCTGATCGCACCCAGCACTCCCGCCCAGAGCAAAAAGCACTTGGCGAGCACCCGGTCATCACCGGGGAACCCGAACTCGTGACGAATCCGTTCGAAGTCGGATGACATCGGTTGCGGGGCAAAGTCATTCGTCAGCCGAATATCGCCGGTGGCGATTCCGGCCGCCACCGCGTCGAACAACGCCGCGACCACCCGGGTCCCCACCGCGACCGTGCGCTCGGGCGGCGCGTGATATCCGGGGACGGGACTGCCGTACAGCAGGGCCCAGCACGCCGGGTGTGCGACGGCCCAGCCCCGGGTCGCCCGCGCGATGGCGACGACGTCGTCGCTCCACAGGTCGCCGACCTTCTCGCGGGCGCGCTCCACGGCATCGGCCAGGTCGGAGTAGGCGTCGACCAGCAGCAGGGTCAGCAGTTCGTCGCGGCTGGACACGTAGCGGTACACCGCCGAGGACACCATGCCCAGGTCGCGGGCTATCGCCCGCACCGACAACCCGGCCGCGCCGCGCTCCACCAGCTGGCGGTGACCGAGCTCGATGATGCGTGCCTCGATCTGCTCCCGGGATTCCTGGCGTTTGCCCACGCGGCCAGTCTGACACAACCGAGAACACCGCTCTTGCTTTCGGCGGCGGGTTGTGGCAGCGTGTTCAAATCAGAGAGCACCGCTCTCTCAAGTTTGACCAGGATTCGCTGAGAGGCCACATCATGTCCACCCGCTATGAAGAACCGAACCGGGTTGCCCGAGCCGCCAACGGGGTCATCCGCTGGCTCGCCGAGGCGGGAATCAGCATCGCCGGGACCCGGGCGCTGCGCGTCCGTGGCCGCAAAACCGGGAAGCAACGCGCGGTGGTGATCAACCTGCTGACCGTCGACGGCGTGGAGTACCTGGTCTCGCCGCGCGGCAATACCCAGTGGGCGCGCAATGTCCGGGCGGCGTCCGTCGTCGAGGTGGGTCCGCGCTGGCACCGGCGACGCGTACGGGCCGACGAGGTCGACGACGCGGCCAAGCCCGACCTGCTGCGGCGCTACCTGGCCAGATGGTATTGGCAGGTCAAGGGTTACGTGGCGGGGTTGACCCCGGACAGCACCGACGAGCAGTTCCGCGCCGCCGCACCCTCGATTCCGGTGTTCGCGCTGACCCCGGTGGGCTGACCGCCCCTAATGCGCGTTGTCGCGCACTCCGAGGTCCTCACGGACCTCCTCCGAAGTGGCCCCCCACGACACCGCCGCCGGGAAGTCGCCCCACACGCTGTTGAAGATCCCGACGATCTGTCCGGGGCCGCCACTGGGCGCCAGATACACCGGTCCGCCCGAATCGCCGTTATGGCTCTGCACGCCGTGCGACATGGTGAACCAACCGTTGTTCACGCTCTCCACCGTCCCGCAGGTTTCCCCGGTGATCACGCCGAAATGGCAGACCGGCTGCCCGGGCGCAAGCGTCAGGCCGGGATCGGAGACCAGCGGCCGGCCGCCCGGCAGGATGTTGTTCGCCATGACGCTGTTGTCCAGCACGATCGCTTCGTAGTCGTTGATCACCTGGCTGGTGGATACCGTGGTTCCGCTGGGGGTGTTGTCCCGGAACGCCGCCATCCGGCCGATCACGGCACCGCCCCGATCCGTCACCACACCGCTGCCGCCACCCCGGCAGTGTCCCGCGGTGAACGCGATTTTCAGGCCGGGATCGACGTATCCCAGCGTGCAGACGCGGTTGTCCTGGCGTATTTCCATGCCCGGATACACCACGACGTCGGCTTTGGCCGGCGCGGCCGGCACAAAGGAGGCGAGGGCCACGACCGTAGCCGACGCGGCGAACGTGCGCGTTGCCAGACGATGCACCATGGACTCCGATCCATCGGGCCGATACCGACGGGAGGGCGAGGTTACGGCGTAACCGTTCCTCCACGCTCAGCTTTTCGCGCCGGCCTGCGCAAATGTTACAGGGAGGTCACGGCCGGGGCGCCGGCCTCGACGGGACGGGCCGCTCGCGGCAGCCAGCCGGGCGGGCCGAACACGTAACCCAGCCGATCGCGCAGGCGCGTCGCCGCTCGCCAGTCGCGGGCGATCGCGACGTATTCGCGTGTCTGCAACGTCCAGATGTTGAACGTGTCCACGCGCTTCGTCAGGCCGTAATGCGGCCGGAACAGCTCGGCCTGGAAGGTTCCGAAGACCCGGTCCCAGACGATGAAGATGCCGCCATAGTTCTTGTCGAGGTAGACCTTGTCCATCCCGTGGTGCACCCGGTGATGCGACGGCGTGTTGAACAGGAACTCGAACGGCCGCGGCAGCTTGTCGATCCGCTCGGTGTGAATCCAAAACTGGTAGATCAGGTTCACCGAGAAGCTGAAGAACACCATCCATGGTGGAATTCCCAACAGCGGCAACGGGATCCACATCAGTATCTCGCCGCTGTTGTTCCACTTCTGGCGCAGCGCCGTGGCGAAGTTGTAGTACTCGCTGGAGTGATGGGCCTGGTGGGTTGCCCAGATCAATCGCACCCGGTGCGCGATCCGGTGATAGGCGTAATAGAGCAGGTCCACTCCGAGAATCGCGACGACCCAGGTGTACCAATGCGTCGGCGACAGGTGCCAGGGCGCCACGTAGGCATAGATCGCGGCGTAGCCGAGCAGCGCCAGGGTCTTCCAGCCGGCCGTGGTGGCCACCGAAACCAGCCCCATCGAGATGCTCGCCACCGAATCGCGGGTCAGGTGCGCCCCCGACGCCGGCCGCGCCGCATCGGCGGCCTCGGCCGTGAGGTGTTCCAGCTTCCGGGCCGCGGTCCATTCGAGGGTCAACAACAGCAGGAAGAACGGGATGGCGACCAGCACCGGATCCCGCATCTGCGGAGGCAGGGCGGACAGGAAGCCTGACAGGGCACTCACACAGGTAAGACTACGACGAGCGCGGCAGTATCCATCCGCCCTCAGCGACGATCGTCGGACTGCGCTTCGTCCCCGGCATACCACTGCACCGCGCGGACGCCGGGCAGCAGCGACAGTTCGGCCACCAGCCGCTCCAGGCGGGCCGGGGCGTCGCCGTTCATCAGCAGGTGGGCGGTCAGGGTGACCTCGTCGCCGTCCGGGTTGCCGGTGTGGATTCCGCGAAGCGTGATGTCGTTGCTGCCGGCGTGCTGGACGATCTGGGCCCGCGCGTACTTCTCGTGCTTCGGACGGCAGACCACCTGCACGAGGTAGGGCACCAGGCTCTCGTCCTCTTCGGCGCTGTTGTCGCGGTCGATGAGCCGGCCCAGCGGGCGCCCCAGCAGGTGGATGCCGATGACGGTGCCGGTGCCGATCAGCGCGAACACCAGATGCCCGGAAGCGGCCAGCACTCCGATCGCCGCCGAGCACCACAGGGTGGCGGCGGTGTTGAGGCCCCGGACGTTGACGCCCTCCCGCAGGATCACGCCACCACCGAGGAACCCGATGCCGGACACGACATAGGAAGCGACCCGGGTGGGGCTGGTGTCGGAGGTGGCCGCCGCGTAGAGCACGAACAGTGTCGCTCCGCCGGCCACCAGTGCGTTGGTGCGTAGGCCTGCGCGCCGCGCCCGCCACTGGCGTTCCAGCCCGATGAGGGCGCCGCAGCCCACGCCGACGCCCAGCCGGAGCACGAAATCGAGAGCGCTCAGCGTCTCCAACGACTCACTCCTTTCCCTGGACCCGTTGTTGAGTATCCCCGGCCGCACCGGGCGATTCTGGTTGCGGCCCCGGCGTGGTGCCGGTTGGCGCAGCTAAACACGTGGAAGTGAACGGCAGATGGACCCGAGCCGAATCGGGTCCGAGGCGGTCGCATCGGCGAAACCTGCGCGCCGTCAATTGGTTGCGCCGCGGTCACCGAGTGCGGCGGTGCCGGACGACCGGGCTACCGTCGGTTAAGTTGCTGCGGGCAATAGTATTTCGCCGCGATCGCCAAGAACGATGTTGCGTGATCGTTGGTGAGGCCGGGGTTTTCGCTCTTCAGCTCGTCAAGCATTTGAGGGCCGAACTCGCCGTTGCCCATCGACGCGCACACCGCCTTGGCGAACTTGATCGCCCCGTCGGGGGACGAGTAGGTGATGCCCGCACTCCGCAGGGAGGCAAGGAAACCGGCCTCGTCGACTCCGGGTGTCCCCGGATCACCATGCGCGAGCGGGCCCATTCCGATCGCGGCCGCAACGCCGACGCTCAGCGCCAGCAGCAGTCTCATGACCGGTGATTGTCCCATGTCGCGGCGATGCCCGCAGCGGCGGGCGATGCTTGGCAGATCCATTGCGCAGCAGGGTATTCGAGTTCGACGGCCCGAGCCGTTACCACCCGCCCGCCGCGGCTCACGCCTTGGAGAGCTGCTGGGGGCAGTAGTACTTCGCGGAAAGCACGGCGAAGTTCGACGCCATATCCATGTCCATCCCGGGGTTGCGAGCTTTCACGTCGTGAACCACCTCCAGGCCCGACTCGCCGTTGTTCAGGCAGGAACACACCGCCCTGCCGGCGGCGACGGCCGAGCCCGGGCTGTTGAAGCTGAACCCGGCTTGCTGCAGCGCGGCGACGAAGCCGCCGTCGTCACCGTCCGGCACAGGCGGTGGTCCCGCATATGCCGGTGCGGCAAGGCCGATCATCGCCGACACGCCAAACAGCGCCAGAAGTGTCTTCATCTCTGCCACCCTTTCCGGTTGTTCCGAATAATGCCGAGCCAGGCTGAGTTGCCTTGGCCGTCAACCCGACTGGGCATCAGCGGGTATGACTTTCGACTTGTCGCCCTTCTTCAGGTGCACCGCATGGATGCCCGGCTTCTTGGCCAGCTGCTCGAGGAGCGCGTCGAGATTCTCCTGATCGACGTTGTGGTGCTGCACGGTTTCGGGCTTCTCCGAGATTTGCGCGACGAGGCGCTTCAGCTGTTCCGGCGATTGCTTGTCTTTGAGGTCCTTGATCGGAGTCATCCGGTTACGCACGCCCGCCCGCGCCACGGTGGGCCCACCGGACCCTGTGGCGCTACCCAGCATCCCGGCCATCCCCATCGAATTGAACAGACTCCCCTGGCCCAGCGCGGCCGCCGGCACGGCCTCGGTTCCTGCGGCCGACAGCGCGGCGGCGACAGTCCGAATGGATGGGGTGGACGTCGCCCAGCTCGGCGGGATCGACAGCCTGCCGACCAGGCTGCCCGCGTTGCCCATGCCGGCGATCGGGCTGATCGAGCTGTACAAGGTGCCGCGACCGAAACCCAGCGCCCCCAGGCCGGCGCCCAGCGCATCTTTCGGCAGCGCCCCATACCCGATAGGCGGGGTGAACTTGAGCCACTGCGACAGCGGGAAGTTGATTAGCAACCCGATGTCGTTGAACTGCGTGGTCAGGCCCAGCGGCACCTTCACCGCGTTGTATAAGCCGGTGTAGAAGCTCGATCCGCCCGGAAGCCCGTTCAGGAGACCGGTGACGAACTGGTTGTAGAGGTAAGCGAGGTTCGCCGGGAGGGAGAAGGCCCCGCTGTACGGCAGGGTGGTGGTCGCCGCCGACGCCGCCGTGTTGGCGACGTTGGCGGCCGGGGTGCTGGCCGCCGAACTGACCGCGGCGGCCTGCATCGGCTCGGCGGCCTCGTTGGTGGTCTTGGGCGCCGGGCTGAATTCCGTCAGGTTGTTGGATGCGGTCGCCGACGAGGCGAAGTAGGTGTCCATCGCCGTGGCGTCCTGCGCCCAGAACTCGCCGTACTGGGCCTCGTTCGCGGCGATCGCCGACGTGTTCTGGCCGAACAGGTTGGTCGCCACCAGCTGCGCGAGCAGGGCTCGATTCTCCGCGATCACCGCGGGCGGCACGTGGGCGGCGAATGCCGTCTCGTAGGCGCTGGCCGCCGCAGTGGCCTGCGTCGCAGATTGTGCGGCCTGCGCGGCGGTTTGCTGCATCCAGGCCACGTACGGCGCGGCCGCGCTCGCCATGGCGATCGAAGACGGACCCACCCAGGGGCCGGCCGTCAGGCTGGAGAGCACCGACGAATACGACGTTGCGGTGGACTGCAATTCGGTGGCCAGGTTCTGCCACGCCGTCGCCGCGGCCACCAAGGACCCCGCTCCCGGACCGCTGTACATCCGGCCCGAGTTGAACTCCGGCGGAAAGGCTCCGTAAAACAACTTTCGTACCCCCTACCTGGCTGCCAGAGTCGGCAACGGTTGGCTGCCATACGGTTTGGTCATCGCGGTCACTCCTCGATGTACGGGATCACGATGATGGTGGCCGCGGCCGGATCGGCTTCGGCGGCAACGCCGCCCAGCGCGCCCGCCGCCGCGGCGGCGCCGCCGGCAGGCCGGGTTGCGGCGGCCGCGACGGCGCGACCGGCAAGGCTGGACAGGGCCATCTGACTGAAAACGCCCTCCTCGCCGGCCAACGCGGCCGGCGCCGCCGCCATGCTGGTCGGCAACGCCTGGGACAGCGTTCGGATCGCCGGCGCCGCTTCCGTCCAGCCCTGCGGCACCGACATGCCGCCCACCAGAGCGGCTTTGCCCATCGACCCCGACGCCTGCCCTGCGCCGACAGCTGAGCTCAGCATCGGCTGGACGGCGTTGGCGCCACTGGCCAGCGGCGCCAACGCCCCGGAAATGGCTTTCGGCCCAGCCATATACGCGGCCACGCCCTGGCCGTTCTGCCCCCAGGCATAGGCCTGACCGAACGACAGGAACGGACCGCCGGGGATGGAGCTCCACGACTGCGGGGAGTAGGGCCCGGTGAGCACCGACCAGAATTCGTTCCAGTTCGTTATTGCGCTTGGCAGGGTAAGGGTCGTTCCGGATGTTGACGTGGTGGTTGAGCCGGCGTTCGTCACCGCCTGTGCCGCCGGCTGCACCGTGGTGCTCAGCTGGGACAGCTGGCTGACGGTATTCGCGCTGGACTGCCCGGTGCTCTGGGCGACCGCGGCGGCTTGCGTCGGACCGGCCGAGTCGTTGGTGGTCTGGGGTGGCTCGGCGAACGGGGTCAGCGCAGAGGCGCCCGCCGACGCCGCCGTGTACGCGTACATAGCGGCGGCGTCCTGCGCCCACATCTCCATGTAGTGGGCTTCGGTGGCGGCGATCGCCGGGGTGTTCTGGCCGAGGATGTTGGTGGCGACCAGGGTCGCGAGCAGCGAGCGGTTGGCGGCGATCACCGGCGGCGGAACCGTCGCCGCGAAGGCGGCCTCGTAGGCGCCGGCCGCGAGTTTGGCCTGGGCGCCTGCCTGCTCGGCTTGCGCGCCGGTGGCGTGGATCCACGCCACATACGGCGCTGCCGCGGCGGCCATCGCGATGGATGAGGGGCCCGTCCACGGACCCGTCGCGAGAGTTTCGATCGTCGAGCTGTACGACGCCCCAGTGCTTTGCAGCTCCGCGGCCAATTCGTCCCATGCGGCAGCAGCGGCCAGCAGTGGCCCCGAACCCGCCCCGACATACATCCGCCCCGAGTTGTATTCCGGCGGATAAGCCCCGAAATCCAACATCTAAAACCTCCGGTCCCTCATCTGGCGGCCATAGTAGGCACCGCATCGCGACCCCGGCACCGACAAAGTCGCGGCTCTAAGGGAATTCATGAAATCCACTGCGAGATACATGTGCGGATTCCATGTGTTACAGACAACAAAACCATGCTGCTCCTAGCTCTGAATCGGCGCCTGAATGGCGTGCGAACGAGTAGTCAAGCCACGCTGCTTTTGCACCGACGATGCTGCCTATCGCTTATTTCATCAGGCGTTGCCGCCAGGTAAACATTTGTAAAACAAATATGCTCACAACGTCTTGACCTGTGTGAGAAGGACGCATAGCGAGCGCGGATTTAGTGGTGTAAATCACGTAATGAAGTGCATGTGGGCAGCGTTGAGTGACGGATCAAAACAATTAATCCGTGGATCCGTCGATTGGTCGGATTCTGATACGAAGATCGGCAGCTTTGCCGACCTTGTAGACTAACTCAGAAGCAACCGCCATTCTGTCTGGTTGCGAATCTCGACAACCTCCCATATCGGTTTTAACAAATTATTGAGCCGTACATTTGCGGCCGGCCGGAATCGCATCTCAGGTTTTGGTAACACCATCGCCTGCGGTGAATTCACCGGATGCATTTCGGCACTGCTGCGGAATGTAACCGAACCGTTCGTCCGCGGGAGCGGGCCTACTGGTAGCGCCGCAGTCGGCACATCACGAACGACTGCCCGATGCCCAGGTTCCGAGGGTGCGGCCCGGGCGCGGCTCAGTGCGTCATGAGCGGCTACATCGCCGAACTGGTAATTGATCGTCACACCGTTCTCCTGAAGTTCCCTCATACGAGTAGACGCGGTTACTCTGCCCTGGCACTGATTAGCTACTGACAGTTTCCTGAAAGGCCATTTTCTGCTGATCACTGCCACTTTCCCGCTCCACTCCCCACGCCGATAACAAAGTTTGGGACGTTGCCGAACAGCCCGAATTCGTGGATTCGTGTGGATGGAAAGGAGATTGACCACCAGACCGCCGAGTTCTCACAGAGCTGATTGCGTCGTGTGAGGGGATTCGGCACGCCAACCGCGTCAAGTGACATGCCATCCGACGTCGTTTTTTCGACGGTCCGAGAAGGTGACCGTTGCCGTGTGAGATGACGGTCACGTGCGGACTCGATTCTCCGGCCTCCGATTTGACCGTTAGCCACTGCTTTGCGGATTTGTTCCGCCATCGCTGGTGGACAGCCGGTCGGGGCAGTAGACGCTGGCCGCGGCCTGGACGAACTCGGCGGCTTTACCCATGGTGAACGCCGGATTCAGCTCGTGCAGATCCTTGACGATGTCAGCCTCTGTGGTGCCTGACTTGGCCAGGTCGCACACCTTCTGGCCCGCTTTTATGGCGCGGTCCGGGCTCTGATAGGTGATACCGGCCTTATTGAGGGCGGCGAGGAACGCATCGTCATCGGAGTCGGCGTCCGCTGGTACTGCCATCCCGATCAAGGCAACGGCGGTGGCCAGAAACGGTAGGAACCTCATGTCGCGAGTTCCCTGTCCCTAGCCGGCGGCCGGCGGGCGACCCATGATGCGCAGGCGGAACCCGTACATCGGCTCAGAGAACTCGTCCTCATGCCCACCGGGGACGCCCGCCAGGGGCACACCCGGCATGCCCACTGCCCCAGCCTCTTCCATCACCATCGGGGTCGCGGAGCCGAAGCCGTGGTAGGCCCCGAGGCCGACCTGAGTCGTCGCCGCCACTGGCGTGATCGCCGCTCCGGTTGCGCCCCAGGCGGGCGGAACCGACAGGGCCCCAACCAGACTCGCCTGCCCTACGCCCGCCGCCGCTGCCGCGCCGGGTGCGGTCACCGACGCCAGGTTCGCGGTACCCCCAAGGCCGGCGGCCAGAACTCCCAGTCCCGACGTGGTTGAGTCGACTGCGTTCAAGGAGGAGATGGAGTTCATATTGACCGCCGAATCGATGAACGACGTCGGGTTCAGCAGCCCGCTGGTGGTAAAGGCGTTGGAGAAGTTGGCGACCGAGGCGTTGTTGAGGAAGCTTCCCAACAGTGACCCGTTGCTCCCATCCAGGTAGTTCATCAACCCGGCAAGCCCCGTGGTGGAGGTATTCGTATTGGGCGCGAGGCCGAGCCACTCCAGCAGACTCTCTCCCGAAGAGGTACTCGAGCTGGTCGAGGCGCCATTGGCGGCGTTGACAACTGCGGCGGTTTGTAGGGCCGTTCCGTCGCTGGTGGTAGCGGACTGCGGTTGTTGGAACGGCGTCATTTCGGTTGCCGCGCGCGAGGCGCTGCTGTAGCTGGTCATCGCGGACGCGTCTTGAGCCCACATCTCGCCGTATTGGGCCTCGTTGGCCGCGATCAACCCGGTGTTCTGGCCGAAAACATTGCTCGCCACCAAGTTCGTCAGCTGGGTGCGGTTGGCCGTGACGACGGCCGGCGGCACGGTCGCGGCAAACGCGGCCTCGTAGGCAGCCGCCGCCGCGTTGGCTTGTGTGCCGGCCTGCTCGGCCTGCGCGGCGGTGGTGTTGAGCCACTCGACGAAAGGTGCGACCGCAGCCGACATTTTGGTCGAGGACGGTCCGAACCAACCTTCGCCGGTAAGCGCTGCGATCACAGTTTCATAATTGGTTGCAGCGGTGTGCATTTCAGCAGAGATAGCATTCCACGCGGCCGCAGCGGCCAGCATAGATTCAGAGCCTGGGCCCGAATACATTCTGGCCGAGTTGATTTCCGGCGGCAATCCCGCATACAGCGACATGACATCTTCTCCAGAGTTCTATCAGCCGGCGGCCGGCGGACGTGGCATGACGACGGGTCGAAACCCGTATTTGGGGATGGCGCGGCGCGCTCGCCTGCCGGTACCGCCCATCGGCCCTGCGACGCCTCCCGGTCCGCCTGCCGCCGGTGCGGCCCCCGTGTCAGTGAGACCGGTGACGCCGGTGGCCTGCACGGCCGTTTGACCGGGGGCGATATTGGCGGCCGACGCCCAACTCTGCGGCACCGACATCGACCCGACCAGATGCGCGTTCCCTATCTCGGCAGATGCGCCGCCGAGGCCGGCCGACCCAACCGTGTTCGATGCCAGGTCAGCAGTCGCGGCGCCCTCGGCGTCGGCGGCGAAGTCCCCCAGGCCCCCCAGTGTCGTGGCGTGCTGCGCTGCCAGGACGCCCTGGAGCGATGCGATGATGAATTGCGGGTTGAACGGCCCACCGGCGAGAGCACCGTTCACCACCGCGGTACTGAAGAAGTTGCCATTCGTGAAGGTGCCGAAGGCCGAATTGTCCGAGCCGCTCAGCAGGCCCGCCAGATACGACGACACCGACCCTGGGGAGGAGGAGGTGGAACCGCCAACTGCCGACGACAGGTTCGACTGCACGGCACCGGCCGGCGTCTGAGCCACCTGAGCCACCGCGTTGGTTTGGCCGGCCACACCGTCGGCGTTGGTGTTCGACTGCGGCGTGGCCAACGGCGTGAATTGTGCCGCCGCACTCGATGCAGTGGCATACCCGTTCATCGCGCCCGCGTCCTGAGCCCACATCTCGGCATACTGCGCTTCGGTGGCGGCGATTGCCGGGGTGTTTTGACCAAGAATGTTGGTAGCAACCAGCATCGCCAATTGAGCGCGATTGGCCGCGACGACCGCCGGGGGCACCGTCATCGCGAACGCCGACTCGTACGCGGTCGCGGCGGCGAACGCCTGACCGCCGACCTCCTCGGCCTGGGTGGCGGTGCCATCCAGCCAAGCCAGATAGGGTGCCGCCGCGGCCAACATCGACATCGATGAAGGACCCAGCCAACCCGAACCGGTGAGTTCGGTCACCACCGATCCGTAAGAGGCTGCTGCGGAACGCAACTCAGCAGCCATGGTGTTCCAGGCCGCAGCAGCGGCCAACATCGGCCCCGATCCCGGGCCGGAATACATTCTGGTCGAGTTGATTTCCGGCGGCAGCGCCGCAAAGTCCAACATGGTCCCCCCTTTGGGGCTCAGCGGGCCGCGACGGCGTTGGCCGCCTCGGTGGCCGCATACGATCCGGCGCTGGTCTGCAAGGTGGTCACGAAGTTTTCGTGTATCGCCGCGGCTTGGGCGCTCAGCGCCTGAAATGTCTGACCGTGCCGTGCGAACTGCGCAGCGGTCAGCAGTGACACCTCGTCGGCGGCGGCGGGCACCACTCCCGTCATCGGAACGGCCATGGCCGAGTTCTGGGCGGTCAGGGTCGAACCGATCTCTTGCAGCCGGCCGGCGGCAATGCTCAGCGATTCCGGCTGTGCGGTAACAAAGTTCATCACAAATCTCCCCACGAGGAAGTCGGCATACCAGAGATTCTGGCCAGCCGCGGGCGCGCGCCTACGCCACACGTCAGTGAGCGCGCGTGCTACGAAAATCGGCTAAATGCAAGCCAATTCAGGAAAATACGATGCCGAGGTCGGATCGACGCGAAATGGTCAACGATCTGGCATATGGACTGTCATCGGGACTAATTCGCTCTCACCTCCTCCAGGCCAGGGCACGCGGGGATGCCACATACTGCACACGGGGAGTAACAACCAGGCGAAACAGCCGGTTGCGGCACCCCTCTCGTCAGAGCTTCGGCACCACACGGCGTATCCGGCCAACCAAAGCCGAAAGCCACTTGGGCTCAACCCTTAATCCGGGAGGAGCTGTCCTGACCCTGGGCGTCTTTCGACGTTCGAGGTCAGTGGCCTGTGTCCGTGCAGACGCCTCACCTAGCGAGGTGCTTGCATTGGCAATGGTGGCACTCGACCTGCGCTGAGTCAAGCTGACATACAACGCATTCCCAGCGGTTCACCCCGCCGTCACCTGCAGTGCACCCGCGCGGGCCGCGGCGGGGCGGGTACGCGGACCCGGCAAGTACGGTTCAGTCCGCCTTTTTCTCGGCGACCGCCGCGCTGAGGCCCTCGGCGAGATCCTCTTGGGTCAGTTCCTTGAAACGCAGCAGTTGCCGCTCGCTGAACTCGGTCACGTCGCTGGACAGCACCGCATCCAGGTCTTCGTCGTCCAGACGGAAACTGCGGTGATCGCGGGCTTTCTCAACCACGTTGCGCACGAACCCGGCATTGCCGAGAGTATCGATGCCGCGGATGAGATCGCCGTCCTCCGAATAACTTTCGTCGAGGTAGAACTTCGTGTACGACGGCAAAAGCGCCTGCGCCGATTCGTCGGTGATGACGTCTTCGTTCTCCTGGCCCATCAACCGGGTCAGCGCCACCAGCTCGTCGGGGGTGTAGCTGAAAAACTCGATGACGGTCGAAAAGCGCCGCCGCAGACCCTGATTCACTTCGAGCATCTTGTCCATGGCCTTTGCGTAGCCGGCGCCGAAAACCACCAGCTCGTCGCGATGATTCTCCATGTACAACAGCAGCGTGTTGATGATCGCGTTGCCGTAAGGGTCGCCCTGCTGATAGCCCTTCTCGTGCAGCGTGTGCATCTCATCGAAGAAGACCGCGCCGCCCAGGGCGCCCTCCAGGAGCTCCTCGGTGTTCTTCTCCGCGTCGGCCATGTAGCGGCCTAGCAGCTTGGTGCGGCTGGTTTCCACCACCACGGGCTTGCGCAGCACGGTCAACCCGCACAGCTGCTTGCTGAAAGCCCTTGCCACGGAAGTCTTTCCGGTGCCGGGCGGGCCCAGCAACAACGTGTGGCGCGAAGTGACCGGCACCGGCAGGCCCATCTTGGCGCGCGCGAGGTTCACCTTGGTGGTCGACTTGATGAGCTTGATCTCGCGCTTGGCGCGCTCCATGCCGAGCATGGCGTTAAGCTCGGCGTCGCCTTCGGCCAGGTACTTCGCCGCCTCTTCGGCGTGGCGGGCGGCCTCCGCCTCGGCCCGGGTCGGCGCGCTGTCCGGGTCCCACGGGTCGGTCCGGGCCTCGATCGTCTCCGGATCCGTCAGGACCAGCCGGAAGTTCGGGTTGTCCAGCGCTTCGCGGGCCGGTGTGAACTTCGGATCCCGCGAGTACACCCGGCGCAGCAGCTCGACGGCCTCGTCCTCGCGGCCCAGATGCCGCAAGCACATCCCCTGCGTGTACAGGGCGATGTTGGCCGCGCCCGGCACCTGGTCGCCCTCGATGGCATCCTGACCCCGGCGCAACGCCTCCTCGAACACACCCAGTGAGGCCAGCGCCGTGGTGGCCATCGCCGCGCCGGCGGCCTTCAGCTCGGGCTGCCGCCAGGTCTTCCCCTCGGCGAACTGGTTCAGCACATCCGGCCAGCGAGCCGTGCGGAAATACAGCACGCCGCGCACGTAGCTGACCAGTTCCTCATCGACCGGCTGACGGGGTTCGACGCCGTCGATCAGTTTCGCGGCTTCCTCATAGCGCTTCGCTTCGGCGAGGACCGCGGCGTACGCACACGCCAACGTTTCCACGCTGGTGACGGCCAGCCGCAGGAACAACCCGTCGGAAACGTCGGGCCGGAACTGCAACTCGGTCACCCCGAGGCGGCGGGTCTCCCAACCGAACGTCCGGATCGAGGACCACGCACCGGACAGCACGTCGATGCTCTGCTCCCCCGCCAGGATCCGCGCCAACCAGGCGTCGCACATTCCCGGATCCAGGTTGGTCGCGGTGGTGAACATCTGCGACGCAACCTGCGGATTGTGGCTGGGCTGCAGCCCGTTGACCGAGACGCCCGAGGCCAGCAGGCCGGCGACCATCGCGTTACGGGCACCTTCAGCGGTTGAGTGCGACCTCGTCATTGCGCTACAGGTACGCCCGCCGAGCTCCCTCGCAGCTGGCCGACGGATAGCGCAAGATCGTCATCGTCGGCGCGCAATGGACGGCTCGGCACGGCCAGCAGGGGGCGCGCCGTCGGGGCGGGCAGGCTGGCTCGCACCGCGGCCAGCTGGCGTCCGGTGAGACGGTTGAGGCCCGACGAGACGTTACGGCGCAACCGCTTTTCGGTGTGGTACCGCACCCAGGCCGACATCTGCGGCCGGCCACCGCGCGAGGTGAGCCGGATGGTCAGCACGGTGGCCACGGTCTCGTCCTCCCACAGCTCGTCCAGCTTGTCGGTGGTGATGTCGGACGGCGACAACCACAGGCTGGTGACGAACCCGTTGAAGTGCTTGAGGCGGCGCCAGCCGGGGCGGCTCCAGGTCGGTTCCAGATCGGCCAGCACCGCACGGTCGACCTCGGCCAGCTCCTCCGCGGTCAGCGGCCGGGCCGCACAGGTCAGCCCGTCGAGGTCCTGGGCGAGCCGTTCGGTGGCGGCCACCAAGGTCGAAGCCAGCGAATCGCGGGCCGCGACGGCGGCGACGTTGCGCTGCGGGTTCATCCGCAACACCAGCCAGGTGCGGCGAATGTACGAGGTGGGCTCGTCGTTGGCCACCTCCCACTCGTTGGGGCCCCAGTCGTCCAGCTTGGACAACTCGGCGGCGTTGCCGCCACGGCGGACCTTCACCGACACGATGTCGACGTGATCGAGGTGGACGTCGAACTGGCGCAGGCCCGAAGCGACGGCCGACACCAGCAGTGTGGGCGCCGAGTGCCGGTGACGAAGGCGCGAGGGCGAGTCGTCGTCACCGCCGTTGATAGCGATCACCGTGACCAGCCGGCCGTCGTGCTGCCGCACCCCGACCTTGTCGCGCCCGTACTTGCGCTGATAGTCGAGGGCCGGCGTGCAGCCCGCGGCCAGCGCGGAGCCCGGGTCGGCGGACCAATCCCACAGCCAGGTGGCCAGCCCCGACGTGACGGTCAGGCCGTGGTAGGTGACCAGCGACAGCAGCGTCACCAGCAAGGCCAGGCCGACACCGACCCAGAACGCGATCCGGTAGGTGCCCTGCCATGACTCGGGGCAGTGGCTCGCTACCACCATGATCAGGACGTCGACCAAAAACACGGTGGTCAGCCGCGGCCACGACAAAGACAACCCGAACCTGCGCTGACGCTTCATGAAAGCTGCTCCGCCCCTATTGCTCTTTCCGCGATCGCTTCATCAGCATCGCCGTACCGAAGACTCCGCCGCCGATGAGTAGCGCCCCGAGCAAGCCGCCGGCGGCCACCCACACTGGCACCATATCGCGGTGTGGCGCGGGTTTTGGAATGTTCAGCGGTGCCGAAAGTTGCTGCGGCGGTTTCACCGGACCGTCGGGTACATCCCAGGTCAGTGCCGCTACCGGGTCGACGACGCCGTGACCGACCTGGTTGTCCACGCCGCGAGCCGGCGCACGGGCGGTCCGGGTCAGCCGGTTGATGACCTGATACGCCGACAGCTGCGGGAACTTGGCCCGCACGAGTGCCGCGACGCCGGACACGATCGCCGCCGAGAAGCTGGTGCCGGCCGGAACCAGCAGCGTGTTGTCGGGTCCGTCGATCGCGTTGATCAGGCCGTCGTCCCGCGGCGACAGTCCGATGACGTCGGTGCCGGGCGCGGCGATCCCGACCCATGGCCCGGCCACGCTCGTCGACGCCTGGCCCTGGTTGCCCTGGCTCAGCGGGCGGCCATCGGTGTCGACCGCGCCGACCGTCAGGACGTAGTCGCTGAACCAGGACGGCGTCACGACCGTGGTGACCGCGTTCCAGTTGCGAGGGTCGTTGGGCTGCAACGGATCATGCGGCGGGTTCTGCTTGCAGTCCTTCTTGCTGGTGTCGCCGGCGGCGGCCACGATGACGGCGTTCTTGTCGACCGCCGCGTAGCGCACCGCCGCGCCCAGCGAACGCTGGTCGATGATGTTGCGCGCGCTCATGCAGGTCACATCTGAGATGTTGATGACCTGAGCGCCCATGTTGGCGGCGTGCACGATCGCCCGCGCCATCGTCTGTACGTTGTCGATCTTCGCCGACGTCTGCGGATCCTCGTCACCGGTGTAAGCGTCCTTGAGGCCGAAGGCTTGGCTGGACTGCCGGATGGCGATGATGTCGACATCCGGGGCCACCCCGCTGAACGCGTCCGGACCGGCCTTCGGCGGCGGGGGCGGCGGTGGTGGCGGCGGCGGGTCAAGCGGGCGCGGGCCGCGCAGGTTGTCGACGTTGGCCACGCGCCCGCCACCGGCGTAGCCGGGGATGGTCACCGTGCCGCCGCCGTGGCTGGACGCCGGCGCTTGCCCGTTGGGGCCCTGGCCACCCGGTTGCGGTCCCGGGGGCGGACCCGCAGGCTGCGGAGCCGCAGGCTGCGGAGCCGCCGGTTGCGCCGGCGGCGCGCCGAAGGGCCCCGGGGGCGGCGCCTGTTCCTGAGACTGCGGCGGCGGGGGGACCATCGTCACGGTCTGCGGCAGCGGTGACAGCGTCACCGTCTGCGGCGGTGGCGCCTTCGGGGGCGGCTCGGTGGTGGGGATGGTGACCGGTTTGCGCGGTGCCGCCGGCGGCACGCCCGCCCCGTTGGCCGACGCCGCACCGATCATCGACGCCACGATGGTGCCGTGGGCATCGCAGTCGGACAGGCCGTCCCCGGACATGATGTAGTCACCGCCGGGAATCAGGTGCGGAAACCTGGGGTGCGGCGTCACGCCGGTGTCGATGACGGCCACCTTCACGCCGGCACCCCGACCGAACTGCCACGCCTCCTGCAGATTCAGCATGTCCATGTACTTGGGCTGTAGCCGGAAATCCGTCCCGGGCAGCACACCGACCTCGGTGCAGTACGAGTTCTGCTTCATCGGAGCCCCCGGCCCCGGCGTACCGTCCGGCGGGACCGCACCGGCGTCGATCGTGGGGGGTGAGATCGCGTACGCGGGCGGCAGGCCGGCTAAGGCGCCCGACGCGAGAAGCGTGGCGGCGATGGTCGCGGCGGACGCGCGACCACGCCACACCTTGCCGTTAGCGATAGCGGATTGCTGCATAGACATTCATCAACCACAATGCCAGCGGGAAAATTGGCATCAGGCAGAGGTATTCAATCCATTCCACGAATTTGCGGAATAGCGGGCTGTAGACGGTGTTCGGCACGACGGCCGCCGATGTCAGTCCCGCCGCGGGCAGCAGAACCAGGATCGCCGCGCTGATCGAGACCGCGAGGGGCGACTGCAGCACCAGCGCGTAGCGCAGCACCACCGCACCGACGATCAGCACAGCCGTCCCGGCCAGGGTGATCGCCTGCCAGCGGTCGACGTAGGAGCGGCCGCGCAGCATCAGGAATCCCGCGCTGAAGCCGGCCAGCAAGAGCGGCAGCCAGCGCTGGCCGGTGTGCGGATCCGACAGCGCGGTCAGGGAGACGATCATCAGCACGCCGAGACCGATCAGCAAACCAGACAGGAAGGAGCGGGCGCGTTCGGCCTGGGTCAGCACGTCGCGGACCGAAGCGGGCCCCTCCAGGACCGGCGGGCCACCGTCGGAGCGCACCACCGTGGTGGGCAGGTCGGGCCGGGCCTCGAACACCCACCGGCTGGTCGCCGACGGGAAGACGGGCAGCCGGATGCCGGCCAGTCGCCGCGAGATCGCCGGCGCACTCTGGTAGATCATCACGGACACCAGCACGACGCAGGTGAACAGCGTGACGGCGCTCGTCATCGCGACCATGCGCGCAAGTGCGGCCACCGACGCGATCAGGCCGACGGTGACGATGGCGGTGTAGATCGCCAGTCGGCGTCCGGTGAACCTGAGGGCGAGGATCGCCGCGATGGTGAGGACCCCGAAACCCAGTACCGCGTGCGGTGATCCGACGCCGCCGGGCGGCGCCGACGCCGCCGCGATCGCCAACGGCGCGAGGCTGCTCAGCAGCATGGTGTCGGCGACGCGCCGTTCCTGCTGGGTGTGCGCCCGCATCAACAACAGAAGCGAAACACCCAGCGCCACCGCGCCGATCACGCCCGCATACACGGTCGGAAGCCACGAGTTGTGGTGCCACCGCCACCAGCCGAGCAGGCCGGCCGCGGTCGTCACGCCGACGGCCACCATCGACGCACCGACCTGCACCGCGATGACGGGGTCGATGGCGGCGAAGCGCTTGCTGAGGTCCGCCGCGACGGCGGTGGAGATGTGCTCGATGACCTGCGAGCGGTGCTCGGTGTCCGGGATGAACCGAATCCACAACCGGTCGCCGTCGTAGACGTCCTGCTCGCTCAGCGATTGGGTGGCCCGCAGCGGCGAGCCATCCACCAGGCACAACGCCCAGCGGCCCCGGCCCGAGGCCTCCAGTGGAGCCTCACCGAGCTCGCGCAGCCTGCTGTTGACCACCTTCAGCAACGGGTCGGTCATCACCGAGACGGGGGCGTTGGCGTCCAGCAGGACGCCGATCTGGACACCCGCGCCGGCCATCACGCCGACGACGACTGCCTGAGGCTGCGAGATTCCCTCTACGTCAGGCTGTGGTACTTCAACTACCGCAGTCATCGCCCTGTACTCCCTATCGTGATGAAGGTGTGAGCCCGTGCCGCCAGTCGCGCGCGGGGGTGCGCCGGTGTACTCGTCGAGGTGCTGCGGCCCCCCGCAAAGTGCATTCCGACTAATTGGAATTCCATCTGCCTCGCCTTGCGATTAAGAGTTGTCGTCGACACCGGTTTGAGATTTGCTGATGCCTTGAGAGAAGTATGCCGTGTTCGCAGCTCAACCGCATGTTGAGTGCAAAGACATTGGTGAACTCTGCGTTTCGCGCGAATGTCAGACCCTGCTGTGTGTTTTCCACTCGCCATAGGGAAGTGTGTCCAGCACCGTTTTGACGCCCACCTGCACGAGCTGCGGGGTGGCCGGACAGATGGCCAGCCATGCCTCCCCCGAACCGGCGGTGCGGGCCTGCTGGTAGAGCGCGATGCGACCGCCGGAGCCGTCCTTGAGTGACAGCACCGAGGCGCTCGGGCCTTTGGCGTCGTCCTGGTACTGGCGGGCGTACACCGCGACCTCGGCGGCGGGGTCGGACAGCGCCTGACCCAGCGCGGCCACCGTCGCGGCGCTGATTCCCATCCGGCGCAGGTCTCCCCCGGAGAACACGTTGAAGCCCGACTCCTGCCAGGACTTCGTCGCTTCCAGCATCTCCTCCAGCGGCACGTTGACGGCGTTGATCGCGGCCGGCTCGGCGTGGTGGATTGACTCGAGCGCGTCGATCACCAGTGAAGCGATCGAGGCGCTGTCCGCGACAGCGACGTCGTCGACGGTGATCTCGCCGCCCACCCGGACCGCCGACACCCAGTGCTGGCCGCGCCGAGCCAGGACCACCCGAAATTCGTTGTCGGGGATGTCGCGCGAGCCCGGGGGCTGATTTTCGTCATCGAGGACGCCGTAGGCCAGCTTGCCTCGGGACAACAGGGCGACAACTTCGAGGTCGGGCGCGGCGAGCACTTTCATCCGCGCGGCCACATGCTCGTTCACCTGGTCGTTCTCGACTATGCCCTGTTCGCGCATCACCGCCATTCCGGGATGCTCGTTGAGCCAGTCGCTCGAATCGGTAGACACATATGGCCGGCACCGCAGCTCCGGCGCGACGTGCCTGATGTCCAGCAATGCCTGGAGCATCCAGAAGCCGTCGACGTTGACAGTGATGTCGGTGCGGGTGCTCTGTTGGTCCATCAAATCCCCAATTGGTCCCTAGTTACCTCAAGCCAAACTGCACGGTAACCGCAGGACGCGGCAGCACACCACCCGTCGG
>NZ_LZKI01000097.1 GCF_001672755.1 Mycobacterium colombiense | reverse complement strand
GATCAGGCTGGTGTTGATGGAACGCATGAACGTCTGGTTGATCGCCAGGTTGGCCTGCTCGGCGAAGGTGCGCCGGGTGGTGTGCTGGAATCCGTGAGTGTTCTCCTCGACCTTGTCGAACACGATGACGGTGTCGTAGAGGGAGAAACCGAGAATCGTCAGCAAGCCGATGACGGTGGCCGGCGTGACTTCGAAACCGACCAGCGAATACACCCCGGCGGTGACGGTCAGGTCGAAAACCATGGTCGTCAGCGCGGAGATGGCCATGTACCGCTCGTAGCGGATCATGATGTAGACGCCGACCAGCACCAGGAAGACGGCGAGCGCGATCAGGGCCTTGTCGGTGATCTGGTCGCCCCAGGTCTCGGAGACGGCAGCGTCGCTGATGGCCTGCTTGCTGGGCTTACCGTCGGCGCCCTTGGGTCGGAAGGCGTCGAACAGGGCGTTGCGCAGCTTCGTGGTCTGGTCGTTGGTCAGCGTTTCCGAGCGGATCTGCACGGTCGCGCCCGCGCCGTTGCCGACGACGACCACCGCCTCCGGGTCGTTGCCGATGGCCTTGCGGAACACCTCTGAGACCTGTGAGGTCTGCACGGTGCCGGCCTGCCCGGCCGCGGGCATCGACACCGTCGTGCCGCCGTTGAAGTCGATGCCGAAGGTGAAGCCCCGCAACAGGATGGACAGGACGGCGACGGCGACGATCGCGCCGCTGATGCCGAACCACAACCGGCGCCGGCCGACCACCTCGAACGCGCCGGTGCCGGTGTAGAGGCGCGACAGGAAGCCGTGGTGCGGCTGCCCGGCGGCGGCGCTATCGGTCAATTCCGTTGCGCCCTCGGATGCTTCGGTGATCTCGGTTGCGTCTTTGGAGGCTTTGGAGGGAGTCATGTGCTATCCCCGTCCCGTCTTGACCTGCGCCGAAGCCCGGCGTTCGCGGGCGACCCGCTGAACGGCACCCAGGCCGTTGTAGGCCGGCTTTGCCAGCGTCGGGGACTTGGACGCCAGGTACACCAGCGGCCAGGTCACCAGGAACACCACCACGATGTCGAGGACCGTGGTGAGGCCCAACGTGAAGGCGAAGCCGCGCACCTGGCCGATGGCCAGCGCGTAGAGCACCGCGGCAGCCAGGAAGGTGACGGCGTTACCCGACACGATCGTCTTGCGGGCCCGTACCCAGCCTCGTGGCACCGCCGAGCGGAACGAACGGCCTTCGCGGATCTCGTCCTTGATGCGCTCGAAGAAGACGACGAACGAGTCGGCGGTGGTGCCGATACCGATGATCAGACCCGCGATGCCGGCCAGATCCAGGGTGTAGTTGATCTGACGGCCCAGGATCACCAGGATCGCGAAGATCATCGCCCCGGAAGCGGCCAGCGACAGGGCCGTGAGCAATCCCAGCACCCGGTAATAGAGCAGCGAGTACAGCAGCACCAGCACCAAGCCGATCGCACCCGCGACCAGCCCGGCCCGCAGCGAGGTCAATCCCAGTGTCGCCGAGACGGTTTGGGCCTCCGACGATTCGAAGGACAGCGGCAGCGAGCCGTATTTGAGGACGTTGGCCAACTGCTTGGCGGTCGCGGCGGTGAACGGCGGATCGCCACCGCTGATCTGGGTCCGGCCGCCGGGAATGGCTTCCTGGATCATCGGCGCGCTGACGACCTGCGAGTCCAGGGTGAACGCGGTCTGGGTCCCGATGTGGGCGGCGGTGAAGTCGGCCCAGGTGTTGGCCGCGGCGGACTTGAACTGCAGGTCGACGACGTAGCCGATGCCGCGCTGGTTCTGGCTCGCGCTGGCGTCCTGGATCTGGTCACCGCTGATGATCGACGGGCCCAGCAGGTAGGCGACCTTGTGGTCGGTCGAGCAGGTGATCAGCGGCTGGGCCGGATCGTCGTTGCCGGCCAGGATGTCTTCTTTGTCGCAGCGCGTCGCCTGGAACTGCAGGGCGAGGAACTGGATGCCCTGCCGCGTGCTCTGGCGCCACTTCTTCTCGTCGGCGATGCGGTCGGCGAGTTCCTTGCGCGGATCAGGCGGCGCGGGCGCTTCGGCGGGCGGGGCCTGGTCGGCCGGTGCGGGCGCGCCGGG
>NZ_LZKI01000096.1 GCF_001672755.1 Mycobacterium colombiense | reverse complement strand
CGGGCCGGGTTGGTGATGGATCCGGGTTCGAAGGTGACTTATAACGGGGTGGAGATCGGCCGGGTGGGGTCGATTGCGGAGACGGTGCGTGATGGGAAGCCGGCGGCGAAGTTCACGTTGGAGGTGTATCCGCGGTATTTGTCGTTGATCCCGTCGAATGTGAATGCCGATATCAAGGCGACGACGGTGTTCGGCGGTAAGTATGTGTCGTTGACGACGCCGGCGAATCCGTCGCCGCAGAAGATTTCGTCGCACACGGTGATCGATGCCCGGTCGGTGACCACCGAGATCAACACGTTGTTTCAGACGATTACGTCGATCGCGGAGAAGGTGGATCCGGTCAAGCTGAATTTGACGTTGAGTGCGGCGGCGCAGTCGTTGACGGGGTTGGGAGAGAAGTTCGGTCAGTCGGTGACCAATGCCAATGCGTTGCTTGATGATGTGAATCCGCAGCTGCCGCAGGCGCGCAAGGATATTCAGCGGTTGGCGGCGTTGGGGGATGCGTATGCGAACGCGTCGCCGGATCTGTTCGACTTTTTGAACAACGCGGTGGTCACCGCGCGCACGATCAATGCTCAGCAGCGGGATCTGGATCGGGCGTTGTTGGCGGCGGCCGGGTTCGGTAATACCGGCGCGGAGTTGTTCAACAAGGGTGG
>NZ_LZKI01000095.1 GCF_001672755.1 Mycobacterium colombiense | reverse complement strand
CTGCGCGTCCGACCACCGCCGACGTGGCCCGACTGGCCAGCGTGTCCACCGCCACGGTCAGTTATGTACTCAACAACGCGCGGGGCCGCCGCATCTCCCCGGAAACCCGCGACGCGGTGTACCGCGCGGCCAAACTGCTGGGCTACCGGCCCAACCTGGCCGCCCGCAACCTCGCGCGCGGCAAGAGCGGAGTAGTGCTCTACGTGGTGCCGCACGTGGCGGTCGGCGAGATGCCGATGCAGGCCGGCAGCCGAATGACGACCGCGCTGGCCCGCGAGGGCTTTCTTCAGGTGCAGATCTTCGAGGCCGATGCTGACCAGCACGTGGTCGACGCGATCGAGAATCTGGACCCCGTCGCGGTCACCAGCCTGTTCCCGCTGAGTGCTGCCGCGCGGCAAGCCGTGACGACCGCGGGCATTCCGCATATCGAGATCGGCACACTACCCGCTCTCAAAGACCCGCATCTGTCCATCGGCGAGATGCGGGTCGATCACCTGATCGAGCGAGGCCATCGCCGGATCGCGTTCGCCTACACCGGGATTGCCCGATGGCGCCCGCTGGGCGACTACTGGTTCGAGGGTGTTTCCCGGGCGGCGCAGTTGCGCGGCCTTCCCGATTTGCGCGTCGACGAGGTCACCCTGGACAACGCCGCCGACGTGGTCGCCGGCTGGGTGGGCGACGGGGTGACCGCGGTGTGCGCACAAAGCGACGAGATCGCCTGCCTGGTCCTGTACGGCATTCATCAAGCGGGGCTGCGCTGTCCGGGCGACCTCGCGGTGATGGGCGTCGACGCCAGCCCGATGGGCATGGTGAGCACGCCACCCTTGACCACCGTGCAATTCGATCCCTGCGCGGTCGCCGACGCCGCGCTCGCCGCGGTCTTCGAGCGGCTGGGGCACCCCGCCCCGCCATCTCCCGAGCTGACCGACATCGCCCGCCTGGTGGTGCGGTCGTCGACCTAGGTCAGGCGGGCTCGTAACGCAGCAGCGTGACCTCGTGTTCGGGGTAGTCGCAGAACACCGGCTTCACCCGCATACCGACCTTCAGGCGGGCCGGGTCGACGTTGACCATCTCGGTGGAAAACCTTGGGCCCTCGTCCCATTCGACGATGGCGAGCAGCTGGGGCACGGCGTCGGCGAAATGCGGACTGACCGGGCGATGGGCCACCGTGAAGGAGTAGAGGGTCCCCATCCCGGAGATTTCCCGCCATTCCAGGTCGTCGGCCAGGGTGCGCGGCGCGCGCACCCGCGGGTAGAACACGTAGGCCTGCAGCGACGGCGAGTACTGGATGACGATGCGATGCTGCGCCAGCGCATCCCAAAACGGTGCGCTGGTCGGCGTTTTGACGGGCATCGGTCGTTCGAACTTCATCGGTCAGTCCCCTTGCAGGATCAGGGTGGTCTGCTCGGACAGGATGCCGCCGTTGCCGGACACGAAGGCCCGGTTGCAGTCGGCGATCTGCGCGGCGCCCGCGCGGCCCATGATCTGGCGGGTGGCGTCGCAGACGTGGTGCATGCCGCCGGCCAATCCCGCTTGGCCGAAGCCTAATTGGCCGCCGGCCGTGTTCAGGGGGAAGTCGCCGCGGAAGGTCAGGTCGTGGTTGGCGACGAAGTCCATGCCCTTGCCCTTCTCGCAGAAGCCCGCGTCCTCCAGCGAGAGCAACACCGTGATGGTGTAGCAGTCGTAGATCGACACCATGTCCATCTGGTCGCGGGTCAGATCGGTCATTGCGAACGCGGTGTCGGCGGCTTCCGCGATCGGTGTGTGCAGCAGATCCTCGGCATACGTCGGGGTCTTGAACGGCACGTGTTCGCCGAATCCCTTGATCCACACCGGCCGATTGCGTGACCGGGCCGCCAGGTCGGCGTTGGCGACGACCACCGCCGCGCCGCCGACGCAGGGCATGACGATCTCCAGCATGTGCAGCGGGTCGGCGATCACCGGGCTGGCCAACACGTCGTCGACGGTGAGCGGCTTGTCCTTCCAGATCGCGCCGTCGGTGTGGTTGGCGTTGACCCGGGTGTCGACGACCAGCTTGGCCATGGCCCGCTCGTCGTAGCCGTACACCGCCGCATAACGCTGGGCCACCTGGCCGTACGGGCCGTTCTGGCCGAGATTGCCGTAGGGAATTTCGAATTCGGCTTGCGGAGAGCCGTATTGGTTGCTCGACGAACCGAAATACAACGCGTCGCCCAGCGATCTGGGCTTCTTCGGCGACATCGGGGTGATGTAGCGGGCCGGCAGCGCACACAGCACCGCGTCGCAGATGCCGAGTTCGACGGCGGCGGCGGCCCGCCACACCATGGCGGCGGCGCTGGCTCCGCCGAGGTCGACGTGCTCGGCGAATCTCGCTCCCACGCCCAGGTATTCGGCGATCGTGGAGGGGACGAAGATCTCCGACTCGGCCAGGTGTGACGCGACGATCCCGTTGACGACCTCGAAGGGCAGGCCCGCGTCGTCCAGCGCGGCGGCGCCGAGTTCGGCCCACTGTTCGATAGCGAACGGCGCGGGTGTCGCCTTGGTCATGCGTTCCGGCGGCAGTTCGACGTATCCGACGATCGCGGCTTCTCCGCGTAATCCCATGCTGTGTCCTTATTTCCGGGGTAGGCCGAGAATCATCTGCGCGATGATGTTGAGCTGGATCTCCCTCGTCCCGCCGCCGATCAGCTCGGCCGGTAGATGCAGATAGGGTTCCACGACCGCGGCGTCGGGGTCGTCGACCATCGCGACCTGCCCGGTCAACTGCAGCGTGGCCTGGAAGGTCCGGCGCAGCAGCACATTCATCGCGACCTTGGCGATGCTGGACGCCGGGCCCGACGCCTGCCCGTCGAGCAGCCGGATGGTTTCGCGCACCCCGAGCGCTCGGATGGCGTTGGTGTAGGCGTCGAGCTCGCCGAGCTCACGCAAGGCGTCATCACGGTCGGGTCCGGGCTGAGCGGCGAGCCGGCGCAGCGCGATGGCCCGGTCGAACTTGACGTATCCACTGATGGCCGAACGTTCTTCGGCCATCGTCGCGATCGCGAGGCTCCAACCGTCGCCTACGCCGCCCAGCAGCATCTCGTCGGGAACGAAGACGTCGTTGAGGAACACCTCGTTGAAGTGTGCCTGCCCGGTCGCGGTCTTGATCGGCTGGATTTCGATGCCGGGCGATCGCATGTCGAGAATGAAGTACCCGATGCCGCGGTGCTTGCTGGCTTCGGGGTCGGTGCGGGCCAGCAGCGCTCCCAGGTCGGCGTACTGCGCCAACGACGTCCAGATCTTGTGGCCGTTGATCCGCCAACCGCCGTCCACCTTCGTCGCCCGGGTGGTCAGCGACGCGAGGTCGGAGCCGGCGCCCGGCTCGCTGAACAGCTGGCACCAATGAATCTCACCGCGTTGGGTCGGCGGAATTATCTTCTGCTGCAAATCTTTTGGTGCAGCGGCCATGACCGAGGGCAGGATCCACTCGGCGATGTTCAGCGATGGCCGAACCAGCCCGGGCCGCTTGGCGAACTCCTCGTCGATGATCAGCTGCTTCAGCGGATCCGCCCCAACGCCCCAGGGTGCCGGCCAGTGCGGCGCCATCAGACCGGCGTCGGCGATCAACGTGCGTTGCGGCCCGGAGGCCTGGTCCGGGTAGTCGCCATGCGGCGCGGGCTTGTCATTGCGCAATTGCGTTGCGGCATCCAGCGTCTCGGCGACCCACGACCGGAATTCCGATTCCGCGTCGCCGAGATTCACCGACATGTCGCGCGTCTGGGTGCACCCGAGCTCGCCCAGCCGCCGCGCCCAGCGATTCGCCGGACCTATCGATCCCGCCAGGCTGATGGCCCGCCGCCAGTACAGGTGCATGTCGTGTTCCCAGGTGAAGCCGATGGCCCCGAGCATCGTCAGGGCGTCGAGCACCAGGTCCGGGATCGGCGAGACCGCGATGGTCGCCGCCCCGGCCGCCGCGAGGCGGTGCTGGTCGAGCGGTTCGTCGACGGCGCGGACCGCGTCCCAGGCCGCCGCGGTGGCCAGTTCGCTGTTGACCAACAGCATGGCGGCTTGGTGTTGCAACGCCTGGAAGGTTCCGATCACCTTGCCGAACTGTTCTCGGATGCGTAAGTGCGCGGTGACCGCCTCGACGCACCATTGCGCAACGCCGGCCAGCGTGCTGGCCACCAGAGCCACGGCAACGCACCGCGCACGGTCGGGGTCGATGCCGCCGAGGACTTCCGACTCGGTCGCGGGGTAGTCGTCGAGTCGGAGGGTGCCGGCGTCGGCGACGAGGTCGGTGCCGGTAACGGGTTCGACTGTGGCCGCACGGTTTTCGGGGTCCACCAGCAGCCAGACGACTTCGCCGTCATCACTGTGGGCACCGAGCAGGATCGTACGCGCCGCACACACTCCCTGGGTGACCCGCGAGGTGCCGGTGACCAGCCACCGCCCGCCGTCCAAGCGCGCAGAAAGGTTGTCGTCGGGAAGCACGATCGCCGCGGTGGCGCCGGACGCCAGGTCACGCAGGAATGATTCTGCGGGCGGTGTCGGTTCCGCGAGCAACGCGACGGCTCCGGCGGTCACCGTCGGCAACAGCGGTCCCGGCAGCAGCGACTTGCCCGCCGATTCCAGGACGCAGGCGGCGTCGATCGGCCCTCCGCCCTGGCCGCCGAGGCCTTCGGGCAGATGCACGGCATGAAAACCGTTGGCGACCAATGCATCCCACCAACCGGGCACGCGTCCGGCCGCGAGGTCGTCGAAGCTCTCCCGCGTCGCGGCGATGGGAGCATTGCGGGCGGCGAACTGCGCTACGGCGTCGCTGAGCTCCTGCTGCTCCGGACTCAGTCCCAGGGTCACGAGGACGGCCGAGAGATAACTGGCGTGGGCCGCACGGACTGCTATCCTTTCGCCTCTGATGGCGGCGACCGGCTGCGCCCGGCCGTTGCCGCGCTTGCGATCGCCCGCGTACAAGACGGACCGTCTCGTCTTGTGGAAGACTACCGGCGCGAGTCAGGATATGTAAAGCGCGCCCGATCCCCGGCGACGGCTTTCGACCTGAGTTCGCAGAAGCGAGGACCACCAGATGCCAACCGATCTGAGCGGGGTGAACGCGCCGGCGGGCTCGCCCAGGAGGCGCAGCGAAAAGTCCCGCACGGCCATCGTCACCGCGACGCGCGAACTGCTGCTCGAGCGCGGGTTCGACGGGCTGACCATCGAGGCGGTCGCCGCGCGCGCCGGGGTGGGCAAGCAGACCATCTACCGGTGGTGGCCCACCCGCCCCGCGCTGGTCGCCGATGTGATGCTCGAAGACGCCGACAAGCTGCTGGCATCGGTCAATCACACCGGCAACCTCAGCGCCGATCTGGTCGGCTGGGTCGGCAAGCTGTTCGCCAGCCTGACGACGCCGCGGGGTGCGGCCATGCTGCGAACACTGACCGTCGCCTGCATGGAACATGAGGACACCGCGGTCAAGCTGCGCGCCGGATTCAGCGCGCCCCTGCATGACAGTGTGCGGGCCCGGCTGCTGGCCGACGGCATCACCGAAGCCAATGCCGAATCGGCGGCGGACGCGATCGTCGGCGGGGTGGTGTACCCGATCCTGTCGGGTGCGCAGCCGTACTCGCGCCGGCGAGCCGAGCGAACCACCCGGCTCATCGTGGCAGCCCTCACCGAAAGCTGAGCGGCTCAGCCGATCGTGAGCGCGGCCAGGCCCTGACCTACCCGGTCGGGCAAGGAGCCCCCGTGGCTCAGCCAGTCGTCGAGCGCGATGCGCACCGCCGCCATCGCCAGCGCGCCGATCAGCCGCGGGCGCGGGTCCTGCGCGGTCAGCCCTGGCATCCGCGGAGCGATGAGTTCGGCGATCGCCAGCTCGTAGCGCACATAGATGTGCAGTGTCCACGCGTCCAGCGTTTCGGATGACCTTGTCAGCGTGGCCAATTCACGGATCTGCGGCTCGATCTCGGCGGAGCCGCGGCCCAGTTCACCGAACGCACCGATCACGGCCTCGATGGCGGTCAGCTGCGGCGGCTGGGCGGCCAGCGCCGCGGTGATCCGGTCCAGCCAGTGTGCGTTCATGCCCTCGGCGACGGCGTCTTCCTTGGAGTTGAAATAGCGGAAGAACGTCGCCCGACCGATATCGGCGGTGTCGGCGATGCGGTCGACGGTGGCCCCGGCCAGGCCGCGGCTCGCAACCAGCTGGGCTGCGGCCGTGGCGATGCGCTGTCGCGTCGCCGCCCGCTTGCGCTCGGCCAGCGATGGCGTCGCGGACGCTGCACCAGACATGTCCCCACCCTGTTTCTTGCGAATCGACACGAAACTGTAAGACATAGTCTTAGCATGAGACGATGTCTCAGATAGCCGATTCGGCCGACCAGCCGGCCCCGGAAGCGCGTGCCGCGTGGCAGTTCGTCCAGGAAATGCTGAGTGACGTCACCAAGATCGTGACCGAGGACGCCGAGTCGGAGCGGGAACTGGCCGAGGGTCTGCGCGTGCTCGCCCGGGTGTCGTCGTTGTGTGCGCAGATGACGGTCGAGTCCGACCCCGAGCGGCCGTCGTTTTTCGATATGTGTTCGGAGAACCGGATGATCGGGGGTCCCAACCCCGACGGCAACTACTACCTGGCGATGATCCGCGGCGACCGCCGCTACCGGATCACCGGATCCCGCGGCTCCAGTGCCTACCTCGGGTTCCAGATTCTGGCCGGCACCGGACTCACCCCACGGCGGATGGCAGGTTACGTCAGCGACGTCGACCTCACGCTCAGCTCGGGGAAATTCGCGCTGGTGCTCTCGGCCGACGAACCGTCCGATCTGGCCGGCGCCCAGTGGGTGCAGATCCCCGACGACGCCTCGTCGGTGGTCGTCCGCGAATACATCGGCGACCGGGCCGGCGAGGAATTGGCCACCCTGAGCATCGAGGCGCTGGACCCCGGCCCGGTGACGACGCTGACCGACGACGAGCTCGCCGACCAGTTCACCGCGATGGCGTGGTCGCTGATGAAACTCGCGACGTTGCACCGCACCATCAAGCCCGAACTCCTGCAAACGCCGAACACCCTGCTGACGGCCGAGGCCGCCGATCTGGGTGCGGCGGACACCACGCCGGACAACCTGTACATGATGGGTACCTTCCGGCTCGAACCCGGCCAGGCCCTCGTCCTCGACATCGCGCCGCCCGACACCCGGTACTGGAACGTCACGCTGGAAAGCATCTGGCACGAATGCCTCGAGCCGCGTCGTCGGCACAGCTCGGTGACGAATCGCGGCGTCCAGCCCGATCCCGACGGGCGAGTACGGGTCGCAATCTCCGCGCAAGACTTCGGGTTTGGCCATTGGCTCGACACCGGCGGCCGTCATCGTGGCTTCGTCGTCCTGCGCTGGCTGGACAATCCGAGCCCGCCCGAGGTCACCGTGTCGGTGCGCGAAGCCCAGGAGCGGAAATGACATTGCAGGACCGATTCGCCCCCGAACGGCTGATCGCGGCCGCCTGCGAGGAAGTCGGCAGCGACGACTTCGGCGACGAGGGCTGGCGGTCCGGGCTGCACCGGGTCACCGACGGGCTGATCAACGACGCGCGGCTGTCCGATATCGGCGTCGAGATCGCTCACCTCGACCTGATGCGGACGTTGAAGAACCGGCTCGGCGTAATCGCTTGGCGCAAACAACATCCCGAGATCGCCGCCGAGGAGGTCAAGGCGCCGATCTTCATCGTCGGCCAGCCTCGCACCGGCACCACGATCCTCTACGACCTGCTCGCCCAGGACCCCGAGCTGCGCGCGCCGCTGACCTGGGAGGTCGACGAGCCGTGTCCGGTGCCGCGGCCCGAGACCTACCGCACCGATCCGCGGATCGCCCAGACCCAGGCCAGCATCGACCTTTCCGAGCAGATCATGCCCGGCTTCCTGGCCTTTCATCCGATGGGCGCGCTGGTCGGCCAGGAGTGCGTGCGCATCACCGCGGCCGAGTTCGTCAGCATGATCTTCTCGGTGCAGTACCGGCTGCCGAGTTACTACCGGTGGCTGATGTATGAGGCCGACCACGCGGGCGCCTACCGCTTCCACCGAAACTTTCTGCAGCACTTGCAGTCTGGTGTGCCCGGCCAGTGGTTGTTGAAATCGCCTGCGCACCTGTGGCAGCTGGATGCGCTGCTGGCCGAATACCCCGACGCGCTGATCGTGCAGACCCACCGTGATCCGCTCAACGTCATCTCGTCGATCGCCGCGCTGACCCACCACCTGCGCCGGATGTGCAGCGACGAATCCAGCATCGCTGAGTGCGCGGCGCAGTCCTACAAGGAGATCGTCGTGGGCCTGGAGCGTGAGATGGCGCTGCGGGCCGGCGGCGCGGTTCCCGCGGGCCGGGTGATCGACGTCCAATTCGCGGATTTCATGACGGATCCGTGGACCACGATCAAAGACATCTACGAGCGGTTGGACCGCGAGCTGCGGCCCGATGCCGAGCAGAAGATGCGCGACTTCCTGGCCTCTCACCCGTCGGATGGCGGGCGCGGCCGGTACACCTGGTCGGATACCGGGCTGGACGCCGTGGAGGTACGCGAGCGGGTGAGCGCCTACCAGGATCGCTACGGGGTACCGACCGAACAGCTGCGCTGACATCGGTCACGTCGAACACCGCTGCGGCGCTTGGTGTCTGCGAGCGGTAGGCTCGCCGAGAGGCGACGGGAGCGGCGATGGACGATTGCCTGAAGCTCACCACCTATTTGGCCGAGCGCAGGCGGACCGGGGACAGCTTTGTCTCCGATGTGCTGCTCGGTTTGTACGCACAGCACCACGTCGCGTGCGGTGTCCTGCTGCGCGGCATCGGCGGGTTCGGCACCGGTCACTATCTGCGCACCGACGAGTCCCTGACGTTGTCGGAGGACCCGCCGGTGGCGATCATCGCGGTCGACACGCGAGCAAAGATCGAGTCCCTGCTCGACCCGGTGCTGTCGGTCAAGCAGCGCGGTCTGGTCACCCTGGAGCGCGCTCGGCTGCTCCACGAGCACATCGGGACCCCACAGCTGCCCGAGGATCTGCGCGAGGCGGTCAAGTTGACGATTTACGTCGGCCGCAAGCAACGCGTCAACGGCTCACCCGCCTACATCGCCCTCTGCGATCTGATGCACCGGCTCGGCCTCGCCGGCGCCACGGTGCTGCTCGGGGTCGACGGTGTGTCGCACGGAGAACGCCAGCGCGCCAACTTCTTTGGGCGCAACGCCGACGTTCCGATGATGATCGTTGCCGTCGGATCCGGCCAGCGCATCGGTCGGGTGTTACCGGAGCTTGGCGGCTTGCTCCGTAGGCCGATGTTCACCCTCGAACGGGTTCGCGTGTGCAAGCGCGACGGTCAGTTGCTGGAACCACCGCATGCGCTGCCCGGGGTGGACGAACACGGCCTGCCGCTGTGGCAGAAATTGACCGTCTACACCTCCGAGGCGGCCCACCACGGCGGTGCACCGATTCACCGCGCGATCGTCCAGCGGCTGCGCCAGGCCAAGACCGCGGACGGCGCGACGGTGCTGCGCGGCGTCTGGGGTTTTCACGGCGATCACCAACCCCACGGCGACAAACTACTCTCGCTGACCCGCCGCGTGCCCGTCGTCACCATCGTGATCGACACCCCGGCCAACATCGCCGAATCCTTTGCCGTCATCGACGAATTGACGCGCGACGAGGGCCTGGTGACCAGCGAGATGGTGCCCGCTCTGGTGTCCGACGAA
>NZ_LZKI01000094.1 GCF_001672755.1 Mycobacterium colombiense | reverse complement strand
GCCCTGGGCAAGGTGATCGACCCCGAACGGCGGCGGCGCCGGGGGCGCGAACGGTGCCGGTTGCCCGAACGGTGCCGGTTGCCCGAACGGTGCCGGTTGTCCGAACGGCGGCGGCGGGCCCGCGGGCGGGGTGCCCTGCGAGCTGATGCAGATCACCGTGCAACCGGGAACCTGGGCCGGCGCCTGCTGGGGCGTCGGCGTCATCCACGGGAACATCGGCGGGGGGCTGACGAGAGCCGGGCTGCTCAAGTCGATCAGCGGAACGCGCGCCAGCGGGTCGTCCAGCGGCAGGCCGTTGATGTTCATCGGCAGGTTGGGGCCGAGCCCTTCGGGGTGCTCGAGGTGCGCGTCGCCCAGCGGCGGCGGCGGTCCGGTCATCGGCGGCAGGTCGACCGGCACCACGCCGGTGGCGTAGGCCGCCGCCCAGCCCAGCACGTTCTGCGCGTAGGGCATCGAGTTGTTGTAGCGCAGGATCGCGGTCAGGACCTGCGACTGGTCACGCAGGTTGAGTCCGCCGCTGCACAGGTAGCGGGCGGCCGCCAGGGTGGCGTCGAAGATGTTCTGCGGATCCGCAACGCCGTCGCCCTTGCCGTCCGAGGCGTAGCGCGCCCAGGTCCCCGGCAGGAACTGCATCGGCCCCATCGCGCGGGCGTAGGTGACGCGGTTGCCGGCGCTGCTCTGGATGATCGTTTCGTTGCCGGGCAGCGTGCCGTCCAGCGACGGGCCGTAGATCGGGTTGATCGCGGTGCCGCGCGCGTCGACAGCGCCGCCGCCCGCGTGGCCCGATTCGATGCGCCCGATGCCGGCCAGCAGGTTCCAGCTGACGCCACAGCCCGGGGCGGCGACGGCCATCTTCTGTTCCGCGCTGCGATATGCGGCCAGCGCGATGCTCGGAATGCCCAGCGCACCGGGCGCATTGACGATCATCGCCGGCGGCGGGGCGGACAACGCGGGCTCGGCGACGTGAAAGACGGTCGGGCTGCGGTCGATCGCGACGACGGCGGGGCCGGTGAGGTCGGGGAAGGTCGGCGAGACCGCGGCCACGGGGGTGACGGCGGCATGCCGCGGCGGCATTCGCACCGGAAGCGACGGGGCCGCTGCGCTGACCGCCCCCGCGAACACCAGTGGAGTAATCATTGCTACGCCGAAAATCGGCTTGCGCGTGTTCCGAAGTGCTCGCTGCCGCTCAGTCGCGGCGGCGGGGCTCTCACCCCGGCTTCCCCCAATGCGCACTCGACCGTCCTAGATATGTGAGCTGGGTTCACTTTCTGTTAGCTCGGTGAACCAGATCACCATACATAACTCTTGTGACACGAGTGGCGCAATGGTCCAAACGGTTCTCACCTGGATTTCTTAGCTGTTCTTTCCAGGCCGTCGCCGCCCACGACCGGGTCGACGTCCGCGGTTTCGGGCAGCAGATTGGTCAGCAGTTCGCGCAGGTCATCGAGCTCGTGACGCAGGTATTCGCGTGTCACACCCTCGCCGACGGCCAGCCGCAACGCGGCCAGCTCGCGCGCCAGGTATTCGGTGTCGGCTTTGGTTTCGGCGGCTCGACGACGGTCTTGCTCCAGCGCGACCCGGTCGCGGTTCTCCTGGCGGTTCTGCGCCAGCAGGATCAACGGGGCGGCGTAGGCGGCCTGAGTGGAGAAGGCGAGGTTCAGCAGGATGAACGGATACGGGTCGAAGCGCTCCGCGACCGCGATGAGGTTGAACGCGATCCACAGCAGCACCACGACCGTCTGGATCAGCAGGTAGCGGCCAGTGCCGAAGAAGCGCGCGATCGACTCGGTGATCTGCCCGACGGCCTCGGGATCCAGCCGCGGCGAATACCTGCGCGAAGTCCGCGGGGTGTACAGCCCTCGCGGGGCCGAGGATTTGCTCACTCGGATCCTCCCAGTCCGTTGACCCGGGCGGCGGCGTCGAACTCCTGCATGTCCACCCGCCAGTCGTGCGGCAGCAGGTGATCGAGCAGGTCGTCCACCGTTACCGCGCCGAGCAGATGATTCTGGTCGTCGACCACCGGTCCGCACACCAGGTTGTAAGCGGCCAGGTAGCGGGTGACCGCACCGAGCGGGGTCTCCGGCGTCAAGGTCAACAGGTCGCTGTCGACGATCCCGCCGACCAGGGCCGCCGGTGGCTCACGCAGCAGTCGTTGCAGGGGGACGCAGCCCAGGTAGCGGCCGGTGGGGGTGGCCGTCGGCGGCCGCGCGACGAACACCATGGACGACAGCGCGGTGGTGAGTTCGGGATCGCGGACCCGGGCCAGCGCCTCGGCAACCGACGTATCGGGGGTCAGCACCACGGGGTCCGATGTCATCAAGCCACCGGCGGTGTCGGGGGAGTGGGCGAGCAGCCGGCGCACCGGCTCGGAGTCATCGGGATCCATCCGGGTCAGCAGCATCTCGGCGTCGGTCGGATTCAGCACCCCGAGCAGGTCCGCCGCGTCGTCGGGATCCATCTCCTCGAGCACGTCGGCGGAGCGTTCGGTGCCCAGCTGCGACAGCACGTCGGCCTGATCCAATTCGGGCAGCTCCTGCAAAACGTCGGCCAGTCGGTCGTCGTCGAGCGCCTTGAGCACCTCGTAGCGCCGCTTGACCGGCAGCCCGCGGATGGCGTCCGCCACGTCGACCGCCCTGCGGCCCTCGAACTGGTCCAGCAGTTGGGTCACGCCCTGGCCCGGCAATGACAGCGCCGACGGGGTCAGGCCCTGCACGTTCTGCCAGTCGACGATGTGGACGGGGCCGCGTCGTCCCAGCCGCCTCGGCACACGGACGGCGACCCTGGAGACCATCCAGTCCCGGGTCCGGGTCTGTTCGATCCCCAGGTCCGTGATGACCACGTCGAGGCCCGCCAGCTCCGGCAGGTCGGGGTCCTTCACCTTGACTTGCGTGTCGAGCACCTGACCCATCGCCAGCACCTCGCCGGGGCGCTGCACGAAATGACGCAGGGACACGCTGCCGGTGCTCAGCGTCACGGCGTTGGGTTCGATGGAGGCGACCCGCAGGATCGGAATGAAGATGCTGCGCCGCGTCGCCAGGTCGACGACCAGCCCGAGCACGCGCGGTTGCTGCCGCACGATGCTGATGCTGATCACGACATCGCGCACCCGGCCCACGGATTCGCCGAGCGGACCCAACACCAACATCCGCGACAGCCGCGCGATGTACACCCTGTTGACCGATCCCATGAACGTAGAGCCTAGGCAGCCGTCGGCCCGATGGCCCCGACAACCCGGGCGCGGCGGCGGTGGGTCTGTTGCGGGGCGACCCGCTGCGCCCGGCTCCGCCGCGCCGGCGATCGCGGTGGGTTGGGCTGCGCTAGAGCGAGTGCAGCCTGAAGATCACGATCACCAAAATCACCACCAGGGTGGCGATTCCGACGACGATGCCGGCCACCGCCAGGCCGAAGCCGTCCTGTCGAGTCCGCTTGATCTGATCCAGGGCGATGGCGCCCAAGACGATGGCCACGATCGAGCCGATGCCGCACAGCAGGCCGGTGAAGGCCGCGATCAGTGAGGCGATCGCCAGCCCGTTGGTCCCGGGCTTATGGGTTCCCGCGGGTCCGTAGCCGCTGCGGTAATCCGGGGTCGGGTAGTAACCGCCCGGATAGGCGGGGGGCCCGTAGGTCGGCGGGCCGCCGTAGGGCGGGGGCGGCGGATAGGCCGGGCCGCCATAGCCTGGCGGCTGCTCGTACCCGGGCGGGGGACCGACCGGCGGTGGGTAAGGCGGCGGGTATCCGGACGCGTAGTCGGGGCTCGGCGGGGGATACGGCGGCGGCGCCGGTTCGGCGGTTTGTCGAAGGCTCCAGTCAGGAACGAGTCGTCGCCGTCCAGCAGATGCTTGGTGAGCGCCGCCCGCGGTGTCATGCCC
>NZ_LZKI01000093.1 GCF_001672755.1 Mycobacterium colombiense | reverse complement strand
CGCCGAGGCCGGCGGCTGGGACGGGGTTGCCGGCAACCCGCCCTACATCCGGTTCGGCAACTGGTCGTCGCAGCAGCGCGATCCGGCCCTGGACCTGATGCGGCGCGAGGGTCTGCGCCCCACCCGTCTGACCAACGCGTGGGTGCCGTTCGTGGTGGCGAGCACCGTGCTGGCGCGCGACGGCGGACGGGTGGGCCTGGTGCTGCCGGCCGAGCTGCTGCAGGTCGGTTACGCCGCGCAACTGCGCGACTTCCTGCTGAGCCGGTTCCGCGACATCACCCTGCTGACCTTCGAGCGCCTGGTGTTCGACGGCATCCTGCAGGAGGTCGTGTTGTTCTGTGGTGTCGTCGGCACCGGCCCCGCGCGCATCCGCACCGTCCACCTCAGGGACGCCGACGCCCTGGCCGAGGCCGACCTGGACGTCGAATCGGCGCCGGCGCTCTTGCACGAAGACGAAAAGTGGACCAAGTACTTTCTGGACCCCGCCGCGATCCGGCTGCTGCGGGCGCTCAGAAGCTCGGGCAGCCTGACCCGGCTCGGGTCGGTCGCCGAGGTCGACGTCGGCATCGTGACGGGGCGCAACGCCTTCTTCACGTTCACCGACGCCCAGGTCGGCGAGCTGGGGTTGCGGCCGCACTGCGTCCCGCTGGTCTCACGCAGCGCCCAGCTGTCCGGACTGGTGTACGACACCGATTGCCGCGCAAGCGATCTCGCCGCCGGGCAGCGCAGCTGGCTGCTCAACGCGCCGCGCGAACCGGCCGATCCAGCGTTGATCGCCCACATCCGCGCCGGCGAAGCCGCCGGGGTGCACCGCGGCTACAAGTGTTCGCTCCGCAAGCCGTGGTGGGCCACGCCGTCGCTGTGGGTGCCCGACCTGTTCCTGCTGCGCCAGATCCACCGGGCGCCGCGGCTGACCGTCAACGCCGCCGCGGCCACGAGCACCGACACCGTGCACCGGGTGCGGCTTGTCGCCCGGGTCGAACCGGCCGCGCTGGCCGCCGCCTTCCACAACAGCGTGACGTTCGCCTTCGCCGAGATCATGGGTCGCAGCTACGGTGGCGGCGTCCTGGAGCTCGAGCCCCGCGAGGCCGAGCAGCTGCCCATCCCCGCGCCGGCGCACGCCGACGCCGAGCTCGCCTGCGATGTGGACCTGCTGCTGAAGGCCAACGAGATCGAGAAGGCGCTCGACGTCGTCGACCGCCGCGTGCTGATCGACGGCCTCGGCCTGCCGGCCGACGCGGTGGCGGACTGCCGCGCGGCGTGGGCGTCATTGCGGGATCGGCGCAAAAGGCGGGGGGCACGGTGAGCGTTCGGGAATCGGCGATCGCCGTGCTGTCGGACTGGGAGCCCCCCGACCCGGCTCAGGATTCGTTGCGGCACGCCGTGCTGGCCTTCGTGCACGCCCGCGCCGACGCGTGCCTGCGCGAGTGCGTGCCCGGCCACGTCACCGCGTCGGCGCTGGTGCTCGACCACTCCGGCAGCGAGGTGTTGCTGACCCTGCATCCCCGCGTGGGCCGGTGGGTGCAGCTGGGCGGCCACTGCGACGGTGACGACGCCGACGTCCTCGCGGCGGCGCTGCGCGAGGCCACCGAGGAGTCCGGGATCGACGGGCTGCGCATCGAACCCCGACTGGCCGCGGTGCACGTGCATCCGGTGACCTGCTCGCTGGGTGTGCCGACCCGCCATCTGGATCTGCAGTTCGTCGCGCACGCGCCGGCCGGCGCGCAGATCGTGATCAGCGACGAGTCCGACGACCTGCGCTGGTGGCCCGCCGACGCCCTGCCGGACGGGACGGATCACGCGCTGGCCTATCTGGTCGCCCAGGCCACGCGGGCCTAGACGTCCGACGAGTACCGGATGCCGCCGTCGGGAATCGACACACCGGGCCACACCCGGGCGCCGCGCAGCAACTCGCAGCGCGCCCCGATGTCGGCGCCGTCGCCGATCACGCCGTCGCGGATCAGCGCCCGCGGGCCGATGCGAGCGCCGAAGCCGATGATCGAGCGCTCGATCACGCTGCCGGCCTCGACCTTGACGCCGTCGAAGATCACCGCGCCGTCCAGCCGGACACCCGGGCCGATCTCGGCACCCCGCCCGACGACCGTGCCACCGATCAGCACCGCGCCCGGCGACACCGCGGCGCCGTCATGCACCAACTGCTCGCCGCGGTGGCCGTGCAGCGCGGGCGACGGGGCGATGCCGCGCACCAGATCCGCCGAGCCGCGGACGAAGTCCTCTGGCGTACCCATGTCGCGCCAGTAGCTGGCGTCGACGTAGCCGCACACCTGCACGTCGGGGTCGGACAGCAGCGCGGGGAACACCTCACGCTCCACGGAGACCTCCCGGCCGCGCGGAATCCGGTCGATCACCTGGCGGGAGAAGACATAAGTTCCGGCGTTGATCTGGTCGGTCGGCGGGTCCTGCGTCTTCTCCACGAAGGCGGTGACCCGGCCGTTGTCGTCGGTGGTCACGCAGCCGAACGCCCGCGGGTCGCCCACCCGCACCAGGTGCAGGGTGACGTCGGACTGCTGGGCGGCGTGGAAGTCGAGCATCTGGCCCAGGTCGGCCCCGGAGAGCACGTCGCCGTTGAACACCATCACGGTGTCGTGGCGCAGGTGCCCCGCGACGTTCGCGATGCCGCCGCCCGTGCCCAGCGGGTGCTCCTCGGTGACGTATTCGATCTGCAGGCCGAGCTTGGAGCCGTCGCCGAACTCCGCCTCGAACACCGCGGCCCGATACGACGTGCTGAGGATGACGTGCTCGATGCCGGCCGCGGCGACGCGCGACAGCAGATGGGTGAGGAACGGCAGCCCCGCGGTGGGCAGCATGGGCTTGGGTGCCGACAGGGTCAGCGGCCGCAGCCGGGTGCCCTTGCCGCCGACCAGGATCACCACATCGACTTCGGGACCCCGCGAAAGATCTGCCACCTCAGTGTCGCCCTTCTGCCAGTTTCCGCCGTCCGGAGGCGCGCAGCGCGCTGCGCACCATCAGGCGGGACCGCACCGCCAGCGAGGCGCGCAGGGTCCAGCGCAGCGGAGCGCGCAACCAACCGGAATGCCGGTCGGCCAGGAACATATACGTGCTCTTGTGATGGGCGGCCAGGTGGTTGGCCGGATCCCCGCCGGTGGAGTGGCCCTTGTGGTGCAGCACCTCCGCCGACGGCACGTAGACGGACAGCCAGCCGGCCTTGCCGAGCCGGTCGCCGAGGTCGACGTCCTCCATGTACATGAAGTAGCGCTCGTCGAACCCGCCGATCTGGCCGAACGCCGAGCGGCGCACCAGCAGGCAGGACCCCGACAGCCAGCCCACCGGCCGCTCAGTGGGTTCCAGCCGCTCCTGGCGGTACGCCGCCGACCACGGGTTGCGCTTCCAGAACGGCCCGACGACCGCGTGCATGCCGCCGCGGATCAGGCTGGGCAGGTGCCGCGCCGACGGATACACCGACCCGTCGGGATCGCGGACCAGCGGGCCCAGTGCGCCGGCACGCGGCCAGCGCGACGCGGCGTCCAGCAGTTCGTCGATGCTGCCCGGGCCCCACTGCACGTCGGGGTTGGCGACGATGACCCAGTCGTCGTCGCGGTCGAGCTGTGCGACGGCGCGATTCACCGCGGTCCCGTAGCCGAGGTTGGCTCCGGTGTGGAAGAGCCGCACATTCGGATAGCGCTCGACGGCCGCCTCGGGGGTGCCGTCGGTGGAGCCGTTGTCGGCCAGCAGCACGCACACCTCTCGCTCGGTGGCCAGCGACAGCGAGGCCAGGAAGCGCTCCAGGTGCGGGCCCGGTGAGTAGGTCACCGTCACGACCGGCAGGACGTCAGTCACGCGTAGAGGGTAACGGTCGGTCGGCCGCAACAGCGCCATCAACGTTGCTTTGAGAGGCGGCCAGGGCCGCGACAAGCGCAGGGCGCCACGGCCTCAGCGGCCGCATCCCCGCGGCCACCGACTGGCCGCTGGACAGCGCGGAATAGGCCGGCCGGGGCGCGGGGCGGGGAAAGTGGTCGGTGGTGACCGGTCGCACCCGCTCCGGATCGGCGCCGCACTCCTCGAAGACGGCGCGGGCCTGTTCGAACCGGGAGCAGGCGCCCTCGTTGGCGGCGTGCAGGATCGGACCGGCCACGCCGTCGTCGACGATCTGCAGCAGCGCGGCGGCCAGGTCGCCGACGTAGGTCGGGGAGCCGGTCTGGTCGTCCACCACGTCCACCGGGCCGTCCCCGGCGGCCAGCCGGCGCATGACGGCGACGAAGTCCTTACCGGTGCCGCCGGTGTAGACCCAGGCGGTGCGGACCACGACCGCCTCCGGCAGTGCCGCCAGCACGGCCCGCTCCCCCGCGACCTTGCTGCGGGCGTACACACTCTGCGGCGCGGTGCGATCGGTGGGCTCGTACGGCCGGGGCGGCGCGCCGCCGAAGTCCCCGTTGAACACGTAGTCGGTGGAGACGTGGACCAGCTGCGCGCCGGCCTGCGCGCAGGCGCGGGCGATGTGCCCGGGCCCGGTTTCGTTGACGGCGAACGCGCCGGCCTCGTCGCTCTCGGCGCCGTCGACGTTGGTGTAGGCCGCGCAGTTGATCACGACGTCGCCGGGCCGCACGATCCGCTCGGCGGCCGCGGGGTCGGTGATGTCCCACTGCGACGACGTGAGCGCCACGGCATCGCGGCCCTGACTTGCGGTTAGCGAGGTCAAATAGCCGCCCAGCTGCCCGCCGGCACCGGCGATCACGATCCTGCCTGACATGGTTCGAGTTTGGCATGGCGCGAAATCCGGGGCCCAAGCCCGGGGCACGCGGGGCTTCGCTACCCGTGAAGCTCCTGTGTCGCAAGTAATGTAGTGGGATGCCTGTGCAACGTGTGGTTCGTGTGATTGGCACCGCGCTGACGCTCGCGGTCGTCGTCGGCACCGGGATCGCGTGGAGCAATGTCCGGTCTTTCGAAGACGGGATCTTTCACATGTCCGCGCCCTCGCTGGGCAAGGGCGGCGACGACGGCGCGATCGACATCCTGCTGGTCGGGCTGGACAGCCGCACCGATGCGCACGGCAACCCGTTGTCGCAGGAGGAACTGGACACGTTGAAGGCCGGCGACGAGGAGGCCACCAACACCGACACGATCATCCTGATCCGGATCCCGAACAACGGGAAGTCGGCCACCGCGATCTCGATCCCGCGCGACTCCTACGTCGCCGCCCCGGGCCTGGGCAAGACCAAGATCAACGGCGTCTACGGCCAGACCCGGGAGGCCAAGCGCACCGCCCTGGTCAAGGCCGGTGCCTCCGCTACCGAGGCCGCCGCGCAGGGCACCGAGGCCGGTCGCGAGGCGCTGATCAAGACCGTCGCCGACCTCACCGGCGTCACCGTCGACCACTACGCCGAGATCGGCCTGCTCGGCTTCTCGCTGATCACCGACGCCCTCGGCGGTGTCGACGTCTGCCTCAAGGAGCCGGTGTTCGAACCGCTTTCGGGTGCCGACTTCCCGGCCGGCCCGCAGCGACTCAACGGTCCCGAGGCGCTCAGCTTCGTGCGGCAGCGCCACGAGCTGCCGCGCGGCGACCTGGACCGGGTGGTGCGCCAGCAAGTGGTGATGGCCTCGCTGGCCCATCGGGTCATCTCCGGCCAGACGCTGTCCAGCCCCACCACGGTCAAGCGGCTGGAGGCCGCCGTCCAGCGCTCGGTGGTGATCTCGGCCGGTTGGGACGTCATGGATTTCGTGCAGCAGATGCAGAAGCTGGCCGGCGGCAACGTCGCCTTCGCCACCATCCCGGTGCTCGACGGCGCCGGCTGGAGCGACGACGGCATGCAGAGCGTGGTGCGGCTGGATCCGCATCAGGTCGCCGACTGGGTGGGTGGCCTGCTGCACGATCAGGAGCAGGGCAAGACCGAGGAGATCGCGTACACCCCGGCGAAGACCACCGCGAGCGTGCTCAACGACACCGACATCAACGGCCTGGCCTCGGCCGTGTCAGACGTGTTGAGCTCCAAGGGGTTTGCCACGGGTACGGTGGGCAACAACGACAGCGGGCACGTCAAGGCCAGCCAGGTGCGCGCCGCCAAGAGCGACGACCTGGGGGCAAAGGAGGTCTCCAAGGAATTGGGTGGGTTGCCGGTGGTCGCCGACACCTCGCTTGCCCCGGGTGCGGTGCGGGTGGTGCTGGCGAACGACTACAGCGGTCCGGGCTCGGGCCTGTCCGGCGGCGCGGAGGTCATGCCCGCCAAGGTGTCCACCGCCGGCGCGGTGGCGGCCGACCCCAGGGTTCCCGCGCCCTCGCCGATCCTGACCGCCGGCTCCGACAAGCCGGAGTGCATCAACTGAGCACGCTGAGCGGGGCCATCCTCGATCCGATGCTGCGGGCCGATCCGGTGGGCCCGCGCATCACCTACTACGACGACGCGACCGGCGAGCGCATCGAGCTGTCCGGTGTGACGCTGGCCAACTGGGCCGCCAAGACGGGCAACCTGTTGCGCGACGAGCTGGGCGCCGGACCGGGCAGCCGGGTGGCGATTTTGTTGCCCGCGCACTGGCAGACGGCGGCCGTGCTGTTCGGGGTGTGGTGGATCGGCGCCGAGGCGGTGCTGGCGGGCCCGGCCGACCTCGCGCTGTGCACGGCGCAACGCCTGGACGAGGCGGACGCCGCCGTGAGCGCGGCCGCATCGAGGGGTGAGGTGGCGGTGCTGTCGCTGGATCCGTTCGGCCGCCCGGCACCCGGCCTGCCGATCGGCGTGACGGACTACGCGACCGCGGTGCGGGTGCACGGCGACCAGATCGTGCCCGAACCGAGCCCGGGGCCGGCGCTGGGCGGGCGATCGGTCGACGAGGTGCTGGCCGATTGTCAAAGCTCGGCGGCGGCAAGGGGTTTGACGTCGGGCGACCGGGTGCTGTCCGGCGCGTCGTGGTCGGAGCCCGCCGCATTGGTGGACGGCCTGCTGGCGATCATGGCCGTCGGCGGCTCGCTGGTGCAGGTGGCCAACGCCGACCCGGCCGGACAAGAGCGCCGCATCGAAACGGAGAAAGTCACCAGGGTGCTGTGAGGCCCGGACGGCCGGCGCAACCACGTGCGCGATACATATTGATATCGCTATATTTCGATGTTAACGTCGTGCAAGCATGGGCTAACGCTGAGACGATAGGAAGGTTGCGGCAATGGCGGTGTACGGGCTCCTGGCGAAGGCGGCAGGCACGGTGTTCACCGGGCTGGTCGGCGTGACCGCCTACGAGGTGGTGCGCAAGGCCGCGGCCAAGGCGCCGCTGCACGAGACCGCGGTCAAGGGCGCCGAACTCGGACTGCGCGGCACCCGCAAGGCCGAGGAGGCCGCCGAGTCGGCGCGCCTCAAGCTGGCCGATGTCATGGCCGAGGCCCGCGAGCGCATCGGCGAGGAGGCGCCCACCCCCTCGATCGCCGACACCCACGACCACGACCACTGATCGACTCGATATGGACCTCGCCCTAGTCCCCGACATCGCAGACGAGGCGCGAACCGAAGACACTGCGCTACAAGTCATTTCCGATGCTGCCGGACGTATGCGGGTCGCCGTCGACTGGGTGCGCGCCAACTCCCGGCGGGCCGTCGCGGTGGAAGAGGCGGTCGCCAAGTGTGAGGGCGTGCGCGTGGTGCACGCCTACCCGCGCACCGGATCGGTCGTCGTCTGGTACTCGCCGCGGCGCTGTGACCGCTCCGCGGTGCTCGCCGCCATCGGCGACGCGTTGCACGTCGCCGCCGAACTGATCCCGGCCCGCGCGCCCCATTCCTCGGAGATCCGCAACGCCGACGTGCTGCGCATGGTCATCGGCGGTGCCGCGCTGGCCCTGCTCGGGGTGCGCCGCTACGTCTTCGCGCGGCCGCCGCTGCTGGGACCCAGCGGCCGGGTGTTCGCCACCGGCGTCACCGTGTTCACCGGCTATCCGTTCCTGCGCGGCGCGCTGCGCTCGTTGCGTTCCGGCAAGGCCGGCACCGACGCGCTGGTCTCGGCGGCGACCGTGGCGAGCCTGGTGCTCCGGGAGAACGTCGTCGCGCTCACCGTGCTGTGGTTGCTCAATATCGGTGAGTACCTTCAGGATCTGACGTTGCGCCGGACCCGCCGCGCCATCTCCGAGCTGTTGCGCGGCAGCCAGGACACGGCCTGGATCCGGCTCACCGACGGTCCCGAAGCCGGCACCGAGGTTCAGGTGCCGATCGACACCGTGCAGATCGGCGACGAGGTGGTGGTCCACGACCACGTCGCCATCCCGGTCGACGGCGAGGTGGTCGACGGCGAGGCGATCGTCAACCAGTCCGCGATCACCGGGGAGAACCTGCCGGTCAGCGTGGTGGTCGGCGCGCAGGTGCACGCCGGTTCGGTGGTGGTGCGCGGACGCCTGGTGGTGCGCGCCCGCGCCGTCGGCAACCAGACCACCATCGGCCGCATCATCACCCGGGTCGAGGAGGCCCAGCACGATCGGGCGCCCATCCAGACCGTCGGCGAAAACTTCTCCCGCCGTTTCGTTCCCACCTCGTTCATCGTCTCCGCCATCACGCTGGCGATCACCGGCGACGTCCGCCGGGCGATGACCATGCTGCTCATCGCCTGCCCGTGCGCGGTGGGCCTGGCCACCCCGACCGCGATCAGCGCGGCGATCGGCAACGGCGCCCGCCGCGGCATCCTGATCAAGGGCGGCTCGCACCTCGAACAGGCCGGCCGGGTGGACGCGATCGTGTTCGACAAGACCGGCACGCTGACCGTCGGACGCCCGGTGGTCACCAATATCATTGCGCTGCACAAGGATTGGCAGCCCGAACAGGTGCTGGCGTATGCGGCCAGCTCGGAGATCCACTCCCGGCACCCGCTGGCCGAGGCGGTGATCCGGTCCACCGAGGAACGCCACATCACCATCCCGCCGCACGAGGAGTGCGAGGTCCTGGTGGGGCTGGGCATGCGGACCTGGGCCGACGGCCGGACGCTGCTGCTGGGCAGCCCCGGGCTGCTGCGCGCCGAGAACGTGCGGGTGTCCAAGAAGGCGTCGGAGTGGGTGGACCGGCTGCGCCGCCAGGCCGAGACCCCGCTGCTGCTGGCCGTCGACGGCAAGCTGGTCGGATTGATCAGCCTGCGCGACGAGGTGCGCCCCGAGGCCGCCGACGTGCTGAACAAGCTGCGCGCCAACGGCATTCGACGCATCGTCATGCTCACCGGCGATCACCCGGACATCGCCGAGGTGGTGGCCGGCGAGCTCGGGATCGACGAATGGCGCGCCGAGGTGATGCCGGAGGACAAGCTCGCGGCGGTGCGCGACCTGCAGGACGAGGGCTACACCGTCGGCATGGTGGGTGACGGCATCAACGACGCGCCCGCGCTGGCCGCCGCCGACATCGGGATCGCGATGGGGCTGGCCGGAACCGACGTCGCCGTCGAGACCGCCGACGTGGCGCTGGCCAACGACGACCTGCACCGGCTGCTCGACGTGGGCGACCTGGGTGCCCGCGCGGTCGACGTCATCCGGGAGAACTACGGCATGTCCATCGCCGTCAACGCCGCCGGGCTGATCATCGGCGCGGGCGGCGCCCTGTCCCCCGTGCTGGCCGCGATCCTGCACAACGCGTCGTCGGTGGCGGTGGTCGCCAACAGCTCGCGGCTGATCCGCTACCGGCTGGACGCGCCCCGCGGCGCGGCCAACGGCGAGCGCGCCGGCTGAAAGGTCAACAGCCGCAATCCTCGCCGCGCCAGGCCCGCACACCCTGCCAGACCGCGGCGCCGGCGATGGCCAGCCCGACGGCGGGGTCGACCCACCACGCGCCGGACCACAGCGCCGTCATCGCGAGGCCGAACAGCACCCCCGCCGCCTGGGCGGCGCACAGATAGTTCTGCATGCCCTCGGCCTCGGTGGCTCCCGACCCCAACCGGGTGCCCAACCGGTGGTTGGCCCGCCCCAGCACCGGCATGAGCACCAGCGCGAGGGCGGTCAGCCCGATGCCGATCACCGACGTCTGGGCGTGGTGTCCGCCCGTCAGGTCGTGCACGGACTCGGCGGCGATGTACGGGGCGGTCAGCCAGAACGACACCGCGACGCCGCGTTGCGCGCGCCGCTCGGCGGTTGCGGAGCAGGCGCGTGACCCGCTGAACCGCCACACCACCATGGCGCTGGCAAGCGCCTCCGATGCACCGCCCAGCGCCCACCCGGTCAGCGCGACCGAGGCGACCGCGAATCCCTGCCACAGCCCCACGACGCCCTCGACGAGCACCACGGCCAGGCTGACCCAGGCCAGCCGCCGCGCCCAATCGGCGCCGCGCCGCCAATCGGCGTCGTGCGCCGCGCTGTCCAGGCACTCGTGCTGGATGGCAACCGAAGTGGTCATGGCGCGAGGCTAGTGGCGCGGCGGCGAGGCCGGCGGCCGCAACGCCCGGCCGTGACCGATCTGTGTCGCACCTCGCGCCGGAACACCCGGCGCTGGTCGTTATTGTGGCTAACCAGTAGACCGGAAGGGATTTCCGCCATGGCGCGCACCGACGACGACACCTGGGACCTGGCGACCAGCGTGGGAGCGACCGCCACCATGGTGGCCGCCGGACGAGCGCGGGCCACCCTGGACGGGCTGATCGACGATCGGTTCGCCGAGCCGCTGGTGCGCGCGGTCGGCGTCGACTTCATGACCCGGTGGGCCGCCGGCCAGCTCGCCTCCGCCGACGTCGACGAGCCGGGCGCCCCGTGGGGCATGCAACGCATGACCGACATGCTGGCCGCCCGCACCCGTTACATCGACGCGTTCTTCGCCGAGGCGGGCGCCGCGGGCATCGACCAGGTGGTCATCCTGGCGTCCGGCCTGGACGCGCGCGCCTACCGGTTGCCGTGGGCGCCGGGTACCACGGTGTTCGAGATCGACCAGCCGCAGGTGTTGGAGTTCAAGGCGGCCACCATCGCCGAGCTCGGCGCCGAGCCCACCGCCGCGGTGCGCGACGTTCCGATCGACCTGCGCCACGACTGGCCGTCGGCGCTGCGGCAGGCCGGCTTCGACACCGGGCGGCCCGCCGCCTGGGCGGCCGAGGGCCTGGTCGGCTTCCTGCCGCCCGAGGCTCAGGATCGGTTGCTGGACAACGTCACCGCCCTGTCGGCCGACGGCAGTCAGCTGGTGGCCGAGGTCTTCGCGAACACCGGGATCAACGGCGACGCGCTGAATGCCGCGAGCGAGAAGTGGCGGCGCAACGGCCTCGATATCGCCCTGGGCGAGCTGGGCTTCCCCGGCGAGCGCAACGACGTGGCCACCTACCTGCAGCAGCGGGGCTGGCAGCCGGTCCGCACCCCGCTGAACCAGATGCTGGCCAACAACGGCCTGCCGCTGCAGTCAACCGATCCCGACGCACCCTTCGCGCAGAACTACTACTGCACCGCGGTGCTGCACCGGTCGGGTTCTTAGGAAGGCAAACACGATGCCAAACAGCAAGCCCGCCAAGCCACTTGACGGATTCCGGGTGCTCGACTTCACCCAGAACATCGCCGGGCCGATGGCCGGCCAGGTGCTGGCCGACCTGGGCGCCGAGGTGATCAAGATCGAGGCGCCCGTCGGCGAGGCGGCCCGGCACATCACCGCGGTCCTGCCCGGGCGCCCACCGCTGGCCACCCTGTTCCTCCCCCACAACCGGGGCAAGAAGTCGGTGATGGCCGACCTGCGCAGCGACGAGGCCAAGCAGCAGATCCTACGGCTGATCGATACGGCCGACGTTGTGCTGGAAGGGTTTCGGCCCGGGGTGATGGAACGCATGGGCCTGGGCCCCGACGAGTTGCAGTCCCGCAACCCCAGGCTGATCTACGCGCGCCTGTCCGCCTATGGCGGCAACGGCCCGGAGGGCAGCCGCCCGGGCGTCGATCTGATGGTCGCCGCCGAATCGGGCATGACCACCGGAATGCCCACGCCCACCGGCAAACCCCAGATCATCCCGTTCCAGCTCGTCGACGCCGCCAGCGGTCACGTACTGGCCCAGGCCGTGCTGGCCGCGCTGCTCAACCGGGAACGCCACGGGGTGGCCGACGTCGTGCGGGTCGCCATGTATGACGTCGCGGTCAGCCTGCAGGCCAGCCAGCTGACCATCCACCTCAACAAGCCGAGCGAGGCGCCGAAGCCGGACGCGGCGCCGAAGCCCAAGAAGCGCAAGGGTGTCGGGTTCGCCACCCAACCGTCGGACGCCTTCAAGGCCGCCGACGGCTACCTGGTGATCAGCGCCTACGTGCCCAAGCACTGGGACAAGCTGTGCGAGATCATCGGCCGGCCCGACATGCGCGACGACGAGCGGTTCGCCGACCAGCGCGCGCGAGCACTGAACTATCCCGAATTGACCGAGGAACTCGAGAAGGCCCTGGCCGCCAAGACCGCGGACGAATGGGTGCGGCTGCTCCAGGAGGGCGGCCTGATGGCCTGCCACGCCTACACCTGGAAGCAGGTGGTCGGCACCGCGCTGTTCGCCGAGAACGAGCTCGCCCTCCCGGTCGGCGACGGCGCGGACGAGGTCACGGTAATCCGCACTCCGGCACGCTATTCCAGCTTCGACGCCTTATCAGCTGGGTGGGCCGCCGAACCCCCGCCCGCCCTCGGCCAGCACACCGAGGAATACCTGGGCGCACCGCAGCCCGCGCCGTAGGCCTCACGACGCGAGCTTGACCACCCGGTCGTTGCCGCGGTCGGCGACGTAGACGTTCTGGTCCTTGTCGACCGTCACCGCCAGCGGGGTGTTGAGCCCGTTGAACGGCAGCACGGTCGCGGTATTGGAACCGGCCGGGAGTTTGACCACCTGGTTGCCGTCGTGTTCGGTGACGAAGACGTCGCCGGCGTTGTTCACCGCGATGCCCCACGGGGCGGCAACGCCGTTGAACGGCAGCACGGTCTGGCCGTTCGACCCCGCCGGCAACATCAACACCCGGTTGTTGTCGGTGTCGGTGACGTACACGTTGCCCGCCGGGTCGACGGCCACACCATCGGGATTCTTCAGGCCGGTGAACGGCAACGCCGTCGCGCTGTTCGATCCGGCCGCCAACTTCAGCACCCTGTTGTCGCCGCGGTCGGCGACGTAGACATTGCCCTGGCCGTCGACCGCCACGCCTTCGGGGTAGTTGAGGCCACCGAACGGCAGCACGGTCTGACTGTTCGACCCGGCCGCCAGCTTCACCACCCGGTTGTTGAAGTCGGCGACGTACACCGCCCCGGAGCCGTCCACCGCCAGGCCCTGGGGCTGGTAAAGACCGTTGAACGGCAACACCGTTGGGGTGCTCGACCCGGGCGTCAACTCCACGACCCGCCCGTACATGCCTTCGCTGGTGACGTACACGTCGCCGGCCTTGTCCAGCGTGACGCCACCCGGGGACAGCCGGAAATTGATGCCGTTGAACGGCAATTCGGTTTGGCCGGACGCCTGCTGCCTGGAGGCTGACGACGGGCGGGTGCCCAGGTAGCCGGTGAGTGCGACGGCGACGATCAGCAGCACGGCGGCGCCGGCGAGGATCCATCGAGTGCGCTTTCGCCCGGCCCGCCGGCCCGGCGAGGGTGCCGTCGGCGCGGGGGGACGCGTTCGGACGCCGCCGATGCCCCGGGGCATCACGCGAGCCATCGTCGCGGCGCTGGGAGAGTTAGCGTCCCGCAGCACGGTTTCTTCTTGGTGCCGCTGGCGAACGGACAGAGCATCGTGTGCGGCGACGGCCAAATCGCCCGCAGTGCAATACCGTTCGGCTGGCGCTTTGGCCATACCCTTGCCGATCACCACGTCCAGGGCGGGCGGAACACGTCCGGGCCGCAGCCGGCTGGGCTGCGGAGCGGGCTCGAGCAGGTGCGCGGCGATCAACCGCTCGACGCTGTCGGCGCCGAAGGGGGGCGCTCCGGTCAAACACTCGCCGAGCACCGCGGCCAACGCGTAAATGTCGGAGCGGTAAGTGACTTCGTCACCGGTGAAGCGTTCCGGAGCCATGTAGTTGTAGGTGCCCAGCGCGAATCCGCCCTGGGTCAGCCCGGGATCGGTGGCGGCCCGGGCGATGCCGAAGTCCACCAGATAAGCGAAGTCCTCGCCTGTGATGAGGATGTTTTCCGGCTTCACGTCGCGATGGGTGATGCCGCAGGCGTGCGCGGCGTCCAGCGCCGCCGCAATTTGGCTGACGATGGCCACCGTTCGTGCCGCGGGCAGCGGACCGTAGTGCGTCAACAGCGTCCGCAACGAAACACCGTCGATCATGCGCATCTCGACGTAGAACTGCCCGTCGATCTCGCCGTAGTCATGGATCGGCACGATGTGCGGTTCGGTCAGCCGTCCCGCGGTGTCGGCCTCGCGCTGCATCCGCGCGCGAAACGTTGCGTCGGTTGAGAATTGGTGCGAGATCAACTTCAACGCGACTATCCGGTGTTTTCGGGTGTCCTCGGCCTCATAGACCTCCCCCATGCCGCCGCGGCCCAACAGCCGCGTCAGCTGATAGGGACCAAACCGCGTGCCAACCCGCGAAACGGTACTGTTCACCGTCCTCGCTCCTTTCACCAATCTTCCTCACGTCAAGAAATGGCATTCACCGCCGCCGAAATCTTCGATTGGATCGCGGCGGGAAGGGGAATGGAACCGTACTGGTCCAGATCGACTTGACCGGGGCCAATTGCGGCTTGCATGAACGCTTTTACCGCCGTGCCGGTCGCGGAGTCCGGATATTTGGAGCAGACGATCTCGTAGGTCGGCTCCACGATGGGATACGCGCCGGGCCGGGTGGGCTTGTAGAACGACGACGTGTCCACCACCAGGTCATTGCCCTGTCCTTTGAACGCGGCACCGGCGATCGTCTTGCTGACCGAGTCGACGGTGATCTGCACCGGGTCCGGGCCCGCCGACGTGACGACCTGGACCATGGTCAACTGCCGGCCCACCGCGAACGACCACTCGTTGTAAGTGATCGACCCGTCGGTGCTTTGCACCTGGGCCGACGTGCCGTTGTCCCCGACACCGCCATCTCCGACCCCACCGAGGAACGTCTGACCCGCGCCCCTGCCCCACGCGCTGCCCGCGGCGGCGACCAGGTATTGCTGGAAGTTCGACGTGTCACCGGATTGGTCGCTGCGGTAGAAGACATGGATGGGCGTTGACGGCAGGCTGGTGCCCGGATTGAGCGCCTTGATCGCCGGATCGTCCCATCTGCTGATGCCGCCGTTGAAAATCCTTGCCAGCGTGGGCGCGTCGAGGACCAGCCCGCTTACTCCGGCGAGGTTATAGGTGATGGCGATGGGTTCGAACACCGTCGGCAAATCCCACGCGGGCGAGCCGCAGCGCTGCGCCGCCCGGTCGACCTGGCCCTTGGACGGATCCAGCGGATCGCCGGAACCCGCCAGGTCGGACACGTCATTGACGAAGTCGGTCACGCCGGCGCCGGAGCCGTTCGCGCTGTAATCCAGGGTGTAACCCGGGCAGGCGTGGACGTAGGAGAACACGAACTGTTCCATCGCGTTCTCCTGGGCGGTCGCACCGCTGCCTTTGAGTTGCTTCTTGCCCCCGCACAGCACCGGCGCGGCGGTGGCGCCGGGCGACGAGGCGTGAGTGGCGCTACCGCATCCACCTAGGGCAAACGCGCCGGCGGTCAGGAGGACGAGCACGGCGCCCGCGCGATGAACGTTCACGCAGACTCCTTCGATCTGGGGCGGCGGACACGTGCCGCCACCCGGGAGCCCCCTTGGGATGCATGAAAGACCTCGAAGATGGGAGCAGCATGAGCGGGTCGCCTGAGGATTATGAGAAGTGCACGGCGACAGGAGAATCGGGCGTGATCCTCGCATGTGGTGAGTCCGGGCCGTGAAGATGAGGTGACGATGAGCGTCACCTTTGAAGTCATCTAGAGATGATCACGCGCGGCTTTTACCGGGCGTCGACGACGTAGCTTGATGGCATATCGATCAGATCGACAACGTGATTTTCGGGAGTGCGGGCTCATAAGTTGGCCTCGCGCAGAGTAATTGGGGGCACAACAAACGGGGGGAACGAAAGGTGAAGACCGATGAAGAATCGTATCCGTCCCCTGCTCGCCCCGCTGTGCGTCGCGGTCCCCATGGCGCTCGCCGCGGCGGCCTGCGGCTCGACCGGCAGTTCGGCGAGCACCGGTGCAAGCACCGGCAGTCCGGCGTCCACGCCGGCGACGTCGAAGGTGGCGCTGACCGAAACGGGTGCCACCGAGCTGTATCCGTTGATGAACGTGTGGGCTCCGGCCTACAGCGCCAAGTATCCGAACGTCTCGATCAGCACGGCCAGCACCGGATCGGGTGCCGGAATATCCCAGGCCGCCGCTCGTGCGGTCAACATCGGCGCGTCCGGTGCCTACCTGTCCGACGGCGACATGTCCACGCACCAGGGGCTGATGAACATCGCGTTGGCCATCTCGGCCGAGCAGGTCAACTACAACCTGCCCGGTGTGAGCGGCCACCTCAAGCTCGACGGCAAGGTGCTGGCCGCCATGTACGAGGGCACCATCAAGGCGTGGAACGATCCGCAGATCGCCAACCTCAACCCCGGAGTGAATCTTCCCGCTACGCCGGTGGTTCCGCTGCGCCGGTCAGACGGCTCGGGCGACACATTCGTGTTCACCCAGTATCTGTCCAAGCAGGATCCCGACGGCTGGGGCAAATCGCCCGGCTACAACACCACCGTCGACTTCCCCGCGGTGCCAGGCGCGTTGGGTGAAAACGGAGCCGGGGGGATGGTGACGGGCTGCGCCCAAACCCGCGGCTGCGTGGCGTACATCGGTGCCAGTTTCCTCGACCAGGCCACTCAAAAGGGGTTGGGCGAAGCTGAATTGGCCAACGCCTCAGGCAATTTCCTGCTTCCCGACGCCCGCAGTGTGGCGGCCGAAGCCGCCGGGTTCGCCGCGCAGACGCCGGCGAACGAAGTGATCTCGTTGATCAACGGGACCGCACCCGACGGGTATCCGATCGTCAACTACGAGTACGCCGTGGTCTACGCCGGCCAGCATGACCCGGCGACCGCGCAGACCATGCAGGCCTTCCTGCATTGGGCGGTGACCGACGGTAACAGCCCGACGTTTTTGGACCGGTTTCGCCTGCAGCCGTTGCCGCCCACGGTGGCCAAGCTGTCCGACGCCCAGATTGCCAAGATTTCGAGCTAGGCGCCTCCGGCTACGTCACGCCGTCTGGGCACACCGCAGCCCGCGCCGCAGGCCTCACGGCGTCAGCTTGACCACCCGGTCGTTGCCGCGGTCGGCGACGTAGACGTTCTGGTCCTTGTCGACCGTCACGGCCAGCGGGGTGTTGAGCCCGGTGAGCGGCAGGACGGTCCCGGTGGTCGCGCCCTGCGGGTACTTCACCACGTCGTTCTTGTCGTGCTCGGTGACGTAGATGGTGCCGCTGTTGTCCACGGCGATGCCCCACGGCACGGACAGGTCGTGAAAAGGCAACTCCGACACCGTATTCGACGCGGCGTCAAGCTTCACGATCCTGTTGTTGTCGGTGTCCGCGACGTAGACGTTGCCCGCGGGGTCGACGGCCACCCCGTCCGGGTTCTTGAGCCCGTTGAACGGCAGCACGGTCTGGGCCGCGGCTCCCGCCGCCAGCTTCACCACCCTGCTGTTGCCGCGGTCGGCGACGTACACGGCGCCCTGGCTGTCGACCGCGACGCCCTCCGGATAGCTCAGGCCGGTGAACGGCAGCTCCTTCTGACTGTTGGAGCCCGCGGCCATGCTGATCACCCGGTTGTTGAAATCGGCGACGTACACCGTGCCCGCGCCGTCGACGGCCAGGCCCTGTGGCTCGTAGAGCCCGTTGAACGGCAGCACCGTCGTGGCGTCCGAACCGGCCGCCAGCTTCACCGCCCGGCCATACATGCCCTCGCTGGTCACGTAGACGTTGCCGGCGCTGTCCAGCGCCACCCCGCCCGGAGACAGACGAAAGTCAATGCCCTTGAATGGCAACACACTTTGACCGCTGGCCTGCTTCGAGGACGACGATTCGGTGGACAGGTAGCCGACGACCGCCACCACGAAAGCGACCAGCGCGACGAGAGCGATAGCGCCGACGATAATCCACTGCCTACGTTTGTTGTCCTGCGGGACGGCGGGACGCCTGAAGTCCGTGCCGGGTCCATACGCGCGGCCGGCAGTCGTTGGCGCGGCACGGATCAGCGACGGTGCAGAGCGGGACCGCTCGCTCCTGTTCGCACCGATGCCCCCCGAGGGCCACGGACCCGCCACGGTTTCGGCGCTCGGCGACGGAGCGAACGAATCCGGCTCTCGCGTCAGGCGTGGATCGCCCGCACCCGCGGCCATCACCGCGCTTTCTCCCTCACGCAGAATCGTGGCGGCCTTCTGCTGCTCGGACGTGGTCAGCGCCCGGTGGGCGGCGGCGGCGAATTCGCCCGCGGTGCGATAGCGCTCCTCGGGACGTTTGGCCATGCCCTTGGCGATCACCTGGTCCAGGGCGGGCGGAAACGCGCCGGGACGCAACTGGCTGGGCGGCGGGGCCGTCTTCGTCAGATGCGCGGCTACCAGCCGTTCGATGGTGTCGGCCCGGTACGGCGGCGAGCCGGTCAGACACTCGCTCAAAACACATGCGAGCGAATAGATGTCGACGCTATGGGTGACCTCATCGTCGGTGAACCGTTCCGGGGCCATGTAGTAATACGTTCCGATCGCGGTCCCGACCTGAGTCAGGCCCGGATCGGTCGCGGCCTGCGCGATGCCGAAATCCGCCAGGTAGGCGAAGTCGTTGGGGGTGACCAGAATGTTGCCCGGTGTGACATCGCGGTGCATCACCCCGGCGGCGTGCGCCGCGTCAAGCGCGGCGGCGACCTGGCGGATGATGGCGACCGCCCGCGGTGCGGCCAGCGGCCCGTCTCGGTGCAACAGCGTGCCCAGATCGACACCGTCGACGAGGCGCATGTCGACGTAGAAGCGCCCGTCGAACTCGCCGTAGTCGTGGATCGGCACCACGTGCGGTTCGGTCAGCCGCCCGGCGATGTCGGCCTCGCGCTGCAGGCGGGCACGGAACTCCGCGTTGCCGGAGAACTCCGACGAGATCAGCTTCAGGGCCACCATGCGGCGCTTGCGGGTGTCCTCGGCCTCGTAGACCTCGCCCATGCCGCCCTGCCGCAGCAGTCGCACCAAACGGTAAGGACCGAACCACGACCCCTCCCGCGCGGCCGGCGCCCTATCGCTCACCGTCGAGCCCCCTTCGCTCGTCCTTTACGTCGGTCAGGAAATCGCATTGACCGCTCCTGACAGCTTCGCCGTGAACGAGCTGGGCAGCGGGATGGAGCCGTACTGGTCCAGACCGTCCTGACCCGGACCGATCGCTGCCTGCATGAAGGCCTTCACCGCCTTGCCCGTGTCCGCGTCCGGGTACTTCGAGCAGACGATTTCATATGTCGCGAGCACGATCGGATACGCGCCGGTCTGGGTCGGCTTGTAGAACGACGAGGTGTCCAGCACCAGGTCGTTGCCCTGCCCGCTGAAGGTCGCCCCGGCGATCGTCTTCTCGACGGAGTCCTTGGTGATCGGCACCGCGTCCGGGCCCGCCGACGTGATGATCGACGCCATGGTCAGCTGCTTGCCCACCGCGAAGGACCATTCGTTGTAGGTGATCGACCCCTCGGTGTTCTGCAGCAGCGCGGACGTGCCGTTGTTCCCGCTGGCGCCCTGGCCGACGCCGCCGTTGAACGTCTCGCTGCTGCCCTTGCCCCAGGCGCCGTCGGACGCGCCGTCGAGGTACTTCTGGAAGTTGGCGGTGGTCCCGGATTTATCGCTGCGGAAGATGACCGTGATGGGCGTCGACGGCAGGTTGAGGCCCGAGTTGATGGCCTTCAGTGCCGGGTCGTCCCACTTGGTGATCGTGCCGTTGAAGATCTTCGCGGCCGTGGGCCCGTCCAATTTCAGCCCGTTCACCCCGGTGAGGTGGTAGGTCACCGCGATCGGCCCGAACACCGTGGGCAGGTCCCAGGCCGGCGAACCGCACCGCTGCGCCGCCCGATCGTTCTGGCCCGTGGAAGGATCAAGGGCGACATCGGAGCCGGCGAGGTCGGTTTGGTTGTTGACGAATTCGGTCACGCCCGCGCCGGACCCGTTCGCGTTGTAATCCAGCGTGTAGCCGGAGCAGGCGCGGACGTAGGCATAGACGAACTGCTCGATGGCGTTCTGCTGCGCGGTCGAGCCGCTGTCCTTCAGCACTTTCTTGCCGCCACAGTCCACCGACGCCTGCTTGGAGCCGGAAGAGTTCGAATCGCCGCCGCAGCCGGTAAGCACCAAGGCGGTGACGGCCACCAGGCCCAGCGCGGCGACATATCGAGCGAACCTCACGCAACTCCTTCGCACGTCGCGGCGGCGAATGCGCAGGCCTCGCCGCCGGCTGCTGTTCGAGCCGCGAATGACGCGTGGGCGTCGGCCCGCGACCCGCGGGCTACTAAAAGTTAACCAATCGCGAATATACAAACCCTTGACAAACAATAAGAGGTGAATAAGCGGTTACTGAATCGCGGGAGGCGGCACGTAGCATCGGTTGGCGATGGGTGGAGGACAACGATCGCGGGCCGCAGGTCCGGCTCCCGCCGCCGGTAACGGCGACGTGGCCGTCCGCGCGGTCGATCTGACCCTCGGCTTCGGCAAGAAAACCGTCCTTGAGCAGGTAAGTCTCGACTTTCCGGCCCGCTCCGTCACCTCCTTGCTGGGGCCGACCGGCTCGGGTAAGACCACCTTCCTGCGCACCCTGAACCGGATGAACGACAAGGTGGCCGGCTACCGGCACACCGGCGACGTGCTGCTGGGCGGTCAGAGCGTGTTCACCATCGGCAACCTGATGGACTTCCGCCGGCGCGTCGGGATGTTGTTTCAGCGTCCCAACCCGTTCCCGATGTCGATCCACGACAACGTCGTCGCCGGCGTGCGCGCCCACAAGCTGGCCCCGCGCAGGCGGCTGGGCGACGTCGCCGAGGCGCGGCTCACCGAGGTGGGGCTGTGGAACGCCGTCAAGGATCGGCTTGGAGATTCGCCGTTCCGGCTCTCCGGCGGTCAGCAGCAGCTGCTCTGCCTGGCCCGCGCGCTCGCGGTCGACCCCGAGGTCTTGCTGCTGGACGAACCCACCTCGTCGCTGGACCCGGCCACCACCGAGGCGATCGAAGGACTGATCCGGTCGCTGGCCGACCGGCTCACGGTGATCATGGTGACCCACGACCTGGCGCAGGCGGCCCGGATCGGCGACCGGACCGCACTGTTCTTCGACGGCAGGCTGGTCGAAGAGGGACCCACCGAACAGCTCTTCTCGTCACCGAAACACGCCGAGACGCTGCGTTACGTCTCCGGGCTGTTCGGCGACCGCCGGCTGCTGGGCGCGGTCGTCGGCGCCCCGGAAACACCGGCAATGCAGGAGACGCCCGGCGCGAACCACGAGTAAGCAACCAACCCGGTACAGAGAGGTGTCCAGGTGAGAATTCGATTGCGAGCGATGGTGGCCGTGTCGGCCGCGCTACTGGCCGTCGCGGCGGCGGGCTGCGGCTCGAAGTCGACCGGCGGATCCTCCGGCGCGGGCGGCGGCAGCAGCCCCGCCACCACCCCGGCGACCGCACAGGTCGCGTTGTCGGAGACGGGCAGCACCCTGCTGTATCCGCTGTTCAACCTCTGGGGCCCGGCCTATCACGCCAAGTATCCGAACGTCGGCATCACCGCCCAGGGCACCGGGTCGGGAACCGGCATCGCCCAGGCCGCCGCCGGCGCGGTCGACATCGGCGCCTCCGACGCATACCTGTCCGAGGGCGACATGGCCGCGCACAAGGGGCTGATGAACATCGCGATGGCCATCTCCGCGCAGCAGATCAACTACAACCTGCCCGGCGTGACCGACCACATCAAGCTCAACGGCAAGGTGCTGGCCGCCATGTACAAGGGCTCCATCAAGGCCTGGAACGACCCGCAGATCGCCGGCCTCAACCCTGGGGTGAATCTGCCTGCCACACCCGTGGTTCCGCTGCACCGTTCCGACGGGTCCGGCGACACCTTCCTGTTCACCCAGTACCTGTCCAAGCAGGACTCCGACGGCTGGGGCAAGGCGCCCGGGTTCGGCACCACCGTCGACTTCCCGGCTGTGCCGGGGGCATTGGGTGAGAACGGCAACGGCGGCATGGTGACCGGCTGCGCCGACACCCCCGGCTGCGTCGCCTACATCGGCATCAGCTTCCTCGACCAGGCGAACCAGAAGGGGCTGGGTGAAGCCCAGTTGGCCAATGCCGCAGGCAACTTCGTGATGCCCGACGCGCAGAGCATTCAAGCCGCGGCCGCCAGCTTCACCTCAACCCCGGCGAACCAGGTGATCTCGCTGATCAACGGTCCCGCCCCGAACGGATATCCGATCATCAATTACGAATACGCCATCGTCAACGGCCAGCAGAAGGACGCCGCCACGGCCCAGACGTTGCAGGCCTTCCTGCACTGGGCGGTCACCGACGGCAACGGCAATTCCTTCCTGGACAAGGTTCACTTCCAGCCGCTGCCCGCCGCGGTGGTGAAGCTCTCCGACGCGCAGATCGCCAAGATCTCGAGCTGACGTCGTTGGCTTCTACCGCGAACCCCGAAGCCGTGGGCGATGCCAGCGCCGGGCGGCGCGGGGTACTCCGCGTCCGGGAGATGGCCCGCGATGGCCTGATCATCAGGCTGCTGGGCGGATTCGGCGCGGTCGTGCCGCTGTGCGCCCTGGTGTTCGTGCTGGGCACGCTGGTCGTCGAGGCGCTTCCGGCGATCCGGCTCAACGGGCTGCACTTCTTGACCGGCACCGCGTGGAACCCGGGCAACACCTACGGGGACACGGTGGTCACTCACGGCGTGGCGCACCCGCCCAACGCCGACTACGGCGCGCTGCCCCTGATCGTCGGCACGCTCGCCACCTCGGCGATCGCCCTGGTGGTCGCGGTGCCGGTGTCCATCGGCGCGGCGTTGATGATCGCCGAGAAGCTGCCCCGGCGCCTGGCCGGCGCGGTGGGCTTGGTTCTCGAACTGCTGGCCGGGATCCCCAGTGTCGTCGTGGGCCTCTGGGGCGCAATGACGTTCGGGCCCTTCATCGCCCACCGCGTCGCGCCGGTGATCGCCCGCAACGCCCCCGACGTCCCGGTGCTCGGCTACCTGCGCGGCAACACCGGCAACGGCGAGGGCATGCTGGTCTCCGGGCTGGTGCTGGCGGTGATGATCATCCCGATCATCGCCACCACCACCCGCGACCTGATCCGCCAGGTGCCGGCGCTACCCCGCGAGGGCGCGACGGCGCTGGGCATGTCGGACTGGGAGTGCGCCCGCCGCGTCACGCTGCCCTGGGTGTCCAGCGGCATCATCGGCGCTGTGGTGCTGGGCCTCGGGCGCGCCCTCGGCGAGACGATGGCCGTGGCCATGGTGTCCGGCGCGATGCTGGGCGCCATGCCCACCAACATCTACTCCACCATGACGACGATCGCCGCCACCATTGTGTCCCAACTGGATTCGGCGATGACGGACTCGACCGACTTCGCCGTCAAGACGCTCGCCGAGGCGGGGCTGGTGCTGTTGGTGATCACTTTGGTGACCAACATGGCCGCCCGCGCGCTGGTGCACCGGACCTCGGGCACCGCCTTACCGGTCGGGCGCGGGGTCTGACATGGCTGTCGCGATGCGGTCGTCGACTTCTCGGCGCACGATCGTCAACGCCTTGTTCTGGGCGGCGTGTCTGTGCTGCCTGGCCCTGGTGATCGTCCCGACGGCGTGGATGCTGATCGAGGTCATCGGCCGCGCCCTGCCCGTGTTCCACCTGCGGGTGCTCTTCCGCGACACCCACGGCAACGGCGGCGGGTTGCGCAACGCCATCGTCGGCACCGCCGTGCTCAGCCTCGGCGTCATGCTCGTCGGCGGCACGGTGAGCGTGCTGGCCGGCATCTATCTTTCGGAATTCGCCACCGGCAGAAGGCGTTCCGTCTTGCGCGGCGCCTACGAGGTGCTGGCCGGCATCCCGTCGATCGTGCTCGGTTACGTCGGGTACCTGGCCCTGGTGGTGTATTTCGAATGGGGCTTCTCGCTGGCGGCCGGGGTGACGGTGCTGTCGGTGATGAGCATCCCCTACATCACCAAGGCCACCGAGTCCGCCCTGGCCCAGGTGCCGACGTCCTACCGGGAGGGCGCGGAAGCACTTGGCCTGCCGGCCATTTGGACGCTGCGCAAAATCGTGCTCAGGCAGGCGATCCCGGGAATCGTCACGGGCCTGCTGGTGGCGCTCGCGCTGGCCGTCGGCGAGACGGCGCCGATGCTCTACACCGCGGGCTGGTCGAATTCCCCACCGACCGGACAGCTCACCGATTCACCGGTCGCCTACCTGACCTATCCGATCTGGACGTTCTACAACCTGCCGTCGAAGTCGGCCCAGAACCTGTCCTACGACGCGGCCTTCCTGCTGATCGTGTTCCTGCTGCTGCTGATCCTGCTCGGACGGCTGATCACCTGGCTGTCCGGGCGTAAGTCGGGCAGCTAGGCCCTGGCGCCCGGCAGCCGCACCACCTGAACGAAGAACTCGTCGATCTGCCGGACGGCCCTCATGAACTGGTCCAGGTCAACGGGTTTGGTGACGTAGGCGTTCGCGTGCAGCTTGTAACTCTTGAGGATGTCTTCCTCCGCCGAGGAGGTGGTGAGCACCACGACCGGGATGCGGGCCAGGTCGGGGTCGGACTTGACCTTCTCCAGCAGCTGGCGGCCGTCGTATTTGGGCAGGTTCAGGTCGAGCAGGATGAGGTCGGGCCGCGGCGCGTCGGCGAACCTGCCCCGCCGGTAGAGGTAGTCGAGGCCTTCCTCTCCATCGTGCGCGACATGGAGCCTGTTCTTGAGCTTGTTGTGCTCGAACGCTTCTCGGGTGATGAGCTCGTCGCCCGGGTCGTCCTCGACGAGGAGGATGTCGATTGCTCTGCCTTCTGTTGTCGTCATTGATGCGCTCCTTCCACAGCGACCGAGTCTGTTTCGTCGACGGGTTTGGCACCAGGCAGGGTGAATTCGAATCGGGTCCCATCGGTGTAGGACGTGTCGATCCGGACGGTACCGCCGTGGTGCTCGATGATCTTCTTGACCAGCGCCAGCCCGACTCCGGTTCCGGCGTATACGTCGCGGCCGTGCAGCCGCTGGAAGATCACGAAGACCTTGTCGGAGAATTCCTCCGGGATGCCGATGCCGTTGTCGGCCACGCTCAGCAGCCATTCGCCGTCATGGGCGTCGGTGCCGGCTGCGCATTCGATGACGACGCGGGGCCGGCGATCCTTGTGCCGGAACTTGATCGCGTTGCCGATCAGGTTCTGCCACAGCATCGTCAGCAGCATCGGATCGCCGACGATCTGCGGCAACGGCTGCTCGGGGCGCACGATCTGCGCCTCGGTTTCCTCGATCGCGGTGGCCAGGTTCGCCAGGCCCGCGTCGAGCGTCGCGTCGAGCTGCACCTCGGTTTCCGTGGTGCCCAGCCGGCCGACGCGCGAGAAGGTGAGCAAGTCGTTGATCAGCGCCTGCATCCGCTTGGCGCCGTCGACCGCGAACCCGATGTATTCGATGCCGCGCTCGTCGAGCTGGTCGCCGTAGCGCTTTTCCAGGAGCTGGCAGAAGGACGCGACCTTGCGCAGCGGTTCCTGCAGATCGTGCGATGCGACGTAGGCGAACTGCTCGAGTTCGGTGTTGGATCGCCGCAATTCGGCGGCTTGTTCGTCCAGTTGCGCCTGCGCCGACTGCGACACCGCGAGCTCGTCGACGATGCGCTTGCGCATGTTCTCCACGTCGATGGCCATGTTGCGAATGTCCCTGGGCCGCCGGGGAGGTGAGATCGTATCCCCGAAGTTGCCCTGGGTGATGCTTCGGCAGGCCGCGGCCAGCGCCGCGATCGGCCGGGTGATCGCCGCGCGACTGAGCAGCCCCAACAGCGCCGCCGCCCCGATCACGATCAGCACCGTGGCGCCCAGCACCCAGTCGCGCCAGCCGTTGATCTCGTTGAGCTCGTCGATGGCGGCCGCCCTGGTCGCCGCCAGGTGGGTGTTCTGCGTGTCGAAAAGCTCACGCAGATGGTCGAATTTGCTCTTGCCGATGTCGGCCGTGCGTGAGCTGACGTAGGTCGGCGTCTTGGGAGCCACCTCGGCGATCAGCGGCTCGGCGTAGTTTGTCCGCCAGTCGGCGGCGGCGGCTTCCACCGCGTCCAGATCGGCCATCAGCTCCGCGCGCCCGCCGACCAGACGCCGAGTCTCCTCGGCCGCAGCCTGTTCCGCGCGCTGCCCGTCGTAATAGGGCGCGAGGAACTGCCGGTCGGCAGCGATCAGGTAGCCGCGCATGCCGGTCTCCTGGTCACGCAACGCCGCCTGCAGGTGCGCCGCGGCGACGCGCGCCGGTTGAATGTTGTACGCCATCTGGCGCGACACCTCGTCGGTGCGATGCAGCAACACGGCGCCGATCAACGCCCCGACGAGCACGGTCGCGCCCATGACCCACAGCACCAACGCCAGCCATCCCCGCACGGTGAGCTCCGTGAGCCGAAGCGGACGCGATGGGATCACGTGGTAGTCCTCTCGACGCGCAGGACGGCGATGTCGTCGGTCAAACCGCCGCGGGGCTGGGCGAGTTCCTGGGCGCCGTTGATGAGCGCGTCGACGAACGCGGGGCCGGCCCGATCCGCGTGCGCGCGGGCAAGAGCGAGCAGGCCGTCTTCGCCCAGGCGTTGCGCGCCCTCGCCCGAATAGCCCTCGAAGAGTCCGTCGGTCAACAACAGGAGGGCGTGCCCGGCGGGCAGCTCCAGCTCTTCGGACGGCCAGTCGTTGGCGTGCAGGCCCAGCGCCGGGCCGCCCGCCGGCTCGAGCCACTTCACGGTTCCGCCGGCCTGCACCAACATCGGCGGGTGGCCGGCGCGGATGACGCTGACGCGCGGGCTGTCGGGCGAGATCTCGAGGCTGAGCACGGTCGCGAAGATTCCGGTGTCGGTTCGTTCCGAATACAGGACCCGTTCGAGCTGCCGCATCAGTTCGACGCCGTGCACACCGGCAAAAGTCAACGCGCGGAACGCGATCCGCAACGCCGCACCCAGTGCGGCCTCGTGCGGGCCGTGCCCGGCTACGTCGCCGATCAGCACGTGCACGACCCGGTCGGGCGTCTGGACGACGTCGTAGAAGTCACCGCACAGCAGCGCGTCTTCGCGGCTCGGCCGGTACCGGGCGACGATGTCGACGCCCGGGTTGTCCAGCAGCAGCGGCGAGGGCAGCAGGCCGCGCTCCAGCAGCGCGTTCTCCCGTGCCCGCAGCCGGGTGGCGTGCAGGTCGGCGGCGATGAGTTCGGCCCGCTTGCGCTCGATGGCGTACAACAGCGCGCGGCGCAGCATTTCCGGCTCGACCCGGCCCTTGACCAGATAGTCCTGCGCACCGGCGGCCACCGCCGACGCCCCGAAGTACTCGTCGTTCAGTCCGGTCAGCACCACGATGGGCACGGTGGCGTCGAGGTTGGCGATGCGGTTCAGCGCGTCGATCCCGCTGGCGTCTGGCAGGTGCAGGTCCAACAGCACGCAGTCGGGCCGGGCGGACTCCAGCTCGCGTTCGGCGTGCGCCATCGACTTCGCCCACACCACCCGGATGTCGGTGACCGCGTCGGTGATCAGATCTTCCACCAGCACCGCGTCGGCGCGGTCGTCCTCGACCAACAGCAACGACAATGACTGCCAACTCGCCGTCGGGGTGACTGGAGACTGCACGGGCATCAAATCCCGGGCGCCGGGCGCCGCGCAGGGGAAGCCGCGTTCTCCACTGTGACCCCCTGGCCGTCGGTAAGACCCTGTGCTGGCGTGGCGACGTTCCGACTCGGTTAGCTCCGGCGCGCCAACGCCGACTCTACGTGTGGCGTTAGGGCACCGAACGGTTGCCGTGGGACATCTTATTCGTTGCCGCTTAGCTTTTCTAAACGAACCGCCGGAAAACGCTCAGCGCAGCAGCGCCCGCGACATCACCACGCGCTGAATCTGATTGGTGCCCTCGTAGATCTGCGTGATCTTGGCGTCCCGCATCATCCGCTCGACGGGGAAGTCGATGGTGTAGCCGGCGCCGCCGAAGAGCTGCACCGCGTCGGTGGTCACTTCCATCGCGACGTCGGAGGCCAGGCACTTGGATGCCGCGGAGATGAAGCCCAAATGGGATTCGCCGCGCTCGGCGCGGGCGGCGGCGTGGTACACCATCAGCCGGGCGGACTCGACCTTCATGGCCATGTCGGCCAGCATGAACTGCACGCCCTGGTTGTCGCTGACCGGACGGCCGAACTGCTTGCGGTCCTTGGTGTATGCGATGGCCGCGTCCAATGCGCCCTGCGCGATGCCGACGGCCTGCGCCCCGATGGTGGGCCGGGTGTGGTCGAGGGTCGCCAGCGCGGTCTTGAAGCCGGTGCCGGGGTCACCGATGATCCGGTCGCCCGGGATGCGGCAGTTCTCGAAGTAGAGCTCGGTGGTCGGCGAGCCCTTGATGCCGAGCTTCTTCTCCTTGGGTCCTACGGTGAAGCCCTCGTCGTCCTTGTGCACCATGAACGACGATATGCCGTTGGCGCCCTTGTCCGGATCGGTCACGGCCATCACCGTGTACCAGCTCGACTTGCCGCCGTTGGTGATCCAGCACTTGGCGCCGTTGAGGATCCAGTCGTCCCCGTCGGCCTTCGCCCGGGTCCGCATGGACGCCGCGTCGCTGCCGGCCTCGCGCTCGCTCAGCGCGTAGGACGCCATCGCCGTGCCGTCCGCGATCGAGGGCAGCACCTGCTTCTTCAGCTCGTCGGAGCCGCGCAGGATCAGCCCCATCGTGCCCAGCTTGTTCACCGCGGGAATCAGCGACGCCGAGGTGTCGACGCGGGCGACCTCCTCGATCACGATGCAGGCCGCGACCGAGTCGGCACCCTGGCCGCCGTACTCCTCGGGCACGTGCACTGCATTGAAGCCCGAGGAGTTCAGCGCCTCCAGCGCCTCCTGCGGGAAGCGGGCGTTCTCGTCCACGTCGGCGGCATGCGGAGCGATCTCCTTCTCCGCCAGCGCACGGATCGCGGCGCGCATCCTCGGGTCGTCGGACGCGGCGCTGCGCGCGCGGATCGTCGAGTTCCAAGAGCAGTTGGCGCGCAGCGTGCAGGCTAAGGATGAGGCGCTGCAGCAGCGTCAGGGTAACGTTACCGGCGAGTAGCAAGAGGAGGCCGAGATGGCTGGATGGGCCGGAAACCCCGATTTCGATCTGTTCCAACTGCCCGAAGAGCACCAGGAGTTGCGCGCCGCGATCCGTGCGCTGGCGGAGAAGGAGATCGCTCCGCATGCCGCCGACGTGGACGAGAACGCCCGCTTC
>NZ_LZKI01000092.1 GCF_001672755.1 Mycobacterium colombiense | reverse complement strand
GGGGAGTGGGCTCGAACGCGATCGATGCCATCCGGCGACGCCCTGATCTGGACCTGGTCGGCGTGTGGGTGCATTCGGACGCCAAGTTCGGCAAGGACGCGGGCGAGCTGGCCGGCGGTGAGCCGATCGGCCTGAACGCGACCAACGACGCCGACGCGCTGATCGCGCTCAAGCCCGATTGCGTCATCTATGCGGCCAGCGGCCCGGAGCGCGACGCGCTGGCCATCCCGGATTACGTCAAACTGCTGGAAGCCGGGATCAACGTCGTGACCACCAGCACCACCCGATTGGTCAACCCGCACGCCTACGAGCCTGCGGAGTGGCGCGACCAGCTTGTTGCCGCGGCCAAGCAGGGCCAGGTGTCGCTGTACGCCTCCGGCATCGAGCCGGGCTTCGCCGCCGACCAACTCGCGCTGCTCATGACGACCCAGTCCAAGAGCATCCGCCGGATCACGGCCAGCGAGGTGGCGCTCAACGATCACTACCCGGTGGCCGACGTGATGATGGACGGGATGGGCTTTGGCCGTCCGCTGGACTACCAGCCGTGGATCAGCTACCCCGGCGCCATCGCCGGGGAATGGCAGGGGCAGATCCGGTTGATCGCCGACGCGTTGGGGGTCGAAGTCCAGGAAGTGCGCGAGGGTTTCGACCGCGCCGTCACCAACCGGACGCTGGAGGTCGCGATGGGCACCGTCGAAGCGGGAACCTGCGGCGCGCTGCGGATGCAGGCGATCGGCGTGGTCGACGGCCGGGAGGCCATCGTCATCGAGCATGTCACCCGGCTCGCGCACGACGTCGCCCCCGACTGGCCCACCGGGATCGGCGATCTGTCCTATCGCGTCATGATTTCCGGCGACCCGGACATCGACTGCACGCTGGCCGC
>NZ_LZKI01000091.1 GCF_001672755.1 Mycobacterium colombiense | reverse complement strand
AGTCCACCAGCGGTTTGACCACCGCCACCACGCCCAGCGCGGGCATCACCAGCCGGACCCACCAGGCCACCGCGCTGTCACCGGGGATCCGCGAATTAGCCTCTGTGACAAACACATACAACACCATCAGCAGCAAGGGCGCCGCGCCCAGGACGACCAGCCCGATCCAGCGCGCGCCGTGCACCGAGATCACGCCGGCGACCACCGCAACGAGCCCCACCACCGCCAGTCGCAGACCGGCGTTCGGCGTCGCCTCGCGCATGACCGCCAGGCCCGCGGCGGCGCGCACCGCGGCCCACCCGGAGACCAGCGCGGCGGCCACGGCCAGGCTGATGCCCGCGATGGCCATCCATCTCTGGCCCGGGTCGGCGTAGAACTGTGGCACCGCTTCGGCCAGGTGTTTGGCGCTCCATCGCCACGGCCCCACCACCCCCTGGTGATCACCGACCCACAGCACCACCGCCGCCGCGGCCACCAACGCAACGGCTAGCGACATGGATCTCCCCGGCCTGGCTATGCGCGCGATGCGGACCGTGATGAGTTCGACGCCCACCATCCCGAGGCCGAAGCCGACGACCTGGCCGGACAGCTGAGCCTGCGTTGCGGCCGTGCCGATGACGACCGCGTCACTGCCCGCGGCGACGCGGGCACTGACCGCCACGGCGAGGTACACGTAGACGAGCAGGCCCGCGAGCACCAGCGGCGCCACCACCGATGCGATGCCCCGAGTCGGAAATCCACAGGCGGCGGCACCGATGACGAGGGCGGCCCCCACGGCGGCGACCGGTAACCACGACACAATCCTCGGCAGATCTCCGCTTGGTGAAAAGAGCTGCAGCAGTTCCAATCCGAGGGTTGTGGCGAACTTCGCGGCCAGCACCAGGTAGGCGCACAGCTGGAGAATGCCCGCGGCCGTCCCGGCGCGCCGGCCCAGGGTGGCGCCGATCAACTCGGCGGTATTGCGCGCGTTCGGCGCGTGCGCATGCAGTCGCGCCAATGCGTAGATGACTGGAACCACGACCGCGGCCCCGATCACTGCGCCCAACCCGTGCACCGCCGCGGACACGATCACGGCCATGCTCAGGCCGGCGGCCCGCCAGGTGCCCAGCGCAGACATCTTCGAGCCAGACCCTGGCCGCGGATTCGCCCGCAGCATTTTCTTCGGCATCGCCCAAGCATGACGCAGCGGCTACGCAATTGATCCGCAGAACACGGGGCGCTTTCGATACTTTGTAGGTCCAGCGGCAGTGAGGGCTCAGATATGACTGACACGGTCAAGGTGTCTGTGGACCGCAGCTCGGTCGCCATGGGCGACGACGTCGACTCTCACCGCGAATTCTGGGTTTTCCCCGAATCGGCCACCGTCGACGACCTACTGGTCGAAATCTCGTCGCACTTCCTGCCGGGAGTCGCCGGCCCGGCCGGCTGGCGCGTGTACCTCGGGACTCGTCGCGACCGGCAACGGGAGATCGGCCTCGTCTACACCCGCGATGACCTCAGACAGCAGGACGAGATCTGCAGGTTGTCGGCCGGCAACACAACGCTGGGTGAGTTGTCCCGATGGTCCGGCTTGCCGGAGTTGGATGTCTACGCCGCCTACCTGACCTTTGACCAAGCCCGACCCTTGACACTGGACGAGGTGACGGGCGGCCTCAGTTTCACCGGTTCTCGGCCAACCAAGCTGGAATCCGAGGCGGCCGCCGACGCCAAGCGTGACTGGGTGATGATGCGCGAACTCGACCGACGCGCCGCCGCGGTGGCTGGTGCGCGACGCGACTGGGTTCGGGCCAATCTGCTCGCGGCGCCGCCGCCGTGGATTGACGTCTTCATCGCACGCAACTTCCACTATCTGACCGAGCTGCACTGCCCCGCCAGCATGACCCTGGCGGCAAACATGCTGGGGATCAACGAATCCAGTGGCGAGCAGTTGGCGGCGCGGGCCAACGTCGACGTGCGCTCCGACATCGTGATCCTGGCGATGGTGCTGGCCGCTTTCGAGTGGGGAACCCAACGCGATACGTGGCGCGTCGGCGAACGACCATACTGCAGGGCGTATCTCGAGCTACTCGCCCATTGCGGCTACCGGCTCTCGCCGATCGAACAGGTCATGGCGGGCCACATCAGCATCGAGCAACTCAAACTTTCCGAGGCCGATAGCGCCAGACTCGACCGCATCCGGCAACTCCGAGACCAGCAATACCAGCTCCGAATGAACCGCTACTACACAAAAACCCTCAGCGAGGAGCAATACCGGGCCGCCATCGGACCCGTCCACTCAGAGCTTTCCAGTTTAGGAGAGCTTCCCGGGCCGACGTAGGTCATCGAGACCGGCTGCGCTCGAACGGAGTCCGCGTCGCCGCCGGTTACTTGGCGGCGGCCTTGGCGGGCTCGTCCGGTTCGGCGGCACCCTGTCGGCGCGCCGCGATCGCGCCCGCGATCGACGTGCAGGCGATGGTCAGCAGGGAGCCGAACATCAACGCCGACGCTTCGGCCGGGGCGAGCAGATGCTGCTGGGTGCCGATGGTGGCGGCGGCCACCGCCACGCCAAGCTGAGTGGAGGACATCACCGCATACGTGAGCGGCTGGCCGAGCAGCCTTCCCGCGCCGTGCGCCAGCACACCGCCCAGCCCCAGGCCGACCCCGAGCAGAATGTATTTCGGCTGCGACCCCAGCTCGCGCACTTGCAGCGAGGCGCCGAGCCAGACGAAGAACACCGGGCTGAAGAAACCCTCGGTGATGCCGAACAACTGGCGCGCCAGCCGCCGCGGCTCGCCGACCGTGGCGATCACCAACCCGAGCGCGAAGCCCGCCAGCATGATCGACACGTCGGTGCTGACGGCCAGCATCGCCAGCCCGAACAGCACCAGCAGGTTGATCCGCAGTTCCAGCGCCAGCCGGTTCTTGTGCGAGTAGTCGTGCATGCGCTGACGCCAGCCCCGGCGGTCGACCCAGCGCAGCACCACGTAAAGCAGCACCGCGCAGCCCGTGATCGCCAACCCACCCAGCGCCGCCGACGCCGCGTGATGAAAGTCAATCACCAAGGGAAGCAACACGATACACGCCGCGTTCGCGATGGCTATCTGCGCGGTCACGGATAGCACCTGCGGCCCGCGCAATCGCAGCGAGTCGATCATCGGCAACGCCATGGCCGCCGACGACGAGGCCATCAGCACCGCGTAGAGCGCCGCGTGTCCAGTGCCGAACTGCGTGGCCAGCCCGAAGCCCAGGGCCGCCGCGGCGGCGCCGGCCAGGACCGCTCGGGCCAACGCCTTCGGCACGGCCGAACGCATCGCGGGGTCGCGCACCGGGACGTGGCTGCCCACCACGAACATCACCAGCGCGAAGCCGATGTTGGCAAACAATTGGAAGGTCGGGTCGGTGGCATCGACGACGCCGAAACCGGTCTTGCCGATGACCAGACCCGCGATGAGTTCGCCGACGATCACCGGTATCCGCAGGCGCGGCACGGAGGCCAGCACCGGGCCGGCGAAACCGACGGCGGTCAGCAGCGCCAAAGTAGGAAAACCGAAACCGTGCACCAGGTCATTCTGCATGGTGTGGAGGGCCAGAACCCGCTTGGCTCGCGGTCTGCGGTTTGGGCTTGTTGCAGCGGGTTGACTTGTTGGTCTTCGGATTTAGGCTGCGAGATCTCTGTGCACTAGTCCGTGCCAGGGTGGCCCCGGTTGGCAGCGTGCACTGTGAATGCCGCCTTGTGCTGCGACTGCGGTGCGGGGTGGATGGTTTTTGGCGGGGTGGATGGTGGCGCTGCCCGACGCGGATTGCGGCCCGCATCTTGTCGGACCCCCCTGCAATGCTGATGTCATGTCCCGGACCGCGACTGCACGCAGCGTCGAAGCGTCTCCCAAGGAACGTCTTGAGGTGCTGTTCGAGGAGCTGGCGGAGTTGACCGGTCAGCGCAACGCGATTGATGGGCGCATCGTGGAGATCGT
>NZ_LZKI01000090.1 GCF_001672755.1 Mycobacterium colombiense | reverse complement strand
CCGACTCGTCGAAATCATCACGCGCGATTGCCTGATCGGCGTTGCGCTACCCAAGCCGGGGGTGACGACCAACGCCATCACCCATACCCGTCCGGCCGTCCACCCCGTCGACGACTGATGCGAGCCAAGAGATGAGCACCGCACACACCCCGAAGCCCGCCGAGGACGCAGTCGTCGCGATGCTGACGAAAATTGTTGAGCGCAACCAGGTTTGGAGGCGCATGGCAGCCAAGTACGGCGTCGACAACCCGGTACCACCCTGGCAGACGAGCCTGGACGGGATCTGTGATGCGCTCGACCACAGCGACCGCGGCGCGCAGCTGCTCGGTTTCGCCGATCGCCGCGACGAGGAGGACGCCCTGTCGGCGACGGTCTACTCGGACCTGCCCTATCCGGAGAACCGCTTGGTGGCGTTGGTCGTCACCCCCGGCTTGGGTAGCGCAACGCCGATCAGGCAATCGCGCGTGATGATTTCGACGAGTCGGTCCTCGGTCCATCCCTGCGTTCCGTCCGGGCGGACGGGCATCACCATGAACCGGTGCTTCTGGTTGGAATCTTCCACCCGGATCTCGACGTCTTCCGGAAGGATCAGGCCGAATTCCGCGAGTACCTGGCGCGGCCAGCGCACGATGCGACGGCGATAATTGGGTGTGCGATACCACTCCGGCGAATTACCCAGGATCGGGCGCGGGTAGCACGAGCACAGCGTGCAGACGATCACATGATGCAGCGTCGGGGTGTCCTCGAGCACGTGCAGGGCGGTGAAGTCGCTCGGTGTTCCGAATCCGGTCGGTTGCAGCCAGTCGACACCGACCTCCTTGCTGGCGGCGAGCGCATCCGAGCGCACCAGCTCCTTGAAGTCGGGGTCGAGCCAGGCCCTCGCCACCAGGCGCGCCGCGGGAGTGGGGCCGATCTGTTCGGCGAATTCGGTGAAGCGGCGATGATCCTCGGCGGTGAATATCCCCTTCTCGATGCACAATTCACGCAGCGCGATCTCGAGGACTTCGAAGTCGGTGATCTCGTCCACCATGGGTGCGGCGGTGCGCTCGTGGTCGTGCTCGTGGGCGGTCATGCTGCGGTCCTTTCCGACGCTATTCGGCCGAGGCGAGCCACCGCTCGGGGAGCTCGGTCTGCAGCGTGTCATTGCCTGGTCCGGTGTAGCCATGCCACAACTCGGAGAGGTTGAACCGAACGATGTAGAACCATTCGGGTTGTTGGGCTGGCCCGTCCCAGGTTTCGTCCTCGGCGGCGGGGCTTTCATAGGACACGACCGCGACCTCGCCCGTCGCGCCGCGCACGTACTCCTGGGTGCGGGTGTAGAGCAGCACGGGCAGATCCCGCACCACGACCTTGTCGCCGACGCTGAACTTCGGCGTGCCGGCCTGGCCGGCGAACACCTGTGGGTCGCCTTTGCCGACGGCGTGGAGGTGGTGCCGGTTGCGGGTGACGGCGGCGGGGTCACCCTCGGACTTGGGCTTGGCCTGCAAGGCATTTCCGCGCACGCCTTCCGCATAGCGGGCCTTGACCTCGGCCATGCGTTCGGCCAATTCGCTGAGGCCGACGTGGTGCTTCTCGGCGAGGACACGTGCGACCGCCAGCAGCCACCGCCCGTAGTAGGGGAGGCCGAGATAGATGGTGCGGCCCAGGTCGACGTTGCCCATCCGGCGTCGTTCCTCGGACAACCAGATCCCACGCCAGCCGAGCACCTCGCACAGGACGTAGGTGTTGTGCTCCCAGATCTCGTACTGCTTGTTCTCGTATTCGATGGGCGCGTCCGGCTCGCCGCCGACGTCGTGCGGAGTCTTGACGTACGCCCTGAACCGTTCGTGGTCAATGAGATCCGGCGTGGGAGCGTCGGGGAGTTCGGGGTAGGAGGACTGCAGCCGGGCTATCAGGTCGAGCTGTGCCGCTCGGTCCGACGGAGTCGTCATCCCAGCTCCATTCGTCACGGACTAGTGCAGCGCCTGCATACACTTCACTCCTCCCGCGAACATTGCGCAACCACAAAGCGAATTCGCCACTATTGCGGTCTCCGGTAATGTCACCAGGATGGAGCGGCGCGTCCTGGAAGCGGTCATTTACGAACGCGAACCGCCGATTGCGCGGATCATTCTGAACCGGGTGGACAAGGCCAACACGAAAGACGCGGTGCTGGTCGGCGAGGTCGACAGCTGCCTGCACGAGGCTGACCGCGATAAGGACATCAAGGTCGTCATCCTAAAGGCGAACGGCAAGGGATTCTGCGGCGGCCATGTGGCACGCTGGGATCCGGACGAGAACCCCTATCCGGATTTCGGGGACACCTTCGAGGATCTGTACAAGGGCACCGCCGATCTCTTTTTATGGCCGACGCTGTATCTGTGGGAATTCCCCAAGCCGACCATCTCGCAAATCCACGGTTATTGCATGGGCGGCGGAATCTATCTCGGCTTGCTGACCGACTTCTGTGTCGCTTCCGAGGACGCGTATTTCCAGATGCCACTTGCCCAAAGCCTCGGCGAGCCCGGCGGTCACACGATGATCGAGCCGTGGCTGCTGATGAATTGGCACCGCACCATGGACTGGCTGCTGCTCGCGCCGACCCTGTCGGCGCAGCAGGCCCTCGAGTGGGGCCTGCTCAACAGGGTGGTCCCGCGCGACCAGCTCGAGGACACCGTGGAGGAGATGGCGCGCAAGATCGCCCAAATCCCGTTGACCACACTGATGGCGGTCAAAAACAACGTCAAGCGTGCGTGGGAATTGATGGGCATGCGGGTGCATCTGCAGGTCAGCCACATCCTGACCAATATGGTCGGCGCCGCGACCGACGTGCAGGCGCGGCGGGCCGAGCTGATGCAGTCGGGCATGAAGCCGCGCGAGTTCGTCGACAAACCCGAGTCGCCGCCAACGTGACGGTGACCGCCTAGCGGCTCATCTCGCCGGCGAGCTTGCGTCCCGCCGCGTGGCGGGCGGCCACGTACCCGAACACCATCGAGCTGGCGATGCTCGCGCCGGCCCCCGGATACGTCCGCCCCATCACGGTCGCGGTGGTGTTGCCGGTCGCGTACAAGCCCTCGATCACCCGATCGTCTTCGCCGAGAACCTGGGCGTGCTCGTTGGTGATCACCCCGCCGCACGTCCCGACGTCGGCGGGGAGCACCCGAGTCGCGTAGTACGGGGCGGTGTCCAGCGGACCGATGGCGGCGTTCGGCCGGTATCCGGGGTCGCCGAGGCAGTCGTTGTAGGCCGACTGACCCCGGCCGAAGTCGGGATCCAGCCCCCTGGCCGCGAATTGGTTGAACCGCCGGATCGTGGCCGCCAATTCGTTGGCGGGAAGGTCGATCTCGTGGGCCAGGCCGGAAATCGTCGCGGCGCGCTTGACCGCGCCGGACTCGATCAGCTCGGGGGGCAGCGGCTGATTTCGCTTCAGGGGATTGGCGCTGGTGACGTATCGGCGCACGTATCCCTCGTCGAAGATCATCCAGCACGGCACGGCCTTGTTCGCATACATCGCCTTGCCGACCTCGACGTAGGAGTTGGACTCGTTGCAGAACCGCCTGCCGGCCGAGTCGACGTAGATGGCGCCGGGGCGCTGGCGTCCGGACCCCAGGGACGCGGCGACGGCACCGCCGTTGGCGATGAAAACCGAAGGCAGCCACCATGCCTCGTCCAGCAGGTCGGTCTCGGCGCCCAGCCGCATCGCCACCTCGAGCACCTCGCCCGTGTCGCCGGCGTTGGCGATCGACCACTTCCCTTCGTTGGGCTGGTCACCGCTGTACCGGCGGCGCATCTCCTTGTTGTGGCCGAAACCGCCGGCGGCCAACAGGACTCCCTTCCGGGCCTCCACGTTCAGCGGCCGCCCGTCGCGCATGACACGCACGCCGACCACCCGGCCGTCGTCGACGACCAGGTCGGCCATCGCGGCTTCGGTCCACAGCGGGGGATTACCGCCGCTGAGATCGATCAGCGCCTTGAGCATCTGAGCGATCAGCGACGCGCCGTTGGTGAGGAGCCGGCGGCGGCGGGCCCGCGCCAGGGCGGTGCGCAGGAACACCCGCGTTGCGACGGCGAAGGCGCGGGGCGCGCGGTTGAAATACTGAACGGACCGTAATTCGTTGGTCAGCACCACATATCCGTAGTTCTTGGCCAGCGGCGGCTGCACCTTGTCGCGCCACACGCCGAGCCTCGCCGCATCGAACGGGATGCCCTCGACGGCGCGTCCGGACGCATTGCCGCCCTTGTGGTTCGGGTAGTAGTCGCTCCAGCCCGCACACCGGATCAGTCGGACACCCTTGCGGGTGAGGAAGTTGATCATCTCGAAGCCGGCGCTGAGGAACATCTCGCGTCGCTCCGGGGAGGAGGGTGCGCCGATGTCGCCGACCACGTCGGCCAGATAGGCCAGCCCGTCCTCGTGTGAGTCAGCGATGCCGTCCGCCCGCATCAACGGGTTGTTCGGCAGCCAGACGATGCCGCCCGACAACCCCGTCGAGCCGCCCACCAGCGGTTGCTTTTCGATGACCAGCGGTTCCAGGCCGCAGTCCAGCGCGGCCAGGGCGGCGACCATGCCGCCCCCGCCGCTGCCGGCGATGACCAGGTCCGCGGAGTGGTCCCACCGGGTGGTCATGGCGCCTCCGAGCCGAAGCCGAGGTCGGCGATCGGTACATCGATGGTGGTGTTGGTCTTCTGGATGGCGGGCAGCAGGGCGGCATAGGGCAGGCCGGCCAAGAAACCGTCGATGACCCTTTCGAAATTCGAGATCAGGCCCTCGATCTGGTCGGACAGGCGCATGAATTCAAAGCCCTTGGAGTGCAACCCCTTCTGCTGCCGAGGCAGGTTGGAGAAATCCTGGGCGGGGATGGGCGGCCAGCGCGGATCGTCGGGCGCCATCGGTTCTGGGGGCCTGGGTTTGCCGGCCGACGCGTCCGCCGGGAACCGCGTCAGAGACCAGATCTCGAACAGCGTCTCCTCGGGCCCCAGTGGGCGGATGCGATACGAGGATGCGCTGCTGTACGTCGGCAGGATGAAGTGGTGTGGGAAGGCGAATCCGATCGCGTCGGTGATCCCGCGGCGCACCAGGTCGTTGAGATCGGGCATGCCGCTGCCGCGGGCGCGGTGCCAGTTGACGACGGCATCGTTGAGCGCGCTGCGCCACGCCGCCATCGCCGCGGCCGGATCGGCCGGCAACTCGATGTTTTGCAAGCCCTCGGCGATGCGGATGTCGTTCTCGTGCGTCATGCCGCCCATCCCGTTACCGAGCGTGCGCATGAAATACAGGCTGCTCGCGACGACGGGATGCACTGCCGCGGAAGGCTCGCCGGTTTGCGCGGACGGCAGCAGCTGCGGGTGGGTCTGCGGGACGTGGTAGCCCTCCATGAACGCCGCGGTCGCCAGCTTCCAGTTCACCGGCAGCAGGCACGATTGCCACCACTCCACGCGCAGCGAGTCCACCTGCCACGCGTCGTAGATCGTCGCGAACGGCTCCATCCAGTCACGCAATGCGGGCGCGTCGTCGTCGAGGTTGATCCACGCGCAACCACCCCACAGCTCGCAGCGCACGGACACCAGCTGCAGGTCGTCGTCGGCCATGTTCTCCGCGGCGAACTCCTCGGGCCGCAGGACGAACGTGTTGCGGCCGTCGATGCCCCAGCACCAGCCGTGAAACGGGCACACGAAGGTGCGCCGATTCCCGTTGCCCTCCACCAGCTTCACGCCGCGGTGGCGGCAGGCGTTGTGGTAGGCGCGCACGGTGTCGCTATCCACCCGCACCACGATGATGGACTCGTCGAGGATTTCGTATTCGACGAAATCGCCGGGCTTGGGGATCTCCTCGAGCCGGCACGCCATCTGCCACACCCGTGGCCAGAACATCTCCGCTTCCAGCGCATAGAACTCCGGGTCGTAGTAGCGCTGCTTGGGAATTCGATCGGCGGTCTGGACCGCCCACGGCACCGGTAGCGGCGTCCAATTCGCCCCCGGCCGACGCGGGGTTCGCGTGCTGGAGATCTCGTTGCCCATTCCTACAGCCATTTCGTCATCCCTTGTGTCACATCACAAGATCCGCGATACCCGTCCCTGCCAGTAACGGTCGCGGATGCGTCTCTTGTACAGTTTTCCGTTCGGGTCGCGGGGCAGGGTGCCGAATTCGACGGTGCGCGGGCACTTGTACCCGGCCAGGTGAGCCCGGCAGTATTCGACGAGTTCGGCCGCGAGCTCGGGTCCGGGCACCACGCCGTCGGCCGGCTGCACGACGGCCTTGACCTCTTCGCCGAATTCGTCGTTGGGCACCCCGAATACCGCCGCGTCGACCAGCTTCGGGTGCATGACGAGCAGATTCTCCACCTCTTGCGGGTAGATGTTCACCCCGCCGGAGACGATCATGAACGTGGACCGGTCGGTGAGATACAGGAAGCCGTCGCGGTCGACATAGCCCATGTCGCCGAGCGATCGCCACCCGCGGTCGTTGTATACCGATGCGGTCTTGGCGGGATCCTTGAAGTATTCGAAGTCGGGCCCGCCTTCGAAATACAGCTCGCCGGATTCGCCCACGGGCAGTTCCTGGCCATCCTCGCCGACCACGTGCACCGGGGCCATCGGGATCCCCACCGAACCGGGATGCGCGAGCCAATCCTGCGGCCCAATCGTGGTCCCCGCGAATCCCTCTGTGCCACCGTAGTATTCGTGAATGATAGGTCCGAACCACTCCATCATCCGGTGTTTGACATCGACCGGGCACGGCGCCGCCGCGTGAATGACGCACCGCAGGCTCGACACGTCATAGCGTTTCCGGACCGCCGCGGGCAACTTGAGCATGCGCACGAACATCGTCGGCACGAACTGCGCGTGGGTCACCCGGTGGGTCTCGATCAGACTCAACACCGTTTCGGCGTCGAACCTGCGCATGAGGATCGACGCGGCGCCCACCCGGCTGGCCGCCATGGTGTAGTTCACCCCCGCCGCGTGATACAGCGGCGCGGGGGACAGGTACACACTCGACGGGCCCATCCCGTACTTGTGGATGAGCGCCATCTCGAGGACCGACTGCGCCCAGGATCCGTTGCCGTCGGCGGGAAGCGGCCGTCGCACCGCCTTGGGCCGTCCGGTGGTGCCGGACGAATAGAGCATCTCCGACCCGTCCGATGCCGGTGGGGCGTCGCCCGCGGCCGCCAATGCGTCCTCGTAGCATCGCCAGCCCGGCAGGGGTCCGCCGACCGCGATGTGGGCGATCACCGCGGCGTTGGCCTCGCGGATGTGCGCGGCCAGTTCGGGCATCGAGGCATCGACGAAGACCGCCTTGGCGTCCGAATCGTCGATGACGTAGCCGACCTCGTCCGGCCGGAAATGGGTGTTGACGGCGGTGTAGTAAAGACCAGAAAGCTGAGCGCCCCAGGTTATTTCGAAGAACTCCGGTCGGTTCGGCAGGACCAGGGCCACGCCGTCGCCGCGGCGCAGCCCCACCTCGTGCAGCGCCGCGGCCACCCGTTGGCTGCGGGCATGCAGTTCGCCGAACGAGATCGCGCCGCCGTCGGTCACCAGTGCCGGCGCCTGTGCGGCTGCGATCGCGTGATCGGCGATGTTCACCGGTGGGCCTATGTCGCTGCGGCGCCGTCTGTCTGGGCGGCTGCCGCGGCCTGGCGGCGGGCATGCTCGGACGGCAGCACCTTGTCCTTGAACACGGTCTGAATCAGCTGCTGCACGTCCTTGCTGATCGAGGCGAGCGCGACCAGGTCGTTGGAGCTCTGCCAGTGCACCCGCATGCCCATCAGCTCCCAGGCCCGCTTCAGGTTGGCCTTGGTGAGCATCAGTGTGGTCAACGGTGCCTGGGCGATGTGGCGGGCGATCGCATCGACACGATCGTCGAGTTGGTCGCGCGGGACGACCTCGTTGACGAGGCCGACCTCCAAGGCCCTCTTGGCGTCGATCACCTCCGCGGTGAACAGGTAGTAGGCGGCACGACGCCAGTTCATGAACACCCAAGGCTCGATGGAACATTCGCCCGACGGCATGCCGAACCCCTGCAGCGGGGGGTAGGAGAAGTAGGCGTCCTCCGACGCGATGACGATGTCGGTGGTCAGCCCCATGTGCGTGCCACCGCCCACGCAGTAGCCGTGCACCTGCGCGATGGTGGGTTTGGCGAACTCCCACAGGTTCAGGGTGGGCTTGACGAAGAGGTCCGACTGCGCCTTCCACGGGTGGCCCGTCACCATGGCGTTCTCCACGAACGACGGGTAGTCGACGGCGTTGTTGCCGATCGCGTGCCCGGAGCAGAAGCCCTTGCCGTTGGCCTTGAGAACCAGCACCTTGATGTCGTAGTCGCGGTCGGCGTCGGCCAGCGCGGCGTCGACCTCCTCGGCCAGCTTCTGGTCCTGGGCGTTGGCCTTCTCCGGCCAGTTCAGGGTGATGCGGGCGATCGGGCCCTCTTTGTCGTAGATGATTCTCTCGCGGGTCTCGTTGAGATCCATAGGGCTTACCCTTCCCTCGTCGTGATGACGCCGATTTCGGCGCCGATGTCGTAGATGGTCCCGACCTGGCCCGTCCAGCGCACGGTGCCGGCTGCCCCCGCTTCGATCTCCTGTTCCACTTTCTCGGTGGCGATCACGTAGATGGGTGTGCCGGCCTCGACGTGCTCACCGGCGCCGACGAGCAGCCCGGTGAGTTCGGCCTCGGACACCGCCACGGAGACCCGGGGGATGCGAATGATGAAGTCAGCCATGCACCTTCGCCTTTTCCAGGGTGCCCCTAAACGTGGCGAGCGCCGCTGCCACGATGCGGGCCGGCGATGGATACACCTGTGCCTCGAGCGCCGCCGCGGCCGGGTTGGGCACGAACCGCGCGGCGACCCGCTCGATCGGCGCGGCGAGTTCGCCGAACAATTCGGTTGACAGCGTCGCGGCGATTTCGGCTCCCGGGCCGCCGAATTGGACCGCGTCGTGCACGGTGACGGCCCGGCGGGTGCGCCGGACGGATTCGACGACGGTCTCGACATCGAGCGGGACCAGGGTGCGCAGGTCGACGACCTCGGCGCTGACACCCTGCTCGGCCAGCATGACCGCGGCGGTGAGCGCATCGTGCACGCAGCGTCCGTAGCCGATCAGGCTCACGTCGGTGCCGGGCCGCTTGATCTCGGCCTGGCCCAACGGAATCGAGAAGCCGGGTTCGACGGGGACGGGCCCCTTCTTGCCCTGCAACCGGATGGTCTCGATGAACAGGCAGGGATCGGGATCGAAGATCGCCGACGTCAGTAGTCCCTTGCCGTCGCGTGGGGTCGACGGCACGATCACCTTCATCCCGGGGATGTGCATGAACCACGCTTCCAGGCTCTGCGAATGCGTTGCGCCGGTGGCCAGGCCGGCGTACACCTGGGTGCGAACGGTGATCGGCGCCGATGTGCGTCCGGCCGTCATGAATCGCAGCTTGGCGGCGTTGTTGATCAGCTGATCGGCGGCGATGCCGATGAAATCCATGATCATGATCTCGGCCACCGGCAGCAGGCCGTCGATCGCGGCCCCGATGGCCGCACCGAGGATCGCGGCCTCCGAAATCGGGGTGTCGAGCACGCGTTCGTGGCCGTATTTCGTCGACAGCCCCGCGGTCGGACCGGATGCGCCGGGATCGGCGATGTCCTCGCCGAGCAGAAACACCCGATCGTCGGCCGCGAGCGCCTGATCAAGCGCGAGGTTCAGCGCCTCGCGCATCGTCATCTCTTTGTCGTCCATGCCTTTACACCGGGTACTTGATCGGGGTTGCGTACACGTCTCGGTCCAGCTCGTCCGCCGACGGGGCATCCGCGTTCATCACGGTCTGCAGTGCGGATTCCACCGTCGCGAGCGCCTCGTCGTCGAGCCGGGCGAGCTCCTCTTCGCCGCACACGCCGGCTTCGGCGAGGCGCCGGCGGAAACGCGGCACCGGGTCGGCGGCCATCGCTTCTTCTAGCTGTTCCTTGGGTATGTAGGGCATCCGGTCGCCGAAATAGTGGCCGCGGAATCGGAATGTCACGCATTCGACGAAGGTGGGACCGGCGCCGTCGCGGGCCCGCCGCAGGGCCTCGTCGAGTGCGTCCTTCACCGCCAGTGGGTCATTGCCGTCGACGCGCACACCCGGCATCCCGTATCCGGTGGCCCGATCCGCCACCCGCTCGAGCTTCATGGTGTCGGCGGTCGGTGTCATCTCGGCATACAGGTTGTTCTGGCAGACGAACACCATCGGAAGATCCCAGAGCGCGGCCATGTTGGCGGCCTCGTGGAAGGAACCGGTGTTGGTGGCACCGTCACCGAAGCTCACCACGGTGACCCGGTCGAGCCCCTTGCGTTTGGCGGCCATCGCCAGCCCCACGGCCACCGGCGGACCGGCCCCGACGATGCCGGTCGAAAGCATCACGCCGACCTCGGGTTTGGCGATGTGCATGGTTCCGCCCTTGCCCCGGCCGGCGCCGACGGTGCGGCCCATCATCTCGCCGTAGATCTCCTCGAGCGGCACCCCCTTGCCGATGAGGTCGTGCAGCCCGCGGTAGGTGGTCACCAGCTGATCGTCGGGCCGCAGCGCGACACCCATCGCGGCGGCGATCGCCTCCTGGCCGCGCGACGGCCAATACACGCACATGAACTCCCCGGTGGCGATGCCCTGGGACAGCCGGTCGTCGGCCGCCTTCATCAGCACCATGAGAGCGTAGAGGCGCCGTTGGACGGAGCGGTCGTCGGTCATCGCGCAGTCCCGTTGCGGTGCAGTCTGTTTGAAGGCATCACGGTCATGCGCCCGACCATGGCTTGACCTTGAGGAAACCGCCGCCGTCCACGCGGAGTTGCTGGCCGGTGATATAGCGGGCGGCGTCGGAGGCGAGGAACAGCACCGCCTCGCTGATGTCCTCGGGCTCGACGTAGGGGATCGGCATCGCCTGGACGAACGGGAAGATGGGTTCGGCGTCCTCGCGGGTCGGTTCCTTCAGGTCTGGCCGGAAGGCGCGGTACATCGGCGGGCTGTGCAACATGTCGGTGTTGACGTTCGTGGGATGCACCGCGTTCATCCGGATCGAGAACGGGGCGAGCGCCAGGGCGAAGTCGTTGACATAGTGCGCGGCAGCCAATTTCGCGAAGGCATAGCCCGCCCCGCCGGGGCCGCCGTCGATGCCGGTGGTGTTCATCGACGACATGAAGGCAGCGTTGGAACCGATGACGACGATCGATGCGCCGGCCTGCAGGTGTTTGAGGCTGGCGTGGACGAGGTTGAGCACGCCCACCAGATCCACATCCACCGCGTCGGCGAAAGCCTTCGGCGGCAGGCCCGCCGTCAGAGGGCAGATGCCGGCGTTGGCCACCACGACGTCGAGGTGCCCGAATTCGGCGACGCCCTCGTCGATGGCCGCGGACAGGGCGACGCGGTCGCGGACGTCGGCGATCGCGGTGTGGACGCGCTGGCCCTCCTTCTCCACCAACCGAGCCGTTTCGTCCAGGTCCTCGGGGCGGGCCAGGGGATACTCATTGGTGTCGATGTCCGTGCAGAGGTCCACGGCAATGATGTCGGCACCCTCGGCGGCCAGCATCCGCGCATGTGAACGGCCCTGACCGCGCGCGGCACCACTGATCACGGCAACCTTGCCCGTCACTCTGCCCATCGCCCGTCCTTCGCCCGCGTATTTACATCACGACCCGCATTGGGGCCCAACGCCATTCGTCGTCACGACTGATATCACGGCGGAACTGAATCGAGTTCTCGCACGTTCGCGCCGCACCGCGGCACGCGGTCACCGCGGCGGGCGTCGGAATGCGACCTTCGGTCGGCTCCATCGCATCACTTCCACGAAAAACTGCGCTGACCTGCAGATGGGCTATCACTACGCCCAAGACTAGCTAGAATATCTAAAATAGCAAGGAATGGTCGCGACGAGGGGGTTGGCGATGTCTGACGTGCACGGCGGAGTCCTTCGAGGTGTGCGGGTGGTCGAGCTGGCATCGTGGACCTACGTGCCCTCCGCCGGTGCCGCCCTGTCGGACTGGGGCGCCGACGTCATCAAGGTGGAAGGCGTCGTCACCGGAGATCCCGGCCGCGCGCTGGTCGTCGGCGGGTTCACCCGGCAGGCGGCCCGCCCGGACGCCGATTTCATCCTCGAGCTGGGCAACCGCGGCAAGCGCAGCATCGGCATCGACATCAAGTCGGAAACGGGTCGGGAGCTGTTCGGCCGGCTGCTGGCCAGCGCCGATGTGTTCTTGACCAACTGGCTGCCCGGCGCACTCGAGCGGGCCCGGCTGACCGTCGACGACATCCGCGGGTTCAACCCGAAGATCATCATCGCGCGCGGCACCGGGTTGGGGGTCCGCGGTCCGGACCGCGACCGCGGCGGATTCGATGCGGCGACGTACCTGGCACGCGGCGGCGTCGCCTACACGCTCACGCCATTCGGCAGCGAGACGCCCGCGGTCCAGGGGCCCGGCTTCGGCGACCTGCAGGGCGGGGCGACGCTGGCCGGCGGCGTGTGCGCCGCGCTGTTTCACCGGGAACGCACCGGCGAGCCGACGATCGTCGACTCTTCGCTGCTGGCGCAGGCGATGTGGTCGATAGCGCCGTCGATATGTGCGGCCGACTTCTTCGATATCGAGGGGATCCCGGGCGCGCCGCCGGGCCTGGCCATCAATCCGCTCGTCAACCGGTACAAGACGAAAGACGACAGGTGGATTCAGCTGGTGTTCCTGCAGCCCGACAAATTCTGGGCGGGCTTCTGCGCGCGCATGGGCCTGCCGGAACTGGCCGACGACGAGCGATTCGTCCCGTCCAGCAACCTGATCGCCAATGCGGCAGCGGCCACCGAGCTGCTGGCGAACACCTTCGCGAGTCACGACCTCGCACACTGGCAGGCGGTGCTCGAGGACGAGCCCGGCGTGTGGGGTGCGCTGGCGACGCCCCGGGAAACCCTCAACGACCCGCAAGTCGAACCCAACGGATATGTGATCACCAATGTCGACGATCACGGTGAGAAATACCGAATCGTCGCCGCCCCAGTCCAATTCGATGAGACGCCACCGTCTCCCGCGCGTGCTCCGGAGCACGGGCAACACACCGAAGAGATCCTGCTGGAACTGGATGTCGACTGGGACGACATCGCCAAGGCGAAAGAGGACAAGGCGATTCTGTAGCGAGCCCGGTGGACACGGTCGGCAATTGATCGCGCCGTTTCACGGCCTGTTTCGCTACCACGTGTCGCGAATTTTGTTGATGAGCGGCCGATTCCGAAACGGTCACAGCCGGATATCAATGTCAATGATGGACTGGCACATCGCGTTGGATCCGCAAATCATTGCACAGGGCGCCTTTTGGGGATTGCGGCCGCAACGAAGCGCACGGATTCCTGCCGCTACGCGAGTAGTGGGTTCGTTAGGGCGCAGCAGGAGGTATCAACAGCATGACGACGAACTGGGTCCCCGCCCAAACTTCGTGCGGACCGAACTCCGGTCGCATTCTCGACACCGCACGGGGCATCCTCATCGGTCTTCGCCGGTGTCCTTCCGATGCCGCTTTAGACGAATTGCACAGCGCGGCAATCCGGCACAAAGTGCCGGTATTCGCCATGGCGTGGGCGCTCGTCCACCTGGCCGGCGACGGCGAGAAGACTCCCAGCTTCGTCGACGCGCAGTCCGCGGCCCGCCACGAGTGGGGACCGCTGTTCAAATCCGCCGCTCTGACCGGTTGAGCGCGCGCCAAGGCGTTGGGGCGGCCGAGCTTTCGAGGGGTAACCCGGCCGCCGCCAACTACAACAACATCGACGGCAACATCGACCCGAGAGCGCGCCCGGAGGGTGGCGTTTTCGGGCTGCGATTGCACTGGCCGACGCGGGGACGGGGTTTCCGGCGCTGGCGACGTGGGCGTGCGGTGACGCTGCCGGCGTCCGAAATCGACTACGGGATCAGGCTGTTCCGCTGAGCTCCTGCGGCGCACCGGAGCAGCACGGCCGCGCGTAGCGCGGCTATTTCGGCGGCGGCAGCTGGCGCGGGCCGTCCGGCGGATCCAATTCGGGCGGACCGTCCCGCTTCGTCAGCGCACGACGACGGCCGCCTTCCGCGGATTCCACCGACAAGCGGTCCGCATCGTCTGCAGCCCGTCGTGGCAAGGACGGGTGGGCATGGCGACCGGTTACCCGCCGGTGCGCTCGGCTGCCGGGTTCCTGTCGCGACGAAGTGACGAACTCCGTTCGTGCCGGAGGAGTTTCGGTGCTCGCGGGCGGTCCGGACAGCTCGGTGTCCGAGGCCTCGGAGTTGACCGTCACCTTGCGGCTGCGCTTGAGCGTGAACGTGATCTCTTCGGTCTCTTCGAGGACGCCTTCGAACACCTGGCGCGCGCTACGCAGTGGCTGGGTGGTGGTGTCGATCACCTTCGCCACGAACGGCGGCACCAGCGGGCGAATCCAGCGGGCCGCGGCCTTGGTGGCGTCCGGAATCGACGGGATCAACGGGGCATGCCGTTCCTCGTGGGCCTCGACCTCGCCGCCCGGCGGCAGGGGAGCGGGCAGGTTCTCCGGAACGTCCGGCGTCTGGGCATTACCCAGCCCGGCGACCGGTTCCGGCGCGGGCAGTTGGGTTAGGGCCCGGCTGGCCGCCTCGGCCTCGGCGGCGATCGGCAGATACACGTCGTCGTCGGCCGGCTCGAAGGCGCGCTGCGACGGCGCGTGCGCCGGAGCGTCCAGGGCTTCGGAAACCCGGCGGCGTTGCTGCTCGCGGTCGATCTCGATCTGCGCCTCGATGGCGAGTCGTGCCTGCGTGAGTTGATGCTCGGCCCAGAGGATTTCGGCCTCGCGGCGCACCTCGGCCCGTTTGACCGCGATGGCGGTGTCCGCGTCGAGTTCGGCGCGTTCGCGTTCGGCGCGCGAGGTGGCGCGGCGATCGTGGGTTGTCTCGCCTCGCCACAACCCCAGGATCAGGGGCGTCAGGTAGAGCAGGACGCACAGCGCAACCGTCAGCACCCGCAGGCTCATTGCCCCGGCCTCGGCGAGGGTGAGGTCATTCATCGCGACCCAGCGCGCGCCCAGGCCCCGGCCCGCTTCCGCCACGACGGCGTCCCGCGCGTCGCGCAGCGCCGCCTCCTGCCGCGAAATCGTGGCGTCCAAGTCCGGTGCGCGGCTGTCTCGGGCCGCCAGCGCGGTGTCCAGTTCGTGCTGGGCATCGGTGAGAAGGTCGTTGGCCGTGCGTGTTTCGGGTCCGGCCCCGGGATCCCCGGTGATCCGGGTCTGCGGGCAGCCCGGCGTCGGGTGGTACTCGCAGCGCGCGACGACCAAGGCCTTGTCCTGGCGGTCCCGGGCCTGCGTGACGGCGGCGTCGAGCGCCGCGCGGATATCCCGGGTCTGCTGTAGCGACGCCGATGCCTGCGCGACGGCGGGGGCGGATTCGGCGTTGCGCAATGCCCGTTCGTCGAGCCGATGGTCGATGGAGCTGGACAAAATCACCAGTGCCGCGAGCTCACCGACGACGGTGCCCAGCGCGGCCGCCACCGCGGCGCGTCCGACCACGCCGGGGCGGCTGCGGTCCGGCCCGGGGATCGTGCCGCGGGTGATGGCGCCGACGAGCAGGCCGAAGACGAGGGTGAACGGAACGACGACCGGCAGCGGCCAGCGGGCCGACCCGCAGATCGCCAGGGTCGCGACAAGCCAGGCCAGCACCGCGCCCAACAACGCGACCGCGCCCGCGACCGCATGGGCGGACCGTTCGTGACGCTCACCCAGCTCGCGCCGGTGTCCGCCGCCAAGCCAGATGAGCACGCCCGACAGCCGGTCCGTGCGCTGCTCAGTTACTTCCTGGGGCATGAGAATCCAAACACCTCCACCATCAAGCCTTGCAGGCCACCGCCCGACACATCGAATCGAAGCGCCCCGCCTGTGGCGCGCTTCACAAAACCCGTCGGATCGACGCAGATCGCTTACCCGGCACCGATCGGGTTGCCGCATTCATCGAGAGGTGTCCGGCGCGGAAATCCTGCGACGCGAGCAGATCAGCGACCGTTCCGGCAGGTGACATGAGACGGTATAAGCCTATGACGAATCACGATTATGTCACCTACGAGGAGTTTGGCCGCAGGTTCTTCGAGGTCGCCGTCACCCCCGAGCGGGTCGCGGCCGCGTTCGCCGACATCGCCGGCAGCGAGTTCGCCATGGAGCCGATAGCGCAGGGGCCGGGCGGGATCGCCAAAGTCAGCGCCAACGTCAAGATCCAGGACCCGCGGGTCACCCGGCGGCTGGGCGACAGCATCACCTTCGTCATCCACATTCCGCTCTCGATCGACCTACTGGTCGACCTGTGGCTCGATAAGCAGCGATTTGTGGTCTCCGGGGACATCCAATTGCGCGCGACCGCGCGTGCGGCCGAGCCGCTGTTGCTGATCGTCGACGTCGCCAAGCCCCGGCCCTCCGACATCACCGTCAACGTCTCGTCCAAGTCGATCCGCGGCGAGGTGCTGCGGATCCTGGCCGGCGTCGATGGTGAGATCCGGCGGTTCATCGCCCATTACGTCGCCACCGAGATCGACGCGCCCCAGTCGCAGGCGGCGCAGATCATCGACGTGGCTCAGCAGCTGGAGCAGGCCTGGCCCTGAGCGTCCGGGCCCACGAATACGCGCGACGGTGTCGGGGTACTCAGCCACGAATGTGTGCGTCGCCGGCAGATGCGGCGACGGCATTCTGATCCGCCAGGGGAGGAAGACTTTGGCTCGCGTAGATGTGTCGGTGAAATCGCAGGTAGAACCGGAAGCGGCGTGGAAGCTGGCGTCCGATCTGGACCGATTCGAAGAGTGGATGACGATTTTCGCCGGGTGGCGGGGCCCGGTGCCCGACAAGATCGAGAAAGGCACCTGTGTCTCGTCGTGCGTCAAGGTCAAGGGCTTTCGCAACGTCATCCACTGGAAGGTCACCCGGTACGACGAGCCGAAAGCGATTGAGCTGCAGGGCCGCGGACGCGGCGGCATCCGCCTCACGGTGGCGATGACCGTCAGCGATGACCACCCCGGGTCGACCTTCCACCTCACCGCGGATCTCGGCGGCGGTTTGCTCAGCGGGCCGGTCGGGGGATTGGTCGCCCGGGTGCTGCGCTCCGACGTGCAAAAGTCCGTGAACAACCTCGCGGCCCTGCAGTAGCAGGTCTACAGCCGGTCTACCGCGCCACTATCGGGGCGCCGGGTGCCTGATCACCCACTGCCGCTCGGCGTCGCGAATTCGCCTGCGGTCCATACCAAGCCAGGACAGGCCGGCCCCGAACGCGAGCATCGAGATGATGGCGGCGGCAACACCGGCGCCGGCCTGACCCAGCGCGAAATTCACCACGCATACCGCGAACGCCAGCGCGGCCGCCGCGACCACGGCGAGACCGGGTGCTTGCGCCGCAGCAGGCGCCGATCCGCGCGCATGCCGGTCCGTGGTCCGATCGTGGTCGACAGGGTCGTGCCTCATGGCGTCTCCTCTGCTGTCACATCCGTTTCGGCCGATGTGTTGGTGCTACCCGAATGGCCGTTCGAACAAACGACTTGGCGGAGGTGACGCGCGCCGCGGCTCAGAGTGTTTGGTGACGCCCGAAGTACTTGTGGTCTTCGCTGTAGCCGCCATAACCGCTGCCGATGTCGTGGTAGTCGGCGACGAACTCAATGCCCTTGATCCACTTCACCAGTTTGAAGCCGTGCTGCAATTCGTTGCGCAGCCGCAGCGGTCTGCCGTGCATGTAGGGGAGCTGCTGGTCGTTCATGTTGTAGGCCAGCATCGTCATATGGTGGTCCATCTGCCCGATGTGGTGGGCGTTGTAGTAGATGCCGCCCGTGGCGCCCAGCCCCATCGAATAGAAGACCGCCCATTTCGCTTCGGGGAGCGGTTTGACGATGTCCATGATCGTTTGCATCTGCACGCCACCCCATTTGGCGACGCCCGACCACGCCTGGATGCAGAAGTGCTGGCTGATCTGCTCGTGGTAGGGCAGCGCCATCAGGTCCTCGAGCGAGAATTCCATCGGGTGTTCGACCAGACCATAGACGCGCAGCCGCCAGTCCTTGAAGTCGTCGCGCTCCAGCTCTTTGTACTCGACGGTCTCCGGCAGGCGTCCGTTGCGCCAGTGGTGGGGCGAGATGTCCTTTTCGGTGAAGGCGCCGGGCTTGGGGTCCAGCTGCTCGAGCATCCGCTGGAAGGGACCCACCAGCGCGTAACCCACCCGCTGCACCACGCGGGGATGGCGAATGGTGAAGGGAGTGGCCCAAACCCAGGCGATCGCGGTCAGCACCATGGCCGCGGCGAAGATGCCGAAGCCGATCCAGCTGTTGTCGTCGCGGGAGGCGAACATGTGGTTGAGGTTTCGCAGCGCGCTGGTGGTCAGAACCATGGTGACGTGCACCAGGATGAAGAACAGGAAGTAGACCAGCACCACGAAGTGCAGCGACCGCGCGTGCTGAATGCTCAGCCGCTTGCTGAGCCAGTGCACCCGCTGGGACAGCGCGGGCGACATGCCCAGACCGGTGATCAGCGCGGCCGGGGCGGCGATGAAAACGGTGGTGAAGTAGGACAGCAGCTGCAGGCCGTTGTAGGCGACCCAGCCGTTGTCGGTGGGCCAGTCCAGCGACAGGTACTGAATGGCCACCGACGCCGCGTTCGGGAAAACGTCCCAGCTCATCGGCACGATGTGGCGCCACTGACCGGTGGCGAACAACAGCACGTAGAAGACGGCCCCGTTGACGAGCCACAACACGTCGATGCCCAGGTGCCACCAGCGGGCCAGGCCGATGGAGTGCCGGAAGCCGGGCAGCCCCAGCTGCGGTGGCAGGGCGACCGTGTCGGCGTTGGCGGTCCACAGCTCGTCGTCCGGAACCGGTGGACCCACCCGCAGCCACTCGTCCTTACCCGGGGTGGCGTTGCGGCTGAAGTAAAGCCGGGGATGGTCGCAGAGGATCTGGATCCCCGTCCTGATGATGAACATCATCATGAAGAGGTTGAAAAAGTGCGTCCAGCCGATCCACGCCGGCAGGCCGGGGGGTACGCCGGCGCTGTCCGATCCGGGGTAGCGGTGGATGAACGACTGCACCGCCGGGACGTTGTGCAGGCCTTTGCCGACCGCGATCCCGGCGATCAGCACGGCAAACCCGATCGGGATCAGCCACAGCAGGTTGAACCATCGGTCGCGGCCGATGCGCAGCTTCGGGGCGGTGGCCCGCCTGGTGAGATCGAAGCCGCCACCGTAGTGCTCCACATCGATGACGTCTTCGGCGGTGTGTATCTCGTTGCGGTAGTCCGGATTAACCGTCAGCGGTGTGCCCACTGCCAGCGTCGATACCGAGCCGCGCTGCGCTGCTCGCCCTGCACCGGTCCCCGCGGAATCAACGGTGTTCGTCACGCGCCCGAAATTACACGAATGCACCTGGATAAATTGGAGTCAATCGGGATCGACGGCCCTCGCCGCGGCGCCCACACGGGGTGCGATGGACGGCACGCGCGCCGGTGTGCGCAAAATCCGGCCGAGGGCGGACGGTGTTAGCCGCACCTACCCAAAGAAAGCGCTGATTTGTGCCGCAGATACGAACCGATGAGTTTAGCTGTGAGTGTGCGCATAATCTGCTGCCAACACGCTAGGCGGGGTCGTGCGGCAGCAGCCGGCGCACCGGGCGGGTCTCGATGGCGTGGACCGTCAGTGTCCGGCGGCTGATCCGCCAGCCCGCATCGGTCAGCACATACTGGTCGTCGTAACGCAGGTGCCACGCCACGTCCACCAGCTCGCCGCCGCGCTCGCTCCAATGGTGCGCGACGCAGGTGATCCGCCCGCGCGCGGTGCCGGGTTGCGCGGCCGCGTCGTACACCTCACCGATGATCGCGTGCTCGGTGCGGGCGACGGCGGCGACGGCCGCGACCGCGGCGGTGATTGCGTCGCGGCCGCGATGCGAATGGATCGGCAACAGATCGGCCGGCGGTGCCGGCACCGCCAGTTCCGCGTCGGCGGCGAAAAGACTTGCAACAAACTCAAATTCGCGATCATCGACGCTGGCGGCATACCGGTGCACCAGATCGCTCAGCGCGGCCCGCTGGTCGGCGGACAGCGTCATGATTTCAGGGACAGCCGTTGCGCACAGGCCGACAACAGGTCTTTGGCCTGCTCGATGTCGGTGGTGGGCGGCATGGCCAGCACCAGACGGTCGGCGCCCTGATCGGCGAGGGCGGCCGCGCGCTCGGCATCGATCTTGGCGACGGCGTGGCCCAGCGACACCTCCAGCGCCGACGGATCACGGCCCGCGTCCGCCGCATCGTCGCGCATGAGCGCGATCAGCGACGCGAGACGTGGCCCGGTCACTCCGAGCGGCTGGAAGCCGTCGCCGAGGCGTCCGGCGCGGCGCGCGGCGGCTCGGCTGTGGCCGCCGATATGAATCGGGAGGCGTTCCGCCGCAGCGGGTTTCGGATAGCTCATGACATTCTCGAAGTTAAAGAATTCGCCCGCGAACGATGCCCCGCCGGACCGCTGAGCCCACAGCTCCCGCATGACGGACAGCTGCTCGTCGGCCCGTCGGCCACGGCTGTCGAAATCCACATCGCAGGCGGCCAGCTCCTCCTTCAGCCAGCCCACGCCCACACACAGGCGCAGCCTGCCGCCGGACAGGGTGTCGACGGTGGCGGCCCGCTTGGCCAGCACCACCGGGTGGTGGTTGGGGAGGACCAGCACGCCGGTGGCCAGGCCCAGGCGGCTGGTCTGGCCGGCAAGAAACGCAAGCAGGTCAAGGGGATCCGGGATGGGGCAGTCTGGCGTTAGTCCGACGCGACCGGAGTCGTCGTAGGGGTAGACGCTGTCGTAGCGGGTGAGCAACACGGTGTGCTCGACGACGACGATCGATTCGAACCCGCAGGCTTCGAGGTGGCGCGCGAAGGCCACCATCCAGTCGGGGTCCGCAGTGACACCGTCGGCGACCGGGGCCACGACTGAGACCTTCATGGGTTTTGAAGCTAACAAGGCACCCGGCGGGGCGACTAGCGGGTCGCGCTTTCGGCGGCGACGGGCGCGAGCGCGGCGCGCACGGCTTCGGTGAGCGTGGCGGTGCGCGGATCGGTGAACACGTCCTCGAGCATCACCGCGGTCCCGTCGGGGCCCGTCAGCGGCACCCGCCAGTTGGGGTATTCGTCGGTGGTGCCGGGCTGATTCTGGGTCCGGCGGTCACCCACGGCGTCGGTCAGCGCCACGCCCAGCAGCCGCGACGGCGTCCTGCCCAGGTAGCGGTACAGCGCCAGCACGACCTGCTCGGGGTCCTCCTCGCCGTCCTCGAGCAATCCGACCCGGCGCAGCTCGGCCATCCACGCCGCCAGCTCCGTTCGGTCGGACTCGAGCTCCTCTTCGACGGGACGGGTCAGCAGCCCCAGCGAATCGCGCAGCCGCACATGGTCACCCGCCAGATAGCCTGCAGTCGGAGGCAGGTCGTGGGTGGTGACCGAGGACAGGCAGTACTCGCGCCAGCGCTCGGCCGGCAGCGGGCCCCCGTTCCCGTCGCGGTCCAGCTCGAACCAGAGGATCGAGGTGCCCAGCAGGCCCCGTAGCAAGAGGTAGTCGCGCACCCAGGGCTCGACCGTGCCGAGGTCCTCCCCGACGACGACCGCGCCGGCGCGATGGGCTTCCAGCGCGACGATGCCGATCATGGCTTCGTGGTCGTAGCGCACGTAGGTGCCTTCGGTGGGTGAGGCGCCCCGCGGGATCCACCAGAGCCGGAACAACCCGATGATGTGGTCGATGCGCACGCCGCCGGCATGTCGCAGCACCGCGCGGATCAGCGCACGGAACGGCCGATATTCGTGCTCGTCCAATCGGTCTGGCCGCCACGGCGGTTGGGACCAATCCTGGCCGAGCTGATTGAACTCGTCCGGCGGCGCGCCCGCGGTGACGCCCAGCGCCATCACGTCCTGCAGCGCCCAGGCGTCGGCGCCATTGGGGTGCACGCCGACGGCCAGGTCGTGCATGACGCCCAACGACATGCCGGCCCGGATCGCCTGCGACTGCGCCGCGGCCAGCTGCTCGTCGAGTTGGTACTGCAGCCAGCGGTGGAAATCGACTGTGTCCGAATGCTTCTTGACGAAGTCCGCAACCCCGGGCGCGTCCGGGTGCTGTAGCGCCTCCGGCCAGGAGTGCCAGTCGCCGCCGTACTTCTCGGCCAGCGCACACCAGGTGGCGAAGTCGTCCAGCGCGCGGCCCTCCCGGTCGCGGAACGCGGTGTAGGACAGCTCCCGTCCCGCCGACCGCGGTTCCTCGTGCAGGAGCTTGAGCGCAGCCCGCTTGGCCGCCCATGAGCTGTCGCGGTCGATGGTGTCGACGCGGGCGGCGCGCTGCTGCACCTCGGAGCGCAGCCGCCGGACCCTGCTGCGCTTGGTCAGGTCGGCGAATTCGGGGATCGCCTCGACGTGAAGATAAATCGGGTTGACGAAGCGGCGCGACGTCGGCAGGTACGGCGACGGCTCCATCGGCTTGGTCGGGGCCGCCGCGTGCAGGGGATTGACCAGGAGATAGTCGGCGCCGTGGCGCGACGCCGACCACACCGCCAGGTCGGTCAGATCGGTCAGGTCGCCGATGCCCCACGACTGCCGCGACCGCACGCTGTAGAGCTGAACGGCCAGACCCCATGCGCGCCGGGCACCGAGTCGCTCCGGCAGCCCGAGCCAGTCCGGCGTGACGATCAGTGCGGTGCTGGTCTCGGAGTCGCCGGAGCGCAAATGCACCCGGTGATAGCCCAGCGGCAGATGGGCGGGCAGCAGAAAGCTGGCCTCGCCCACCCAGCGGCCGTCCAGGTCGAACGGCGGGGTGAAGTTGTCGACCTGTTCGACACCGCCGCGCACCGTGCCGTCTTCGAGCTGCAACCACACCTCGGCGGGATCGCCGTGGGTCACATGCGCCCAGAACCGGATCGGCTCGCCGGTGCGCCCGACGATGGTCGCCGGCAGCCGGCGCGCCCAGTGCGCCCGCAGCTTCGCGGTCAGCGCGACATTGCGCTCCTGCTCGTTGTCGGCCGCGACGCCGAGGGCACCCAGCACGGCCTTCAGCGTGGTCTCGGAGACCCGCACCCGCCTACCGGTCCAGTCCTCGTAGTCCGTCGCGATGCCGTACCTCCGGGCGAGTTCGATCAGCGACGGCGCGAGTTCAGTCATACCGCCATCTTGCTGCCCGGATTCGCGGCCCTGCGACTCGGACCCGGCGCGAGTTGGCGCATTCTTTGCTGTGTGGTGGCCTGCCATTCATTTATGACTTCTCCCGAGAACGGCTCGGTGCGCTCGACAGGACGAAAGGCCGCGCGGCCACTACGATGCTCCGAGGAGACGAAAAGGATCCGGTCGCTCGTCCGTGGGGGAAACGAAACTGCCAGCTCAATGGCGTGTGTCGCCGCCGTCGTCGCCGGCGGCTCCGGCGCGGGGAACGCGGCCGGCTTCGGGTGCATAAAGAGATGTAGAAGTGAATGGCATTGGCGCCGCGTGGCGAGGTCCGCGCAGGTGCCTTACGGTTGTCATGTAATTCGCGCTGGATCAGTTCAGCGGGACAATATCCAGGCGCATCAGTAGACCGGATGGTGAATTAAGTGGCGGAAGAGAGTCGCGGGCAGCGCGGGTCGGGGTACGGCCTCGGGTTGTCGACCCGGACCCAGGTGACCGGCTACCAATTCCTTGCGCGCCGGACCGCGATGGCACTGACCCGGTGGCGCGTCCGCATGGAGGTCGAGCCCGGACGGCGTCAGAACCTGGCCGTGGTGGCATCGATCTCCGCCGCGCTGGTGATCTGCCTCGGCGCGCTGCTCTACTCCTTCATCAGCCCGGCCGGCCAGATCAACGAGTCGCCGATCATCGCCGACCGCGACTCGGGCGCGCTGTACGTCCGCGTCGGCGACAAGCTGTACCCGGCGCTGAACCTGGCGTCGGCCCGCCTCATCACCGGCCGCCCGGACAACCCGCACCTGGTCAAGTCCAACCAGATCGCCAGCCTGCCGCGCGGTCCGATGGTCGGCATCCCGGGTGCACCGTCCAGCTTCCACCCGACCAATCCTTCTGCCTCCTCCTGGTTGGTCTGCGACACCGTGGCGAACTCGACCGGCGCCGGGGCGCCGTCCGGAGTGACGGTGACCGTGATCGACGGCAACCCCGATCTGGGCAACCACCGGCGGGTGCTGACGGGGTCGGACGCGGTGGTGCTGAACTACGGCGGGGACGCCTGGGTGATCCGGGACGGACGCCGCTCCCGCATCGACGGGTCGAACCGGTCGGTGCTGCTGCCGCTGGGCCTCACCCCGGAGCAGGTCAGCATGGCCAAGCCGATGAGCCGCGCCCTGTATGACGCGCTGCCGGTGGGCCCGGAACTGACCGTGCCGCAGATCCAGAATGCCGGCGCCGGGGCGTCGTTCCCGAACGCGCCCGGCCCGATCGGCACGGTGATCGTCACCCCGCAAATCAGTGGGCCGCAACAGTATTCATTGGTGCTGGCCGACGGTGTGCAGACGCTGCCGCCGTTGGTGGCCCAGATCCTGCAGAACGCCGGGCCGGGCAACACCAAGCCGGTGACCGTGGAACCGTCCGCGCTGGCGAAGATGCCGGTGGTCAACAAGTTGGATCTGTCGTCCTACCCGGACGCGCCGCTGAACGTGATGGACATCCGCGAGAACCCGGCGACCTGCTGGTGGTGGCAGAAGACCTCCGGTGAGAACCGGGCCCGCGTCCAGGTCATCTCCGGCGCCACCATTCCGGTCGAGCAGAAGGACGTCACCAAGGTGGTGTCGCTGGTCAAGGCCGACACCACCGGCCGCGAAGCCGACCAGGTCTTCTTCGGGCCCGACTACGCGAACTTCGTGGCCGTCACCGGAAACGACCCCGGAGCCAAGACGACCGAATCGTTGTGGTGGCTCACGGATGCGGGTGCCCGGTTCGGAGTCGACGACACCCGCGAGGTACGAGAAGCGTTGGGCCTCAAGACGAAACCGGGCCTGGCGCCGTGGGTGGCGCTGCGGCTGCTGCCGCAGGGGCCGACCTTGTCGCGAGCGGATGCGCTGGTGGAGCACGACACGCTACCGATGGATATGTCACCAGGAGAGTTGGCGGTACCGAAGTGAAACGTGGATTTGCGCGGCCGACGCCGGAGAAGCCTCCGGTAATCAAGCCGGAGAACATCGTCCTTCCGACGCCGTTGAGCATCCCGCCGCCAGAAGGCAAGCCGTGGTGGCTGATCGTGGTCGGCGTCGTGGTGGTCGGCCTGCTGATCGGTATGGTCGCCATGACCTTCGCCAGCGGTTCGCACGTGTTCGGCGGCGCCGGATCGATCTTCCCGATCTTCATGATCGGTGGCGTCGCGATGATGATGTTCGGCGGCCGGTTCGGCGGCCAGCAGCAGATGAGCCGGCCCAAGCTGGACTCGATGCGCGCCCAGTTCATGCTGATGCTGGACATGCTGCGCGAGACCGCCCACGAGTCGGCCGACAGCATGGACGCCAACTACCGGTGGTTCCACCCGGCCCCCACCACGCTGGCCGCCGCGGTCGGGTCGTCGCGGATGTGGGAACGCAAGCCCGACGGCAAGGACCTGAACTTCGGGGTGGTCCGCGTCGGCGTCGGTATGACGCGTCCCGAGGTGACCTGGGGTGAGCCCCAGAACATGCCGACCGACATCGAGCTGGAGCCGGTGACCGGTAAGGCGCTTCAGGAATTCGGGCGTTACCAAAGCGTCGTCTACAACCTGCCCAAGATGATCTCGGTGTTGGTCGAGCCCTGGTACTCGCTGGCCGGGGATCGCGAGCAGGCGGTGGGACTGATGCGGGCGATCATCTGCCAGCTGGCGTTCTCGCACGGGCCCGACCACATGCGCATGATCGTGGTCAGTTCGAACCTGGACGAGTGGGACTGGGTGAAGTGGCTGCCGCACTTCGGTGACCCGCGCCGCCAGGACGCCGCCGGCAACGCGCGAATGGTCTACAGCTCGGTGCGCGAGTTCGCCGCCGAGCAGGCCGAATTGTTCGCCGGCCGTGGCTCTTTCACGCCGCGGCACGCGAGTTCGTCGGCTCAGACGCCGACCCCGCACACCGTGATCATCGCCGACGCCGTCGACCCGCAATGGGAGTATGTGATCAGCGGCGAGGGCGTCGACGGGGTGACGTTCTTCGACCTGACCGGTTCCGCGATGTGGAGCGCGGTTCCGGAGCGCACGCTGCGGTTCGACGAGAAGGGTGTGATCGAGGCGCTGCCCCGTGACCGCGACACCTGGATGGTCATCGACGAGAAACCCTGGTTCTTCGCCCTCACCGACCACATCAGCACCGTCGAGGCCGAGGAGTTCGCGCAGAAGCTGGCGCGCTGGCGGCTGGCCGAGGCGTACGAGGAGATCGGCCAGCGGGTGGCGCACATCGGCGCCCGAGACATCATGGCCTACTACGGAATCGACGATCCGGGCCGCATCGACTTCGAGGCGCTGTGGGGTAGCCGCAACGACTCGATGGGCCGGTCCCGGTTGCGCGCGCCGTTCGGTGTCCGCTCCGACAACGGCGAGCTGCTGTTCCTGGACATGAAGTCGCTGGACGAGGGCGGCGACGGCCCGCACGGCGTCATGTCCGGTACGACCGGTTCGGGTAAATCGACCCTGGTGCGAACCGTGATTGAGTCGCTGATGCTCAGCCACCCGCCGGAGGAGCTGCAGTTCGTGCTGGCCGACCTCAAGGGTGGGTCGGCGGTCAAGCCGTTCGCCGGCGTGCCGCACGTATCCCGGATCATCACCGACCTGGAAGAAGACCAGGCGTTGATGGAGCGCTTCCTGGACGCGCTGTGGGGTGAGATCGCCCGCCGCAAGGCGATCTGCGACAGCGCCGGTGTCGACGACGCCAAGGAATACAACTCGGTGCGCGGCCGGATGCGGGCACGCGGCCAGGACATGGCGCCACTGCCGATGCTCGTGGTCGTCATCGACGAGTTCTACGAGTGGTTCCGCATCATGCCGACCGCGGTCGACGTCCTCGACTCCATCGGCCGTCAGGGTCGCGCGTACTGGATCCACCTGATGATGGCGTCGCAGACCATCGAGAGCCGCGCCGAAAAGCTCATGGAGAACATGGGTTACCGGTTGGTGCTGAAGGCGCGCACCGCCGGTGCGGCGCAGGCGGCCGGTGTGCCGAACGCGGTCAACCTGCCCGCGCAGGCCGGTCTGGGCTACTTCCGCCGCAGCCTGGAAGACATCACCCGGTTCCAGGCCGAATTCCTGTGGCGGGACTACTTCCCGCGCGGCCTCACCGACGACGGGGACGAAGCGCCGGCGCTGGTGCACAGCATCGACTACGTCCGTCCGCAACTGTTCACCAACTCGTTCACCCCGCTGGAAGTCAGCGTCGGGGGACCGGAGGTGACCGCCCCCGCCATTCCCGCCGATGGTGACGCACTTCCGATCGAGGCGGCCGAGGACGACGACTCCGAAGGGATCCGGACGCCCAAGGTCGGCACGGTCATCATCGACCAGCTGCGCAAGATCGACTTCCAGCCGTACCGGCTGTGGCAGCCGCCGCTGAACCAGCCCGTCGCCATCGACGAACTGGTGGACCGGTTCCTCGGCCACCCCTGGCAGCAGGACTACGGCACCGCGCAGAATCTGGTCTTCCCGATCGGCATCATCGACCGTCCCTTCAAGCACGACCAGCCGCCGTGGACGGTCGACACGTCGGGGCCCGGTGCCAACGTTCTGATCCTGGGTGCCGGTGGTTCGGGTAAGACGACCGCGTTGCAGACCCTGATCTGCTCGGCGGCGCTGACCCACACGCCCGAGCAGATCCAGTTCTACTGCCTGGCTTACAGCAGCACCGCGCTGACCACCGTCGCCCGGCTGCCCCATGTCGGTGAGGTGGCCGGCCCGACCGACCCCTACGGCGTGCGCCGCACGGTGGCCGAGCTGCTGGCGCTGGTGCGGGAGCGCAAGCGCAGCTTCCTCGAGTACGGGATCGCCTCGATGGAGGTGTTCCGGCGGCGCAAGTTCGGCAACGAGCCGGGTCCGGTCCCCAACGACGGCTTCGGCGACGTCTACCTGGTGGTGGACAACTACCGGGCGCTGGCCGAAGAGAACGAGGTGCTGATCGAGCAGGTCAACGTGATCATCAACCAGGGCCCGTCGTTCGGCGTGCACGTGGTGGTCACCGCCGATCGCGAATCGGAGCTGCGGCCGCCGGTGCGCAGCGGTTTCGGCTCGCGGGTCGAGCTGCGGCTGGCCGCCGTGGAGGACGCGAAGCTGGTGCGTTCACGCTTCGCCAAGGACGTTCCGGTCAAGCCGGGCCGCGGCATGGTCGCGGTCAACTACGTCCGCCTCGACGCCGACCCGCAGTCCGGCCTGCATACGTTGGTGGCGCGTCCCGCGCTGGCCAGCACGCCCGACAACCGGTTCGAGTCAAACAGCATCGTCGAAGCCGTCAGCCGCATCACGAGCGCTCAGGCTCCGCCGGTGCGCCGGCTGCCGGCGATCTTCGGGGTGGAACAGCTCCGCGAGCTCGCCGCGCATGACACCCGTCAGGGCGTCGGTGCGGGCGGAATCGCTTGGGCCATCTCGGAATTGGACCTGTCCCCGGTGTATCTCAACTTCGCTGAGAACGCGCACCTGATGGTGACCGGTCGTCGCGAATGTGGGCGTACCACGACGCTGGCCACCATCATGTCCGAGATCGGGCGGTTGTATGCGCCGGGAGCGACCAGCGCACCGACGCCGTCGCCGGGGCAGCCGTCGGCCCAGGTGTGGCTGGTGGACCCGCGTCGTCAGCTGCTGACCACACTCGGCTCCGACTACGTGGAGAAGTTCGCCTACAACCTCGACGGCGTGCAGGCGATGATGGGCGAACTGGCCGCGGTGCTGGCCGGCCGCGAGCCGCCGCCGGGCCTGTCCGCCGAAGAGCTGCTGTCGCGTAACTGGTGGAGTGGGCCGGAGATCTTCCTGATCGTGGACGACATCCAGCAGCTGCCGGCAGGCTTCGACTCGCCATTACACAAGGCCGCGCCGTGGGTGACCCGGGCCGCCGACGTCGGCCTGCACGTGATCGTCACGCGGACGTTCGGTGGTTGGTCTTCTGCCGGCAGCGACCCGATGTTGCGGGCACTGGCCCAGGCGAATGCGCCGCTGCTGGTGATGGACGCCGACCCCGACGAGGGCTTCATCCGCGGCAAGATGAAGGGTGGTCCGCTGCCGCGTGGCCGAGGCCTGCTGATGGCCGAGGACACCGGTGTGTTCGTTCAGGTCGCAGCGACCGAGTTCCGCAAGTAGGACGCGCACTGCGCTGGGGCCGACCGGATCAGGTTCAGCCCCAGCGCAGCGGCAAAGCTTTGAGCGCGAAACTCTTTGACGGGTAATTGATCTCGGGGGAGTAGTCCTCGGGCAGCTCGAAATCCGGAATCTGGGACAGCCATTCGGCGACGATCACCGTCAGTTCGATCCGCGCCAGGTGAGAGCCCAGGCAGCGGTGTGGCCCACCGCCAAACCCCCAGTGCCGGTGGACTTTCCCGTCCATATTGAGCTCGTTCGTGGACATCGCGTCGCTGTCGTCGCGATTGACCGCGGCCATGCACAGCCGCACCGACGTGCCCGGCGGCAGTGTCATGCCGCCGACTTCGACGAATTCGGTGGTGATCCGCGGCGCCACCGGGGCCGACGGTTCGAGTCGGACGATCTCCTCGATGAAAACCCTGATCTGCTTTGGATTGTCGCGCAGCTCCTTGCGCAGCTGCGGCCTGCGCGCCAACTCGTACAGCGAGAATCCGATGGCCGCGGTCACCGTGTCCAAACCGGCCAGGATCAGCAGGTGGCTCATGCCCAGCAGTTCGAGGTCGGTGAAGTTGCCCTTGCCCGTTATCACCTTCGACAGCATGTCCGACCCCGGGTTCTGCCGGCGCTGCGCGATGGCGTCGGCCAGATACTGCAGCAGCTGATCGGACTTCTCGATGTCGCTCTGGGTGATGAAGGGCTTTTCGCCGACGACGGCGTCTTTCCAATCGATGAGGCGGTCACGATCCTCGACCGGCAGGCCGTAGAGATCCAGGAACACCTGAAACGGGTACAGGTTGGCGAAGTCCGCCATCACCTCGCACTCGCCGCGGCCGGCCAGGGCGCCGATCATCTCGCCGGCGTGGCGCTCCAGCACCGGGCGCGACTTGCTCAGCGCGTGCGGGCTGAAATATGGCTGCAGAATCTGGCGGTAGCGGGTGTGCTGCGGCGGATCAAAAGCCAGCGGCAGCACCGGCAGTGGGTGGCCCGGGGGCTGCAGGACCGTCGACGAGAACACCTTGGTGTTGCGCAGTGCAGCCAGCACGTCTTCGCGCCGGGTGATGTAGTAGTGGCCGTTCATGAACACAACGGGTCCGGCGTCGCGCAGCGTCTTCCACCCGACGCCACGGTCCACGGTCATCGGCAGCGTGGCGAAATCAAGTCGGGGTAGGTAGAACGAGCCCTGCTGGCCTTCGCTCATGCGCTTCGCTCTCCGGTTGTCTGTATTCGCCCGAAAACGGCGACGCGATTGCGCCTTCGTCGGACTTCGTCGATATCAACATGTGGCGGCACATCAATATTGCATGCGCGGCAAAGGAACACGGACACGCCTACTCGGGCCGATTCGAAGCTTCGGGCGCACGGAATCGGCTGGCGAACATCTTCGATACTTTACCGACCGACTAACCTGGGTATCGAACCGTGAAGTGCCAGCCCGGCCATTTCGTGGAGCCGGTTACGGCCTGACCGGGCCGCCTAGGGAGGAAACCTCGTGAGGGTTCGTCTGGAACAGTCGAAATGTGTGGGCCACGCCCAGTGTTACGCCGTCGACCCAGACCTGTTCCCCATCGACGAGTCCGGCTATTCGATTCTCGAGGAGCACGACGTCGCACCCGAAGACGAGCAATTGACTCGCGATGGCGTCGCTTCCTGCCCCGAAATGGCACTCATTCTCGAAGAGGACTGACGGCGCATACTGTCCTGGCGCTGCAGGCGAAAAGCAAACGGATGATGAACAATCCGTTGCCTTTAGTGAACTCCCACCGACCGGGAATGAACAGTGGCTGGCCATTGATGAACAGGTGGCTTTGGGTGTCGGCGTTTGCCTCGTAACGAACTAATCTCAGTCGCGGGCGGCAGTTCGGGCACACGCGAGCTGTCGCTCGGTTGCTGATAGCGGGAGATTAGCCGAGGCAGAAGGTGCATGTCGTTTCTGACCAGACATCCGAGAAGTGCGGTGACACACCAACTTTGCGGGCGCAGTCAACTGGTCAACATGTACTGGGCCGCCGGGCTGATGGGGTTGGGGGACGAAGGGGCTCCTGCAGCGACTCCCGCGGGCGCAGTGACCGCCCGGTGGCGTCGTTTACAGAGCCGTGACCACGACCACCACTGATTCCTATGTGACAGCCGAGATCGCCTGCGTTCGCGGCCGACTGAGGAGGACACGGTGTTTGACTTCGCGGCGTTACCGCCCGAAATCAATTCCGGTCGCATGTATGCGGGTCCGGGGTCGGGGCCAATGATGGCCGCGGCCGCCGCCTGGGATGAGATTGCGGCGGAATTGGGTGTAGCGGCCAGCGGCTACAACTCGGTGGTTACCGAGCTCACCAGCGGGCCGTGGGTAGGACCGGCATCGATGTCGATGCTTTCGGCGATCACCCCGTACGTGAGCTGGCTCAGCACCATGGCCGCGCAGGCGGAGGAGACGGCAGGGCAGGGCCGGGCCGCCGCGGCGGCCTTTGAGGCGGCGTTTGCGATGACGGTGCCGCCACCGGTGATTGCCGCCAATCGAGTGTTGTTGGCGACCCTGGTGGCGACCAATTTCTTCGGGCAGAACACGCCCGCAATCGCGGCCACCGAGGCGCAGTACATGGAGATGTGGGCGCAAGACGCCGGCGCTATGGCCGGGTACACCGCGTCGTCGGCGGCCGCCTCGACGCTGAGTCCGTTCCTCACGCCGCCCAATACGACCACCCCGGAGGCGGACTCCGACCAGGCCGCCGCGGTCGCCAAGGCCGTCGCCGAGCCGGCGGGCAACACCGCACAGACCACGTCGCAGCTGGCGAGCCCACAAGTGTTGTCGGCCAGCACAACTCAGGCCGCGACACAGACAACCGCGGCCACCTCGAATCCCGGACTGATCTCGAGCACGATCCAGGACTTCTTGAATTCCGGCCTGCCGACCCCGACCAACAACTACCTGGGGCTGAACCCCACGCTCTACACCGTGATCCTCAAGCAAACCTCGGGTCTGGGCTATTTCTCCAACGGCATCGTGGCCTTCTGGTCGCAGCTGGCCCAGCAGTTGGTCTTCGGTCCCGGTGGTAGCACGGCGGGTGCCAGTGGTGCCTGGTACCCCACGCCGCAGTTCGCGGCCCTGGGTCTGGGCAACCTGGGCGGTGTGGGCCATGTGGGTGCGGTGTCGGCGGGGGTCGGCCAGGCCGGCCGGGTGGGGCTGCTCTCGGTGCCTCAGCATTGGGGGACGTTGACCTCGTCGGTGACGCCGGCGGCGCTGTCCGAGGAGGCCACACCGATCGAGGCCGCGGCGACCGGTGGAGCCAATTCTCCGGCCAACGGTCTGCTGCGGGGCATGCCTGTCGGGTCGATGGGCCGACGCGGCGCGGCCGCCGGCTATGTCAACAAGTACGGCTTCCGCTACAGCGTGCTCACCCGCCCACCATCCGCCGGATAAGAAAAGTCCAGATGAACGCCATGAACGGTCAACACAACGCACTGCTCGCCGGGCCCCACCGAAGGGAAGGAAGCTAGATGTCCTTTGTGACCACGCAGCCCGAGGCGCTTGCCGCCGCAGCGGGCAATCTTCAGACGATTGGCTCAACGCTGAGCGCTCAGAACGCCGCTGCGGCAGCCCCGACGACGGGGGTGGTGCCGGCGGCTGCCGACGAGGTCTCGGCGCTCACGGCGGCGCAGTTCGCCGCGCACGGGCAGATGTACCAAGCCGTCAGCGCACAGGCGGCGGCGATTCACGAAATGTTTGTCAACACCCTGAGCACCAGCTCCGGGTCGTACGCGGTGACTGAGGCGGCCAACGCGGCCGCGACTGGTTAAGGAGTCAATGATGTTGGATTACGGAGCGTTTCCGCCGGAGTTCAATTCGGCGCGAATTTATTCTGGTCCGGGGTCGGGGTCCTTGATGGCCGCGGCGTCGGCGTGGAGCGCGCTGGCGGCCGAGCTCAACTCGGCAGCGCTCAGCTACGAGCAGGTGGTCACCGCGCTGAGCAGCGAGGAGTGGACCGGCACGGCCTCCGCGGCGATGGCCCAAGCGGCGACTCCCTACGCCGCATGGATGACCACGACGGCCGCTCAGGCCGAGGAGGCGGCCACCCAGGCACGTTCGGCGGCCGCGGCGTATGAGACCGCGCTGGCCTCGTCGGTGCCGCCCCCGCTGATCGCAGCCAACCGGACACAATCGCAGCAGCTGCAGGCGACCAACGTCCTGGGGCAGAACACCCCGCTGATCGCGCAGCTGGAGGCCCAGTACGGCGAGTACTGGGCCCAGGATGCGGGCGCGATGTACAGCTATGCGGGCCAGTCCTCGTCGGCGACGAAGGTGACGCAGTTCCAGAAGGCGCCCGAAGTCACCAACCAGTCGGGCCAGGCCAACCAGGCCGCGGCGGTCACCAACGCGTCGGCGAACTCGACGGCGACCAACACGTCGAAGACCCTGCAGTCGCTGGCCACGCCGGCGGCGAGCACCACGACCAACGCGACGACGGCCGCCACGACCACGACGGATCCCTTGCAGGAGCTCTGGTTCCTGCTGACCGGGCAGACCACCCTGCCCACCAGCCTGGGATCGGCGGTCAACGGCTACAGCCCGTTCGCCAGCCTCTTCTACAACACCGAGGGTCTGCCGTACTTCAGTACCGGTATGGCCAACACGTTCACGCAGATCGCCAAGTCGACCGGTGCCCTCGGTGGGGCGGCCCCGGCGGTGGCCAAGGCGTTGCCGGGGCTTGGTGGCCTGGGCGGCATGCTGGGTGGCGGCGCGGCCGCGGCCCACCCGGTGGCGGCCCTGGGCAGCGCGGCTTCCGTCGGTGGCAAGTTGTCGGTGCCGGTCTCCTGGTCGGGAGCGCCGCCTACGCAGGTCCTGGGCCGTGCGATCCCGGTCAGCAGCGTCAGCGCCGCTCCGGAGGCGGCCGGTGGACCCGGAAACCTGCTCGGTGGCATGCCACTGGCCGGTGCCGGTACGGCCGGGCATGGAGTCGCCGGTCCCAAGTACGGCTTCCGGCCCACCGTGATGGCCCGCCCACCCTTCGCGGGATAGCCCCAGCCCCAACTGATCTCGAGCGCGCCCTGCCCCGGAATTATCGGGGGCAGGGCGCGTTCTCGTGCCGGTGCCAACCGCGGCCCGATGGTCGGCCCTGGTCACGCACAGCGGCGAACGGTCTCACGCCTGAGATCGCGCCGCCGCCCAGGGCCACCGCACCGAACCTGGCGCGGCCTTTATCTGCGGCCGGATTTTTACCCCGCGCTGGGGTCCTCGCGCCGGTGCCGTCCGCCCGGAACGGGCCGCGATGCCGGGGCGGTCGGTGGGTCGTAGCTGGCTGCAGCCGGGTGTTCCCGCAGGTAGTGACCGTGGCGGCGGCGCGCGACCGACGTCGACCCGGCCCTGCCGCCGCGACGGGACACCGCTCTCGGAACTGCCACCGGCATAGCGACCGCCGAATCGCGAAGCGGCGATGGGGCCACGTGTCCACCTAGCCTTCCGAAGCAAGCAAATTCTTCAAGGTCACCGCCGAGAGACCAGCTGCGAGGGGATACATGTCGTTCCAGCCCGGTGCTTCGTAACCATGGACTTCGGGGCATTACCGCCGGAGATCAACTCCGGTCGCATGTACGCGGGTCCGGGGTCCGGTCCGATCATGGCCGCGGCCGCGGCCTGGGACGGGCTCGGCGCCGAGCTGGGCTCGGCCGCCAGCGGTTACACGTCGGTGATCTCGGAACTGACTCACGCGCCCTGGGTGGGCCCGGCGTCCACGTCGATGCTGTCGGCGGTCACGCCGTACGTGAGCTGGCTCAGCGTCTTGGCCGCGCAGGCCGAGGAGACCGCGGGCCAGGCCAGGGCGGCGGCGGCGGCCTTTGAGGCGGCGTTTGCGATGACGGTGCCACCACCGGTGATCGCCGCCAATCGAGTGTTGTTGGCGACCCTGGTGGCGACCAATTTCTTCGGGCAGAACACGCCCGCGATCGCGGCCACCGAGGCGCAGTACATGGAGATGTGGGCCCAGGACGCCGCCGCCATGTACGGCTACGCCGGCTCGTCGGCCGCGGCTTCGGAGCTGACACCGTTCACTTCACCGCCCAACACCACCACCCCGGAGGCCGACTCCGACCAGGCCGCCGCGGTTGCCAAGGCCGTCGCCGAGCCGGCGGGCAACACCGCGCAGACCACATCGCAGCTGGCGAGCCCACAAGTGTTGTCGGCCAGCACAACTCAAGCGGTGACCCAGGCGTCGACCACGACCACCACATCGCAGACGGGCCCGTTCACCTGGCTCACGAGTGCGATCCAGAACTTCACCCAGTCCGGGTTGCCGACCCCGACCAACAACTACCTGGGGCTGAGCCCCAGCTTCTACACGGTGCTCCTCAAACAGACCACGGGTCTTGCCTATTTCTCGACTGGCATTACGAGCTTCTGGTCGCAGCTCTCCCAGCAGTTGGTCTTCGGTCCCGGTGGTAGCACGGCGGGTGCCAGTGGTGCCTGGTACCCCACGCCGCAGTTCGCGAGCCTGGGTCTGGGCAACCTGGGCGGTGTCGGCCATGTGGGTGCGGTGTCGGCGGGGGTCGGCCAGGCCGGCCGGGTGGGGCTGCTCTCGGTGCCTCAGCATTGGGGGACGTTGACCTCGTCGGTGACGCCGGCGGCGCTGTCCGAGGAGGCCACACCGATCGAGGCCGCGGCGACCGGTGGAGCCAATTCTCCGGCCAACGGTCTGCTGCGGGGCATGCCTGTCGGGTCGATGGGCCGACGCGGCGCGGCCGCGGGCTATGTCAACAAGTACGGCTTCCGCTACAGCGTGCTCACCCGCCCACCATCGGCCGGATAAGCGGCGGAATCAGGCATGTATCACCTCACCTTTAGCCGCGGCCGGATTTTATCCCCGACCTGGACACACGCGCGTCCGGCTACGCCGGCATCCCGCCGCGACGCGCGCAGCACACGGGCGCCGAGCTTCGACCATTCCCGCAGCTCACACCCGCTATCAAGGCCCCTCGCGGGGGAGTCGGTCGGCATCGCGCGACCGGCCCTGGCAACCGGCGCAACGGTGCGTCGAGCGGCTGCTACTCCACTGACCGACATGGCGGTGGCCACCAGCGCATTAACGTCTTTCACTACTCGACGCATCGATTCGAACATCACAGGTTAAGGGGCATATTCGTGGTGGATTATGGGGCGTTCCCACCGGAGTTCAATTCGGCGCGGATCTACTCGGGTCCGGGGTCGGGTTCGTTTGTGGCCGCGGCGTCGGCGTGGAGCGCGCTGGCGGCCGAACTCAATTCCGCCGCACTCAGCTACGACAACGTGATCACCTCGCTGAGCAGCGAGGAGTGGACCGGCACGGCGTCCGCGACGATGGCGCAAGCGGCCCAACCGTACGTGACCTGGCTGACCACGACGGCCGCTCAGGCCGAGGAGGCGGCCACCCAGGCACGTTCGGCGGCCGCGGCGTATGAGACCGCGCTGGCCTCGTCGGTGCCGCCCCCGCTGATCGCAGCCAACCGGACACAATCGCAGCAGCTGCAGGCGACCAACGTGCTGGGGCAGAACACCCCGCTGATCGCGCAGCTGGAGGCCCAGTACGGCGAGTACTGGGCCCAGGATGCGGGCGCGATGTACAGCTATGCGGGCCAGTCCTCGTCGGCGACGAAGGTGACGCAGTTCCAGAAGGC
>NZ_LZKI01000089.1 GCF_001672755.1 Mycobacterium colombiense | reverse complement strand
CGCTGGCAGGGCAAGCTGTACGGCGCACCCGTCACCACGAACACCGAATTGCTCTGGTATCGGCCCGATTTGGTGACCCAGCCGCCGCGAACCTGGGACGCCATGGTGTCTGAGGCCACCCGCTTGTACGACGCGGGGCAGCCCAGCTGGATCGGCGTGCAGGCCAACGAGGGCGAGGGTCTGGTGGTCTGGTTCAACACGCTGCTGGTGAGCGGGGGTGGCCAGGTGCTCTCCGACGACGGCCGCCGCGTCACGCTCACTGACACGCCGGCGCACCGGGCGGCCACAGTCACCGCGCTGCGCGTCCTCAAGTCGGTGGCCCTCGCACCGGGAGCCGATCCGTCGATCAGCCGAACGGACGAGAGCACCGCGCGGTTGGCGGTCGAACAGGGACGGGCGGCGCTCGCCGTCAACTGGCCGTACGCGCTGGCGTCCATGCTGGAGAACGCGGTGAAGGGTGGGGTGCCCTTCCTGCCGCTCAACCGGAATCCGGAGCTGGCCGGCAGCGTCAACGACGCCGGCACGTTCGTGCCCAGCGATGAGCAGTTCCGTATCGCGTATCAGGCCAGCGAGAAGGTACTCGGTTTCGCGCCCTATCCCGGTGTGGCACCGGGCCGCCCGGCCAAGGTGACGATCGGCGGGGCCAACCTGGCGGTGGCCAGCACCACCCGGCACCGTGCCGAAGCTTTCGAAGCCATTCGCTGCCTTCGTAACCTGGCGCACCAGAAGTACGTCGCGATCGAAGGCGGCCTGCCTCCGGTACGCACCTCGCTGTATTCGGATTCGCAGTTCCAGAGCAAGTATCCGATGTACACGATCATCCGCCGCCAGCTCACCGATGCCGCGGTGCGCCCGGCCACGCCGGTCTACCAGGGTGTGGCCATCCGGCTGGCCGCGACGCTGAGTCCGATCGCCCACATCGACCCCGAGCGCACCGCCGACGAGCTCAGCACCCAGGTGCAGAAGGCCATCGACGGGAAAGGGTTGCTGCCGTGACGCGGTCCGGCGGCGAAACCCTCACCGCGCGAGCACCTTTCGTCATGCCGCGGTCGCGCGGGCGGTCCGCCGAGCAACGGTTGGCGCTTCTTCTCGTCGCGCCGGCCGCGATCCTGATGCTGGCGGTGACGGCGTATCCGATCGGCTATGCCGTGTGGTTGAGCCTGCAGCGCAACAACCTTGCCGTGCCCGATGACACCGCGTTCGTCGGCCTGGACAACTACGTGACCATCCTGACCGACCGCTATTGGTGGACCGCGCTGGCGGTGACGCTGGGCATCACGGTGGTCTCGGTGTCCCTGGAATTCGTGCTGGGCCTGGCGCTGGCCCTGGTGATGCATCGCACCCTGGTCGGTAAGGGTCTGGTGCGCACCGCGGTGCTGATCCCGTACGGCATCGTCACCGTCGTCGCGTCGTACAGCTGGTATTACGCGTGGACGCCGGGCACCGGCTACCTGGCCAACCTGCTGCCGCAGGGCAGCGCCCCGCTGACCGATCAGATCCCGTCGCTGGCGATCGTCGTCCTCGCCGAGGTGTGGAAAACCACGCCGTTCATGTCGCTGTTGTTGCTGGCCGGTTTGGCGTTGGTGCCCGAGGACTTGCTCAAGGCCGCCCAGGTCGACGGCGCGGGCGCGTGGCGGCGGCTGACCGGAGTGACCCTGCCGATCATCAAGCCCGCGGTGGTGGTCGCCTTGTTGTTCCGGACGCTGGACGCGTTTCGGATCTTCGACAACATCTATGTGATCACTAACGGCGCCAACAACACCGGTTCGGTGTCGATGCTGGGCTATGACAACCTGTTCAAGGGCTTCAACGTCGGGCTCGGGTCGGCGATCAGCGTGCTGATCTTCGTCTGCGTCGGCCTGATCGCGCTGCTGTTCATCAAGGCGTTCGGCGCGGCGGCACCAGGGGGTGACGTCGATGGCGGCTAACGGGGCGGCCCTGTGGACGGGTGCGCGGCGCACCGCGATCTGGGCCGTCATCGACACCCTGGTGGTGGTGTATGCCCTTCTTCCGGTGCTGTGGATCTTCAGTCTGTCGCTGAAGCCGAGCTCAACGATTAAGGACGGCAAGCTGATTCCGTCGTCGATATCCTTTGACAACTATCGCGGCATCTTTCGCGGTGACTTCTTCAGTTCAGCGCTGATCAACTCCGTCGGGGTCGGGTTGATCACCACCGTGATCGCGGTGGTGCTCGGTGCGATGGCCGCGTACGCGATTGCCCGTCTGAACTTTCCGGGCAAGCGGTTGCTGGTCGGAACCACCCTGCTGATCACCATGTTTCCCGCGATCTCGCTGGTGACGCCGCTGTTCAACATCGAACGGTTCGTCGGCTTGTTCGACACCTGGCCCGGCCTGATCTTGCCGTACATCACCTTCGCGCTGCCGCTGGCGATCTACACGTTGTCGGCGTTCTTCCGGGAGATCCCTTGGGATCTGGAGAAGGCGGCGAAAATGGACGGCGCGACACCGGCCCAGGCGTTCCGCAAGGTGATCGTGCCGTTGGCGGCGCCCGGCGTGGTGACAGCGGCGATACTGGTGTTCATCTTCGCCTGGAACGATCTGCTGCTGGCGTTGACGCTGACCGCCACCAAAGCGGCCATCACCGCGCCGGTGGCGATCGTGAACTTCAGCGGCAGTTCCCAGTTCGAGGAGCCGACCGGCTCGATCGCCGCCGGCGCCGTCGTGATCACCGTTCCCATCATCGTTTTTGTTCTCATCTTCCAACGACGAATCGTCGCCGGGTTGACCTCCGGCGCGGTGAAGGGATAACTCGATGGCCGAGATCGTGCTGGACCATGTCAGCAAGAGTTACCCCGATGGCGCGACGGCGGTGCACGACCTGAACCTCACCATCGCCGACGGCGAATTCCTGATCCTGGTGGGCCCTTCGGGCTGCGGCAAGACCACGACGCTGAACATGATCGCCGGGCTCGAGGACATCTCGTCCGGCGAACTGCGGATCGGCGGCGAACGGGTGAACGAGAAGGCGCCCAAAGACCGCGACATCGCGATGGTGTTCCAGTCCTATGCGCTGTACCCGCACATGACGGTGCGGCAGAACATCGCCTTTCCGCTGACGCTGGCCAAGATGAAGAAGGCCGAGATCGCCCAGAAGGTCGAGGAGACGGCGAAAACCCTTGATCTGACCGAACTTCTGGACCGCAAACCATCGCAGTTGTCGGGCGGGCAGCGGCAGCGGGTCGCGATGGGCCGCGCCATCGTGCGCCATCCCAAGGCGTTTCTGATGGACGAACCGCTGTCGAACCTGGACGCGAAATTGCGGGTCCAGATGCGCGGTGAGATCGCCCGGCTGCAGAAGCGGCTGGGCACCACGACGGTCTACGTCACCCACGACCAGACCGAGGCCATGACGCTGGGCGACCGCGTGGTGGTGATGCATTCCGGTGTCGCGCAACAGATCGGCGCCCCCGACGAGCTCTACGAGCATCCGGCCAATCTGTTCGTCGCCGGCTTCATCGGCTCGCCGGCCATGAACTTCTTCCCGGCCACGCTGATGCCCGGCGGGCTCAAACTGCCGTTCGGTGAGGTGATGTTGACACCGGAGGTCCACGAGGCGATCGGGCGGCATCCGGCGCCCGCGAACGTCATCGTCGGTGTGCGGCCCGAGCATCTGTCCGACGCCGCACTGATCGACGGTTACCAGCGCATCAGGGCGCTGACGTTCGAGGTGAAGGTCGATTTGGTCGAGTCGCTGGGCGCAGACAAATACGTCTACTTCTCCACCGCGGCGTGGGCGGCCCACTCGGCCCAGCTGGACGAGCTGGCCGCGGAGTCGGATGCCCACGAAAACGAATTCGTGGCAAGGGTTCCCGCCGAATCGAAGGCGGCCATCGGGCAGTCGATCGAGCTGGCCCTCGACACCAGCAAGCTGGTGGTCTTCGATGCCGACTCGGGAGCGAACCTCACCATCGCGCCGGCGGGCACACCGTGACGCAGGATCAGGTACGCGCGCATCTGCGGGCTCACTTCACCGACGCCGAGCCCGATGCGGCGAGCGTGACCTTCCTGGGCACCGAGACCATCGAGGTGCTGCGATTCCGTGAGCCGGACGGGACGGTGCACTACGTCACGCTGGGCTGCTCGCGCCACCCGATGACCGAACCGACGCTGGATGTTGCCGACCCGGTGCGCGGTCCGCGCGCCGAGGTTGTGCTGCGGCTGCGCGATCCCGGTCCGGTGTCCGGCATCGCGCGCAGCCTGGCGATCCTGGCGGCGGCGCCGGCCGTCGACGGTGTGGTGCTGTGCCCAGACGCCCTGGTGGACCTCGGCTCGCCGCTGTGGGCGTCCCCGTCGTCGCGGGTGCCGTTCACCGCTGTCCTGTTGGGCCGCAGCGGGATTGGCGATCTGCCACTGGACCCGCCCCGGGATCCGGTGCAGTTCCTGTCGGCCACGCCCATCACCGCCACCGAAGCTGCGTGGGTGCGGCTCAAGGGCGCCGAAGCGATGCGTCAAGCGTGGGACAACGACGGCGTCGACGTCCTCGATCCGAATCGCCCTGCCGCACAGCCCGACTGACGCCCCGCTAAAGCCAGTTGTTGCGCCGGAACTGGAAGTACAGGCCCACGCACGAGAGGGCCATCAGGGCCATGATTCCCGGGTAACCCCACGTCCAGTCCAGCTCGGGCATGAAATGGAAGTTCATCCCGTAGATGGCGGCGACCATGGTGGGCACCGCCAAAATACCGGCCCAGGCCGCCATCTTGCGCATGTCGTTGTTCTGCTGCATCCCGACGCGGGCCAGTGCCGCCTGGATCAGCGAGTTGAGCATGTCGTCGTAGCTGGCGATCTGATCGGCGGCCTCGGAGTGGTGGTCGGCGACGTCGCGCAGATAGCGGCGCACCTCTTTGGAGATCACGTCCTTGTTGTCCATCTGGATGCGATGGAACGCGGCCGACAGTGGGTTGACGCAGCGGCGCAGTTCGACCACCTCGCGCTTGAGCAGGTAGATGGGCTCGACGTCGATCTTGCTGCCCGGGGCGAACGCCAGCCCCTCGATGCTGTCGATGTCGGACAGCATCAAACCGCTCACCTCGAGGTAGTGGTCCACCACATGGTCGGCGATCGCGTGCATCACCGCGTAGGGCCCCAACTGCATCTGCTCGGGATCGCCGTCCATTCGCTTGCGCACGTCGGCCAGGCCGCCGTGTTCGCCGTGGCGGACCGTGACCACGAAGTCCTTGCCGACGAAGACCATGATCTCGCCCGTCTCGACGATCTCGCGGGCCAGCACCACCGATTCGTGGGGCACGTAGTTGACGGTCTTGAGGACCAGGAACAGGGTGTCGTCGTAGCGCTCCACCTTGGGCCGCTGGTGGGCGCACACCGCGTCTTCCACTGCCAGCGGGTGCAGCCCGAACACGTCGGCCACTTCCTGCATCTCGGACTGGTTCGGTTCGCGCAAGCCGACCCAGACGAAACCGGCGTGCCCCAGCGTTTCGATCTCGCGCACCTTGTCCAGGGCGGCCGTGTAGCCGAGTTTGCCGGGCAGTCGATGGCCGTCGGCGTAGACGGCGCGGTCGACCAGCGTCTCCTTGGGCGGCTCGGGGGCCGGGCTCGGCTTGGGCTGCGGTTCGTGTGCGAGGGGCCGAAGCGCTTCCGGCAATGCGTCAAATCCTTGGAACACATCCACCTCCCACCGTGCGCAGATCCGACCAGGCGGTGCTCCATGGTACGCGTCCCGGCTGTTCGAAGCGCGACGATCAGGTGTCGGAAAAGCCCTGGTAGCGGACCGGGGATCGGCGGCGGAGAAGAGTGCGCTAGTTTCGAGCCGAACCCGAATCTGCACGAACTTCTCCACAAGGAGTAAATCGACGTGAGCGCAAGTCCTCTCAAGGTCGCCGTCACCGGCGCCGCCGGCCAGATCGGCTACAGCCTGTTGTTCCGCCTGGCGAGTGGCTCGCTGCTGGGCCCCGACCGCCCGATCGAGCTGCGTCTCCTGGAGATCGAACCCGCGCTCAAGGCGCTCGAGGGCGTCGTGATGGAGCTGGACGACTGCGCGTTCCCGTTGCTGTCCGGCGTGCAGATCGGCGCGGACGCCAACAAGATCTTCGACGGCGTGAACCTGGCGCTGCTGGTCGGCGCGCGGCCGCGGGGCCCGGGCATGGAGCGCAGCGACCTGCTGGAGGCCAACGGCGCGATCTTCACCGCGCAGGGCAAGGCCCTCAACTCGGTCGCCGCCGACGACGTCCGCATCGGCGTGACCGGCAACCCGGCCAACACCAACGCGCTGATCGCGCTGAGCAACGCCCCCGACATCCCCAAGGAGCGGTTCTCCGCGCTGACCCGCCTGGACCACAACCGGGCGATCTCGCAGCTGGCCCAGAAGACCGGCGCCAAGGTCACCGACATCAAGAAGATGACGATCTGGGGCAACCACTCGGCCACCCAGTACCCCGACATCTTCCACGCCGAGGTGGGCGGCAAGAACGCCGCCGAAGTGGTCAACGACCAGAACTGGATCGAGAGCGACTTCATCCCGACCGTGGCCAAGCGCGGCGCGGCGATCATCGACGCGCGCGGCGCCTCCTCGGCCGCCTCGGCCGCGTCCGCCACCGTCGACGCCGCCCGTTCCTGGCTGCTGGGCAGCCCGGACGGTGACTGGGTGTCGATGGCGGTCTACTCCGACGGCTCCTATGGCGTGCCCGAGGGCATCGTGTCGTCGTTCCCGGTGACCACCAAGGACGGCAACTGGTCGATCGTGCAGGGGCTGGAGATCGATGAGTTCTCCCGCAGCCGCATCGACAAGACCACCGCCGAGCTGGTCGACGAGCGCGCCGCGGTCACAGAGCTGAAGCTGATCTAGCGGCGATCCGCGGCCCCCGCGGGCGCGCCCTGGTCGGCGGTGAGACCTACCTCACCAATTAGGGCTACTAACGGGTAGTCAGTACCCTTAACCGCGTGTCCGAATTGCTTGAATCGATACAGACGAATGCCGAGCAGGGCGTGATCACCGACGCGGAGATCTTCGAGGCACACGTAGGCGGCAAGCTTTCCGTAGGCCTGACGTCCCCGCTGGACACCCAGCGCGCTTTGTCGATCGCCTACACCCCCGGCGTGGCACAGGTCAGCCGGGCGATCGCCGCCGACCACACCCAGGCGGCCCGCTACACGTGGGCGAACCGGCTGGTGGCCGTGGTCAGCGACGGCAGCGCGGTACTGGGCCTCGGCGACATCGGGCCCGCGGCGTCGCTGCCGGTGATGGAAGGCAAGTGCGCGCTGTTTCAGGCCTACGGCGGGCTGAACGCCATTCCGATCGTGCTCGACACCAAGGATCCCGACGAGATCGTGGAAACCCTGGTGCGGCTGCGGCCGACGTTCGGCGCCGTCAACCTCGAAGACATCTCGGCACCGCGCTGCTTCGAGATCGAGCGCCGTCTCATCGAGGCGCTGGACTGCCCGGTGATGCACGACGACCAGCACGGCACGGCGATCGTGGTGCTGGCCGCGCTCATGGGTGCCAGCAAGGTGCTCGGCCGCGATATGGCCTCGCTGAAGGTGGTCGTGTCCGGAGCCGGTGCGGCCGGCATCGCGTGCACCAATCTCCTTATGGCGATGGGTGTTTCGGACATCACCGTGCTCGACTCGCGCGGGATCCTGCACACCGGTCGCGACGACATGAACGACGTCAAGGTGGCCCTGGCGCGACGCACCAACCCCACCGGCCTGACCGGCAGCCTGGCCGAAGCCATCCGCGGCGCCGACGTGTTCCTGGGGCTGTCGGGGGGCGTAATCCCCGAAGAGATGATCGCGACCATGGCACCCAACGGGATCGTGTTCGCGTTGTCCAACCCCGATCCGGAGATCCACCCGCACATCGCGGCCAAGTACGCCGCGGTGGTGGCCACCGGCCGTAGCGATTTCCCGAATCAGATCAACAACGTGCTGGCCTTCCCCGGGGTGTTCCGCGGTGCGCTGGAAGCCCGCGCCCGCCGGATCACCGAAAAAATGATGGTCGCGGCGGCCGAGGCGATCTTCTCCGTCGTCAGCGACGACCTCGCCCTTGACCGGATCGTCCCCAGCCCCCTGGACACCCGCGTTGGGGAAGCGGTCGCCTCGGCGGTCGCGCTGGCCACGGAAGTTTCGGACACTTCCGTCGCCGGGGGGTGAGAATCGGCAGGCTGGCGGTGCCGCTGCTCGCCGCCGCGCTGACCGTCGCCGGTTGCGCGACCGACACCGGTGACCATCGTGCCCGTGCCGAAGTGGTGGTCGGATCCCGGCCTGACGCCGATTCGGCGCTGCTGGCCGGCGTGTACGTCGCCGCCCTGCGGTCCTACGGGTTCGGCGCCCGGGCCGCGACCGCGGCCGACCCGATGCCGCAGTTGGATTCCGGCGCATTCGGCGTCGTTCCCGCGTTCACCGGGCGCACGTTGCAAGCCCTGCAGCCCGGCGCGACGGCGATGTCGGACAAAGACGTGTACCGCGCCATGATCGCCGCGCTGCCCGAGGGCGTCGTCGCGGGCGACTACACGACGGCCGCCGAGGACAAGCCGGTGTTGCTGGTGAGTCAGCCCACCGCCAAGGCGTGGGGCGGCAGCGATATCAGCGCCGACTTGGCCACGCTGCCCCGGCACTGCGACGGCCTCGTCGTCGGGACCGTCGGCGGGCATCAGGAGCCGTCGACGGTCGGCTCCTGCCGGCTTCCCGCGCCACGCGAATTCCCGGATGGCGCAACGATGTTCGCCGCGATTCGGGCCGGGCAGCTGACCGCGGGGTGGACTACCACCACCGATCCCGGCACCCCCGGCGACCTGGTCGCGCTGGCCGACGGCAAGCCCGCCCTGGTCCGCGCCGAGAACGTGGTGCCGCTGTATCGCCGCAACGCGCTCAGCGATCGGCAGTTGCTGGCGATCAACGAGGTGGCCGGCGTGCTGGACACCGCGGCCCTGGTCGAGATGCGGCGCCAGGTTGCCACCGGCGCCGACCCGCAGGCGGTGGCCGGAGGTTGGTTGGCCGAGCATCCGCTCGGCCGGTAGACCGGGTCAGGGCTGACGTGCCCCGGCCCTCTTTCGCGCGTATCCACGCGCTCATCGACCGGGTCAGGGCTGACGTGCCCCGGCCCTCTTTCGCGCGTATCCACGCGCTCATCGACCGGGTCAGCGCTTCGGCAGCAACCGGGTGACAAAGTCCTTGACGCGGCTCATCACGGGCCCGCCCAGCAGCCGGTCGTAGTTCGGCCCGGCGACCCGCACCAGCAGGTCCATCGCCTTGACGTCGGGACCGACCAGGACCCGGGGCTTGTTTTTGCGCACGCCGTCGAGGATCAATTGCGCGGCCCGCTGTGGGGTGGTCTTGGCCTGCTGCTCCTCGAACAGGCTGGCCAGCGCGGCATGGTCGAGTCCCTCGACGCCGGTCGCATTGCGGGCGAACGCGGTCTTGATGCCGCCCGGGTGCACCGTCGTCACCCGCACCGGGTGACCGGCGCGGGCCATCTCCTGATGCAGCGCCTCGGTGAAGCCACGCACGGCGAACTTCGCGGAGACGTAGGCCGCCTGGCCCGGCGCGGAGAACAGGCCGAGCGCGCTCGAGATGTTGATGACGTGGCCGTCGCCCGAGGCGATCAGGTGCGGCAGGAACGCCTTGGTGCCGTTGACGACGCCCCAATAGTCGACGTCGATGACCCGCTCGATGTCCTTGAACCGGCTGTCCTCGATGGATCCGATGAACGTGATGCCGGCGTTGTTGTAGATCTGGTTGACCTTGCCGAAGTGCTCGTTGACCGCGTCGGCGTAGGCCAGGAAGGCCTCGCGCTCGGTGACGTCGAGTCGATCGGACTTGAATGCCGCGCCGATCGCGATCAGCTGTTCGGCGGTCTGCGCCAGCCCCGCGGTGTCGACGTCGCTGATGGCCACCTTGGCGCCCGCCCGGCCCAGCTCGACCGCCAGCGCCTGGCCGATGCCCGAACCCGCGCCGGTGACGACGGCGACCTTGCCGGCGAACGTATCCATGCAACACTCCCTCGTGGAGGCTTGACCGCTTGACGCTAATCGTTACCAGCGATGCCTGCTATTGCAGGGCGAAATCGTGAACCGATGCCGTCACTGCTTGGGCAGCAACCGGCCCATCACCGGGCCGAACAGCTGTTGATAACCCGAACCCGTCAGCCGCACCAGGATGTCGAGCATCTTGGCGTCCGACCCGACCAGCACCCGCGCCTTCTTCTTGCGCACCGCGTCCAGGATGATCTCGGCCGCGCGGTGCGGGGTGGTCTTGGCCAGCCGCTTGTCGAACAACTTGGCCAGCTCGGCCTGGTCGAGGCCCTCGGCGGCCGTCGCGTTGCGCGCGATGGCGGTCTTGATGCCACCGGGGTGCACCGTGGTCACCGCCACCGGGTGGCCGGCCGCCCCCATCTCCTGGCGCAGCGCCTCGGTGAAGCCGCGCACGGCGAACTTGGCCGAGTTGTAGGCCGCCTGCCCGGGCACCGAGAACAACCCGAACACGCTGGACACGTTGATCACGTGGCCGTCGCCGGACGCGATCAGGTGCGGCAGGAACGCCTTGGTGCCGTTGACGACGCCCCAGAAGTCGACGTCCATCACCCGTTCGATGTCCTTGAACTGGCTGACCTCGACGTCGCCGGTGAAGGCGATGCCTGCGTTGTTGTAGATCTGGTTGACCTTGCCGAAGTGATCCTTGACCGCGTCGGCGTAGGCCAGGAAGGCCTCGCGCTCGGTGACGTCCAACCGATCCGACTTGAACGCCGCGCCGATCGCCTTCAGCTGTTCCTCGGTCTGGGCCAGGCCCTCGAGGTCGACATCGCAAATCGCGACCTTGGCACCCGAACGGGCCAACTCCACGGCCAGCGCCTGCCCGATACCCGAACCCGCGCCCGTCACCACCGCGACCTTGCCGGCGAACCCTTGCATGAGCACCCTTCCTTATCGGCACGTTTGCGTCGAGGCTAGCCGGTACCAGCGGTCCCTGATACCCGTGGGTCAGCGAACCCCGCCCGGCTCAGCTCTCGTCGCCGTCAGGCGAAGGCCGTGTCGATGATCTCCTGCTGCTCCACGGCGTGCACCTTCGACGAGCCCGACGACGGGGCCGACATCGCCCGCCGCGAGATCCGCTTGATCCCGGTCAGCTTGTCGGGCAGCAGCTCGGGCAGCTCGAGCCCGAACCGCGGCCACGCACCCTGGTTGGCCGGTTCCTCCTGCACCCAGAAGTACTGGTCGACGTTCGGGTAACGGTCCAGTGTCTCGCCCAGCCGCCGCTTCGGCAGCGGGGCGAGCTGCTCGATCCGCACGATCGCCACGTCTTCGCGGTTGTCCTTGGCCTTGCGGGCCACCAGCTCGTAGTAGAGCTTGCCGCTGGTCAGCAGGACCCGGGTGACCTTGCTGCGATCGCCGACGCCGTCCTCGTAGGTCGGTTCCTCGAGCACCGAGCGGAACTTGATCTCGGTGAAGTCCCGGACGTCGCTGACCGCCGCCTTGTTGCGCAGCATCGATTTCGGCGTGAACACGATCAGTGGCCGCTGCACGCCGTCGAGGGCGTGGCGCCGCAACAGGTGAAAGTAGTTGGACGGCGTCGAGGGCATCGCGATCGTCATCGAACCCTCGGCCCACAGCTGCAGGAAGCGCTCGATGCGGGCCGAGGTGTGGTCGGGGCCCTGGCCTTCGTGGCCGTGCGGCAGCAGCAGCACGACGTTGGACAGCTGGCCCCACTTGGCCTCACCGGAGCTGATGAACTCGTCGATGATCGATTGCGCGCCGTTGACGAAGTCCCCGAACTGGGCTTCCCACAGCACCAGGGCGTCCGGGTTGCCCACCGTGTAGCCGTATTCGAAGCCGACGGCGGCGTATTCCGACAGCGGCGAGTCGTAGACCAGGAATTTGCCACCGGTGCGGGTGCCGTCGGCGTTCACCGTCAGCAGTTGCAGCGGCGAGAACTCCTCGCCGGTGTTGCGGTCGATGATCACCGAGTGCCGCTGGGAGAAGGTGCCGCGCTTGGTGTCCTGGCCCGACAGCCGCACCAGCTTGCCCTCGGCCACCAGCGAGCCCAGCGCCAGCAGTTCGCCGAAGGCCCAGTCGATCTTGCCCTCGTAGGCCATCTCGCGGCGCTTCTCCAGCACCGGCTGCACCCGCGGGTGCGCGGTGAAGCCGTCCGGGGTCGCCAGGAACGCATCGCCGATGCGGGCCAGCAGCGCCTTGTCCACCGCGGTGGCCAGGCCCGCCGGCAGCATCTGGTCGGCCTCGACCGATTCGCTCGGCAGCGCGCCGTGTTTCTCCAGCTCGCGAACCTCGTTGAACACCCGCTCCAGCTGGCCCTGGTAGTCGCGCAGCGCGTCCTCGGCCTCTTTCATCGAGATGTCGCCGCGGCCGATCAGGGCTTCGGTGTAGCTCTTGCGGACGCCGCGCTTGATGTCGACGACGTCGTACATCGCAGGGTTGGTCATCGACGGGTCGTCGCCCTCGTTGTGCCCGCGCCTGCGGTAGCACAGCATGTCGATGACGACGTCCTTCTTGAACTCCTGCCGGAAGTCGACGGCCAGCTGGGCCACCCACGCGCACGCCTCCGGGTCGTCCCCGTTGACGTGGAAGATCGGCGCCCCGATCATCTTCGCGACGTCGGTGCAGTACTCGCTGGAGCGCGAGTACTCCGGCGCGGTGGTGAAGCCGATCTGGTTGTTGGCGATGATGTGAATGGTGCCGCCGACCCGGTAGCCGGGCAGGTTCGCCAGGTTCAGCGTCTCGGCGACCACGCCCTGACCGGCGAATGCGGCGTCGCCGTGCAGCATCATCGGCACCACCGAGAAGGCCTTCTCATCCCCTCGGTCTTCGGCGCCGTGGTCCAGCAGGTCCTGCTTGGCCCGCACCAGACCCTCCAGCACCG
>NZ_LZKI01000088.1 GCF_001672755.1 Mycobacterium colombiense | reverse complement strand
ACCAACGACGCCGACGCGCTGATCGCGCTGGCCCCCGACTGCGTGGTCTACGCGGCCAGCGGTCCCGACCGCGATGGCGCGGCCGTGCCCGACTACGTGCGCCTGCTGACCGCAGGCATCAACGTGGTCTCGACGTCGTCGACGAGCCTGGTGTACCCGCCGTCCTACTTCGCGCCGAACTGGCGGGACGAACTGGACGCGGCGGCCAAAACGGGCCACGCGTCGTTCTACGCGTCGGGCATCTTCCCCGGGTTCGCCTCCGACCAACTCGCGCTGCTCATGACGACCCAGTCCAAGAGCATCCGCCGGATCACGGCCAGCGAGGTGGCGCTCAACGATCACTACCCGGTGGCCGACGTGATGATGGACGGGATGGGCTTTGGCCGGCCGCTGGACTTCGAGCCGATGCTCAAGACACCCGGGTTCATCGAAATGGCTTGGAAGGCACCGATTCACCTCATGGCCGAGGGGCTCGGCGCCGAGGTGGAGGAGATACGGGGTTCGCTCGACCGTGAGCTCACCTACCGGGACATTGAGGTGGCCTTCGGCACCGTGCAGGCCGGCACCTGCGGCGCCGTGCGGACCCGCGCCGCGGGAGTGGTGAATGGCCGCGAGGCCATCGTGATCGAGCACGTCATCCGAATGGCCCGCGACGTCGCACCCGATTGGCCC
>NZ_LZKI01000087.1 GCF_001672755.1 Mycobacterium colombiense | reverse complement strand
GGTCGACCGCCTCCAGGTGCGACGGGTTGGCGGTCAGCGACACCTGAATGTCGTTGTCGCCGAACATCTGTAGGTACACGCCGGTGGCGCCCAGGTGATACTTGACGTCACCGGAGCCGTGCGCCTGCGCCGGGTTGAGGTTGCCCTCGAATTCGCTGAAGATCTGCGAGTACGGCTTGCCGACGATGTTGGCCAGCACGTTGAGCCGGCCGCGGTGCGGCATCCCGATGACCACCTCGTCGAGCCCGTGCTCGGCGCACTGATCGATCGCCGCGTCCATCATCGGAATGATGCTTTCCGCGCCTTCCAGTGAAAATCGTTTCTGGCCAACGTATTTGGTCTGCAGGAAGGTTTCGAAGGCCTCGGCCGCGTTCAGCTTACTCAGGATGAACTTCTGCTCGGCCACCGTCGGTTTGACGTGCTTGGTCTCGACGCGCTGCTGCAGCCATTCCTGTTGCGACGGTTCGAGAATGTGGGTGTACTCCACGCCGATGTGGCGGCAGTAGGCGTCGCGCAGCAGACCCAGCACGTCGCGCAGTTTCTTGTATTCGCACCCGGCGAAGCCGTTGACCTTGAACACCCGGTCGAGGTCCCACAGCGTCAGGCCGTGGTTGAGAATCTCGAGATCGGGGTGGCTGCGGAACCGGCTGCCGTCCAACCGCAGCGGGTCGATGTCGGCCATCAGGTGACCGCGATTGCGGTAGGCCGCAATCAACTCCATCACCCGGGCGTTCTTGTCGACGATCGAGTCCGGGTTGTCGGTGCTCCAGCGCACCGGCAGGTACGGGTTGCCCAGCTCGCGGAAGATCTCGTCCCAGAAGGCGTCCGACAGCAGCATCTCGTGGATGGTGCGCAGGAAATCACCGGACTCCGCGCCCTGGATGATGCGGTGGTCGTAGGTGGAGGTCAGCGTGATCAGCTTGCCGATGCCCAGCTCGGCGATGCGCTCCTCGCTGGCGCCCTGGAACTCCGCGGGGTATTCCATGGCGCCGACGCCGATGATGGCGCCCTGGCCGCTCATCAGCCGCGGCACCGAGTGCACGGTGCCGATGGTGCCCGGGTTGGTCAGCGAAATCGTCACGCCCGCAAAGTCTTCGGCGGTCAGCTTGCCGTCACGAGCGCGTCGCACGATGTCTTCGTAGGCGGTGACGAACTGCGCGAAGCGCATGGTTTCGCAGCCCTTGATCCCGGCGACCACCAGGGAACGCTTGCCGTCCTTGCCCTGCAGGTCGATCGCCAGGCCGAGGTTGGTGTGCGCCGGCGTCACCGCGGTCGGCTTGCCGTCGACCTCGGCGTAATGCCGATTCATGTTCGGGAACTTCTTGATCGCCTGCACCAGCGCGTAGCCCAGCAGATGGGTGAATGAGATCTTGCCGCCGCGGGTGCGCTTGAGCTGGTTGTTGATGACGATCCGGTTGTCGATCATCAGCTTGGCCGGGACGGCGCGGACGCTGGTCGCCGTCGGCACGTCCAGCGACGCCGACATGTTCTTGACCACGGCCGCGGCGGCGCCGCGCAGCGTCTGCAGCTCGTCGCCTTCCGCCGGCGGGGGAGTGGGGGCTTTGGCCGGCCGCGCCGCGACCCCATTGCCGGCGG
>NZ_LZKI01000086.1 GCF_001672755.1 Mycobacterium colombiense | reverse complement strand
TGCTCGGCGCCGTCGCCTGGGCGATCATCGCGTTCGCCCGGGGCGAGACGGTGAACGCGGTGTGGCTCGTCGTCGCGGCGATCTGCACCTACCTGATCGGATTCCGGTTCTACGCCCGGCTGATCGAAGTGAAGGTCGTTCGGCCGCGCGACGACCACGCCACGCCCGCCGAGATTCTGGACGACGGCAGCGATTACGTGCCGACCGACCGCCGGGTGCTCTTCGGCCATCACTTCGCCGCCATCGCCGGGGCCGGGCCGCTCGTCGGCCCGGTGCTGGCCACCCAGATGGGCTATCTGCCGTGCAGCATCTGGATCATCGTCGGCGCGGTATTCGCCGGGGCGGTGCAGGACTACCTGGTGCTGTGGATCTCCACCCGGCGGCGGGGCCGTTCCCTGGGCCAGATGGCGCGCGACGAGCTGGGCGCCATCGGCGGGGCCGCCGCGATGGTGGGCGTCCTCGTCATCATGGTGATGATCATCGCGGTGCTCGCGCTGGTGGTGGTGCGCGGACTGGCCCAGAGCCCGTGGGGCGAGTTCTCCATCGCGATGACCATTCCCATCGCCCTTTTCATGGGCTGCTATCTGCGGTTCCTGCGGCCGGGGCGGGTAGGCGAGGTCTCCCTCATCGGTTTCGTGTTGCTGATGCTCGCCGTGGTCTCAGGCAACTGGGTCAGCGAAACCTCTTGGGGCGCATCGTGGTTGAACCTGTCGGCGGTCACCGTCTCCTGGCTGATCATCAGCTACGGCTTCGTGGCGTCGGCGCTGCCGGTGTGGCTGCTGCTGGCACCGCGCGACTACCTGTCGACATTCATGAAGATCGGCGCCATCGCGTTGCTGGCGCTCGGCATCTTCCTCGCGCATCCGCTCATCCAGGCGCCGGCGGTCTCGCGGTTCGCCCACCGGGGCGACGGGCCGGTGTTCGCCGGCTCGCTGTTTCCGTTCCTGTTCATCACCATCGCGTGCGGCGCGCTGTCCGGATTTCACGCACTGATCTCGTCGGGGACGACGCCCAAGCTGCTGGAGAAGGAAAGCCAGATGCGCTTCATCGGCTACGGCGGCATGCTGACCGAGTCGTTCGTCGCCGTCATGGCGCTCATCAGCGCGGCCGTCCTCGACCAGCACGTGTACTTCGCGCTCAACGCCCCGGCCGCGCAGACCGGCGGCACCGCGGCCACCGCGGCGCACTACGTCAACGGCCTCGGGTTGTCGGGCGGGGCGGCGACCGCGGACCAGCTGAACCAGGCCGCCGCCGGGGTCGGCGAGAAATCGATCGTGTCACGCACCGGCGGCGCCCCGACGCTGGCGGTGGGCATGTCCGAGGTGCTGAACCGGGCCTTCGGCGGCGCCGGTCTCAAGGCATTCTGGTACCACTTCGCGATCATGTTCGAGGCGCTGTTCATCCTGACCGCCGTCGACGCGGGCACCCGGGTCGCGCGGTTCATGCTCTCCGATGCGCTGGGCAATCTGGGCGGCCCGCTGGCCAAGCTGCAAAACCCGAGTTGGCGCCCGGGCGTCTGGGGTTGCAGCCTGGCGGTGGTCGCCGCCTGGGGCGGCATCCTGCTGATGGGTGTGACCGATCCGCTGGGCGGCATCAACACGCTGTTCCCGCTGTTCGGCATCGCCAACCAGCTGCTCGCGGCGATCGCGCTGACCGTCATCACGGTGATCGTCATCAAGAAGGGTCTGCTGAAATGGGCGTGGATTCCCGGGGCGCCGCTGCTGTGGGATCTGGTGGTGACGCTGACCGCGTCATGGCAGAAGATCTTCTCCGCGGATCCCGCCGTCGGCTACTGGACGCAACACTTCCGGTACCTGGCCGCCAGGAGCGCCGGTAAGACGTCGTTCGGGTCGGCCAGGAACGCCCATCAGCTCGACGAGGTCATCCGCAACACCTCCATCCAGGGCACGCTGTCCATCCTGTTCGCGGTGGCCGTCGTCATCGTGCTGATCGCCGGAGTCCTGGTCGCGCTCGGGGCGATTCGCGGTCCGGGCAGCAAGTTGAGTCGGCCTTTGACCGAGGACGACCCGGTGCCCTCGAGGCTGTTCGCGCCCTCGGGCCTGATCCCCACCGCCGCCGAACGCGACGTGCAACGCAGGTGGGACGGGCTGCCGGCGTCGACTCCTGGGGTCGTCGGCGCTCAGGAGCGTTGACCGCCCGCTGACCGGTACCTGCCGAGGTGCCGTAGCGGGCCGCGCACAAACAGGTAGTCGACTACGCGTGCCTACTGGCGATTGCCGACCTTACGTTGGCTGCATCACCGGCAGACCTACGCGAAGAAGGTGGACGAAATGCTGGTCACGCCAACGGGACTCCGGGCCGCACCCGACATAAACGAGCCCATTCCGCAACCGCCCTCGGCGGCGCCGTCGGTGGAAGCGGCACCCGCAGAGGTCCTGATCAGCACCCAGCAGGTGCTCTTCGGCACCGCCGCTGTCCAGGGGACGCGCCGCGCCCCCCTCGCCGGCCGGATCGCCACCGCGCTGCGGCGGATGGCCGCGGACGCGAATCAGCCGCGGCACCCCCACTACCCGAGGCATTACGCGTACATCGAGAACGCCCGCATGGCGCGCGAAATGGGCCGGCTGTGAACGCCATCATCAGCGTCGCCTGCGCCGGATTGGTGATGCTGCTCGCGATGGGGACCCACAGCCTGCAATGGTGGCTCGAGCGCTACGACTACGAGCGCCATTTCGAGGACTGACCGAACGCGGGCGGCACGCCGCGTAGAAAGGTCGTGGCCCAAGCCCGCGTCGCGGTCCTAAACTTGCGCGATGAGAGTCGGTATCGACTTTGGCACCACCCACACCGTCGTCGCGGCCGTCGACCGGGGCAACTATCCCGTCGTCTCCTTCGAGGGCGTGGATGCCTGGCCGTCGCTCATCGCCGCCAATGCCGCCGGGGAATTGCGCTTCGGCGCGGACGCCGCCGCCGTCCGCCACGAACCCGGCTGGTCGCTGCTGCGCTCGTTCAAACGCCTGCTCAACGACGCCGGACCCCAGACCCAGGTCACCCTCGCGGGCCGCGACTATCGCCTGGCCGACCTCCTCACCGGCTTCCTGGCCCAGCTGAAATCCGATCTGCAACGGCACTCGAACGTCGCCCTGGCGCCGGGCGAAGGCATCGAGGCCGCGATCAGCGTGCCGGCCAACGCCTCGAGCGCCCAGCGCCTGCTGACCCTGGATGCCTACGTGGCCGCCGGTTTTCACGTCGTCGCGCTGCTCAACGAGCCGTCCGCCGCGAGCCTGGAATACGCCCACCGATACCGATCCACCATCACCGCCAAGCGCGAATACGTCCTGATCTACGACCTGGGCGGCGGCACATTCGACGCGTCGCTGCTGAAGATGGCCGGGCACGCGAACGAGGTCGTCATCAGCGAGGGCATTCAGCGCCTCGGCGGTGACGACTTCGACGAGGCGATCGTGGAGCTGGTGCTGGCCGGCGCCGGCCTGCCCGGCCTCGATGCCGCCGACCGGGACCTGCTGGCCGAGGAGTGCGCCGCCCGTAAAGAGGCCGTCGGACCGCAGACACGCCGCTTCCTGGTGGACCTGTCCGCGGTCGATCGGCCCCCGTTCTCCTGCCCCATCGACGACGTCTACGCGGTGTGCGCCCCGCTGGTCGACCAGACGACGGAGTTGCTCAACCGGGTCCTGCACGATCCCGCGCGCGGCCGCAAGGACGTGGACTGGTCGGAGGTGGCGGGCATCTACGTCGTCGGCGGGGCCGGCGGCTTCCCACTGGTGTCCCGAATGCTGCGCAGCACCTTCGGTGAGAAGCGGGTGAAACGCTCGCCGCACCCCTTCGCCGCCACCGCCATCGGACTCGCCGTCTTTCTGGACAAGGAGTCCGGTTTCGCGCTGTCCGAACGCTTCTCGAGAAACTTCGGGGTCTTCCGGGAGGCCGAGGCCGGCGCGGGTGTGGTCTTCGACCCGATCGTGTGCAAGGACGTTTCGCTTCCGGCCGACGGGCAATCCCCGCTAGTGGTGAAGCGAAAATATCGAGCGGCACACAACATCGGGCACTTCCGCTTCGTGGAATGCAGCCGCCTGGTCAACGGGCGCCCCGACGGCGACGTCACGCCCTACGACCCGGTGCTGTTCCCGTTCGATCCGGCCCTCTACGACCGCGACGACCTCGGGCGTCAGCCGGTCGGCCGCTGGACGGACGGGCCCGACGTCGAGGAGCGCTACGTCATCGCTCCCAGCGGTGCGGTGGAAGTGACGTTGACGACGAAGCCGGCCGGGTTCGAACGCACCTTCCGCTTGGAGCGGTGCGCGTCCGCGAGTTGATGAGCCATCCCTCTATGCAGCTATACGACGTGATGCGAACAACTTTCGCGGCACGGGAATTCACCGACGATCCGTTGCCCGATGAGGCGCTGGCGCGCATCTTCGACAACGCCCGGTTCGCTCCCAGCGGCGGCAACAGGCAGGGCGCCCATATCACCGTGGTGCGCGACGAAACGGTCCGCCGCCGGCTGGCCGAACTCGGCAAGCCGGCCGCTCGCCGCTACTTCGCCCAGTTGCAGGCGGATGAAAACCCTTGGAATTCGGTTCATCCCAGCGGCGTGCCGCAAGACGTCATCGACGCGACCGAGATTCCCGACACCTTCGTGGCGCCGATCGCCAAAGCGCCTGTCGTCCTGGTGGTTTCGGTGGACCTGGCCGTTGTCGCCGCCATCGACCAGAACCTGGACCGCGTCGGCATCGCCGGCGGGGCCTCGGTCTACCCGCTGATCTGGAACATCTTGCTCGCCGCGCGTAGCGAGGGCTACGGCGGCACCATCACGACGATGGCGATCGCGGCCGAAGAACGCGTCCACGAACTGCTGGGCATCCCCGACCGGCACGCGGTCGCCGCCGTCGTGCCGCTCGGAAAGCCGGTGCGGCAGCTGACCAAACTGCGCCGCAGGCCGGTCGCCGAGTTCATCACTCGAGATCGATTCGACGGCCCGGCCTTCGGCGGGTGAAGGTCTGGGGCCGCGGGTAAGCGTCGGAGTATGACGGAGATAGATCTAGACGCACTGTCGACTCCCGAACATGGGTACACCGTCGACGACCGCGACGACGACGACCCGGTCCTGCTCGACCGGGACGGCAATCACATTGAAACCTGGCGCGAGCGATACCCCTACGACCACCGGATGCCGCGCGACGAATACGAGGGACTCAAGCGGCGCTTGCAGGTCGAGCTGCTGAAGTTGCAAAATCACGCCAAACGCACCGGCGGGCGGCACGTGATCGTGTTCGAGGGACGCGACGCGGCCGGCAAGGGCGGCACCATTCAGCGCTTCATGGAGCACCTCAATCCGCGCAGCGCGCGGGTGGTGGCGCTGGACAAGCCCAGCGACCGTGAACGAACGCAGTGGTACTTCCAGCGCTACATCAGCCACTTACCGGCCGGCGGCGAGATCGTGTTGTTCGACCGGTCGTGGTACAACCGTGCCGGCGTG
>NZ_LZKI01000085.1 GCF_001672755.1 Mycobacterium colombiense | reverse complement strand
GCCGTACCTCCGGGCGAAAACGTTCACCCGGCCGGATTTCCTGCCTGGAACCGGGAGCATGTCGGCGATCGCGATGGTTCCTCCAGGTTTGAGGACGCGAAATGCTTCACGCAGGAATTGCTCACGCGTGTCGAAGTGGAATGCGCATTCCAGGGCCAAGACTGTGTCGAACGATGCGTCGGGAAACTCCATCGCGGTCGCCGACCCGAGCCGAAGGTCGATTTGTTTCTCCAGCCCACGCTTGGCGACGCGTTCCCGGCCCTTGTCGATGTGGACGGGGGTGATGTCGATGCCCGTGATCCGAGACAGCTTGAAGCGATCGAGAAGAACGAGGTCCTGCTCCGCGAAACCGACGCCGACGTCGAGGACTTCATCGCCTGGTTTCAGCCCGGCACGCGTTCCCAGCAGCTCGACCATCGCGACGCAAGCGTCGGGATAGGTGCGAGCCTCTTTCCAATAACCGAGGTTGAGCCATAACGGCTTGGAGTCGTCGACGTACCCTTCATTCAGGAAGTCGATGGCGTCGTCTCCGAGGGACGTGTAATAAGCCGCGGCAGTTTTCTGTCGCACCAGGCTGAAGGAGCGGACAACCACCAAGAATCCCCAGTAGATCGAAAGGGCAATTCGGCGCATTTTGTTCCTCCGGGATTGTCGATGGGCGTGTGCCGGGTGGCGCATTCAAGCAGGCTAGAGCAGTCCGAAAAGTTGCAAGTCGGTTACGTATTTGATGATGATCGGCGGCGTGATGTGCGGGATGTCCGGGATGTCCTTATCGGGGCCTATCTTTGCTTCTCGCACCGCGGCGCGGAATCGGTCGGTCGGCGCAAAGGATCCGCGGGCCGGCTCGGGGAGCTGAAACTGCCCGGGAGGGCGCATCTGCAACATCTGCAGAATCGAGTGCGCGCGCTGTCGCTCCGGCAGGGCAGCTAAGGCGGTCTCGAACCGCTGCAACCACTCCCCAAAGTCGCCGATGCGTTGGATCGGGTAACCGGCCTCGATCAGCCAGTCGACATACTCATCGGGCCCGATGCCGTCGTCGTGCGGGTTCATCACGTGATAGGTCTCAAACCCGTCGACCACCTGGGCACCCAGGGTGGCGATCGCCTCGGCGATGAAACCGACGGGCAGCCCGTCAAAGTGCGCGCGTTGCCGGTTCCCCTCGGCGTCGAGCCGGAAGAACGAGCCGGGCGTGATGCCGGTGGCCACCAGGCTCAGCACCATCCGGGTGACCGTGTCCGACACGTTGAGCTGACCCGCGTATCTGGGGTCGGCCAGGATCACGTCGCAGCGAAACACTCCGACCGGCAGCCCGCACAGGTCGTGAGCTTCGCGCAGCAGCACCTCACCGGCCCACTTGCTGTTGGCGTAGCCGTTGCCGTAGCTGCCATCATTCGTGCGGGTGGGGCTGATGACCCGGATGTCGGCATCCTCAGTGAACGCGGACGAATCGATCTGAGTTCTCACGTCGGAAGTCGACACATAACTGTAGGGCTTGAGTTTCGTGGTGAGCGCGAACCGGATCAGCTCGGCGGTGCCCACGACGTTGGGGCCGAACAGCTCGCTGTAGGGGAAGACGCCGTTGACCAGGGCCGCGGGATCCATGATCAGATCAACGGTGTCGGCCAGCCGCTCCCAGGTCTGCTGGTCCAGCCCCAGGTAGGCTTCGCCCTTGTCGCCGGCGATGACCTCCAGATGATCGGCGGCCAGTTCCTGGAAGTGCCGCAGCAGTCCGGGGTCGCCGCTGTCGAAGGTGTTGTCGAGTCGACTCCTCGCTTCTTCATCAGTCTCGCCGCGCACCAGGCAGATCAGCTTGCCGTCGACCAGCTCCATCCGCTCCAGCCACTCGAGGGCCAGATAGCGCCCGAGGAAGCCGGTCGCCCCGGTCAGCAGGACCGTCCGCACCTCGGCGCTCGGCCCCGGCAGCCGCGGCGCGGCGGCCAGCGTCGTGGCGTCGATGAACTTGTCCAGGGTGAGGTCGCGGGCGTGCACCTTGGTGGTGTCGTCCTCGTTTGCGGCGCCGTGCACGGACACAAAGCTGTCCCAGCTGGCACTTGTGCCCAACTGCTGGCTCAGGCTTCGCACCGATGGCGCGGAGAATATGGCGCCCACCGAAAGGTGGATATCAAGGGCTTTATTGATCTCGGCGATCACCCGCATCGCGGACAGCGAATCCCCGCCAAAATCGAAGAACGAGTCGTCGACCCCGACGCGCTCGATCCCCAGCACCCGGGCGTAGATCCCGGCCAGGATCTCCTCGTTGGGGGTGGCCGGGGGCCGATACTCCCCAGCGGAGTACCCCGGTGCCGGCAGCAACCGTTTGTCGAGTTTGCCGTTGACCGTCAGCGGCAACGCCTCTAGCACCACCACCGCGGCCGGAACCATGTAGGCCGGGAGTCGTTGGGCCAGCGCGACCCGGAGCTGGGCCGGGTCTGCTGTCCCGGTGACGTAGCCGACCATCCGTTTGTCGCCGGGGCGGTCCTCGCGGGCGATCACCGCCGCCTGCTCCACCCCATCCAGCCCGGCCAGCGCGGCCTGAACTTCACCGAGCTCGATGCGATACCCGCGGATCTTGACCTGGTCATCCGCGCGCCCCAGATACCGCAGCCGCCCATCAGCACCCCAACACACCAGATCTCCGGTGCGATACATACGTTGTCCCGCCGCGAACGGGCACGCCACAAACCGCGACCCCGTCAAGCCCGCCCGCCGCCAATATCCGCACCCCACCCCGGCACCGGCCACATACAACTCCCCGACCACACCGGCTGGCACCGGCCGCAACCAGCGATCCAGCACCAAAAAGCCAAGATGCGCCAATGGCACCCCGATTGGGCTGGCGGTGCTATCGGCGTCACCGGCGACGATCTTCCGCACCGAGGCATGCACCGTCGTCTCGGTAATGCCATACATGTTGATCAAGCGCGGTAATCCAGGGTGGTTGTCAAACCACGTCCTAAGACGCTGCGGTTCTAGCGCTTCACCGCCAAATACCACCGTCTGCAGCTTGAGCTGATAATCCAACTCACGTGATCGCGGTACGGACAAGCCGAGCCAGCGTGTCACCTGGCGTTCAAACGCCGTGCTCGAGCTTTGCCACCAGTGCTGGGCATCAACGTTCTGCAGCGCATAAAACGCCGAGGGGGTCTGGCTTAACACGCTGACCTCTTCGGTGACCAGCACCGCGTGCAAGTCTTCCGGTGAGCGGACCACCGAATCGGGCACCACCACCAACCGCCCACCGTGCAACAACGCGCCGAAGATTTCCCACACCGAGAAGTCGAAGGCCAAAGAATGACACTGCGTCCACACCTGTCCAGGCGACAGCTCCAGGTCGGCCTCCAGCACCTCCAACAGCCGGGTCACGTTCTGATGGGGGATGGCCACGCCCTTGGGGACACCGGTGGTGCCGGAGGTGTAGATGAGGTAGGCGATATCATCCGGACCTGGCGCCGACAGCGCGGCACTGGGTTGGGTGTCAACAGCGGTGCCTTCAATATCACTGACGTCGATGACCACCAGGTCATATCCGTCGAGCCGGTCGGCGAGCTCGGTGGTGGTGATCGCGGCGATCGGCGCGGCGTCGGCAACCATGAACTCCATCCGGGCCGCCGGCACCGCCGGGTCGATCGCCAGATAAGCCGCCCCAGTTTTCAGCACCGCTAAAACCGCCACGACAGCCTCGCCCGAACGGGAAAGCAGCAGCGCCACACGCTCACCCGGGCCCGCACCCTGGCCGGCCAACAGATGCGCCAACCGGTTGGCGGCTTCGTCGAGCTCGCGGTATGTCATGGAGCGGCCTTCGAAGCTCAGCGCCACCGCCTCCGGGGTGCGGGCCACCTGCGCGGCGAACAGCACCGGAATCGATGCACCGCTGGTTGCGGACCGGGTCAACACCGCCCGGTTGCCCCACCCATCCAGCCGGGCGTACTCAGAATCATCGAGCAGATCCACCGACGAGAGCCGCCGGGTGGGGTCGGCGGTCATCGCCACCAACACCTTCTGCAACCGTTCGATCAGCATCTCGATACTGGCCGCGTCGAAAACATCGGTGTCGTATCCGACGCGAAGACCCAGCTCGCTGCCCGGCGAGGCCTCCACCACAAGCGGGTAGTGGTTGGCTACGCGGCCGGTGACATTGGTGATGGCCAACTCGTCGGCCCCCGCCAACGCGCCGGTGTCGAACGGATAGTTCTCGTACACGAAAACGGTGTCGAACAGCTGCTGTTGACCGGTGACGCGGTGGATCTCCGCAAGCGCCAGGTGCTGGTGCTCGAGTGTGTCGTTGTAGGCGCCTTGCAGCTGGTCGAGCAGCTGCGCGGTGGTGGTTGCCGCCGTGATGTTCGCCCGCACCGGCACAGTGTTGATCAACAGACCCACCATCGATTCCGCACCGGCCACCTCGGCGGGCCGCCCCGAGACCGTGGTGCCGAAGGCGATATCGTGCTGGCCGGTCAACCACATCAGCAGCTGCGCGAAGGCGCCCTGCAACACGGTGTTGACGGTGGTATGACACGAGCGCGCCAGCTCGCTAACCGCCCACGTGATCTGCTCAGGCACCCGAAACACGGCATCGCCTCGCGGTCCTTGCTCTAACCGGCCCGGCGGCCCCACCAACGTGGGGGTGTCGAAACCGGCCAACACCTCACGCCAGGCCGCGCGCGCGGCCTCCAGGTCACGACCGCCCAACCAGGTCACAAACCGGCGATACGACCCGGCTGCGCCCAGCCGCTGCCCGCGATAACCGGCGAACATCTCGCCCAGCAGGATCGGCAGCGACCAGCCATCGAGCACGATGTGATGATTGGTCAGCACCAACCGGTGCCGATCCGCCGCGATGCGCAGCAAAGCCAGCCGAAAGGCCGGCTGATCGGCCAGATCGCAGACCGCGGCACGTTCGTCGGCGCACACCCGCGCGATCTGCTCCTCGACATCGAGGTCACCGAGCTTAGGGCCGCCGGCCAGGTCGATATACCGCCACCCCGCCACCGGATCGGCCGGGATGATCTGCACCGGCTCGTCGAACCGCTGGCAGAATCGGGCCACCAGGTTGGGATGCCGGGTCACCACCGCGTGCACCGCATCGCGCAGCCGCTGCGGGTCAAGCGGGCCGGTCATGGTGAAAGCCAGCTGCGCCGCATACGCATCGTCGCCCTTGCCCTGCACGGTGCTGGCGTGAAACAGCAGACCCTGCTGCAAGGGAGTCAACGGCAGCACGTCGGCGATCTCATAGTGATGGTAAAGCTCATCGATCTGGTGTTGGCCCAGCCGGGCCGGCGCGATATCCGACGGGGTCAGCCCGCCCCCACCATTTCGCACATGCGCGCAGATACCGGACAGGGCCTCAAACCACAGCCGGCTCAGCCGGCTGACCTGCACGTGATCTAGAGCGGAGGGCGCCCATGTCCAGGTAGCGTGCAGCTGCGGACCGGCGTCGGTGTCGATGGTGACGGCGTTGACATCAACGGTGTGCATCAGCGGCATGGGTATCGCCATTGCCGCGCTGGTGACCGACGACCCGTCCCGGGAGATCTGCCAAAGATCTTCGTCCAGACCAGTCCCGGGGGTGCCCTGACGCCCAAAATAGTTGAACCCGATCGGCGGGTCAGACCCGTCCAGGTCAACCTCGCTGTTCAGGTAACGCAGCACACCGTAACTCAGGCCGTCGGGAAGGGCGCGAAGCTGTTCTTTCGCGTCCTTGATCACCGTCCCCAGCGCGGCCTCACCGCTAACCACCTGCACCCAAGACAGCCCACCCATCGCCAACGACACCGGATATTTAGTGGTGAACCACCCCACGGTGCGGGACAGGTCAACATCGGCGGCCAGTTCCTCGGCGCGCCCGTGGCCCTCGACGTCGATGCCGATCGGCGCGCCGCCGCTGCTCGAAAACTCCGCCACCGCCAAGCCAAGCGAGATCAGCAGAATGTCGTGTATCCCGGCATGAAATGCCGCGGGCACCTCAGTCAAAAGCATGCGGGTCGTGTCAACATCATCCAGCGACACCGACAGGTGCCCGGCGCTTGCATAGGTATCCACCGCCGGCTGCACCGCGGGCAGCACGGCAGGGGTCGCCGCCACCTGCTTCCACACCTGCGCCTGGGCAACAACTTTCGAGGTCCGGGCGTGTTCAGTGAGATGCTCCGCCCACCGGGCAAACGACGTCCCGGTCGTCGGTAACACCACCGGCTGCCCGCCGCGGTGCTGGGCCCAGGCGATGTTCAAGTCCTCCAACAAAATCCGCCACGACACCGCGTCGATGGCCAGGTGATGAATGATCAACACCAACTGGCCCGCCGAAGCCACCCACAGCGCGCTCACCATCACGCCGGCGGCCGGGTTCAACCGCGACCGCGCCCCCACCAACGCCGCATCGCACAATTCGTCCACCGATTGGAGGCATTCGCGGGCATCCACCGACCCCACCTCGGGCACCGTCAACCACCACGCCCCGGCGTCGTCGTCGACGCGAAGTCGTAGCATCGCATGCCGATCCACCAAGGCCTGCAACACCGCTACCACGTCGGCCTCGGTGACCCCCGCGGGAGCCTGCACCACCATCGTCTGGTTGAACTGCTGCACCGGGCCATCGATGCTTCCGAGCCAACGCATGATCGGGGTGGCTGGCAGCTGCCCAATGCCCTCATCGATCGCGTCAGCTTCACCGTCGGCCACGGCGGCCACCCGGGCCAGCCCGGCCACGGTCTGCTCGACGTAAACATCGCGCGGCCGACACAGAACCCCGGCCGCGCGGGCCCGCGCCACCACCTGCATCGACAAAATGCTGTCGCCGCCCAGCTCGAAGAAGGAGTCGTCGACTCCAACCCGGTCGAGCCCGAGGACTTGGGCGTAAATGTGGGCCAGGATTTGTTCTACCGGGTCACTGGGGGCGCGGTATTGGCCGGTGGTGTGTTCGGGTGCCGGCAGGGCGTGGGTGTCGAGTTTGCCGGTGGGGGTGAGGGGCAGCGTTTCGAGTGCGACGACTGCGGCGGGGATCATGTAGGCGGGGAGCTGTTGGGCCAGGGCGGCGCGTGCTTGGGTGGGGTCTGCGGTGCCGGTGATGTAGCCGATGAGGCGCTTGGCGCCGGGGTGGTCTTCGCGGGTGATCACCGCGGCGTGCTCGACTCCGTCCAGTGCGGCCAGGGCGGTCTGGATTTCGCCGAGTTCGATGCGGTAGCCGCGGATGTTGACTTGTTGATCGGCGCGCCCGACATATTGCAGCTGCCCATCGCGGCGCCAGCGCACCAGATCCCCGGTGCGATACATCCGTGTTCCGGGCTGCCCGAAGGGGCAGGCCACAAACCGCGAGGCCGTCAGGGGACTGCGCCGCAGATAACCGAGCCCGACGCCGGCGCCGGCCACATATAGCTCGCCGAGCACCCCGATCGGTACCGGGTGTAACCACCCGTCGAGCACGAACAGCGCCGCGGTGGGCACCGGCGCGCCGATCGGCGGGGTGCCGGCCCCCGCGGTCAACGGCGCGGTCCTGGATGCACATATCGTGGTCTCGGTCGGGCCGTAGGCGTTGACCATCCTGCGGTGCGGCGCCCACCGGTTGACGACCTCGGCCGGGCAGGGCTCACCGGCCACCAGCAGCGCCATCGACTCCAGTCCCTGCGGCGACAGCGTCGCCACCGCCGACGGGGTTTGACTCAAGACGCTGACCCGCTCGGCGAGTAGCAGGGCGTGGAGGTCGTGCGCTGAGCTGGCCACCGACTCGGGCACCACCACCAGGCGTCCACCGTGGAGTAGCGCACCCCAAATCTCTTCAACCGAGGCGTCGAAGGCCAGCGAGTGCCATTGCGCCCACACCTGTTCCGGTGTCGCCCAGGTGTGTAGTGATGTCAGCAGCCGGGTCACGTTGTCGTGGGTGATGGCAACTTCTTTGGGCACACCGGTGGTGCCCGAGGTGTAGATCAGGTACGCGATATCGGCGGGATCGGGCCCCGGCAAGGCGGTGCTGGGTTGGGTGGCGATGGCGGGGTCGTCGACCTCGATGACCGCCACGTCGCACCCGTTAAGCCGCGGGCGCAGTTCGGCGGTGGTGAGCGCGGTGATCGGCGCGCCATCGGCGATCATGAACTCGATCCGCGCCGCCGGCAGCGCCGGGTCGATCGGCAGGTAGGCCGCACCGGTTTTCAGGACCGCCAGCATCGCCACGATCGCCTGCGCCGAACGCGAAAACAGCAGCGCCACACACTGTTGCGGGCCCACGCCATGGCCGGCCAGCAGATGCGCCAACCGGTTGGCGGCTTGGTCGAGTTCGCGATAGGTCCACGAACACTCACCGCAGCTGATCGCGACCGCCTCCGGGCAGCCGGTCACGTGTTGGGCGAACGCCTCTGGAATCGACACCGCGGCAGGCGCGGGCCGGGTCAACACCGCGCGCTGACCGAACTCCTCGAGCCGGGCCTGCTCACCCTCATCGAGCAGATCCACCGACGCGACCCGCCGCCCCGGATCAGCAACCATTGCCACCAATACCCGCTCCAATCGTGCGGTCAGTGTCTCGATGGTGTCGGGGTCGAACACATCGGTGCGGAATTCCAC
>NZ_LZKI01000084.1 GCF_001672755.1 Mycobacterium colombiense | reverse complement strand
CGGCGCGCCGCCACCCACGCGGCGTGCGCGGAGCTGGGGCTGACCCCTTGGCAGGATCCGCACAACGCCGACCGCCGCTTCACCCGAACCCGGCTGCGCACCGAGGTGCTGCCGCTGCTGGAGGACGTCCTCGGCGGTGGCGTGGCCGAGGCGCTGGCCCGCACCGCGACGTCGTTGCGCGAGGACTCCGAGCTGCTCGACGCGCAAGCGGCCCGGGCGTTGCCCGGGGCCAAGGCGGACTCCGGCCTGGGGGTGCAGGCGCTGGCGACGCTGGCCGGCCCGGTGCGGCGCCGGGTGATCCGGGCCTGGTTGTTGGCCGGCGGCGCAACGAACCTGACCGACAGGCAGATTCGTGGGGTGGACGCCCTGGTCACCGGATGGCACGGGCAGGGCGGAGTGGCGGTCGGGTCGTCGCAGCCCGACGAGCGATTGTTCGCGGGCCGCCGCGACGGCGTGCTGACGCTGTGGCGCGAGCCGGTCGGCAAACCGATCCATTAGCCGCAATACCGGGGCTGCCGTTGGTTATTCGCCCGCCGTCGTGGCACTCTGTGGGCGTGGCCCAGATCTCCTCGGCGATCACCCCAGCCCAACCCGGGGAGCTGTACCCCGGGGATATCAAGTCTGTCCTGCTGACGTCGGCGCAAATTCAGGCGCGAATCGGCGAACTCGGCCGCGAAATCGGCGAGAGCTACCGCGACGCCGCGAACGAGACCGGACAGGACCTGCTGCTGATAACGGTGCTCAAAGGCGCTGTGATCTTTGTCACCGACCTGGCCCGCGCGATTCCGCTGCCCACCCAGTTCGAATTCATGGCCGTCAGCTCCTACGGGTCGTCGACGTCCTCCTCGGGCGTGGTGCGGATTCTCAAGGACCTGGACCGCGATATCGAGGGCCGCGACGTGCTGATCGTCGAGGACGTCGTCGACTCCGGCCTGACGCTGTCCTGGCTGTTGCGCAACCTCAAGACGCGCCACCCGCGTTCGCTGCGGGTGTGCACGCTGCTGCGCAAGCCCGACGCGCAGGGCGCGCACGTCGACATCGCCTACGTGGGTTTCGACATCCCCAACGATTTCGTCGTCGGCTACGGCCTCGATTACGACGAGCGCTACCGCGACCTGTCCTACATCGGCACCCTGGACCCCAGGGTCTACCAGCAGTAGATCCCCCGATTCGTCGGGCTCAGCCCAGCTGCGGCGACCCGCTGCGCCCGGCTACGCCGCGCTTGCGATCGCCGCTGGTCCGACGGCGGCGACCCGCTGCGCCCGGCTACGCCGCGCTTGCGATCGCCGCTAGCCCAGCTCCCACACCGCGGTCACCGAGAAGTTCACGGTCTGCTGGCCGGGCTCCAGCGGAACCATCGAGGGCATGGCCCGCGGCGCCCCGGCCGGCGACGGGGTGTTACCGGTGGCTTCCGAGATGGACAGCACCCGGCCCAGCCGCAGCCCGGACAGCTGGGCGTACTGATCGGCGCGGTTCTTGGCGTCGTTGAAGGCCCGCGACCGGGCGTCCTTCACCAGCTGCGAATCATCGGCGATGGAATAGCGGACGGACTTGATCCGGGTGGCGTCACCGCCCGTGCCGACGATGAGGGCCAGCAGGCGCGACGCGGCATCCGTCGGGTGGATCTTGACCGCAATGGCGTTGGTGGCGCGATACGCCGTGATGGCGGCGGTACCGCTGGGTTCGGGGTTGTTGTATTCCGGCGACAGCGTGACCTCGGTGGTGCTGATGTCCTTGCGGTCGATGCCGGCGCCGGTCAGCGCATTGATGACCGCCTGTTGACGGTCGTTGGTCTGGTTCATCGCCGTGGTGACGTCGGGTGCGGTGAATTCGATGCCGACGTCGGCGGTCAGGGTGTCCGGGACGCCCTGCACCTGACCGGTGCCCACGACCGTGACCTGACGGGGGTTGGCCCCGGGCGGCGGCGCGTTTTTGTCGCATGCCGAGATCGTGGCGATCGCCAGGCCGGCCGCGGCCACGGCGATCGACCGGCGGGTGAACTTCCAGGCGTTGGTTGCGACCGGCATGCCTGGCACCCTAGCCGCTGGGCCGCCGCCGGTGGGAGCGATCTTCGCCGCAATGTGCGGCGGCATTGCCGATGGCGCGGCCGACGCCACCGGGTGGGTCAGCCATCGATGCCAACAACCTTGCGCGACAACGGAATTAACCTCACGGTAGCAGCCGGCAAAGTCAGATTGCCGCTACGGCCGGTTCATATAAGTTCATATTGTCCTCCAATCATATTGGTTCGTAATCATTTTCATGCCAGATCCAAATGTCGCAGCATTTCCGACCAGCTAAGTGAACAGTTCCCGTCTCGGTCATGAATTGGCGACTCTCGGGCTGTCATCTCCGGACCTGCCTGCCCTAACGTGTCCAGGCGTCCGACTCGGTACGACATTTCGCGCCGAGAGCTATTGATTTGGAAGGGTTTTGAGCGACATGTCTTTCTTGATGGCGCAGCCGGAAATATTGGGCGCTGCCGCCCGCGAGCTGCATCGAATCAATGCGTCCGTGCGGGAGGGAAGTTCAGCGGTGGCAACCACCACGACCGGCGTGGCGCCCGCCGCAGCCGATGCGGTCTCGATTTTGACCGCGCAACGGTTCTGCCGGCACGGCCAGCTCTTCCAGGAGATCAGTGCGCAGGCTGCGGTCGTCCGTGAGCAGTTGGCGACAATGCTTGGCATCGGCGCCGGTTCGTACGCCGCCACGGAGATCGCCAACACCGCCGCGGTCGGTTAGGCAACGACACCATGCTGGACTTCGCGCAGTTGCCGCCGGAGATCAACTCCGCGCTGATGTATTCCGGACCTGGCTCGGCGCCCCTGCTGGCCGCCGCGGCGGCCTGGGACGGTTTGGCCGCCGAGCTGGATTCGGCAGCATCCGCCTATGGGTCGGTGATCGCGGGCCTCACCGAAGGACCGTGGCAGGGGCCGGCCTCATCGGCGATGCTGACCGCGGCTGTTCCGCAAGTGACGTGGTTGCGCGGCACGGGCGGGCAGCTGGAACAGGCCGCCCTGCAAGCGGTGGCGGCGGCGGGCGCCTACGAGTCGGCGTTCGCCGAAACGGTGCCCCCACCGGTGATAGCGGCGAACCGGGCGTTGCTGATGGAGTTGCTGGCGACGAACTTCCTTGGTCAGAACACCCCGGCTATCGCCATTGCCGAGGCGCATTACGGCGAGATGTGGGCCCAAGACGCTGCCGCGATGTACGCATACGCCGGCACGTCGGCCGCCGCATCGACGTTGCCGCCGTTCGAGCCGGCCGAATCCGTTACCGACCGGGCCGGCGCCGCCCGTCAGGCTGCCGCGGTCGCCCGAGCGGCAGGCACCAGTGGAAGTGAGAGTGCGCAGGCGCTCGACGAGGTGCCCCAGACGCTGTCGGCGCCGGCCGGGTCGACGAACAATCCCACGTCGTCCGCCAATCCCATGCTTTCCCTGGGCGGGATCATCCTGAATCCCGAAGGCGATGGCCTGGTGGTGGGCGGCCCGTTGGGTGATCTGCTGGAGGGCCTGACCGGATCGCAAACTTTGGATGCCAGCACACCTTTCGACGCGTTCATCCGATTGATCTCTCCAACGCGGCTGTTCACCACCTCGTTCAAAGACATCCAAGGAATCGCTCAGGGCATGATGCCGGCCGCTAAGTCGGCCGCCGAGGGCGTCGCCAAGGCCACGGAATCCGTCGCTCCCGCAGCGATTTCGGGCGCCGGCCTGGGATCGATGGCCGCGATTGGCGGAGCCGTCGGGAAGGCGGCCTCGGTCGGTGGCCTATCGGTGCCGGCGGCCTGGGCGAGCGCGGCCCCGACGGCACCCTCGGTCGCCGTGGCACTCAATGCCGCCACTGGTGCGGGTGCGGTTGAGCGGGCCACCAATGCGGTGGGTGGGGTGCCGATGATGCCTGCCGGCGGGGCCGGACGCAGCGCAGGCGCCCATTTCGTCACTCCCCGTTACGGTTTCAAGCCAACCGTCATCGCGCAACCCCCGGCGGGAGGCTGAGTCGAAGACCGAGCCTGTGGCTACAGCCGCGTCGACCGACAACCTAGGGCGTGACGAGGATCTTGCAGTGCCGCTCGGGGTCGGCGAGGTCGTCGAACGCCGTGCCGACCGCGTCGAGGCCGACCTCGCCGGTGATCAGTGGGCCGACGTCGATGTCGCCCTCGGCCAGGGCGCGCAGCGAGTCGCCGAACTCCTCGGGCGTGTAGGCGAGTACGAATTGAACGTTGATCTCCTTGGCGATCGCGAAGAACGGGTGCACGGTGTCGGGTTGCATGCACACGCCGGCGACCACCAGGCGGGTGCCGGGCCGCGCCCGAAGGAGTACGTCGTCGATGATGCCGGGCACGCCGACCGCCTCGAACACCACCGCGGGCTTGACGGTGTCGAAGGGTGAGCCCTGCGCCGGATCCAGCGTCTGGTCGGCTCCCATCGCGGTGGCCAGCTCCCGCCGCTTCGGCGAAAAATCTGCTGCCACAACGGGTTCCACGCCCTTCGCCCGCAGGGCGGCGATGATAGCAATCCCGATCGGGCCGCAGCCGAGCACCAGGGCCGTCTCGCCGGGCGCGATATTGGACTTGTTGACCGCGTGCAGCCCCACCGCCATCGGCTCGGTGAGGGAGGCGTGCTTGAAGTCCAGGCCGTTGGGGATGGGCAGCAGCAGCGGCGCCGACAGCAGCATCCGCTCGGCGTAGCCGCCGACCGTGCTGTTGCTGTAGACGATCGGCTCGGCGCCCTTGGCGGACAACAACACCGGCAACGAGGTGACCAGGGTGCCCGGCGGATGGGTGTCCGTGCCGGGGCCGGCTTCGAGTATCTCGGCGCTGAATTCGTGACCCATGAAGATGTCGTGGTCGAGGTCGACGTGCATGGCGCCCGACCCGCCGGCCACCCGATCGGTCATCGCCAGCACCTGCGCGCCGTGGGCGGCGAAATGCAAGTCGGAGCCACAGATTCCGCACGCGCGCACGCCCACCAGCACCTGGCCCGCTTCGGGTATCGGGTCGGGCACGTCGTCCCGATAGACCATGCGGCCGTCCCGCAACACCGCCGCGCGCATCAGTGCACCGCGTCTTTCTGCTCGTCGACGTGCTCGGTGATGGCTTTGACGACGGCCTCGCCGGCCCGGCCGATCAGCTGGTCGCGCTTGCCCTTGGCCCAGTCGTGCGACGAGCGGGGCGCTTCGAGCTGTCGTTTGAAGTGGGGAATCACCTTGCGCGCCATCAGGTCATAGCTGTGGTACGTCGCCTGCGGCGAGGCCCAGTCGTGGCCGAGCATCAGCAGGGTGCCGAAGCCGCCCGAGCGGTCGAGCAGGTCCTCGATATGGGCGATGGCGTCCTCGGGCGTGCCGATGCAGCAATTACCCTTGGCCGCATAGTCGGCGACGAACTCGTGCGGTGTCTGGGCGCCCTCCACGGTGTTGGCCAGCGGCACAAAGCCGGCGGCACCAAAGTAATTCGCGAAATCCTGCAGCCCGTAGGTGCAGTCGTCGATGGCCTGCTCGCGGCTGTCCGCGATGTGCATGATGCTCAGCACGCGCCAGTCGCCCCGGTCCGGCTCGTCGCGCCCCACCTTCGCGGCCTGCTCGCGGACCACATCCCAGGTGGTTTCCAGCGCCGCGTAACCGCCGGGCACCGACATCGACAACGACAGCAGCGAGGTGCCGAGCGCGCCGGCCAGCCGCGGTCCCGACGGCGAAATCATTGCCGCCGTGGATATTTCGGGGTAAGGCCAGGTGTAGGGCCGGATGTGCAACTGGGCGTCACGCAGGGTGAACCAATCCGAGTGCCGGTCGATGCGCTCGGTGGGTGCGGCGCGGAACAGCGCCAGGATCGCCTCGAGGGATTCCTGCATCATCCGGCGCTGCTCGATGGGGTCGATGCCCATCATGTAGGCGTCCGACGGCAGCGCGCCGGGCCCGGTACCGAACATCACCCGGCCGCGGGTCAGGTGATCGAGCAGCACCCACCGGTCGGCCACCATCAGCGGATGGTGGTAGGGCAGCGACACCACGCCGGTGCCCAGCCGGATGTGCTTGGTCCGCTCCGCCGCGGCCGCGATGAAGACTTCCGGGCAGGCGATCAGCTCGTAGCCGCCGGAGTGGTGTTCGCCGAACCACGCCTCGTCGAATCCGAGCCGATCCAGGGCGACGACGCGTTCCATGTCGTATTCCAGTGCCACCGTTGGGGATTGGCCGACGGGGTGAAACGGGGTGATAAAGACACCGAAGCGCAGGGGCGCGCTCATTGCAGCTCCAATCCGTTGAGGAATTCCAGTAAGGCCGCATTCACCTCGTCGGGGCGCTCCTGCTGCAGCCAATGCCCGGCGCCGTCGATCATCACCTGTCGGTACGGGCCGGAGATCGCGTCGGCGGCGCGATCGGTGCGGGTGAAGGACAGGACGGGATCGGCCGTACCGCCGATGAACAAACATGGGACCGATATCTTCACGCCGTCGAGCTCGGGAGTGGTCTCCCAGTTGCGGTCGAAGTTGCGATACCAATTCAGGCCGCCGGTGAAGCCGGTCCGGGTGAACTCGGCGATGTAGTGGTCGAGCTCGTCCTGGCTTATCCAGTCCGGCAGTCCGTCGGGTTCGGGTAGCCGCTCGATGAAGCCTTCCGGACCGGGGGTGGCCATCCGCACCAGCGCATCCTTGCCGTCGGCTCGCAGGCTGCCCATCATGCGTCGCATCACCCGGGTGGGATCGGCGTTCAATTCGGCGTCGGCGACGCCGGGCTGCTGGAAGTACAGGATGTAAAAGAAGTTCTCGCCGAACATTTTGCGCCAGGCCTTCGTCGGCGCCACGTGCGGGCGCGGCGTCACCGGCACGCTCATCGCCGCGACGGCCGCGACCCGGTCCGGGTGCAGCAGCGGCGCGTTCCACACCACTGCGGCACCCCAGTCGTGCCCGACCCACACGGCGCGCTGCGCGCCGACGTCGTCGAGCAGGCCGACCAGGTCGGCGGTCAGCTGATGAATGTCGTAGGCGTCGACGGCGTCCGGACGGTCCGAACCGCCGTAGCCGCGCTGATCGGGCGCCAGCACGTGGTAACCGGCGTCGGCGAGGACGGGTATCTGGTGACGCCAGGAGTAGGCGAGTTCGGGAAAGCCGTGCGCCAGGAGCACCACCGGTGCGCCGCGGTCGCCCGCTTCGATCACCCGTAGCCGCGCACCATTGGTCTCTACTAACCGTTCGGTTGGGGGCACCGTCTCACCAAAGCACAACGGTTGCTGCCTGAGAAGGCCCGAATCCGTCTCGCTCGCCCGCGCCGGGTCGGCGATCAAAAAGGCGTACGGCGGGAATACTCGATTCGATGCGCTTGGACCACGTGGTGCTCTGGACGACGAACCCGCGGGCGTCGATGGATTTCTACACCCGCGTCGTCGGGCTGGAACCGGTCCGCTTCGCCGAATTCGAAGCCGGCGACGCGCCGTTCCCGAGCGTGCGAGTTTGTGCGGACTCCATCATCGACTTGATGCCCACCGAAGGCATTTCGACGACCGAGACTTTGACGCGCATCCAAGGCAGCGCCGGCCATCCGGTGAATCACGTCTGCCTGGCGCTGTCGAAGGCCGAATATGACGCGTTGGACCGGCGGCTTCAGGCCGAGGGCGTGGACACCAGCGCGCGGCTGAACCGGAGCTTTGGCGCCCGCGGGTGGGCGCCGCAGGGGTACTACTTCGCCGATCCGGACGGAAACGTGATCGAGGCCCGGTATTACGACTAGCCGGGAACTGCCGGTCGTTAACTGATAGAGACGGTGGCGAGCGCTCTGCCGGAGCTGGCGATCGCCGCGGAGCAGATGGCGGCGACCCGCTGCGCCCCGGCTCTGCCGGAGCTGGCGATCGCCGCTAGCGGTAGCCTGGACTTTTTCAGCTGCGTGTATATCGGGGAAGGACCTGGCCGCTAAGGCCGATGATTGATGAACCGGAAAAACGTGATTCGCACCATCACGGCAATCGCTGTCGTGGTGCTGCTCGGTTGGTCGTTCTTCTACTTCAGCGACGACACCCGCGGCTATAAGCCCGTCGACACATCCGTGGCGATGTCCCAGATCAACGGCGACAACGTCAAAAGCGCGCAAATCGACGACCGCGAACAGCAACTGCGATTGACCCTGAAGAAGGGCAACGGTGACACCGACAATTCCGACAAGGTCATCACCAAGTTTCCCAGCGGCTACGCGGTCGACCTGTTCAACGCGCTGAGCGCCAAGAACGCGAAGGTCAGCACGGTCGTCAACCAGGGCAGCATCCTGGGCGAACTGCTGGTCTACGTCCTGCCGCTACTGCTGCTGGTGGGTCTGTTCGTGATGTTCTCCCGCATGCAGGGTGGCGCCCGGATGGGCTTCGGCTTCGGCAAGTCGCGCGCCAAACAGCTCTCCAAAGACATGCCCAAGACCACGTTCGCCGACGTCGCCGGCGTCGACGAGGCGGTCGAGGAGCTCTACGAGATCAAGGACTTCCTGCAGAACCCCGGCCGCTATCAGGCGCTGGGCGCCAAGATCCCCAAGGGCGTCCTGCTCTACGGCCCACCGGGAACCGGTAAGACGCTGCTGGCCCGCGCGGTCGCCGGGGAGGCCGGTGTCCCGTTCTTCACGATCTCGGGCTCCGACTTCGTCGAGATGTTCGTCGGCGTCGGCGCGTCCCGCGTCCGCGACCTGTTCGATCAGGCCAAGCAGAACAACCCCTGCATCATCTTCGTCGACGAGATCGACGCCGTGGGCCGCCAGCGCGGCGCCGGCCTCGGCGGCGGGCACGACGAGCGCGAGCAGACGCTGAACCAGTTGCTGGTCGAGATGGACGGATTCGACCCGCGGGCCGGCGTCATCCTGATCGCCGCCACCAACCGGCCGGACATCCTGGACCCGGCGCTGCTGCGCCCCGGCCGCTTCGATCGGCAGATCCCGGTGTCCAACCCGGACCTGGCGGGTCGCAAAGCGGTGCTGGAGGTGCACTCCAAGGGCAAGCCGATCGGCCCGGACGCCGACCTCGCCGGGCTGGCCAAGCGCACCGTCGGCATGACCGGCGCCGACCTGGCCAACGTCATCAACGAGGCCGCGCTGCTGACCGCCCGCGAAAACGGCACCGTCATCACCAGCGCCGCGCTGGAAGAAGCGGTGGACCGGGTGATCGGCGGGCCGCGCCGCAAGGGCCGGATCATCAGCGAGCAGGAAAAGAAGATCACCGCCTACCACGAGGGCGGACACACCCTGGCGGCCTGGGCGATGCCCGACATCGAGCCCATCTACAAGGTGACGATCCTGGCGCGTGGGCGTACCGGCGGCCACGCGGTGGCGGTGCCGGAGGAAGACAAGGGCCTGCGGACCCGCTCGGAGATGATCGCGCAGTTGGTGTTCGCGATGGGCGGACGCGCCGCCGAGGAACTGGTCTTCCGCGAGCCGACGACCGGCGCGGTTTCCGACATCGAGCAGGCCACCAAGATCGCTCGCGCGATGGTGACCGAATTCGGGATGAGCTCCAAACTCGGTGCGGTCAAATACGGTTCGGAGCACGGCGACCCATTCCTGGGCCGCACCATGGGGACGCAGGCGGACTACTCACACGAGGTCGCCCGCGACATCGATGACGAGATCCGCAAGTTGATCGAGGCCGCCCACACCGAGGCGTGGGAGATCCTCACCGAATACCGCGACATACTCGACACTTTGGCCGGCCAGCTGCTGGAAAAGGAAACCCTGCACCGGGCCGAGCTGGAGGCCATCTTCTCCGGAGTCGAAAAACGGCCCAGGCTAACCATGTTCGACGACTTCGGCGGCCGCATTCCGTCGGACAAGCCGCCGATCAAGACACCCGGCGAGCTGGCCATCGAGCGCGGCGAGCCCTGGCCGCCGCCGACCCCCGAGCCGGCCTTCAAGGCGGCCATCGCGCGGGCCAGCGAAGCCGCCGCCGCGGCCCGGGTAGAGGCCGATCGAAACGCCAACGGCGGCAACGGTTCTCACGGCGCTCAGGGCAGCGGCAATCGTCAGGGAGACCAGCAGGGGCCCACCCAACCGGACTACGGCGCCCCGGCCGGCTGGCGCGCGCCCGGATGGCCGCCGCAGCAACAGCAGCCGACCTACTGGCACCCGCCCGCGCAGCCCGGACAGCAGCAGCCCTACTGGCAGCAGCCCGCCCGCGGCTACCCGGGCCCGCAGGGGTATCCCGGGCCGCAGGGCCACCCGGGCGGTCAGCAAAGTTATCCGGGTCAGCAGGGCGCCGCGGGTCACCCCGGTCAGGCGCGTCCCGCCTACCCGCCGTATCCGCCGTATCCGCCGCCCGGCCAACCCGCCCCGGAGGGCGGCACGCCCGACCGGCAGGATGACGACGTAAGCCGGTCCAACCCGCCGGCTCACGGCTGAGCAAACGGAGGATTCGATGGCGTTGCCGGATACCGCGATGCCCACGACGCGGGTGTTCGATCAGGAGCGCGCCGAGGCTGCGGTCCGCGAGTTGCTGCACGCGATCGGCGAAGATCCCGACCGGAACGGTTTGCGGGAAACTCCCGCGCGCGTCGCGCGCGCCTACCGCGAGATGTTCGCCGGGCTCTACACCGATCCCGACAGCGTGCTGAACACCATGTTCGACGAGGACCACGACGAACTGGTCCTGGTCAAGGAAATCCCGCTGTACTCCACGTGTGAGCACCACCTGGTGGCGTTCCACGGCGTGGCCCACGTCGGCTACATCCCCGGCAACGACGGCAGGGTCACCGGCCTGTCGAAGATCGCGCGACTGGTCGACCTGTATTCCAAGCGGCCCCAGGTGCAGGAGCGGCTCACCAGCCAGATCGCCGACGCCCTGGTGAAAAAGCTCAATCCGCGCGGCGTGATCGTCGTGGTCGAGGCCGAGCACCTGTGCATGGCGATGCGCGGCGTCCGCAAGCCTGGAGCGGTCACCACCACCTCCGCGGTGCGCGGCCTGTTCAAAACCAACGCAGCTTCTCGAGCCGAGGCGCTCGACCTGATCCTGCGTAAGTGAGCCTGGCGCCTGTGCAGGTAATGGGAGTTCTGAACGTTACTGACGATTCGTTCTCCGACGGCGGCCGCTATCTCGACCCCGACAAGGCAGTGGCGCAGGGTTTGGCCCTGGTCGCCGACGGCGCCGACATCATCGACGTCGGGGGAGAGTCCACCCGGCCCGGCGCCACGCGGATCGATCCTCACGTCGAGACATCCCGGGTCGTTCCCGTCGTCAAAGAACTTGCGGCACAGGGCATCACAATAAGCATCGACACCATGCACGCCGCCGTTGCGCGGGCGGCGCTCTGCGCCGGAGCGCGGATCGTCAACGACGTGTCCGGCGGCCGCGCCGATCCCGCGATGGCGCCGCTGCTGGCCGATGCGAAAGTGCCCTGGGTGCTGATGCATTGGCGTTCGGTGTCGGCCGAGCGGCCGCACGCGGCGCCGCATTACCGCGACGTGGTCGCCGAGGTGCGCGACGAGCTGCTGGCCGGTGTCGACGCCGCGGTGTCCGCCGGCGTCGAGCCCGGCCAGCTGATGATCGATCCCGGATTGGGATTCGCCAAGACGGGACAACACAATTGGGCGTTGCTGCATGCCCTGCCGCAGTTGGTGGCCACCGGCATCCCGGTGCTCCTGGGTGCATCGCGCAAACGGTTCCTCGGTACGTTGTTAGCCGGGGCCGACGGTTCACCGCGACCGCCCGACGGACGTGAGACGGCCACCGCGGTGGTGTCCGCACTGGCCGCACTGCACGGGGCCTGGGGGGTGCGTGTGCATGATGTGCGGGCCACGGTCGATGCCCTCAAGGTCGTAGCGGCCTGGACCGACGGGTCACACACGGAACTGGCTGGAGACAATGGCTGATCGAATTGAATTGCGCGGATTGAAGGTTCGCGGACAACACGGGGTTTTCGACCACGAGCGCGCCACCGGTCAGGACTTCGTCGTCGACATCACGGTGTGGATCGACCTCGCCGGCGCCGCCGCCAGCGACGAACTGGCTGACACCTACGACTACGGCGCGCTGGCCCAATTGGCCGCCGACGTGGTGGCCGGCCCCGCGCGCAATCTGATCGAAACCGTCGGGGCCCAGATCGCCGACCAGGTGATGGACGACGAACGGGTGCACGCCGTCGAGGTGGTGGTGCACAAGCCGCAGGCCCCGATCCCGCAGCAGTTCGCCGACGTGGCGG
>NZ_LZKI01000083.1 GCF_001672755.1 Mycobacterium colombiense | reverse complement strand
GGAACCCTGTTCGCGTTCGTCCTGGTCTCGGCCGGCGTGATCGTCCTGCGCCGGACCCGGCCGGACTTGGAGCGCGGGTTCAAGGCGCCGTGGGTGCCGCTGCTGCCGATCGCCTCGATCGCCGCGTGCCTGTGGCTGATGCTCAACCTCACCGCGCTCACCTGGGTCCGGTTCGGGGTGTGGCTGGTGGTCGGCACGGCGATCTACGCCGGCTACGGCTACTGGCACTCGGTGCAGGGCCGACGAGGGGAGGGGGAGACCGAACACGGCGACGCTCTCGAGGCCGACCCGCACAGCGCCGTGCCCTAACCACGAACTTTACAAACCAACATATTTTGTCTAGACAGAAGACGCAAACCTCGGTATTGTCCAATCTCAACGTGGTGTGACTCACAAGGAGGTTTGGCATATGACCACATTCGAACCGCAACTGAGCCGGGAATCCGAGCCGCTCGCCTGGCGGGACAAGAAGCGTCGCCTATGGCTGATGGGGCTGATCGCCCCGACGGCGTTGTTCGTGATGCTGCCGCTGATGTGGGGCCTGAACCGGCTGGGCTGGCACGCCGCCGCGCAGGTGCCGTTGTGGATCGGGCCGATCCTGCTCTGGGTCCTGCTGCCGATCCTCGACCTGCGTTTCGGGCCCGACGGGCAGAACCCGCCCGACGAGGTCATGGAGCGGCTGGAGAACGACAAGTACTACCGCTACTGCACCTACGTCTACATCCCGTTCCAGTACCTCAGTGTCATCTTCGGCGCCTACCTGTTCACCGCCTCGCACCTGAGCTGGCTCGGCTTCGACGGCCCGCTCAGCTGGGCGGGCAAGCTCGGGCTGGCGCTGTCGGTCGGCGTGCTCGGCGGGGTCGGCATCAACACCGCCCACGAAATGGGCCACAAGAAGGACTCGCTGGAGCGCTGGCTGTCCAAGATCACCCTGGCGCAGACCTGCTACGGGCACTTCTACATCGAGCACAACCGCGGCCACCACGTGCGGGTCGCCACCCCGGAAGACCCCGCGTCGGCGCGCTTCGGCGAGACCTTCTGGGAGTTCTTGCCGCGCAGCGTGTTCGGCAGCCTGCGCTCGTCGCTGCGGCTGGAGGCGCAACGGATCCGCCGGCAGGGCGCCAGCCCCTGGCATCCCAAGACGTACGCGTCCAACGACGTCCTCAACGCCTGGCTGATGTCGGTGGTGCTGTGGGGGGTGCTGATCGCGATCTTCGGCCCTGCGCTGATCCCCTTCGTGATCATCCAGGCGGTCTTCGGCTTCAGCCTGCTGGAATCGGTCAACTACCTGGAGCACTACGGCCTGCTGCGGCAGAAGAATTCGAGCGGCCGCTACGAGCGCTGCACCCCGGTGCACAGCTGGAACTCCGACCACGTGGTGACCAACCTGTTCCTCTACCACCTGCAGCGGCACAGCGACCACCATGCCAACCCGACCCGTCGCTACCAGACGCTGCGCAGCATGGAGGGCGCGCCCAACCTGCCGAGCGGCTACGCGTCGATGATCTCGCTCACCTACTTCCCGCCGCTGTGGCGCAAGGTGATGGATCACCGGGTGCTGGCGCACTACGACGGCGACATCACCCGGGTGAACATGCAACCCAGGCTGCGCGAGAAGCTGCTGGCGCGCTACGGGGCCCCGCAGGCCGGTGCGGCATGAGCGCGTACCGCTGCCCCGGCTGCGACTACACCTACGACGAAGCGAAAGGCGCACCGCGGGAAGGGTTTCGGCCGGGCACGCCCTTCGCCGACATCCCCGAAGACTGGTGCTGCCCCGATTGCGCGGTGCTCGAGAAGGCCGATTTCGAAACGATAGGAGTGAACCGATGAGCGACGACTACAAGCTGTTCATCTGCGTGCAGTGCGGATTCGAGTACGACGAGGCCAAGGGCTGGCCGGAAGACGGCATCGCCCCCGGCACCCGCTGGGACGACATCCCCGAGGACTGGAGTTGCCCGGATTGCGGTGCGGCCAAGACCGACTTCGAGATGGTCGAGGTGGCACGGCCCTGAGCGCCGCGAAAGCCGCTATTGTCGCGCCTGTGAAGCGGATGCCCTACGCCGAGGCGTCGCGCGCCCTGCTGCGCGACTCGGTGCTGGATGCGATGCGGGATCTGCTGCTGACGCGGGACTGGTCGGCCATCACCCTGTCGGACGTGGCCCGCGCCGCGGGCATCAGCCGGCAGACGATCTACAACGAGTTCGGTTCCCGGCAGGGCCTGGCGCAGGGATACGGCCTGCGCCTGGCCGACCGGCTGGTCGACGCCGTCAACGCCGCGCTGCAAGCCAACGTCGGCAACATCTTTCAGGCGTTCCTGCAGGGCTTCCGCGACCTGTTCACCGAGTTGTCGGCCGACCCGCTGGTGATCTCGCTGCTCACCGGCGTGGCCAAGCCGGACCTGCTGCAGATCATCACCACCGACAGCGCCCCCATCATCAACCGCGCCTCCGAACGCCTGACCACGGCGCTGACCCACAGCTGGGTGGCCACCAGCGACGAGGACGCCGGGGTGCTGGCGCGGGCCATCGTGCGGCTGGCGCTGAGCTACGTGTCGATGCCGCCGGAGGCGGACCACGACGTGGCGGCCGATCTGGCCCGGCTGATGACGCCGTTCGCGGAGCGTCACGGCGTCATCAACGTTCCCTGACCCGCGAGGCCCGGCCACCCGCGACTACAGTGGCGCAAGAACATACCTAAGCTAATTACCGCTTGGATCCGAGCGAGCCGAAAAAGGAAGAACACGTTATGACGACGACCGAAAACGCATTGACCCCAGACGTCCGAAACGGCATCGATTTCAAGGTCGCTGATCTGTCGTTGGCGGATTATGGTCGCCGGGACATTGAGCTTTCGGAGCAGGAGATGCCGGGTTTGATGTCGTTGCGCCGTGAGTATCACGATGTGCAGCCGCTCAAGGGGGCGCGGATCTCGGGTTCGCTGCATATGACCGTGCAGACCGCGGTGCTGATCGAGACCCTCGTCGCGCTGGGCGCCGAGGTCCGCTGGGCGTCCTGCAACATCTTTTCCACCCAGGACCATGCCGCGGCCGCGGTGGTCGTCGGCCCGCACGGCACCCCGGAGGAGCCCAGGGGTGTTCCGGTGTATGCGTGGAAGGGCGAGACGCTCGAGGAGTACTGGTGGGCGGCCGAGCAGGTGCTGACCTGGCCCGACGAGCCGGCCAACATGATCCTGGACGACGGCGGCGACGCCACCATGCTGGTGCTGCGCGGCGCGCAGTATGAGAAGGCCGGGGTGGTGCCGCCTGACGAGGAGGACGACTCGGCCGAGCACCGGGTGTTCCTCAACCTGCTGCGTAAGCGGTTCGAGACCGACAAGGACAAGTGGACCAAGATCGCGGCGTCGATCAAGGGTGTCTCGGAGGAGACCACCACCGGCGTGCTGCGGCTCTATCAGTTCGCGGCGGCCGGTGATCTGGCGTTCCCGGCGATCAACGTCAACGACTCGGTCACCAAGAGCAAGTTCGACAACAAGTACGGTTGTCGGCATTCGCTGATCGATGGCATCAACCGCGGCACCGATGTGCTGATCGGCGGCAAGAAGGTGCTGATCTGCGGCTACGGCGACGTCGGGAAGGGCTCTGCTGAGTCGGTGGCCGGGCAGGGCGCGCGGGTGACCGTCACCGAGATCGACCCGATCAACGCGCTGCAGGCGCTGATGGAGGGCTTCGACGTCAAGCGGGTGGAGGACGTGATCGGCGAGGCCGACATCATCATCACCACCACCGGCAACAAGGACATCATCACCCTTGAGCACATGAAGGCGATGAAGGACAAGGCGATCCTGGGCAACATCGGGCACTTCGACAACGAGATCCAGGTGGCCCGGCTGGAGAAGTCCGGCGCCACCAAGACCAACATCCGCCCGCAGGTCGACCTGTGGACGTTCGGCGACACCGGTAAGTCGATCATCTTGCTGTCCGAGGGCCGGCTGCTGAACCTGGGTAACGCCACCGGCCACCCGTCGTTTGTGATGAGCAACAGCTTCTCCAACCAGGTCATCGCGCAGATCGAGCTGTGGACCAAAAACGACGAGTACGACAACGAGGTCTACCGGCTGCCCAAGCACCTGGACGAGAAGGTGGCGCGCATCCACGTCGAGGCCCTCGGTGGCGAGCTGACCAAGCTCACCAAGGAACAGGCCGAATACATCGGCGTCGACGTCGACGGCCCCTACAAGGCCGACCACTACCGCTACTGAGCCCCCGGCCGCCGAGTGTCGCGCCAGCGTGGCGCTCGGCGGCGATAGGCTCGCGCCGTGCTGATCGCGATCGAGGGCATTGACGGCGCCGGCAAGCGAACGCTGACCGACAAGCTCCGCAACCTTTTTCATGCGGACGGCAAGTCGGTGGCCATGCTGGCCTTCCCGCGCTACGGGCGATCGGTGACCGCCGACCTCGCGGCCGAGGCCCTGCACGGCGAGCACGGCGACCTCGCGTCGTCGGTCTATGCGATGGCGACGCTCTTCGCGCTGGACCGGGCCGGGGCGGTCGACGAAATCGCTGCGCTGCGCCGCGAGCACGACGTGGTGATCATGGATCGCTACGTGGCCTCCAACGCGGCCTATACGGCCGCACGTCTGCACCAGGACGCGACCGGGCCGGCCGTGGAGTGGATCCACGCGCTGGAGTACCGGCGGCTCGGGCTGCCCGCGCCCGACTGGCAGGTGCTGCTCGCGGTGCCGGCCGAGCTGGCCGGGCAGCGCGCCCGCAGCCGGGCCGAGGCCGATCCGGGTCGCGCGCGCGACAGCTACGAACGCGACGACGGGCTGCAGCAACGCACCGCCGCGGTCTACGCAGAACTGGCCGCCGCGGGCTGGGGTGGTCCGTGGCTGAGCGTCGACGCGGACGTCGATCCGGGGCGGCTGGCCGCCGTGTTGACCGGCGCCGAGGGCGCCCCGGCGGCACGGGACTGACGCATGTCGGCGGAGAAATAAGCGAAATTAACGGAATTTGCATCCAAAATCGGCCATCGGGCCAAGAAACGCCCGTGTGGCGCCCCAATTTTGTCCCGATCTGGTGACACCATGGACTGCATGAGGCAAAGGATTCTCGTCGTCGATGACGACGCTTCGCTCGCCGAGATGTTGACCATCGTGTTGCGGGGTGAGGGTTTCGACACTGCGGTCATCGGTGACGGCACCCAGGCCCTGACTGCGGTGCGCGAGCTGCGCCCCGATCTGGTGTTGTTGGACCTGATGCTGCCCGGCATGAACGGCATCGACGTGTGCCGGGTGTTGCGCGCCGACTCCGGCGTGCCGATCGTGATGCTGACCGCCAAGACGGACACCGTGGACGTGGTCCTGGGCCTCGAGTCGGGTGCCGACGACTACATCATGAAGCCGTTCAAGCCGAAGGAGCTGGTGGCCCGGGTGCGCGCGCGGCTACGGCGCAACGACGATGAGCCCGCCGAGATGCTGTCCATCGCCGACGTCGAGATCGACGTGCCGGCCCACAAGGTCACGCGCAACGGCGAGCAGATCTCGCTGACACCGCTGGAATTCGACTTGCTGGTGGCGTTGGCGCGTAAACCGCGGCAGGTGTTTACTCGTGATGTGCTGCTCGAACAGGTGTGGGGCTATCGTCATCCGGCGGATACCCGCCTGGTGAACGTGCACGTCCAGCGTCTGCGCGCCAAGGTTGAGAAAGACCCTGAAAACCCGACCGTAGTGTTGACCGTTCGAGGAGTGGGTTACAAGGCCGGACCTCCGTGACCGGCGGCGACGTTGTAGGGCGTCGCGTTAGGGAGGAGCGCCGGCAGTGATCTGGGGCTCCCGGCGACGCACTCGAAGCCGCTGGGGACGCTCCGGCCCCATGACTCGTGGCATGGGCGCGGTGAGCCGCGCCGTGGCAATCGCCTGGCGACGGTCGCTGCAGCTGCGGGTGGTGGCGCTGACCCTGGGGCTGTCGCTGGCGGTCATCCTGGCCCTCGGCTTCGTATTGACCAGTCAGGTCACCAATCGCGTGCTCGACGTCAAGGTCAAGGCCGCCATCGAGCAGATCGAGCGGGCGCGCACCACCGTCGGCGGGATCGTCAACGGCGAAGAGGCGCGCTCGTTGGACAGCAGCCTGCAACTGGCGCGCAACACGCTGACCTCCAAGACCGACCCGGCCTCGGGCGCGGGGATGGCCGGCGCCTTCGACGCGGTGCTGATGGTGCCGGGCGACGGCCCGCGCGCCGCGACCACCGCCGGGCCCGTCGACCAGGTGCCCGCTTCGCTGCGCGGCTTCGTCAAGGCGGGGCAGGCGTCCTACCAGTACGCCGCCGTGCACACCGACGGGTTCTCCGGGCCGGCGCTGATCGTCGGCACGCCGGCGTCGTCTCAGGTGGCCAACCTGGAGCTGTACCTGATCTTCCCGCTGAAGAACGAGCAGGCCACCATCCAGCTGGTGCGCGGCACCATGATCACCGGCGGCGCGGTGCTGCTGGTGCTGCTGGCCGGGATCGCGCTGCTGGTGTCGCGGCAGGTGGTGGTGCCGGTGCGCTCGGCGTCGCGCATCGCCGAACGGTTCGCCGAAGGGCATCTGTCCGAACGCATGCCGGTGCGCGGCGAGGACGACATGGCGCGGCTGGCCATGTCGTTCAACGACATGGCCGAGAGCCTGTCGCGCCAGATCACCCAGCTGGAGGAGTTCGGCAATCTGCAGCGCCGCTTCACTTCTGACGTGAGCCACGAACTGCGCACCCCGTTGACCACGGTGCGGATGGCGGCCGACCTGATCTATGACCACAGCGCCGACCTCGATCCCACGCTGGCGCGCTCCACCGAGCTGATGGTCAACGAGCTGGACCGGTTCGAGTCGCTGCTCAACGACCTGCTCGAAATCTCCCGGCACGACGCCGGTGTCGCCGAGCTGTCCGTCGAGGCGGTCGACCTGCGCACCACCGTGCAGAGCGCGCTGGGCAACGTGGGCCATCTGGCCGAAGACGCCGGCATCAAACTGCTGGTGGACCTGCCGACCGAGGAGGTGATCGCCGAGGTCGACACCCGCAGGGTGGAGCGCATCCTGCGCAACCTGATCGCCAACGCGATCGACCACGCCGAACGCAAGCCGGTCCAGATCCGGATGGCCGCCGACGAGGACACGGTCGCGGTGACCGTCCGCGACTACGGCGTCGGGCTGCGACCGGGGGAGGAGAAGCTGGTGTTCAGCCGGTTCTGGCGGGCGGACCCCTCGCGGGTGCGCCGTTCCGGCGGCACCGGCCTGGGCCTGGCGATCAGCATCGAGGACGCGCGACTGCACCAGGGCCGGCTGGAGGCGTGGGGCGAACCGGGTCACGGCTCGTGCTTCAGGCTGACACTGCCGCTGGTGCGCGGTCACAAGGTCACCACCAGCCCGCTGCCCATGAAGCCTATTCCGCAGGCCGCCGCGACCGGCCCGCAGCACGCGAAAGACCGTCCGCGCCAACACGAACACGCCGAAAGAAGCCTGTGATGCGGCGGTTGTTGGGCCTGCTGATGCTGGCCGTGCTGCTGGCCGGCTGCGCGGGGGTGCCCAGCTCGTCGGCGCCGCAGGCCATCGGCACCGTCGAGCGCCCGGCGCCGTCGAACCTGCCCAAGCCGACCCCGGGCATGGACCCCGACGTGCTGCTGCGCGAATTCTTCAAGGCCACATCCGATCCCGCGAACCGGCACCTGGCCGCCCGACAGTTCCTCACCCAGTCGGCGTCCAACGCCTGGGATGACGCCGGTAGCGCGCTGCTGATCGACCACGTGGTGTTCGTCGAAACCCGGGCGGCCGAACGGGTTTCGGCGACCATGCGGGCGGACATCCTGGGTTCGCTGTCCGACGTGGGGGTATTCGAAACCGCCGAGGGGGTGCTGCCCGACCCCGGGCCGATCGAATTGGTCAAGACCTCGGGCGGCTGGCGCATCGACCGGCTGCCCAACGGCGTCTTCCTGGACTGGCAGCAGTTTCAGTCCACCTACAAACGCAACACGCTGTACTTCGCCGACCCGACCGGCAAGACGGTGGTTCCCGATCCCCGCTACGTCGCGGTGCCCGACCACGACCAGCTGGCCACCGAGCTGATCTCCAAGCTGATCGCCGGGCCGCGCCCCGAGATGGCGCACACGGTGCGCAATCTGCTCGCCCCGCCGCTGCGGCTGCGCGGGCCGGTGACCCGGGCCGACGGTGGCAAGAGCGGCATCGGGCGCGGTTACGGCGGGGCGCGCGTCGACCTGGAGAAGCTGTCCACCACCGATCCGCACAGCAGGCAACTGCTTGCGGCACAGATCATTTGGACCCTGGCCAGGGCCGACATCCGGGGCCCGTACGTCATCAGCGCCGACGGCGCGCCGCTGGACGACCGGTTCCGCGACGGGTGGACCACCTCCGACGTCGCGGCCACCGATCCCGGCGCGGCCGACGGCGCGGGCGCGGGGCTGCACGCCCTGGTGAACGGCTCGCTGGTGTCGCTGGACGGCCAGCACACCGTCACGGTGCCCGGCGCGTTCGGGCGCGTGGGCGATCAGACCGGCGCCGCGCTGTCGCGGACCGGCCGGCAGGTGGCGTCGGTGGTGACGCTGCACCGCGGCGCCCCGGACATGGCCGCATCCCTGTGGATCGGTGACCTCGGGCAGGAAGCCGTGCAGGCCGCCGACGGGCACAGCCTGTCGCGCCCCACCTGGTCGCTGGACGACGTGGTCTGGGTGGTGGTCGACGGCAACAACGTGCTGCGGGCGATCCAGGAGCCGGCCTCCGGGCAACCCGCGCGCCTTCCGGTGGATTCGGTGGCGGTGGCCACCCGGTTCCCCGGGCCGATCACCGACCTGCAGCTGTCCCGCGACAGCACCCGCGCCGCGATGGTGATCGGCGGCCAGGTGATTCTCGCCAGCGTCGAGCAGACCCAGGCCGGCCAGTACGCCCTGACCTTCCCGCGCCGGCTCGGTTTCGGGTTGGGGAATTCGGTGGTGTCGCTGTCGTGGCGTACCGGTGACGACATCGTGGTGACCCGCACCGACGCCAGCCACCCGGTGTCCTACGTGAACATCGACGGGGTGAACTCCGATGCGCCGCCGCACGGTTTGCAGATGCCGGTGACGACGGTGGTCGCCAACCCGTCGACGGCCTACGTGGCGGGTCCCCAAGGGGTGCTGCAGTATTCGCCGTCGGCCGACGGTCAGCAGGGCTGGTCGGAGGTGCCGGGCCTGACGGTACCCGGGGCGGCCCCGGTGCTGCCGGGCTAGCCGGCGGTGAACTCGGGCGCAGGCTTGTCACACCCGACCAGCACACTAACGCCATGCTCGACCTGTTCCTGCCGGCCGAATGCGGCGGCTGCGGGGCGCCGGCGACCCGCTGGTGCGACGCGTGCGCCGTCGAGCTGTCGGTGGGCGCCGATCAGCCGCATGTGGTGAACCCGCGCATCGACCCGGGGGTCCCGGTGTTCGCGCTCGGCCGTTACGCCAACGCCCGCCGGCGCGCGATCCTGGCGCTCAAGGAGCAGGGCCGCGCCGACCTCGTCGACCCGCTGGCGCGTGCGCTGGCCATCGGCGTCCACCGGCTGTTGTGGTGGGGGATCGTGCCGACCCCGTTGACCGTCGTGCCCGCGCCGACCCGGCGCTCGGCCGCGCGCCGGCGCGGCGGTGACCCTGTCGCCCGGTTGGCGCGCGCCGCGGTGGCGCGGCATCCGGACATCACGGTCGCGCCGGCCTTGCGGCTCAAGGCACTGACGCGCGACTCGGTGGGCCTGGGCACCGCCGCGCGCGAACGCAACGTCGCCGGCCGGGTGGTGCTGCGCGGTGCACCGCCGCGCACCGAAGTCATGGTCGTCGACGACATCGTCACGACCGGGGCGACGGCGCGCGAATCGGTGCGGATCCTGCACGCCGCCGGGGTCCGGGTCGCCTCGGTGCTGGCGATCGCCGCGGTGTGATCGCCGGCAGCTGGGCCCAACCCGTGAACGAGCCAAGAGCATGTGAAGAACTCGCAACAGCTCGACCAAATTAGTGGCATCGGCAGGCGAACACGAGCTAACGTCGAGAACAACGAAGAACGACTCATCGGTCTGACTCACTGGTCGCAGAATTTCCAGGTGGGACCCATCCGCGGGAAGGGGTGAGTAATCGACACCTTGCTCCGGCGGGCAGCCTGCGGCGGTAGCCAGTCTCGAACCGCTCCCACCTCGTCGGCGCATTAAGCAGCCGGGCACGCAGGGCGCGTGTGACGTGAAGAGAGAAACGAGTTGTCACGTATGTCAAGGCTATCCGTGGATTCCGGTCAGATTCTGGACCAACCGCCCGTCACCGACGGGCAAGCCCAACCGACAACCACCGCCGACGTTGTGTTCAAGGGCCGCAACGTAGAAATCCCCGATCATTACCGTCTGTACGTCTCGCAAAAACTCGCCCGCCTCGAGCGGTTCGATCGCTCCATTTATCTTTTCGATGTCGAGCTCAAGCACGCGCCCAACCGGCGTCAGCGCAAATCCTGTCAGCGCGTGGAGATCACCGCCCGTGGCCGTGGCCCGGTGACGCGGGCGGAAGCCTGCGCCAACAGTTTCTACGCCGCGTTCGAGTCCGCGGTCGACAAACTGGAGAACCGGCTGCGCCGCGTCAAGGACCGTCGCAAGGTTCACTACGGGGACAAGACCCCGGTGTCACTGGCCGCCGCTACCGCGGTGCCGCCGCCCGCCCCGCTGCGCACCGCGCCGCAGCCCCCGTCGGCCGAGCACGACGGCGTGGAATCCGATCACGAGCCCGGACGGATCGTGCGGACCAAGGAGCACCCGGCGACGCCGATGACGGTCGACGACGCGCTCTACGAGATGGAGCTCGTCGGACACGACTTCTTCTTGTTCCACGACAAGCAGACCGAACGGCCCTGCGTGGTCTACCGACGGCACGCGTACGACTACGGGCTGATCAGGCTCTCCTGAGCGGGGTCCTCGGGCGGCGACCCGCTGCGCCCGGCGTTGCCGCGCTTGCGATCGCCGAGCGGGTCCTCGGGCGGCGACCCGCTGCGCCCGGCGTTGCCGCGCTTGCGATCGCTGAGCGGGGTCCTCGGGCGGCGACCCGCTGCGCCCGGCGTTGCCGCGCTTGCGATCGCCGCTACGGCGGTACCCACGGGCTCGTCGCCTACCATGGGAGTCGCTCAATCAAAGACTCCTACCAACAGGGGACATAGCTGTGCTGTCGAAGTTGCTGCGCCTTGGCGAAGGTCGCATGCTCAAGCGTCTCAAGCGGGTGTCTGACTACGTCAACACCTTGTCCGATGAGATCGAGAAGCTCACCGACGCCGAGTTGCGGGCCAAAACCGACGAGTTCAAGAAGCGGCACGCCGACGGCGAAAGCCTCGACGACCTGCTGCCCGAGGCCTTCGCGGTGGCCCGGGAGGCGGCCTGGCGGGTGCTCGACCAGCGCCCGTTCGACGTGCAGCTGATGGGCGGCGCGGCGCTGCACTTCGGCAACGTCGCCGAGATGAAGACCGGTGAGGGCAAGACCCTGACCTCGGTGCTGCCGGCCTACCTCAACGGCATCGGCGGCAAGGGCGTGCACATCGTCACCGTCAACGACTACCTGGCCAAACGCGACAGCGAGTGGATGGGCCGCGTGCACCGCTTCCTCGGCCTGGACGTCGGCGTGATCCTCGCGCAGATGACCCCCGACGAGCGCAGGGTGGCCTACAACGCCGACATCACCTACGGCACCAACAACGAGTTCGGGTTCGACTACCTGCGCGACAACATGGCGCACTCGCTGGACGATCTGGTGCAGCGCGGGCACAACTTCGCCATCGTCGACGAGGTCGACTCCATCCTGATCGACGAGGCCCGCACCCCGCTGATCATCTCCGGCCCCGCCGACGGCGCGTCGAACTGGTACACCGAGTTCGCCCGGTTGGCGCCGCTGATGGAGAAGGACACCCACTACGAGGTCGACCTGCGCAAGCGCACCGTCGGCGTGCACGAGCTGGGCGTGGAGTTCGTCGAGGACCAGCTCGGCATCGACAACCTCTACGAGGCCGCCAACTCGCCGCTGGTCAGCTACCTCAACAACGCGCTGAAGGCCAAGGAGCTGTTCAACCGCGACAAGGACTACATCGTTCGTGACGGCGAGGTCTTGATCGTCGACGAGTTCACCGGCCGCGTGCTCTACGGCCGCCGCTACAACGAGGGCATGCACCAGGCCATCGAGGCCAAGGAGCACGTGGAGATCAAGGCCGAGAACCAGACGCTGGCCACCATCACACTGCAGAACTACTTCCGGCTCTACGACAAGCTCGCCGGCATGACCGGTACCGCCCAGACCGAGGCGGCCGAGCTACACGAGATCTACAAGCTAGGCGTGGTGCCGATCCCGACCAACAAACCGATGATCCGCGCCGACCAGTCCGACCTGATCTACAAGACCGAGGAAGCCAAGTACATCGCCGTGGTCGACGACGTCGTCGAGCGCTACGAGAAGGGCCAGCCGGTGCTGATCGGTACCACCAGCGTCGAGCGCTCGGAGTACCTGTCGCGGCAGTTCCAGAAGCGCCGCGTGCCGCACAACGTGCTGAACGCGAAGTTCCACGAGCAGGAGGCGACAATCGTCGCCGTCGCCGGCCGCCGCGGCGGCATCACCGTGGCCACCAACATGGCCGGCCGCGGTACCGACATCGTGCTGGGCGGCAACGCCGACTTCCTCACCGACCTGCGACTGCGTGAGCGCGGGCTCGACCCGGTCGAGACGCCCGACGAGTACGACGCGGCGTGGCACGAGGAACTGCCCAAGGTCAAGGAGGAGGTCAGCGCCGAGGCCGCCGAGGTGATCGAGGCCGGCGGGTTGTACGTGCTGGGCACCGAGCGGCACGAGTCCCGCCGCATCGACAACCAGCTGCGCGGCCGCTCCGGCCGGCAGGGTGATCCGGGCGAGTCGCGGTTCTACCTGTCGCTGGGCGACGAGCTCATGCGCCGGTTCAACGGTGCCGCGCTTGAGGCGATGCTCAACCGGCTGAACCTGCCCGACGACGTGCCGATCGAGGCCAAGATGGTCACCCGGGCGATCAAGAGCGCCCAGACCCAGGTCGAACAGCAGAACTTCGAGGTCCGCAAGAACGTCCTCAAGTACGACGAGGTGATGAACCAGCAGCGCAAGGTGATCTACGCCGAGCGCCGCCGCATCCTGGAGGGCGAGAACCTCAAGGAGCAGGCGCTGGACATGGTCCGCGACGTGGTCACCGCGTACGTCAACGGCGCGACCGCCGAGGGGTACGCCGAGGACTGGGATCTCGAAGCCCTGTGGACGGCGCTGAAGACGCTGTACCCGGTCGGCATCGACCATGCGACGCTGACCCACCACGATGCGGACTCCGACCGCGACGACCTGACCCGTGAGGAACTGCTCGAGGAGCTGCTCAAAGACGCCGAAAATGCGTATGCCACAAGGGAAGCCGAGCTCGAGGAGATCGCCGGCGAGGGCGCGATGCGTCAGCTGGAGCGCAACGTGCTGCTCAACGTCATCGATCGCAAATGGCGCGAGCACCTCTACGAGATGGACTACCTGAAGGAGGGCATCGGGCTGCGCGCGATGGCGCAGCGCGATCCGCTGGTGGAGTACCAGCGCGAGGGCTACGACATGTTCACGGCGATGCTCGACGGCATGAAGGAGGAGTCGGTCGGGTTCCTGTTCAACGTCACCGTGGAGGCGGTGCCCAGCCCGCAGGTCGCGCCGGTCGAAGCGCCGGAGGGGCTGGAGGAGTTCGCCACCGCCGCGGCCGCACAGCAGGGCAGCACCGCGACGGCCGTGCGTGAAGACGCTCCAACCCAGTTGCGCGCCAAGGGAATTGACAACGAGGCGCCGGCCATGACGTACTCCGGCCCGTCCGAGGACGGCACGGCGGCGGTGCAGCGCAACGGCGGCGACGGCAAAGCGCCGGCCGGGGTGCCCGGGGGTGCCAGCCGGCGCGAGCGGCGCGCCGCGGCGCGGCAGCAGGGCCGCGGGGCCAAGCCACCCAAGTCGGTCAAGCGGCGCTAACCGCCTCACCTCCACTCGACGGTGCGGCATGCCGCACCCTAGGCACCGAGCGTGCGCCTGACTTCGCACTCGCCGACAGCAAGCCGCTGGTAACGCCCATGCCCTAGGCTTATCAGGCATCGGCTTTGTGTGGCTATACAGACGCCGCGCCGATGAGGGGCCGAGAAAGGGACGAGTTCCATGCCCTTCGACGGAGCCGTGTCGCGGACTGACGTCCTGGCGGCGCTATCTCTGGCGATCGACCTCGGCCTCGGGCAGCCGATGGATCACATGCTGCGGTCGGCGGCGATGGGCTCGAGATTGGCGACGCGACTGGGACTCGACGAGCGCGAGTGCGGGACCGTTTTCTACACGGCCCTGGTGATGTGGATCGGCTGTCACGCCGACTCGCACGAGTATGCGCAGTGGTTCGGCGACGACATCGCGGTGCGACATGACAGCCACTACATCGACTGGTCCGGCGCGCCATACCGTCGATTTCTCATGAGCAATCTCGGCCGTGGGACGACGTTGCCGAAACGAGCCCAGTTGGCGGCCAAGGTGTTCTGGGACGCACGCGGGAATCTCGGCGCGTTGGTGCACTCTCATTGCCTGTCGGCTGCGTTGCTCGCCGAGGAGATAGGGCTGGGCGCCGATGTAAGTAAAGCCCTGCCGTATGCGTACGAACGATGGGATGGCAGTGGTCTTCCGGCCGGGGCCGGCGGAGACCAGATACCCGTGGCGATGCGGGTGGCGCAGATCTCTGACATCGCCGACGTGCATCATCGCGCGTACGGCGCGAGTGCCGCGGTCGCGGAAATTCGCCGCCGCAGCGGAAAACAGTTCGACCCGGATATCGTCGCGGTGTTCACCGCGGCCGCCGATGGCCTGCTGCGCGAGAACGAAGACGTGTGGTCGACGGCTGCCGCCTTGGCCCCAGATCCGGGCGAAGCGCTGAGCGGTCCCGCGCTGGACCGGCTGCTGTGCGCGATGGGTGACTTCGCGGATCTGAAATGCCCGTTCACTCTTGGTCATTCGCGCGCCGTGGCGCAGCTTGCGGACAGCGCCGGGAAATGCGCCGGGTTGCCGCAAGACGAAATCGACATCCTGCGTCGCGCGGGCTACGTTCACGATCTCGGTCGCATCGGTGTGTCGAACCGGGTGTGGGAGAAGCCGGGCGAACTGACCCATGTCGAACGTGAGCGCGTGCATTTGCATCCCTATTTGACGGGCAGGATTTTGGCCCGGGTCGGTGGACTGAAGGCCGTCCGCGAGGCCGCGGTGAACCATCACGAGCGACTGGACGGCTCGGGCTATCCCAACGGTTTGCGCGGTGACGACCTGTCGGTTCGTGACCGCGTGCTGGCTGCTGCCGAAAGCTATTGCTCCTCGATGGAACCGCGACCTTATCGTGAGGCGTGTGACGGGGACGCCGCGGCGACGAAACTGCGAGACGAAGCGGTCCGGGGCCGCCTGGACGGCGCCGCGGTCGAAGCCGTGCTGGAGGCCGCGGGCCACCGGCCGTCGCGCAGAGCCGCCAGGCCGGCGGGTTTGACTGCCCGCGAGGCCGAGGTGTTACTACATGTCGCACAAGGGCTTTCCAACAAGGAGATCGCGTCGGCGCTCTGGATCTCCGAGAAGACGGTGCGCAATCACGTCGAACACATCTACGCCAAGATCGGGGTCTCGAACCGGATCGGTGCCAGCTTGTACGCGACCCGGCACGGCCTGACCGGCGGCCCGGGGTCGCGATCCCGGTGAGGGATCGCGGGTCCCGGGGTGGCCGTCACCGCTTGGCGGCGCCGGGCCGGGATCGCCGGTCCAGCAGCCAGACGGTGGCCAGCGTGACGGCGACGGCGAGTGAGGCGAGTGCGATGAGACTCACGACGTTGCCCCCCTGGAAGGTCTCCCGGTAGGCGGACATGGCCGGCAGCGTTGCGCTGTAGCGGTCGAGCTGCAGGTCGCGACCCAACGCGTCGAACGCGTGGCGGTTGGACAGCACCAGGCTCATCAGGCGTCCGGGCGTGGCCATCTGGTCGACGGGCACGATGGCGCCACCGAACAGGACCTGCGGGAAGCACAGCATCGGCAGGGCGAGGGCCGCCTGCGCGGCGTTCGAGACCGCGGCCGACGCGAAAAGCCCCAGCGCCAGCGCCGAGATCGCTTCGATCACAATCGTCGCGAACAGTAAGGCGTAGACGTGCCATCCGAGCGCGGGGAGTCGACCGAGCACGCGCAACACCACGAGCAGCACCGCGCTCACTCCCGCCAGAACCGGAAGCAGCGCAGTCACCTTCGAGGCCACGTAAGCGCCCACGCTGAGCCCGGCCAGGCGTTCGCGCCGGAAAACGGCCATCTCGCCGACGATCTGCAGCAGGCCGTACGTGAGACCGAAGAAGAAGCCGTCGAAGGCGATCCAGAACACGATCTGGGCCGGGCCGACGCCCGCGGCGTCACCCGGATCGAACGCGCCCCGCTTGAACAACGTCGCCATCATCGCCGTCACCAGCACCGGCGAGCCGAGCAGGATCGCCAGGGTCAGCCGATTGCGAAAGAGAACGTCGACGTTGCGCCGAGTGAGGAGCCACCATTGCCGGGTCATGCCCGTGTGATTGACGCCGGACGGCGAGGCCGAAGCAGCCTTCCGGGCGAATTCGGGCCGCGCCGTTGACTTCTCGCGGATGTCCGCGAACCGCTGCGCCCAGATCCGCGGCGTGCGCTCTTGAGCCAGCCGCTCGTAGATTTCGGTGAGGTGTTCCACGACGAAGTAGCGCCGGGCCGCGGCGGGGCTGCCGGTGAAAGCCAGATGCCCGTCGCGGGCCAAGAAGACCACCCGGTCGCACTGGGCGATGCCGGCCGGCTCGTGCGTGGTGAGGACGACGGTGACACCGCGTTGGCTGAGTCGGCGCAGCACGCGCATCACGTCGGCGGCGGTCGAGGGGTCCAGCCCGGAGGTCGGTTCGTCGAGGAAGAAGAGGCGTGGCCGGGTCAGCAACTCCACGGCAATGCTGGCCCGCTTGCGCTGGCCGCCGGACAGCGCACGCACCGGCACGTCGGCCCGGTCGGCCAGGTCAAGGCTCTGCAGGGTCTCGTCGACGACCCGCTCCGCTTCGGCCGCGGATGTGCCCGCGGGGAGGCGTAGCAGCGCCGCATAGCGCAGCGTGCGGCGCAGGGGCATCTCGAGGTGGATGATGTCATCCTGGGGCACGTAGCCGACCGTCGCGCCGGCGCGGGTGCGGGGGACGACGCCGTCGTACCGGACCTCGCCCGCAGACGGCGGTTGCAGTCCCGCGAGGACCTCCAGCAGCGTGGTTTTGCCGGCTCCGCTACCGCCGGCGATGGCGACCAATTCGCCGGGCTCCACCGAGAGCGACATGTTGTGCAGGAGTTGCCGGCCGCTGACGCGCCGGCCGACATCGATCGCGTCGATCCGTGCGCCGCCGGGCACCTGCGCCGGGTGGGCGACCAGCGGCTCGGTGGCCGGGGCGTTGCATGTCAATTCGCTCATGATCATCTCCGTGCTTGCTCGAAGTAGGCCTTTCACCGGCGATCATCGGCCCACCGCTTGCGCCGCCACATGAGGCGTTTGCCTCAAATGATCTGTCGGTCAGCGACGCCCAGGCCACGCCGACCGAAATTGGGGCAAATGACCTATATGCGCGCGCGCCGATGAGGCGCACAATCAGCAAATGAAGCGTTACCTGACGGTCGGCTACGGCGCGGCCGCTTATCTGCTCTTTCTTGCCGTATTTCTGTACCTCGTCGCGTTCGTCGGCAACTTCTGGGTGCCGCGGACGGTCGACCGCGGGCTGTCGGCGCCCATCGGCCAGGCGGTGTTGGTCAACATGGTGCTGCTCGGTCTGTTCGGCCTGCAGCACAGCGTCATGGCGCGCCCCGGATTCAAGGCGTGGTGGACGCGGGCGGTCCCGCCGTCGATAGAGCGCAGCACCTACGTGATGCTGTCCAACGCCGTGCTGGTGCTGCTCTATTGGCAATGGCGAACGATGCCGGCCGTCATCTGGGAGGTGGAATTACCGGCCGGGCGCCTGGTGTTGTGGACGCTGTTCTGGCTCGGCTGGGTGATAGCCCTGGCGTCGACGTTCATGATCAACCACTTCGACCTGTTCGGGCTACGGCAGGTGTATCTGGCGTGGCGTGGAAAGCCCTACACGCACATAGCTTTTCACATTCGGATGTTCTACCGGCTGGTGCGCCACCCGCTCATGCTCGGTTTCCTCATCGCCTTCTGGGCGGCACCCACCATGACGGCCGGGCATCTGCTGTTCTCCATCGCCATGACGGGTTACATCCTGGTCGCCACCCGGATCGAGGAGCACGACCTGGTGGAGGCGCTGGGCGATGACTATCTCAACTACCGCCGCGAGGTACCGAGGTTGCTGCCGCTAGGACGCCGCCCACGTCGAGGCCCAGGCCAACCGGCGGAGCTGCATTAGGTTTAGAGCAGCGCGGCGATCCGCTCCAGCGTTGCGGCCGCCGCCTTGATGACACGCTCGACGCTGACCGTGTTTCCCTCCATCCGCTTACGGTAGCGCCGGGCAACCTGTCAGGATTGACGGTATGGATGTCAAGGAGGTGTTGCTCCCCGGGGTCGGTCTCCGCTACGAATTCACCGATCAGAGGGGCGATCGCATCGGCATCATCGCGCGGCGCAGCGGCGATTTCGACGTCGTCGTGTACGCCCGCGAAGATCCCGACGAGGCCCGGCCGCTGCTGCACCTCAGCGACCAGGAGGCCGAGGCCGTGGCCCAGATCCTGGGGGCGCCGCGGATCGCCCAGCGATTCACCGAGCTGGCCCGCGAGATCCCCGGACTCGAGACGGGCCAGGTGCACATCCTGGCCGGCAGCCCGTTCGTGGATCACCCGCTCGGAGACACCCGGGCGCGCACCCGCACCGGCGCGTCCATCGTGGCGATCGTGCGCAACGAGGAAGTGCTCGCCTCACCCGGACCCGCCGAGATGCTGCACGTCCAAGACGTTCTGATCGTGATCGGCACCGAAGACGGCATCGCGGGCGTCGAGAAGATTATCGACAAAGGCTGAGCCGGTGCAGATTTCGGGGACGCTGCTTCTGCAACTCGGCGCCCTCCTGGCCACTCTGGCCGTATTGGGCGCCGCCGCAAGGCGATTCGCGTTGTCGCCCATCCCCGTGTACCTGCTGGCGGGCCTGGCGCTGGGCAACGGCGGCATCCTGCCGATGGCCGCCGGTGGCCAGTTCATCACCACCAGCGCGCCCATCGGCGTCGTGTTGCTGCTGCTGACCCTGGGCTGCGAGTTCTCGGTGGCCGAATTCTCCAGCAGCATGCGCCACCACCTGCCGTCGGCGGCCGTCGACATCGTGCTCAACGCCGCGCCCGGCGCGATCGCCGGCTGGCTACTGGGATTGGACGGCGTGGCCATCCTGTGTCTGGCCGGCGTCACCTACATCTCCTCCTCGGGCGTCGTCGCACGGCTGCTGGAGGACCTGCAGCGGCTCGGCAACCGGGAGACGCCGTCGGTGCTCTCGGTGCTGGTGCTCGAAGACTTCGCGATGGCCGCCTATCTGCCGCTCTTCGCGGTCCTGGCCTCGGGCGGCGGATGGCTGCACGCTGTCGGCGGCATGGTCGTGGCGGTGGGCGCTCTGGTGGCTGCGTTCGCCGCGTCCTACCGGTGGGGTCACCACGTGGAGCGGCTCGTGCAACACCCCGACTCCGAACAGCTGATGCTGCGGGTGCTGGGCATCACTTTGATCGTGGCGGCGATGGCGGAGTCTCTGCACGCCTCGGCCGCGGTCGGTGCGTTCCTGGTGGGCCTCACCCTGACCGGCGAGACGGCCGAGCGGGCCCGTCAGGTGCTGAGCCCGCTGCGCGACCTGTTCGCCGCCATCTTCTTCCTGGCGATCGGCTACTCGGTGGACCCACACGAGTTGGTCCCGATGCTTCCGGCGGCGCTGATCCTGGCCGCGGTGACCGCGGCGACCAAGGTGGCCACCGGCATCTTCGCCGCGCGGCATGACGGGGTGGCGCGGCGCGGGCAGTTGCGCGCGGGCACCGCGCTGATCGCGCGCGGCGAATTCTCGTTGATCATCATCGGATTGGCCGGCAAGTCGCTGCCCGCGGTCGCGGCGTTGGCGACGTCCTACGTTTTCATCATGGCGATTGTGGGGCCCATCCTGACCCGCTACACGGGCGGTCCGCGGGCGGCCGGCGCCGCGCCGGCGGTCTGACGGCGGCCGCCGTCACCCGATGTGCAGCGCGACCACCATCCACCGCGTTCCGCCCGCGGCGCTGACCTGCTCCACCCGGCAGGCGATGGCGTGGATCCGGTTCCCGCGGCTGTAGGAACCGAAGACCTCGGCCGCCGAGTCCGGGTCGCGGTGACCGGCCGCCTGTAGCCGCATGCGGCGCAACACCGCGGCGCCCCGGTTACGGCCCGCGGCCGAACGGCCAACCGCGGCAACCGAATCCACCAGGCTGGGCGCCAGCAGCGGGTTCAACTGCGCCGCGGGCCGGCGGCGGTCGATGACTTCCAGCACCCGGCGCAGCGCCGCGTCGGCGAAGACGGCCGCCTGACGCAGCCGCGGCGACATGGCCGCGCCGGGATCCGGTGCCGGCGCCCTGCTGGGCTGCCCGGTGTAGGAGCGCGGCGGCGCGTGGCCGCTGCGGCGGCGCAGCGCGGGACGCGGGGATTGCCGGCACTGCGCGACGGTGTCGGGCAGATCCTGCGTCGGCGGCTCGTAGTCGACGACTGGTATGACGGTGAAAGCGTCAGGTGGATTCGCAACGGGACTAGTGTTCAACGCGCACTCTCCAACTCTTCGGCCGGACCTTCGAGCCTGCTGGAGAGGGGCAGACGGTGGTTAGTCAGTGGTCATCATGGCACAACTCGACCGCACGCGTACCCACGCTGACCGGTGCACGGCCGCACGGTTACCGTGGGCGGAACATCGGGCTCACGGGCCCCGGGCCCCGGGCGCACGGGCGACGAACTGACCAGGAGGACAGCGCCGCATGGTGAGTCGCTTGTCCCCGCCGGACGCGTCGTTCTATCGCATGGAGAACACCGCGACCCCGATGTACGTCGGATCGCTGTCGATCCTGCGTCGCCCCCGTGCCGGCCTGAGCTACGAGACGCTGCTGGCCACCGTCGAGCAGCGGCTGCCGCAGATACCGCGCTACCGGCAGAAGGTGCGGGAAGTGCGGGTCGGCACGGCCCGGCCGGTGTGGCTCGACGACAACGACTTCGACATCACCTATCACGTGCGGCGCTCGGCGTTGCCCTCCCCGGGCAGCGACGAGCAGCTGCACGAGCTGATCGCGCGGCTGGCCGCGCGGCCGCTGGACAAGTCCCGCCCGCTCTGGGAGATGTACCTGGTCGAAGGCCTGTCCAAGAACCGGGTCGCGCTCTACACCAAGTCGCATCAGGCGCTGATCAACGGCATGTCGGCGCTGGAGATCAACCACGTCATCGCCGACCGGACGAAACGCCCGCCACCGTTCCCCGAGGACATCTGGATCCCCGAGCGCGACCCCGGCAACACCCGGCTGGTGTTGGGCGCGATCAGTGAATGGGTCACCGGCCCCGGCGCCCAGCTGCAGGCCGTCAGCTCGATGGTCGGTGGCCTGTTGACCAACTACGGCGAGCTGCTCGACGCCGGACGCCGGGCCGTCGACCTGGTCCGCACCGTGGCTCGGGGCACCGCCCCGAGCAGCCCGCTCAACGCCACCGTGTCGCGGCACCGGCGCTTCACGGTCGCGCGGGGCAGTCTCGAGGATTACCGCACCGTGCGTGCGCGGTACGACTGCGACGTCAATGACGTGGTGCTCGCGGTCATCGCGGGCGCGCTGGGTAACTGGCTGATGTCACGGGGTGTGGCGGTCTCGCCCACCGCCACGGTGCGGGCGATGGCGCCGTTGTCGGTATACGACGACGGTGGCCTCGACACGAGCGGGCCGGGTCAGGCGATCAGCCAGGTGATGCCGTTCCTCGTCGACCTGCCCGTGGGGGAGCCCAACGCCGTGGTGCGGCTGTCGCAGATCGCGCACGCCACCGAATCGAACCCGACGGCCGCCCAATTGGTGGACGCCAGGACCATCGTCACGCTCTCGGGTTTTGCCCCGCCGACGCTGCACGCCATGGGCATCCGGGTGGCGACCAGTTTCCCGAGTTTCTCCAAGCGCACCTTCAACCTGCTCATCACCAACGCCCCCGGCGCCCAGTCGCAGATGTACATCGCCGGCACCAAATTGCTGGAGACCTACGCGGTGCCGCCGTTGCTGCACAATCAGGCGCTGGCCATCGGCGTGACGTCGTACAACGGCGAGCTGTACTACGGAATCAACGCCGACCGCGAAGCCATGAGCGATGTCGAACTGCTGCCCGGACTGCTGAACCAGGCGCTCGACGAACTCCTGGAGGCGTCCCGGTCCTAGTCGGCGGTGAAAACGCCTGCGTGGGGCTATTATTCGTTGTTGTGAGCACCGCGAAAAGCAACGGCGGGCCGACCAAGAAGAAGTCCGCGCGGTCGGCCGTGCCCAAGATCTCCGACGAGGTCTACGAAGCCGAATTGTTCCGGCTGCAAACGGAATTGGTGAAACTGCAGGAATGGTTGCGGCATGCCGAACAACGCCTTGTGGTCATCTTCGAAGGCCGTGACGGGGCGGGCAAGGGCGGCACCATCAAGCGGATCACCGAATACCTGAACCCGCGCGTCACCCGCATCGCCGCGCTGCCCGCGCCGACCGACCGGCAGCGCGGCCAGTGGTATTACCAGCGCTACATCGCCCACCTCCCCACCAAAGGGGAGATCGTGCTGTTCGATCGGTCGTGGTACAACCGGGCCGGTGTGGAGCAGGTGATGGGATTTTGTACACCCCAAGAGCATGCGTTGTTCTTGCGCCAAACGCCGATCTTCGAACAGATGCTGATCGACGACGGGATATTGTTGCGCAAGTATTGGTTCTCGGTTTCCGAGGCCGAACAGCTGCGCCGGTTCAAGGCCCGACTGAATGACCCTGTGCGGCAATGGAAACTGTCCCCGATGGACATGGAATCGCTATATCGGTGGGATGATTATTCGCGTGCCAAGGACGAGATGATGGTCCACACCAACACCCCGGTGAGCCCTTGGTACATCGTGGAATCCGACATCAAGAAACACGCGCGACTGAACATGATGGCCCATTTGTTGTCCACCGTCCCTTACCACGACGTCGAGACGCCCAAGGTCAAGCTGCCGGAGCGTCCCGTCGTCAGCGGTAACTACCAGCGCCCGTCGCGCGAGCTGTCGACGTACGTCGACGACTACGCGGCCACGCTGATCTGACCCCCATGACGGTCGTCTATATCCCCGCCACGCTGCCCATGTTGGCGCAGCTCGTCGCCGACGGGTCGGTGTGGCCGGTCAGCGGCACCGCGTTCGCGCTGACGCCGAGGCTGCGCGAGGCGTACGCCGAGGGCGACGACGACGAGCTCGCCGACGTGGCGTTGCGCGAGGCCGCGCTGGCGTCACTGCGGCTGCTGGCGGGGTCGGAAGCGGAAGGGGGCGGCGAATCGTCCGAGCCCCCGCCGCCCCGCCGCGCGGTGCTGGCCGCCGAGGTCGAGCACGTCACGTACCGTCCCGACCTCGACGACGCCGTGGTCAGACTGTCCGGACCGGTGCCGATCGGCGACGTGATCGCCGCCTACGTCGACAACGCCGGGGCCGAACCGGCGGTCGCAAGGGCCATCGAGGCGGTCGACGCCGCCGACCTGGGCGATGAGGACGCCGACCTGATCGTCGGCGATGCGCAGGACCACGATCTGGCCTGGTACGCCAACCAGGAGCTGCCGTTCCTGCTGGAGCTGATGTGACGCCGAATGTGAGGCAAATCAGCCGGCAGCGCTAGCTACGACACCGTAGGTTACGGTACCGTAGGTTTCGTGAAGCGCACAGAATCGATCACAATGTGAGCGCAAGCAAAACGCCGCATCGTGAGCAGGAGCTTCCCCTGGGCAGACGTAACCCATCGATCACGGGCAACGTCGTCGATACCACGCGACCAGTTGTCGCCGGCGCAGACCGGCACCCTGGCTGGCATGCGCTGCGCAAGCTCGCCGCGCGCATCACGACGCCGCTGTTGCCCGATGACTATCTGCATCTGGCCAACCCGCTGTGGTCGGCACGCGAACTGCGGGGCCGCATCCTGCAGGTGCGCCGCGAGACGGAAGATTCCGCGACGCTGGTCATCAAGCCGGGCTGGGGCTTCAACTTCGACTACCGGCCGGGCCAGTACATCGGCATCGGACTGCTGATGGACGGTCGCTGGCGCTGGCGGTCGTATTCGCTCACCTCGGCCCCGTTCGGCGGGGCCTCGCGCTCCGACTCCGGTTCGGCGCGCACGGTGACCATCACCGTGAAGGCGATGCCGGAGGGGTTCCTGTCGTCGCACCTGGTGGCCGGTGTCGAGCCGGGCACCATCGTCCGGCTGGCCGCGCCGCAGGGCAATTTCGTGCTGCCCGATCCGGCGCCCGCGTCGATCCTGTTCCTCACCGCCGGCTCCGGGATCACGCCGGTGATGTCGATGCTGCGAACCCTGGTGCGCCGCAACCAAATCGGCGACATCACCCACCTACACTCGGCGCCCACCCAGGCCGGCGTCATGTTCCGCGCCGAGCTGTCCGCGCTGGCCGCCGAGCACCCCGGCTATCGGATGCGGCTGCGCGAAACGCGCACCCAGGGCCGGCTGGACCTCTCCGTGCTGGACGACGAGGTGCCGGACTGGCGCGAACGCCAGACCTGGGCCTGCGGTCCGGAAGGCATGCTCGCCGAGGCCGAGCGGGTATGGTCGGCCGCGGGTATCGGTGACCATCTGCACCTCGAGCGGTTCGCGGTGTCCAAGGCCGCACCCACCGGTGCAGGCGGCACGGTCACCTTCGCCCGAAGCGGACGCACCGTCGATGCCGACGCGGCGACCTCGCTGATGGACGCGGGCGAGGGCGCGGGCGTGCAGATGCCCTTCGGGTGCCGCATGGGGATCTGCCAATCGTGCGTGGTCGGCCTGGTGGAGGGTCACGTTCGTGATCTGCGCACCGGCCAGGAGCACGATCCGGGGACCCGCGTGCAGACCTGCGTGTCCGCGGCTTCCGGCGATTGCGTGCTCGACATTTAAAGGCTACTCATAGGTAACCTACGGCTTCGTAGGTTACGATAGCGTAGGTCTGGAACACGTTAGAGACCCAACAAACCACCGCAGGGAGATGACGACGATGGCGATCACAGACGTCGACGTATTCGCCCATCTGACGGACGCCGATATCGAAAACCTGGCCGTGGAGCTCGATGCCATCCGCCAGGACGTGGAAGACTCACGCGGCGAGCGGGACGCTCGCTACATCCGCCGCACCATCGCGGCCCAGCGCGCGCTGGAGGTGACCGGCCGGCTGCTGCTTGCCGCCAGCTCGCGGCGCTCGGCCTGGTGGGCGGGGACGGTGACCCTGGGCGTGGCCAAGATCGTCGAGAACATGGAGATCGGCCACAACGTCATGCACGGCCAGTGGGACTGGATGAACGACCCCGAGATCCACTCCTCGACATGGGAGTGGGACATGAGCGGGTCGTCCAAGCACTGGCGCTACACCCACAACTTCGTGCACCACAAGTACACGAACATCCTCGGGATGGACGACGACGTGGGCTACGGCCTGCTGCGCGTCACCCGCGACCAGCGCTGGAAGCGCTTCAACATCTTCAACCTGGTGTACAACACCCTGCTCGCGCTGCTGTTCGAGTGGGGAGTGGGCCTGCAGCATGTGGAGCTCGGCAAGATTGTCAAGAAGCGCATGCCCCACGACGAAGCCCGGCAGCGCACCGATGAGTTCCTGGCCAAGGCCGGCCGGCAGGTGCTCAAGGACTATGTCGCTTTCCCGGCGTTGACCGCCCTGTCGCCCGGCGCCACGTACAAATCCACGCTGAAGGCCAACGCGACTGCCAACATCATCCGCAACGTGTGGGCCAACGCGGTGATCTTCTGCGGCCATTTCCCTGACGGCGCAGAGAAATTCACCAAGACCGACATGATCGGCGAGTCCAAGGGGCAGTGGTACCTGCGTCAGATGCTGGGCAGCGCCAATTTCGAGGCCGGCCCGGCGCTGCGCTTCATGAGCGGCAACCTGTGCCACCAGATCGAACACCACCTGTTCCCTGATCTGCCGAGCAATCGCTACGCCGAGATCTCGGTGCGGGTGCGCGAAGTCTGCGACAAGTACGACTTGCCTTACACCACAGGCTCTTTCCTGTTCCAGTACGCGAAGACGTGGCGCACGCTGGCCAAGCTGTCGCTGCCGAACAAGTACCTGCGTGACGACGCCGACAACGCACCCGAGACCCGCAGCGAGCGGATGTTCGCCGAGCTCGAGCCCGGCTTCCTGGGCACCGACCCGGCCACCGGGCGCCGCCGCGGTCTGAAGTCCGCGATCGCCGCGGTGCGTGGCTGGCGGCGCGGGAAGCGGGCGACCGCCGCCCGCCCTGCCGGTGAAGGCCTGGCTGCCTAACCGCTCCTTGGCTTTTCGGGCCCGACCGTCATCGGCTGGGGTGGTCGATCTGGATCAGCTTGCGGGCCAGCTCGGCCAGCGGAGTGTTCGAGGTCTGCGACAACCTCACCAGCAGATCGAAGGCGGCCGCGGCATCGACGTCGAAGCGCTCCATCAGCATGCCCTTGGCCTGCCCGATGATGTCGCGGCTTTCCAGGGCGCGCTGAAGTTGTTGAATCTCGTGGGCCATCGCCGACACACCGTCCGGCCCGGCACGAGCCTGGCTGGACAGGGCCGCCAGCACGTGGAGTTGTTCGGCGCCGTCGAACGCTCGACCGCCCGCGCTGGTAAGCGATAAGGCCGCCAACGCCTGATCGAGCGACGTGATCTCGGCGACCTGGTGCAACACGCCGATGGCCCCGTCGCCGTCGTGCACCGCCAGGTTGCGGGCGGTCCACAATTTCGGCAGGAAGACGTCGGGATCGTGCGGGTCGGTGATGTCGTAGCGCATGATCGGCATGACGTCGGTCCCGTTGCGGCCCAGCGCGGACTCGACGGAGGCCGCCAGCAGCTCCAGGCCGCTGGCCTGCGGATCGTCGGGATTCTCCGGGAACACATCGGCGACGAAGCCGCCGAGCATCTCGTCGCGCCCACGCAGGGAGATCGCCTCGTAGGGTCCGTTCAGGCCGCGGATGCGGAAGTCGCGGTCCAAAAACATCAGGGCGGATTGTGCGGACCCGGGCGCCAATGCCGCAGCAAGCGCATGGAAGCGGTGTTCGTCCAGCACTCGCGAGATTCGTCGGTTCGCTGGCATTTCTATCGCGTACCCAGTCTGGCTCTAGCTATCGGTCCTCTCCGGCGAAACTCCGCCCCGGTCGCATTCATAGAAGTCAGCGGCGTTTATCGGGCCGACACCGAGCTCGGCGGCGACCGCGTCGACCGCCCGCTGCGTGTCGCGCGGGTCCACCCGAAAGTCCGCGGTGAAGTACGGGCCGACGTAGCGCTCGTAGTGCCGTTTCGCCTCGTCGGCGGTGAGCCGGTCGAGGAACCAGTTGATGTATTCGACAGCTCGGTTGGGTTGTTCGACGAGCAGCCGCAGCGCCCGCCGGTGGGCCCGCACCATGGCCCGCAGCGCGGGGCTGTCCGGCGGGATGTGGACGGGGTCGACGGCGACGCCCACCGTGGGAATCTGGAAGTGGTCGCCGACCCAGGCCAGCAGGTGAAACCCCTCTTCGGCGGCGACCTGCTCGGGGGACAGGGTGCTGCCGACGTAGGCCGCATCGATCGAGCCGTCACGCATCCGGCGCAGGTCCATCTGGTAGTCACCCGGATGCCGCACCACGCAGTGCAGGTCGCGGTCGGGGTCCAGGCCGTGCTTACGCAGGACGATTCGGGCGAATGTACCCGGCGGGTTGTCGGCGTCGTGTACGGCCAGGCGCCGCCCGCGCAGATCCGCCATGGACTTCACCTCGGAGTTGCCGAGAAACCAGAACAAAGGACGATCGGTGTTGACGCTCAACGCTTTCCAGCCGATTCCGTCGTACAGCCGCGACAGCAGGGTTCGGCCCAGGCCGATCACCGCGACGTGGCGCAGTCGCTGCGGGCTCCAGCCGACCCCATCGCGGATGGCGACGTGGACACCTTCGTCCCGGTAGTAGTCCTCCTGATCGGCGACATGGGCGACCAGTTCCTCGTGAATGCCCCGCCCGACGTAAGCGAGATCGATCGTCTGCACGCCGAACCCCTTTCCCGGTAGCAGAATCCGCCGTCAATTCATGGCGAGGCCGCCGTTGACCTCCAGGCAGTGGCCGGTGATGAAGCCGGAATCCACGCCGGCCAGGAATGCCACCGTCTTGGCCACCTCCTCGGGGCTGACGAGCCGCCCCATGGGATTCGTCGCGCCGAGCTGGCTCCGCACCAGATCACCGCCAATCTCGTCTCGCCTGCCACCGTCGCCGATCCCACGGCGAACGCGCTGTTGACGCCGCAGGAGATGCACCAGCTCGGCGCGACGAATCCCATGGGGCGGCTCGTCAGCCCCGAGGAGGTGGCCAAGACGGTGGCATTCCTGGCCG
>NZ_LZKI01000082.1 GCF_001672755.1 Mycobacterium colombiense | reverse complement strand
CGACACCCCCGTGGCGCAATCGCCGTGGCGGCACCTCCCGATCGCGGTGTCGCTGCTGTGCCTGGCGCTGTTGACCATCGCGCTGGCCACCCCCACCCACGACATGCGCATCCCGCGCAACCGCGCGGTCGTGATGCTGGTGATCGACATGTCGCAGTCCATGCGGGCGACCGACGTCGAGCCCAACCGGCTCAAGGCCGCCGAACAGGCCGCCACGCAGTTCGCCGGCCAGCTCACGCCCGGCATCAACCTCGGGCTGGTCGGATTCGCCGGCACGCCCTATCTGCTGGTGCCGCCGACCCCGCAGCACCAGGCCACCATCGACGCGCTGAAGAAGCTGGATTTCGCCGACAGCACCGCCACCGGCGAGGCGATCTTCACCGCCCTGCATGCGATCAGCGCCACGGCCGTCGCCGGCGGCGACAAACCGCCACCGGCCCGCATCGTGCTGCTCTCCGACGGCGGTGAGAACAAGCCCTCCAATCCCAACGCGCCGCAGGGGGCGTTCACCGCGGCCCGCGCCGCCAAGGCCGAGGGCGTGCAGATCTCGACGATCTCGTTCGGCACCCCGTACGGCACCGTCGACTACGAGGGCGCCACCATCCCGGTCCCGGTCGACGACCAGACCCTGCAGAAGATCTGCGAGATCACCGATGGTCAGTCGTTCCACGCCGACAGCCTGGACTCGCTGAAGAACGTGTACTCGACGCTGCAGCGCCAGATCGGCTACGAAACCGTGAAGGGCGACGCGAGCCTGGCCTGGATGCTGCTCGGCGCCTTCGTCATGGCCGGCGCCGTCTTGGCCGGTCTGCTGCTGAACCGCAGGCTGCCCGCCTGAGCGCTCAGCTGGGCAGGCGCCGGTTGATCAGCAGCGCCAGCGCCGTCGCGATCAGGGCGGTCAGCACGCCGAGGCGCAGCCAGCCGGCGCTGCCCGGCCCCGGCACGGTGCGATAGCCGATCTCGTTCTCGATGGCGTTGTAGCTCTTTTCGAGCTCACCCAGGCTGGTGGCGGTGTAGGACTGCCCGCCGGACAGCTTGGCGACCATCTTCATCTGGTCGGTCGAGACCGGGACGGCGATGCGCTGCCCGTCCATCTCGATCTCGCCGCCCTTGGTCCCGAACGAGATCGTCGAGATGGGCA
>NZ_LZKI01000081.1 GCF_001672755.1 Mycobacterium colombiense | reverse complement strand
GGGCCGCCTCGAGGATTTGTCGGTATGGGTCGCGTCGTGTCAAGGGCAATGCCCGCCTGAGCAATTCCAGCGCGCCCCGGGGTTTGGTCAGGGTGTCCTGGCGGGCGCGGGCGGCGGCGGCGGCGCCGGCGTCGGGCGGCGTGACGGTGGCGAATCTCATCGGGACCCCGCCGGTTTGATCGGCACCGCTTGTCCGGCCACCACCAGCACCACCCGGTCGCACAACCGGGCGAGGCGCTGGTTGAGGCTGCCCAGTTCGTCGGCGAACCGGCGTCCGGCGGCGGTCGCGGGCACGACGGTCAGCCCGACCTCCGGGCTGACCAGCACCAGCGGGGACGCGAAGTCGCCGACGGCGGCCAGCACGTCATCGACGGGAGCCGCGACCGAGCCGCCATCCCAGGCATTGGTGCGGTCCAGCGCGCCGGTCAGCCAGGTGCCCAGGTCGTCGACCAGCGTGGGGGTGCCCGGCGACTGGCGCAATTGCGTTGCGATGTCGTCGGTTTCGATCGTCGACCAGTGCTCCGGCCGGCGGCTGCGATGCTGGGCGATCCGGTGCGCCCAGGCCGCGTCGTCGTGGCCGGCCGGCCCGGGCGCCAGATAGTGCACCGCCTGCCCGGGCGGCAACCCGTCGGCGATGGCTTCCTCCGCCCACTGCGATTTGCCTGACCTGATCCCGCCGAGCACCAGGGTGCGCACCGGTGTCAGCCCGCTTTCTGGCGAGCTTTAATCAACACTGGCGCCGTGCTTGACCTGGGGCCGCGGCGCCCGCAACCGGCGCATCTGAGACGCCCGTCCTGCAGCGTAAAGGCCGAGCTTCCAACGGCTTTCGGTATTGCTCGGGAACTTGGCATCGACCAGCCTGCTGACCTTGCGGCCCAGGATCAGGCCGTCGACGCTCATCACGGCCATCAGCACCAGCATGGCCGGCGACACCCACAGCTGCAGCTGCGGGACGCCGAACATGGCGAACATCAAGAACAGGGTCGACGGCATGAACAGGCCCAGCAGGTTGCGTCGGGAGTCGACCACGTCGCGGACGTAGCGGCGGATGGGACCCTGGTCGCGCGGCAACAGGTAGCCCTCTTCGCCGGCCATCATCTTCTCCCGGCGTTCCGACATGCCGGCGCGGCCGGCGGCCTTGTTCGCCCGGCGCTCCTCGCGGTTGAGCTTGGGGCCGGCCAGCGATTTGCGCCGGGCCCGCGCCTCGGAGGCGGTCATCGGCGCGGGCGCGACCGGCCCCTTCCTGGCGTTGCGGCGGGCCTCGTTGCGCTTGGGCGTGGGGCGTCCCTTGGGTCCCGTGCGCTGTGCCTCGCGGGTCGCGTCGCCCGAGGCGCCAGCAACGCCGGAGCCGTCCGGGGTGGCGGCGTTCTCGTCGAGGTCGGTGTCCTGGCCCTTCTTACGGCCCAACAGCTTCACAGGGGCCAGGTTACTTCGCGGGCGACGCGCGCCGGAATTCGCCTGGAATGCCTTGCTATTAGACCTGCGTTAGTACCGCTCTTGGCCCTACTCTTACACGTGATGAACGGCAGCCTTTGATGGACGACGGGTCGATGGCCTCGGCTGATGATGGTCCTGGCCTGGCCCCCGGCCGCCTCCAACTGCCCGCTATGCAGGTCCTGGTGGCCCCGGACTGCTACGCCGACAGCATGTCGGCCCTGGAAGCCTCCGCGGCCATCGCGACCGGCTGGACCCGGTCGCGTCCCGGCGACCGGTTCGTCGTCGCCCCGCAATCCGATGGCGGCCCCGGCTTCGTCGAGGTGCTCGCCAGCCGGCTGGGGGAGACGCGGCACCTGCGGGCGTCCGGACCGCTGAAAGCCATGGTCGAAGCCGATTGGGTGTTCGACCGCGGCTCGGCCACGGCCTACTTGGAGTGCGCGCAGGCGTGCGGTCTGGCGCTGGTCGGCGGACCGCCGACCCCGGAGACCGCCATGGCGGCGCACAGCAAAGGCGTAGGGCAGCTGATCGCCGAGGCGCTGCGGGTCGGGGCGACGCGCATCGTGGTCGGCCTGGGCGGCAGCGCCTGCACCGACGGCGGGCAGGGCATGATCGCCGAACTCGGCGGCCTGGACACCGCCCGGCGGCAACTGGGCAACGTGGAGTTGATCGCCGCTTCCGACACCGAATACCCGCTGCTCGGCCCGTGGGGGGCCGCCCGGGTGTTCGGGCCACAGAAGGGCGCCGACACGGCCACCGTCGCGGCGCTGGAAGTTCGCCTGCAGGCGTGGGCGTTGATTCTGGAAGCGGTGGCCGGCCGGGACGTGAGCGCGGAGCCGGGTGCGGGGGCCGCCGGCGGCATCGGCGCCGGGTTGCTGGCGCTCGGCGGCCGCTGCGAGTCCGGGGCCGCCATCATCGCCGAGCACACCCGGCTGTCCGACGACCTGGACACGGCGGACATGATCGTCACCGGTGAGGGCCGGTTCGACGAGCAGTCCCTGCACGGCAAGGTGGTGGGCTTTCTAGCCGATGCGGCCCGGCCGCGGGGGATTCCGGTGGTCGTGCTGGCCGGCCAGGTCGACTTGGACAACGCGACGGTGCGCTCGTCGGGCATCATGGCGGCGTTATCCATCGCCGAGCACGCCGGATCGGTGCGGCTGGCCCAGGCCGACGCGGCCAACCAGCTCATGGGGCTGGCATCCGTAGTTGCGGCGCGACTCGGGAATAGCGGTCCTGCAAGGTACCGTTGAGGGAGTGGACTTTCGGGCGGTCCGGATCGCCCGGCGCAGGCCGGCGATTTCGGGCTTGATCGACCCCACCCAACGATGAGGCATGTAGGAGAAGCAATGACGGTGCAAAACGAGTCGAACGCCACGACGACCCACGGCGTGATCCTGACCGAGGCCGCCGCCACCAAGGCAAAGTCCCTGCTGGACCAGGAGGGCCGCGACGATCTGGCGCTGCGCATCGCGGTGCAGCCGGGCGGCTGCGCCGGCCTGCGCTACAACCTCTTCTTCGACGACCGGGCGCTGGACGGCGACCTGACCGCGGAGTTCGGCGGTGTGAAGCTGACGGTGGACCGGATGAGCGCGCCCTACGTCGAAGGCGCGTCCATCGACTTCGTGGACACCATCGAGAAGCAGGGCTTCACCATCGACAACCCCAACGCCACCGGCTCGTGCGCCTGCGGCGACTCGTTCAACTGATCGGTTAAATCCCGCGAATCCGTCAGCCGGGCTGCGCAGTCCGGCTGACGGAGCGCGTTCAGTACGAGCCCCCGGTGCGCAGCACGTACGAGCAGACCATGATCTGGCCGCGCTGGAACAGCAGCTGCGCGATGCCCTGCACCTGCCCGTGCATCGGGCCGCCGCTCACCGGGGACACCCGCATGGTGAACAACGCCTGAGCCTGGTACTGCGACAGGTAGACGATCTTGTCGATCGAGGTGAGCTCGACTTCGGAGAACTGCTTGCGGAACGCGTCGCTGCTGAGCTTGGCCAGGGCCTGGTCGGATCGTTTGTCCTGGACGCCGTCGTAGAGCCCGCACAGCGCGTTGCGGGCGATCTCGTCGATGTCGCGGTGCTCGAGCGCGTCCAGATAGCCCTGGATGGCCGTCTTCGCCGCGCCCTCGGAGAACGTGGCGCCGGTGTTGGCCCCGTTCGTACGAACTCCGAAGACGATTGCCATGGTCATGACAGCAACGAGCGCGACACTTATCAGAACGCCGATGATCAGCCGCCGCTTGGACCGCTGCTGCGGGTAAGGGACGGGCGCGGGAGGCTGCCCGGCATAATTGGCGGGAGCGGCTCCTGCGTGCGGAGCTGGGGCGAAGCCCGGGCCACCGGTGGTGGGGTCATCCTCGGGGAACTCGAGTGGCTGGGATTCGCTTGGGGGTGTTGGTCCTTCGCCGCCGACGGTGTGGTTCGGCGAGTGCGGACCTGCCATCGTGGTTCTCCTACGGTGGTAGACGGGACTGCAAGCGGGTTGCGGCCCGAGCAATGTGATCCCGGCGACTTGAGTGAGTTCCCTAGGGAGGCTAGCGCACGGCCTCGCGCCGAGGAGTGCACACAGCGACGGTCGAGGCCCGTGAGTAAGCTAGATAACCTTACTAACGAAGGATGGAGTTTTCGTGACGATCGCGGTGACAGGTTCGATTGCGACCGACAATCTGATGCGGTTTCCCGGCCGATTTTCCGAGCACCTGCTGGCCGAGCACCTGCAGAAGGTGTCCCTGAGTTTTCTGGTTGACGACCTGGTGATTCACCGCGGCGGCGTGGCGGGCAACATCGCCTTCGCCATCGGTGTGTTGGGTGGCGACGTGGCGCTGGTCGGGGCGGCCGGCGACGACTTCGGCGAGTACCGGGAGTGGTTGCAGTCGCACGGCGTCAACTGCGACCACGTGCTGATCTCGCAAACCGCGAAGACCGCGCGATTCGTCTGCACCACCGACCAGGACATGGCCCAGATCGCATCCTTCTATCCCGGCGCCATGTCGGAGGCCCGCAACATCAAGCTCGCCGACGTCGCGTCCGCGGGCAAGCCGGACCTGGTGATCATCGGGGCCAACGACCCGGACGCGATGGTGGTGCACACCGAGGAGTGCCGCAAGCTCGGCCTGGCGTTCGCCGCGGACCCGTCCCAGCAGCTGCCCCGCCTGTCCGGCGAGGAGATCGACAAGCTCGTCGACGGCGCGGCCTACCTGTTCACCAACGACTACGAGTGGGAGCTGCTGCTCTCCAAGACCGGCTGGTCCGAGGCCGACGTGCAGAAGAAGGTCGACCTGCGGGTGACCACGCTGGGCGCCAAGGGCGTCGACATCGTCGAGCGCGACGGGACCACCACCCACGTCGGCGTGGTGCCCGAGACCAGCCAGACCGACCCCACCGGCGTCGGTGACGCCTTCCGGGCGGGTTTCCTCACCGGCCGTACCGCCGGGCTGAGCCTCGAGCGGTCGGCGCAGCTGGGCTCGCTGGTCGCCGTGCTGGTGCTGGAGTCCACCGGCACCCAGGAGTGGACGTGGGACTCCGCGGTCGCCAAGACCCGGTTGGCCGATGCCTACGGCGACGAGGCGGCCGCCGAGATCGCCGCGGTCCTGGCCTAGCGGCCTTTTGCGGCCTTTTGCGGCATTGAGCGTGAAGCCACGGCCTTGACTGTGAGCTAGAGGGCGGGAATTCCGCGGAATTTCCGCCCAGGCTTCACACTCGAGCGTCCGACTAGAGCTGCACGGGGTAGTGCGGCTCGCTGATCCGGGGCACCACGCTGCGCTCGACGAAGATCGCGTGCCAGAGCATGAAGATCAGCAGCGTCCACAGCCGGCGGCTGTGATCGCTGACGCCGTTGCGGTGCTCGTCGAGCATCCGGCGTACGGCGGCCTTGTCGACCAGGTGGTCGGCCTGCGAGGCGTCCACCGTCGCGTAGGCCCACTCCAGCAGCTCGCCGGCGCGCAGCCAGTGCCGGATCGGCACCGGGAACCCGAGCTTGGGCCGGTGCAGCACGTGCGCCGGAACGATCGGCTCCAGCGCGCGGCGCAGCGCGTACTTGGTCGTCGTGCGGGTGATCTTCGCCTCGACCGGCAACCGGGAGGCGACGGCGAACACCTCGGGATCCAGGAACGGCACGCGGAGCTCCAGCGAGTTCGCCATCGTCATCTTGTCGGCCTTGACCAGGATGTCGCCGCGCAGCCAGGTGAACAGGTCGATGTGCTGCATGCGCGCCACCGGATCCCAGCCCGCCGATTCCGCGTACACGGGCGCGGTGACGTCGGTGTGGGTCCACTCCGCGCGGAACCCGGGCAGCACGTCGCGCAGCTGCGCGTCGGAGAAGCTGCGGGCATTGCCGTAGTAGCGATCCTCGAGCGTCAGGGAGCCGCGGTGCAGCAGGCTCTTGCCCCGCATCCCCTCGGGCAGCGGCTTGCTCATCTTGCCCACCGATCGCCGCAGCGGCCGGGGCAGATAGTCAAAGGGCTTGAGCGATAACGGCTCTCGATAGATCGTGTAGCCGCCGAACAACTCGTCGGCGCCTTCACCGGACAGCACCACCTTGACGTGCTTGCGGGCCTCGCGGGCGACGAAGAACAGCGGCACCAGCGCCGGGTCGGCCACGGGCTCGTCGAGATACCAGACAATCTCGGGCAGGGCGGCGACGAACTCGTCGGGCTTGACCACCTTGGCGATGTGGCGGGCGCCGATCGCCTCGGCCGAGGCCACCGCGACGTCGATCTCGGAGAAACCCTCCCGCTCGAAGCCCGTGGTGAAGGTGATCAGCCGGGGGTTGTGCCGAATGGCCAACGCCGCGATGGCGGTGGAGTCGATCCCCCCGGACAGGAACGCCCCGACGGTGACGTCGGCGCGCATGTGCTTGGCCACCGAGTCCTCGAGCACCGCGGTGATCTCGTCGTAGCGGGCCTGTTCGGTGTCGCGGGTGGTCGGCACCGCGGCAAAGCGTGGCACGAAATACCGGGTGACCTCCGGCTGCAGGAGGTCGGGACGGATCCGGGCGTAGCAGCCCGATTCCAGCCGGCGCACCCCGCGGTGCAGCGTCTCGGGCTCGGGCACGTACTGCAGGACGGTGTAGTGCTGCACGGCCCGCTCGTCGATGCCGGTGTCGAACCCGATCAGCTCGGCCAGGTCCAGCAGGCACTTCTTCTCGCTGGCCACCGCGGTGCCGCCGGTGCCGGTCGCCATGAACAGCGGCTTGATGCCGAAAGGGTCACGGGCGCAGAACAATTCGCGAGTGGCGGTGTCCCACAGCGCGAACGCGAACATGCCGCGCAGCCGGGTCAAGACGTCGGTGCCCCAGTAGTGATATCCGGCGACGACGGCCTCGCCGTCACCGTCGGTGGCGAAAACCGCGCCATGCCGGCCGGCCAGTTCCTGGCGCAACTCGAGGTAGTTGTAGATCTCGCCGTTGAACACCAGCACGTAGCGGTCGGGCGCCTCGGGCGGCCCCCAGCGCAGCGGCTGATGCGAGTGCGCGATGTCGATGATGGAGAGCCGGTTGAAGCCGAAGACGACGGAGCCGTCGGTGTCGGGGTCCACCCAGGTGCCCGGCTCGTCGGGGCCGCGGTGGCGCATCGAATGCGACGCGCGCGCGATGGCATCGTCGGCGCGGGCGGCAGAGTCGTCAGTGGCGCCCTCCGGGGCAGCAACGAACGCCAGCAGACCACACACGGCGCCCCAGTATGCCGCACTTCGAAGGTGTGCGTGGACCTCGCACCCGGCACGTCGTGAATGGCCGGGCGCACCGGCGGGCCGGGGTTTCGTCGCCCGGCTCAGGCGCGTGGTCTACGCTGCGTAGTATTCGATATCCGAGCAGGAGGCGCTAACGTGACCCCTCGCGAGCAGGACCGTTCGCAACGTTTGTCGCAGGGCAGGTTTCGGCGCCATTCCGGGGGCCAAGCCAAGGGGCTTTCCCGTCGTCTGCGGCCCTTCGCGGTGGCCCTGACGCTGGGCGTGCTGGCGTTGTTCCTGAGCGGATGCAGCAGCTGGGCGGACGCGCTGGCATTGGGCTGGCCGCGGGGCATCACCCCGGAGGCCCACCTCAACCGTGAACTGTGGATCGGCGCGGTGATCGCGTCGCTGGTGGTCGGGCTGATCGTGTTCGGCCTCATCTTCTGGGCGTCGGCCTTCCACCGCAAGAAGGCGACCGACACCGTGCTGCCCCGGCAGTTCGGCTACAACATGCCGCTGGAGCTGGTGCTCACGGTGACGCCGTTCCTCATCATCTCGGTGCTGTTCTACTTCACCGTCGTGGTGCAGGAGAAGATGCTGCACCTGGACAAGAATCCCGAGGTTGTGATCGATGTCACGGCGTTCCAATGGAACTGGAAGTTCGGCTATCAGAAGGTCAACTTCAAGGACGGCACGCTGACCTACGACGGCGCCGACCCGGCGCGCAAGAAGGCGATGCTGTCCAAGCCGGAGGGCAAGGACGCCCACGGCGAGGAGCGCGTCGGTCCGGTCCGCGGGCTCAACACCTCAGACCGGCAGTACCTGAACTTCGACAAGGTCGAGACGCTGGGCTCCAGCGAGGAGATCCCGGTGCTGGTGCTGCCCACCGGCAAGCGCATCGAATTCGACCTGGCGTCCGCGGACGTGATCCACACGTTCTGGGTGCCGGAGTTCCTGTTCAAGCGCGACGTGATCCCCAACGCCGACGCGAACAACTCGGTGCACGTCTTCCAGACCGAAGAGATCCAGACGCCCGGCGCGTTCGTGGGCCACTGCGCCGAGTTCTGCGGCACGTATCACTCGATGATGAACTTCGAGGTTCGGGTGGTGGCGCCCAACGACTTCAAGGCCTACCTGCAGCAGCGGATGGACGGAAAGAGCAACGCCGAGGCGTTGCAGGCGATCGGGCAGCCCCCGCTCGCGGTGACCACCCACCCGTTCGACACCAAGCGCGGACAATTGGCCGGAAGCCAGTAGGTTAGGACACCAAATGCATATCGAAGCCAGGCTATTCGAAGTCATCGCCGGGTTTTTCATTGTGGTTGCGGTGCTCTACGGGGTGCTGACCGCCATCTTCGCCACCGGCGGCGTCGAGTGGGCGGGCACCACCGCGCTGGTGCTGACCGGTGGGCTGGCGTTGATCACGGCGACATTCTTCCGCTTCGTGGCGCGCCGGCTGGACACCCGGCCCGAGGACTACGAGGGCGCCGAGATCAGCGACGGAGCAGGCGAATTGGGCTTCTTCAGCCCGCACAGCTGGTGGCCGATTCTGGTCGCACTGTCCGGCTCGGTGGTCGCGGTGGGCATCGCGCTGTGGTTGCCGTGGTTGATCGTCGCCGGGGTGATGTTCGTCCTGACGTCGGTCGCCGGGTTGGTCTTCGAGTACTACCTCGGGCCCGAGAAGCACTGATTCGCGGCATAAAGGTCACAATCAGATCACGTGATTGGTGGGCCGTTCGCCACGACGGCTTTGCCCCTTTGGGGTTCGGTAGTGTTTTGCCCAGGCAAACGAGAAGCGTCCCAGCGCGCCCGCAACCATGTGATCGCGGAGTCTTGTGCGCAGGTGAGGCCGTCGAACAGGGTAGGCAAAGGCAAAGATGAGCGGGTCGAGACCCCCGGGATGGGATCCTGACGAACCCGACCTTGCCGACCCGATCAGCCACGAACCGGACCCCGGCGACGAGCCGGACGACGATCTGGAGCGCGGCGCCGACGCCGAGGCCGAGCCGGAGCCCTTCGAGGACAACGCCGAACTGGCGGCGAACCAGACCGACGAGACGGACGCCTACTCGCGTGCCTACTCGGCCCCGGAGTCCGAGCACTTCACCAGCGGCCCGTACCTGCCGGCCGATCTGCGGCTCTACGACTACGACGACTTCGACGAGTCCGCCGATGCTGACGACGAGCGCAGCACCGCACGCTGGCCGTGGGTGG
>NZ_LZKI01000080.1 GCF_001672755.1 Mycobacterium colombiense | reverse complement strand
TGAAGGAGACACTGCGGATGCGGCCTGTACTCGCCCTGGTCAGCAGGCGACTCACAGAACCGATGGAGGTCGACGGGTTTTCGTTGCCCGCCGGGGCCAAGGTCGCGCCATCGATCTATCTCATGCACAGGCGTCCCGACATCTATCCCGACCCCGAGCAGTTCCGTCCCGAGCGGTTTCTCGACAACCGAGCCGGAACCTACACGTGGATTCCATTCGGAGGTGGCGTGCGTCGTTGCCTTGGTGCGACTTTCGCCGAATGCGAGATGCGGATTGTGCTTGGCGCGCTGTTCAGCACCGCACGGGTGCGCCCCGTCGACCTCAAATCCGAGTCGATACACCGCCGGTCGATCACCCACGTGCCGGGTCGCGGGACCACGGTAGTGCTGGAGTGAAAACGCCTCAGGGTAGCGCGGCGTCGTGTACGCCGCGATCCTCAGGGCAGATTGATCCGCCAGTACAGCCCGACGAGGAAGTCCGCGAGCTGGGCCGCGGTCATGTCAAGAAATCCTTCGGCCCACGCGATCAACAATTCTGAAGCAGCCCCGGCGAAAGCGAAAGTCTTCGTCCGTGTCTCTAGGGAGCTGCTTTCAAAATCGCCTGCGTCGGTTCCCGACCACCGGTAGAAGTTCTGTGCTGCGCGTAAAAGGATTTCGTTGCGGCGGGCGCCGGCACGCCCACCCTTGCCGAGTGCCTCGATGAAGATGATCCGGATCATGCGCGGATCGCCGGCCAGAGTGTCGGCGGTTGTTCGCAGTACGACGGATATCCTCGACACAGCGTCATCGGGCGCGTTTACGACAGCGGCGTTCACGGCACTTTCGACCGCGTCGTTAGCCAGTTCGAGTACCGCGTCGAACAACGCGTCCAAGTCGCTGAAGCTCTCGTAGAAGTATCGCTCGGTCAGTCCAGCTTCGACGACCACGTCTTTGACCCGAACCGATGCGGAACCCGCAGAACCGAACAGGTTCATGCCGGCTTCGATCAACTTCCGGCGCCGCTCGGCGATCCGCTGTTCACCTGTTGCTCCGCCGTACACGCGGCCAGCCGACACGTTCGCTCCTACGGTTAATTTCCTCGGCCACCAGCATAAGTGCCGACCGACGGCTCGACCGACCAACGGCGGATGAGCTCACCGCCGGTTGGGAGCTATTGGGGCGGGCTCGGGAGGACCGGTTTCTGGCCGTGTCCGGCGCAGACGCCGACGAACTGTGCTTCGGTGGTGATTTTGGAAGACCCAGCGCCAGACTTCAGGGGCGTCCGGTTGATCGCCGCGCCCCCGACGGCGCCAGCCGGCGAATGCCGAGGCAATCCTGCCGGCCGATCCGTCGTCAGAGCCGACACGAGAAGAAAATCTGACATGAAATGATGTCAGAGACGCGTGCCTGGCGCCTGGCCGGATGGGGCAGCAGGGTGTGAAAGCTGCCGCCGCATACGCATACGTGCCGGTGGCAACACGAGCAGGATGAATCCAGCACTCTGCCGCTCGGTCGGGGTAAATGACGAATCCTGAACTACAGCAACAAGTTCGTACAGCGGTAGAAAATCGCGATCCTCCACTGAGGTCGCCGACCGTCCAGCGCGTGCCTCTCGTTAGTACGTGCTGCCGTCAGCCTGGATGCCGCGAGGATGGTTATCGGCCCGGTGACGCGAACTACGAGCTTGACACTGTGACCCGTCGCACACATAATCTGACATGTCATCATGTCAATTTGTGGACGCTGCGTAGCCTGCGGGTTTGCTGCGCTCGCACGGACAGCGACCCCGTTCCCCGGGTGAACGAACCGGATCCCCGCGACCGGTAGGAAGAGAGTGAGGCATGACGAGACTTCGGTGCTTCACGGGTTCGCGCTTCGAAGACGGGTCATTTCTTCCGGCCACCCTCGAGTCCGTCCGCCGCTGTCCGGCCCGGTCCGACTTCATCGAGCTGTGCTTCGCGACGGAGGAGGGCGTATGGACGTGGTGTTTTCGGGACCCGGCCGAGAGAGGTGACGGCAGCTCCGACGGCACGCTCGTGTTGACGGTCGGGCCGTACGGCGCCCAGGCCCGTAGCGTCGACGACGGCGGTCTAGGGCTTGCATTGCCGACCTCGGAGGCGCTGCCGATGATCCTCGGTGGTTCTCGAACCTACGTGGCGCGCAAGCTGGTCGAGCGATGGTAGCCAATTCGGCTACGGGCCTTGGCTATTCAGTACTCCGGCGCGGACCGCGTGATCAACCACGCGTGGAAGAACACCGTCGACGTCAGCAGCGGACGCAGAACACAGACGTTGAGGTCTCGTCGATTGACCAGGGCGATCCGGGGCGGCGTCAGGCCGGCGCACATTCATTCGGAGGTTGCGAATGGGATCGGTTATGACGGTGCGGGGCGCGAAGCGCCACGCACCACTGATGTTTCGCTGTCTGGCAGTGCTTGTAGCGACTTGCATCGTGGCGCAAGGTCGAGCGAGTGCCGATCCGTCCGACCCACCACCTCCGCTCTTGCCGGAGTTCGTTCCGACCGCCAGCAGCTTTACTCCGCAGTTCCCGTATCCCTATGACGAAACGCGCAACAGTGTCACCCCCGCCGACATCAACGCAGAGCGGGAGATGTGCCAGTGGTTCAACGCGCAATATCATGACCTGCGACGCCAGCTGGACCAATTCGGGTTCAATCTGCTGGCGGCCAACAACGACTGGACGGTCGGAACGATCCAGGCGCAGGCGGATAACGTGGCGACGAACGTCGAACAGGCCGTCGCCTTCCTTGCCCCACGAGCGCAGGCTCTGACACAGACCCGAGATTTCGCAGGCGACAACTATTTCCCGCTCTACCAGGGCGAGAGTTTCTACCGCCTGTGGCAACACCTGTCGAATACCGGCGTCGGGATCAGGGCACGGAATACCGCCTGGATATACGGGCCCTCGCAGCAGCGAGAAGAACATTGGGGCAGCAGGATCGAGCGGTCGCATGTTTGTGGGTAGGGACCAAATAACCTGCCGCGCTGTCAATATCGTCGACAGTCGCAGCCGTCGCCAGATGCTCGTGACTCGTCGCCGTATCAGAGGAGGCATTGTGGTGACGCCGCTCCGGCTGATCATCAGTAGCGGCGTTGCGCTGCGGGCGTCTCGTCTGTCTGGTCGGCTCGCGGTTGTGGCCGTATTCCTTGCCGCCTGCTTCGCGACTGTTACGGCCATCGGTGCCGTCAGGTCGGATGCCAAAGTAGGTGAACTGGGGCCGCCGCCTGACGATTCGGAGATCAAGCAAGCCCTCATCGACCTATACCAACGGGGTCAGCCGCCGGACTTCACTGTCGACGTTCAACTTCTCGGCCCGACGATTGTGGGTCAGCCGACGGTGCACCCGAACCCTCCGCCTCAACCGTGGTGCGTGCGCTGCGCCCACCCGGATCCGGGTGCGAGCCCGATGTACCCGGTGCTCGCGCTCGTGTCGGTCACTACCACGCAGGGGCTGGTGTCCAGCGCGCTGCCACCTTCCAGTTTCGTCCACACAACTACCACCACCTATGACGGCAAGCCCTGTCCCGGGGAGACCAATGCGCAATATTGCCCGACGTACTTTTTTTACCGCGACGACGGCGGCAATTGGCAGGTCGCCTGATGACTCTGCTTGAGAAAGTGAGGTTTTCGGTGTCGATAGCGGGGGAGGCGAACTGAGATGACGCCTCGGCGTGTGGTTGTCATGGCGACGATGGCCGGTATGGCGGCGATGCTGGTCGCGCCCTCGGCGTCGGCGGACTCGACCGCGGACTTGAGGTCGGCGGTGGCCGCAAAACGCGGCGGCTGTCCTGCGCTGCAATCCGATCCAGTGCTCGAGAGGGTTGCCCAGCGCGCGAACCTCGAGACGCAAAGCTACGCCAATCACACCGCGCGGTTCCAGCCAATGGAGGATCCGATGCCGACACTGCGCCAGTTGTCCTACCCCGCGGCCAAGGCGAAGTTACTGGCGGGATTCGCAAACGCTGACCAATTCGCAGACGCCCCGCAAAAGGCCATCTATGGAGCCACGCTATTCGGTTGGGACACCATTCCCGATTGCTCATACACGCGCTACGGCGCGGACGTGGTGACGGACACCAACACCGGCAACACCACGGCGGCCATCGTATTGGCCGGCGGCTGATGGGGGTGCGTGGAATCGGTGGCGCAAGGGCGGCGCTCTGCTCCCGCTTGGACCAGGGTTGTGATGTGGTGCCGACGGTTCGGCTATGTGGCCGGTTGTCCGCAGCTATCGATCGACGCGCCCCGGGGCGCATCCCGGGGGCGTGGACAAGCATTGCCCGTTTACGCAGCAGCAAATTTTCGCCGGCTTTGTCCGCCGCTTCGAGCTGGAAGACAAACTCGCCATCCCGCCACCACCGGACAGTGGCGGTTAACGCCGCACGGCATGACTCCGCAGAGCGCTACAGATGGGTAGGCCAGCGGCAGGGATTGCCTACAAGTGCGCCGGCACAGGGTCATCAGATGGCATCGACCGCAGGTGAGACCGCCGTCCGACGCCCTCGACCACCATCGTGCCAGATCGATCGATCTATTTGACAATCTGACAATGCAATGAGATAAGATCCACCGAACGACTGAGATCGCCGTCACAGTCTCCTGCGTTTACTGCAGGTGTACGCACCGGCAGATGTGTCTCGGTCAGCCAATGACAGGGAACGAGCCAGCAAACGGATGACAGCCACAAGCACTGGTGAACTTCACGTCCCGACGGACTTGGACCGGGGGCGACGCGGCCGGGTGTTGACGGCCGGGCCGGTCCGCCGTCGGCCCCGCGCGGCGGTTCAGCGCTTGGCGACGGCACCGGTGGAAAGCGCTAACACCGCCGGCCGCGCGGTGTTGATGGCCGCGGCGGTGATTCGCTACATCGTCCAGGACGTGATTTCCCTGCGGTTCCCGGTAGGCGAAACCATTCACCAGTGTTGGTCCCTGTATAAGGTCACCGCTCTACCGGCGCTGTTGATGGCCATTCCCTTCGGGGGCATGGTGGCTGTCCAGACGTCGGGGTTGATCAATCAGGTGGGGGCGGCGTCGATTGTGGGCGCGGCGAGCGGCGTCGGTGTCGTCCGTCAAGGTGCGCCACTCACGGCCGGCTTGCTGATGGGTGGTGCCGCGGCATCGGCGATCGCCTCCGACCTCGGAGCGCGGGCGATTCGCGAAGAACTCGACGCGTTACGTGTGATGGGGGTTGACCCGATCCGGAATTTGGTGGTGCCCCGGTTCGTGGCTTTGATAGTCCTCGCTCCGGTTCTGATGGCCGTCATCCTCGCTTCGTCGGTGATCGCGTCGTTCATGCTTGCGATCACGGTCAGCGATGTGACGAGTGGGAGCTTCTGGGCGTCGTTCGGTGCGTTCGCCAAGATGGTCGATGTCTGGTTCGCAATCGGTAAAGCGGTCGTGTTCGCGGCGATCGTGGGGATCGTGTCCTCGCTGAAAGGTGTTGAGGCCAAGGGCGGACCGCGCGGTGTGGCCGATGCCGTGAATGCGGCTGTGGTGGTGAACGTGGTCGGGATCGTCCTCGCGAATCTGGTGATCACGCAGGTGCAGGCGATGTTTTTCCCGATGGCGGTGGCGTAGTGGCCAATCAGGCAACGACGCCCTCGCGATACATCGACCAGTATCGATTCCTCGCGCGAGTCCTTGAGGTTCTTCAGGCGCCGCTGCACACCATGGGTGGCGCTCTCTTGTTCGTCGCTCAGGTCATCTACCTCGCGCCGGTGACCATCAAGAACTATCGCAAAGAGGCTCTGGCCCGGATGATCAGTCTGTCCTTCGGTCGCGGGTCTCTGGTTGTCGACGGGGGCGTGATAAGTGTCCTGACCATCCTCGGCCTGGCAATCGGCGCATCGATCGCCATCGAGGCGTGGGCGACGTTGAACCTGTTGGGTTTTGGTGCGCTTTCCGGAATTGTGGGCGGCCTGGCCAACGTCCGGGAAATGTCGCCCCTGGTCGCCGGTATTGCCTTCGCCGCGCAGGCCGGTGCGCGGATGACCGCCGAGATCGGTGCGATGCGTATCGCCGAGGAGATCGACGCCATTGAGGCGCTAGGTTTGCGGCCTGTTCCGTACGTGGTGGGGACGCGTTTCATCGGTGCTCTGCTCATCGTGATACCCGGGTACGCGCTCACGCTGCTGGTGAGTTTCTTTGTGTCCAATGCCATGATCACCGCGATCTACGAGTCGCCCGCGGGAACTTATAAGCACTATTTCGTTCAATTCCTGTCGCCGACAGACCTGTTGTATTCCACAGTGAAGGCAACGGTCTTCTGTGCTGCAGTGACCATAATCCACTGCTACTACGGCTATTTCGCATCCGGTGGCCCTGTCGGTGTCGGTGTGGCGTCCGGGCGCGCGGTGCGCGCGAGCCTGGTGGCCATCATGGTGCTGGACTTTGTTCTCACCGTGGGGTTGTGGGGTCTCAAGCCGACATTTGTGTTCACGGGGTAGGGGTTTCGATCATGACGACGCTGCTCAACGTGAACGACCAACGTCAGAAGCACATTCTCACCTTGATCGGTGCGGGTTTCGTTGTGGTTCTTGTCGTTGCCCTACTGCTGTACATCACCGTGATCAACTCGTCGGCACAACCAAAGAACACCATCTTGGTCTCCATCGACACGCCCTACGTTGGGCAGGGTGTCGTCGATGGCACCGCGGTCATCTTGCACGGTGTCAAAGTGGGTCAGGTCAGCGACATATCCAAACTTGCCGGCCACCATGTCCGCGTGAACGTCGAGTTGCAGAACGGGCCCACCAAAGGATTGACCGATGCTGTCGGGATCGACTTTCGTCCGGCGAACTATTTCGGTGTGACCGGCATCAATCTGATTCCTTCTGATCACGGGAAGATGTTGCGTGACCACGCGTCGATCAATGTCACGCCGGCCGGAAACTTTACTCTGCAGACGCTGCTGTATCGCCTGGGCGAGCTGTCGCACCAAGTGATCACGCCGCAGCTGATCAGTGTGACCGACCGTGCCACCCGTTACATCGATGCGCTCAATCCACTGTTTGAAACAATGATTCTGGTTTCAACGACTGTGACCGACATCCAAACGGTCCCCACCGAGCAGCTTTTGCGCAACACGGCCGCGATCAGCGTGGGTCTGCCTTCGTTCCTGGATGCGGCGATCAGCACGGGTAACGACTATCTCCACACTCCCCCCGGCGTGGGTTTCAATCCGGATAAAACCCGGCAAGAAAATCCGTATTTCGGCGATTACAGCCCCCAAGAGCTGAAGTACTACAACGATGCAGTTCACATGATGGCGACTGACCCGGACAAGTTCGTGTTCGGCCGGACGAGACCGTATTTCGAGGCTGCCCATTACGACCTCTTCAGCAAGGTTGGAGATCTGGAGAAGTTGCACACCTATGACTTGTTCCCCCTGCTGCAAGAAGCTCGGGTAATGGCCGACGTCGTGCCGCAGATCGCCCTTCCGCAAGACTTCGCCGACACGTCGCGCGAACTTCGTACGCGGCTGGAACGCATGTATGCCGGTTCGGGGGATCAGCGCGCGTTGCAGGTGCGCGTTGTGCTGGATCAGCTGCCCGGGGTCGCGGCACCTTTGGGACTCATCCTGGGGGGGACTGGATGAGAAAAAACCTTGGGGCACTGTGGAAATTCGCTGTCGCGGTGGTGGTCAGCGGGCTGCTGCTGGTCGTCATTTCGAATGTGATCAGGCAACCTGTCGCGGGCGAGACCCGTAGCTACAGCGCAGAATTTACCGACATCTCCGGGTTGCACGAAGGAGCGGACGTACGGGTGCGCGGTGTGCGCGTGGGCAAAGTGCAATCGCTGGCGCTCAACAGGTCGCAGGGGCGGACCGTAGCGAGGGTTCAGTTCACCTTGGAGCGCCGCTACAGCATCGTGCCGACGAGTCGCTTGGCGGTGAAATTTCAGGCGCTCACCGGTCTACGCTACATCGACGTGGCCGACGCCAGCGAGGGTCGGGTGCCCAATCCGATGACCACCATCCCAACGGCGATGACGGTGCCGTCCTTCGACGTCACCGTTCTGTTCAACGGACTGCAGCCGGTCTTGGCGACCTTGGATCCCAGCGAAATCAACACCTTCACCGAGAATGTATCCACCTTCCTGGCCGGTGACGGCAATGGCTTGGGCCCGATGCTCGACAGCATCAAGAGACTGACCGCGTTGGTCTCGGACCGGGAGTCGGTCGTCGCCACGATCATGCGCAATCTGCAGCGGGTCGCCGCAGACATACGCGGGAAATCTGATGCAGTGCCTAAGGTTCTGGATCAGGTCAGGATTGTCGCCGATTCTGCCATGACAGTTCTGGATGAGTTCCGCAAGTCGCAGATCTACGGCCCGGCCTTCACGGGCGAGGTGAGTCGCATGCTTGATGGTGCTGGACTCGACTCTGGGGAGTACACGCCGCCGATCGACTCTACGCCTACCGAACAAATTGTCGCGCCGGACTATAAGCCCGGCTGGGATCCGGCGAAAGCCTTCGACAAGGCGATCACCAACGTCTACAACGAGATCGACGGCATCAAGCGCATACCGGTGGTGTGGGAGAACATCCCGGAGCCGCCCGCCGCGGGAACCCCCGCTCCCTGTTCCAAAGGCCAAGCCGTACTACCTATTCCGGTGGATGTACTGCTGAACGGACGCAAGGTGCTCATATGCAATCAGTGACGAGGTCGTTGGGCAACCCCCTGTTTTGGGGTGTCGTGACGATCGCCGTGACGACGATCATCGCGTTGGTTGTTGCCTGGGTGTACATCTCGCCACCTCACCGCCAGCTCGTGTCGTTCTATACCAATGACGTGGCCTCGGTGAAGGCGGGCGATTCGGTGCGCGTTGCTGGTATGGACGTCGGGACGGTCAAGAAGGTTTCACTTGAACCGCAGCAGGTTCGGGTGCAGCTTTCGGTGAAGGACGACGTGTTCATCGGGGACCAGACCCAGGTCGATGTTCGCATGCTCACCGTCGTCGGTGGGTATTTCGTCACCCTGTTGCCCCACGGTGACCGGCCTCTGGGGCGGCATCCCATCCCTATTGACCGGGTCACGATGCCCTACAGCTTGATTCGGACGCTATCGGACGCCACAAAGATCACCGACCAGGTCGCGCCCCAGCCGATCAACAAGTCCCTGAACCAGATTCAACAGGGTCTCACCGGGAGCAACACCGAAATCCTGGCCAAGGTTCTCGACGCCGGCAACTCCATCAGCGAGATCCTTGAACACCAGCGCGGCCAGCTGACCAGCATCTTGGAAATGTCCAACGAATACCTCCAAATGATGAATGGCAACCGCAAACTGCTCGAGTACCTGACTACCCGCGTCGCCATACTCGAGGAGACACTTACCCTCTACAGCAAGGGATTTGCCGGGTCGATCTACGGTCTGGGCAGGATCATCGACAAGATTTACCCATTTCTTCCGTTCTACATGTCGCACCGACAGGACTTTTTGGCCAGGGTACGCGGGGTACTCGGTGAGATTCAGGCGATCGCCGACCGCAACGGCGTTGTCGTGCGCGTGCTGCGGCGCATCCGGGGCCGGTTGCAGACGACTCTCGATGCTCAAAACCAGGGGACACCACCGGAACTCCTCGCGACAGATCTGTGTTTCCCGATCGAGGGGAGTCGCTGCTGATGCGCGGTCTTGGCGCGGTACGCCGTTCATTGGTGGCCACGGCGGTGGCGATCTCGTCGATCCTCGGTGCCACCTCGTGTGCGACGGCCTCGGGGTCAACCGCCAACGAGTATTGTGCAATCCTGTCCGACGGCGTGGGGCTCTACGTGGGCAACCACGTAACCCAGATGGGCTACCCGGTCGGAGAAATCCGCAAGGTCGAACCACGCGACGCCGACGTCAAGGTCTGGTTCACTCTTCGCGAAGGACGGCCGCTGCCGGAAGGAGTGCGGGCGGTTACCCGATCGCCCTCCATTCTGGCCGACCGCGCGCTCGAACTGGTCGGAAACTACACCGGCGGACCGAAACTCAAACCGAGGCAATGCATCCCCTTGCATCAGACCGCCACCCCGCTGAGTATCTCGAGGATCATCGGTTCGGCCACCAAATTCGTGAACGCGATTAATCCCGAAGGCTCGACCAACATCGCCGATGCGCTGCGCGGCGTCGACCAAGCGATGGCCGGCCAGGGAGGCAACGCCAACCAATTGCTTAACCGGGCCTCGCGTCTGCTGGACAACCCTGATGAGGCGATTTCCCAAATGGGCGAAATCACCCGCAACATCGCTCAATTGACGTCGATGCTGCGCGATAATCGTGTGCCGCTCAAGCAGATCTTCACCGACGAAGCGGCGGTAGGCCCTGATCTGGTGAAGACCGTGCACGGGGCCCTGGAGTTCGACGCGCCCTTCCCCGAGATCTTGACGATGGTCAAGGACATCGAAATTGAAATGGGGCCAGAGCTGCAGAACGTCCTGGACGAGACGGGTGAAGAGATGCGGATTTGGAGTCCGCACTACAAGGGCATCGCCAACATGCTCAATTTCTTGCCGCGGATGATCAGCGGCGTCAATGGCGAGCCACCGGGAGCGATTGCCGGGGGCATCGCCAAGCATCTCAACAACCACTTGTTCCCGGTGCTCACCTGGCGTCCGCCGCTGTTTCGGATCCCGACGCCCAACGGACTGCTGGCCTGTGGGGCGATGAACGCGTCCGCCCCGGGCAGCTGCGCCGACGTCGGCGGGCGGCCCTACGCGGTCGATGTCGCTCTGCTGCAATACGTACTCACGGAGGCCCAGCGGCGATGAAAATCCCTATACGCGCCCTGATCTGCGCGGTGGTCTGCGGCCTTAGCGCTACCGGGTGCTCAGCGCTGGATGCCCTTTCGGTCGACGCGCTCCCGGTGCCGGGCCACAGTTATACGAATGGCTACGACATTGTCGCCGAGTTCGCCAACGTCCTCAATTTGCCGGATCGGGCAAAAGTCGTCATGGACGGCACGACCGTGGGCGTGGTGAGCAAGGTCGCCGACGCCGGCAATCATGTCGATGTGACCGCACGCATCGAGGAGGGGGTGGAAATTCCGTCCAATACGACCGCGGTGCTTCAACAGGCCACGGTGCTCGGTGACATCTATCTGGCCCTGGAGCCGCCGCCCGGTGGTGCGACACCGGCACCGCGGCTTGCGGCCGGAGCGCGAATCCCCCTGCAGCAGACGATATCTCCACCCCAACTTGAGGACACCATCGCCAATTTGGCGAACTTCATCGGCAGCGGGTCGATACAGCGTGGGCAGAACACGCTGGTGCGGCTCAACCGGATTACTCCGCCGAAGGATGAAGTGCACCGAGTGGTGTCGCAGGTGACCACGGACCTCAACCAACTCGCCGACAACGTCGATACCGTCGACACGATGATCAGTGGTACGGAACAGACATCGATTGCACTGGCCGACTGGTCCCCAGATCTGAGCTTCTGGCTCACGCCCCAGGGTGTCCGGGGATTCGAACGGGCCACCGTTACTGCCCGGGAGTTCGGTAACCTGCTGCCTTCGATCGGGACGATTTACAGCAGCGGATACTGGTTTGTTCCGGCTTTCGCTTCGATAGCTAACGCCCTGAAAGCGATTCAAGGATCCAAGCAAGCGTTCGAGGCGGAGTACCCGCGCTGGCGGAGATTCATCCTGGACTATTTCCTTCCGCAAGAAAAGCACCCGGCCATCAACATCACCTCGATCGTCGGTCCTGACGGGCGAGAGCTATCCGGCAATGTCGAACAGGTATTGCGGATGCTAGGAGCTGTGCCGTGATGCTCCGAGTTACCGCGGCGTTCAGCGCGTTCGCCGTCATGATCACCGCATTCCTGGTCTACGTCGCGCACCTGGGCATCCGAATCGCTCCACCGGCGGACCGGACGAACCTTGCCATGGACGTTGCGGACGTAAACAACCTGGTCGTCGGCTCCAACGTGCTGCTGCGCGGTGTTCCGGTGGGTAAGGTTGAGCGGGTCGAGGCATCGAGCTCGCATGCCACCATTCATTTTTTCATCGACAACCAGTTCAAGGTTCCTCGCGACACCGTCGTCCACCTGGAGAACCTTTCCGCACTCGGCGAGTCCTACCTCGAACTCGAGCCGCCGAAATCCGGGGGGCCGCCATTCAAGGATGGGCAGCGCATCCCCACCGAATCAGTCGTTGCACCGCAATCGATTTCGGACCTGGGAGCCGCTGTCGGCCGAACACTGAACCAGCTCGACCCGGGTGAACTCCAAAAGGTGGTCAACGAGGCCGATGCAGGCCTACCGGATCCGTATGCCGTGCTCCCCAACCTGGAGCGCGCGAGCAAAGTTCTGCATAACACCACCGCTGGGCTCAACGGTCGAGGCCGACAGGCGCTGGAAAACCTGCAGAGTCTGCTGGAGCACGCCGGCTTCGTCGGTTCGCTACTCGCTCAGGCCGCACCGGATGTGAAGGCCCTCGGCCCCTATATCAAAAAAATGTGGCAGGCCGGGTTGAACCAAAATCTGCGCGCGGACATGCCCGGGACCGTTTACGTTTTCGGTAGATTCATGCAACGCATCCAACAGTTCCTGGACGATCGGGGATCGGATTTGCGAGTGCTCACCGAACCGCTGATGCCCAACGTCGAGGCGATCGCGAGCGCTCTGCGCAACATCGACAGTAGTCAGATTCTGACCAACCTTTTGGCAGCAGTGCCTCCCGACGGATCGATCGAATTGCACGTGGCGCTCCCGCCGCAACCTGCCCAAACGCCTTCGCCGGCAGCGGATCAATGATGCGTCCGGATGCTGAAGGTCTGAGAACACCAATAAGGAAGCTGGTGAGAATATGAACGTCACCGAGTTAAACCCGGAGACCACGCCTGCGGATGCCGACGACTCAGCCACCGCCGAGCCGGACGATCGCGCTGTCGACGATAAGACTGACGATAACAAGACCGACGATAAGAAGAGCGACGAGAAGAAGGGCGACGATCGCGACACCGACGTCGACCAGAAAAGCCCGATTACCGGTGCGGGGCGGCGGATCTCGTTGTCGGTTCGCAGTTTGCTGCTGGGAACACTCATCATCGGCCTGGTCGCGGCGGTGGCGGTGATGACCTGGTTGTATTTGGGTGAGCATCGCAAGGTCGATGCGCAGGCGCAGCAGGCACGCGACAATAAGCATGCCGAGCAAGTCGCGCTCGACTATGCGGTGCGAGCCGCGATCATGGATTACAAGGATCTGGGGCCGTGGAAGCGCGCGTTGGTCGACGGAACGACGCCTGAGTTGAGCAAGAAGCTTTCGGACGCCGCGAACGCGATGGAGCAGATCCTGCTTCCGCTGCAGTGGTCTTCTGCAGCGAAACCCGTTGCTGCCAAAGTAAAATCACACGACAATGGTGTCTATGTTGTCGATTCCTTCGTCAGCGTCATGACCAAGACGGTCCAAGCCAAAGATAGCCTGCAATCCACGGCCACTTACAGCGTGACAATTGATCCCGCCAACGGCTGGAAGATCAGCGACGTCGGTGGGATCGGGCAAGTGGTCGGGGACAGGTGATGCTAGGCGGGAGCCGTAGCTGGGCTGCGAGCGTCGTCGTGTTGGCGGCGGTGCTGACGGCATTGTCTGGTACTACCGGAATTGCTTCGGCCCGCGCCGACTATCAATCCTTCGTCCACAAACTGCACGATGCCGGCATTTACACGCCCCGTGGCGACAACGAGGTGAAAGAGTGGGGCGCTGAGGTTTGCGCACTCAGGGACCGAGGCAAATCCCCGCGGCAGTGGCTGGAGCAGGGGGTATACGGGTCCCAATCGCACCCGCCCTACGGGTTGACCAAAGAACAAGCGAACTTCATCGTCGACACCGCGGTGAGCGACCTGTGCGACGACCGCGAAGGCCCACCCCCATACCTTCCTGCCCCCGGCTAGACCAAATTGAGCTATCTCAAAGGGGTTTCGGCTCTTGCATAGTCTAGTTCTCCATATCGAGGTTCTCGGGCACATCGATGCCGAGGCCCAACGGACCGCGCGGTACCCGCGGACTCGCAACGTCGATTCCCAAACACGATGTACCGGTCATCTCGAGTCGAGGGTCGTAGGACGGGTGGCGGACGCCTTGCCCGAAATCTGACGCATATGGCGGATTCAACGCGGCTGAACTTGCGTGAACATGATGGAGTCGGTGCAATGACGCACCGCGTCAACACTTTTAGGAGCCCGAATGCACAGCCTCGCTTCCGCGCCGCCGTTCGATCCCGAGCTGGGTGCCGTCCTAGCCGTACTCGTCGACCAGATTCCGACGGTGACACGCGAGACGATCGGGGAGCTGCGCGCGGCACCGTTCCCGGGTGTTGTGACGGACGATGACCTGGCAGGCGTCGGGCTGGTGCGGCGCGACGTCACGATCCGGGGCTATGAGGGTGCCGAGCTCGTCGCTTCTATCATCACTCGGACCGACAGGTCGGGAGTCGGCCCAGGCATCTACCACACTCATGGCGGCGGCATGATCGTCGGCAACCGCTTGATAGGCGTCAGTCAAATTGTGCCGTGGATCGTTGAGCACGACGCGGTCGCCGTCACGGTCGAGTACCGGATCGCACCGGAGTTTCCGGACCCCTACCCGGTCGAGGATTGTTACGCGGGGCTGCTCTGGACGGCCGAGCACTCCGCCGAGCTGGGAATCGATCTCGACCGGCTGATCGTCGCCGGAGCGAGCGCCGGCGGAGGCCTCGCGGCGGGCGTTGCGCTGCTGGCACGTGATCGCAACGGGCCCCGGCTCGCCGGACAGGCACTGATGTGCCCGATGCTCGACGACCGTGACCAGACGCCCTCGACCGTGCAGTTCGAGAAGGCTGGGATCTGGGTCCGGTCCAGCAATCTGGTGGGTTGGAACGCTCTGCTGGGCGATCGCCGCGGCAGCGACGGCGTGTCGATTTACGCAGCTCCCGCGCGCGCAACGGATCTGTCCGGGTTGCCGCCCGCCTTCATCGACTGCGGTTCTGCGGAACTGTTCCGCGACGAGGATGTCGCCTACGCGACCAACCTGTGGTGCGCCGGTGTTCAGGCCGAGCTGCATGTGTGGCCCGGCGGATTCCATGGCTTCGACATGGTCGCACCACACACGGCGCTGGCCCATGCCGCGACCACGACGCGGAATGCCTGGGTCGCAAAGCTTCTCGGAGCATCACCGCAGTGATGGTCAACGCGTCCGCGCAGCTGCCGGCCTGGTGCGGCGTGACGTCACGATCCGGGCTATGAGGATGCTGAGACGTCACTCAGTGTGAGCCAAAGTCGATCAGGGGCGCCTTGGCCATTGGGTCGGTCGATGGCAAGCCGTAGATATTGAGCGGGAGGCCGGGCCCGATGCCCCCGGGCTTCTCCAAATGCGTGTCACCAAGCGGCGATACGGACCCGGTCGGCGCCGGCAGGTCGACCGGCACCACGCCAGTGGCGTACGCCGTCGACCAGCCCAGCACGTATTGGGCATACGGCATGGAGTTGTTGTAGCGCAGGATTGCCGACAGTGTCTGCTGTTGGTCCCTCAAGTTCAGCCCGTTGCTGCACAGATAACGAGCGGCGGCCAGAGTCGAGTCGTAGAGGTTCTGCGGATCGGCCACCCTGTCGCCGTCGGAAGAGTAACGCGCCCAGGTGCCGGGCAGGAATTGCATCGGTCCCATCGCGCGCGCATAGGTGACTCGTCCGCCGACAGTGCTCTCGACGATGACCTCGTTTCCGGCCAGCGTGCCGTCCAGGGCCGGGCCGTAGATCGGCGGTACCGCGGTGCCCCGCGCATCCGTCGCACCGCCGTTGGCATGCATCGACTCGATGCGCCCAATGGCGGCCAACAGATTCCATCCGATCCCGCACCCGGGATCGGATGCCGCCATCATCTGCTCCGCATGCCGGTAGGCGGACAGTGCAATCGGCGGGATACCTAATGCGTCAGGAGACTTCACCACCATGCTTGGCGGAGGGGTTGGCGCAGTGGGCACCTCGATGTGCAAGCTGGTCGGTGAACGTGTGACCGCGATTACGGCCGGACCGTGCGGGTCACTGTCGAAGTCCGTAAGGGCGGCCGCCGATGTGATAGCGGTACTGCGCACCGTCGTTGCGGGCGTGGGGAACCGGGAGGCGGTGGCGGCGCCGACCGCAGTGGCGAATACCAGGGGGGCGATCACCACAACGCACAACGCCGAGCTCCACCCCGCCCGGGTTGCTCGCTGGGGAATCCGTCGGTGACGCGCCATCTTGATGGGCCCCTTTTCCATCCTTTTCGGGCATCCCGCGACTAGCGCGGGTATCAGTAGTGATGAGCTTCGTTAAGGAAGGGCCTCGGCACTTGCGCGATGCAGCGGTCGCACGAAGCGATTTCCTGTCTGGCCCTGAACATCATCCTGAGACGCCATGATTCGTGGCGTCACCGCGCGGATGTACTCACCGATCTGCCGTAGGGACCGGGTGGCCTCGGGCACCACCGGAGCGGCGAGCGGGAAGTCGTGAATCTGACCCGGCCAGATGCGCACCTCGGTCGGCACACCTACGGCCGTGAGCTTGGTGGCGGCCAATTGCGCGTCATGCAGGAGCGCCTCCGAACCGGAGACGTGGATCAATGTCGGCGGCAGGCCGGGTTTGATGTGGTCGAGCGGTTCGTAGAGCTCTTCGGGTTCGCCATCAATGGAGTGTTTGACGGCAGCGCCGGCGACCACCGCGACCAGCGCATCGAAAGCCTTGGGAGGGAACATCGCATCGGTCTTGATGTTGGGATGCGCCTGTTTGGGTCCCTTGGCCAGCTGCAGCAATGGTGAGATCGCGACGAGAGCTGCCGGGCGTTCGCCGTCGGCCTGCAGCCGCTGCGCCAGTGTCAGTGCGAGGTAGCCACCCGCGGAATCACCGGCCAGCACGATCTGGTCCGGCTCGTAGCCGCACTGTCGCAGCCAACGGTAGGCGTCGTGACAGTCGTCGAGGGCCATGCCGACCGAGTGTTTGGGGATCAGCCGGTAGTTGACCACCAGAACCGGTGAGTCGGCGTAGTGCGAGATCGCGGTGACCACCCGGCTGTGCGAGTTCGTTCCGCAGGTCAAGAAAGCACCGCCGTGCAAGTAGAGCACCACCCGCCGGCTGCCGTCCGCCGGCGGCACGCCGGGTGCACGGACCAGCTGTGCGGTAGCCGTGGGCAACTTTACCTTTGCGCGGACGGCCGACGGTGCGGGAACCATTGCAGAGCAGGCGAATTCGACAATACCGAATGGCCAGGGGAGATGGGGCATCGAGCTGCCGAGGGCCAAAGCCGGCTTGATTGTCAGGCGCGACATCAGTGCCACCATCCGGCTAGCGATGCTGGGGCCGACATCGTCTTGCGTCGTCACGCCAACGTCGTCCTGGCCCGAGTGACGCTCAGCGGTGCTGCGCCGAGCTCGGTGGAAATCTCCGATAATCGCGGGTTGGTCATCCGAAATCGCGGTACCGCGGTGTGTCCCGGATACGTGATGTCGATTCGCGGCCGCTTGCTCACCCCTCGTGTAACTGGGCAGCTGAGCGCGGACATCGTCCACGGGCGTCGGGGCGAAGATCATTGCAAACCCTCGTGTCCGCGCACCGCGTTCGCCGCAAACAGCGGTGCACTGCAGGGTAATTCAGGATCGAATACGACACTTTCCCTTTCGCCGCGTTGCATCATTGGTTCGCCATCCTCATGTATAGGCCGGCGATGAGTTCGAGCCACTGACGGACATCTTGTTGGGTGGGCAGTTGAATGCGGCGCGGGAACAGGTTGGCCTGCGACCGTTCGACGGTGTCGACGATCCTCTTCGTGACGTACATCAGCCAGTAGGAGCAGTCGACGGGTTTGAACGCGCCGCAGATCTCCACTCGGTCAGCCCCGAAAACGCTCATCCGCCGACCGCCGTTGTGGTCAATGGTGGTGACCACGGTCGGCAGCCCTGAGTTCGTAGTGGCTGCAGCCGGTTTAACTTCTTGTATGTTCGACACTGCGATCACGCTTCTCCCTTGGCGTTTCACTCGGCTGGTGAGTCGGAGCCGGGCCCCTCGTACGGGGCGATCAACCTCACGAGTTCCCACGGACAGGCCATCCGAGAAGTGCCCATAGTCGTCTTGACTTGAATGAGCATGGTTCCTACGTCGGTGACCGTTCCAACATGTAGACCGTGGCGGACTTTGTCGCCTATGCAGAAGTACATTTTCGTTGCCCTCCAAGGCTTCCCACGCGTGCTATCGCTGGCACTAACCGTCCTACCGGACCCGCCACGGCCATCACCGTCCGTAATCGAGTCGCGGGACGGTTAATTCATGGCGCCGGTGCCAGCGCAGGGTGTCTCTTCCGTCGCGCCAATAGACCTTGTACCTGATCGCATCCGCGTCAACGATGACGCCAGCGCCGCATCGGTGATCGGACCGAGACAGTACGGTATCGCCGACGACCGGGATACGCGGATCTCGTCCGAGAATCATGGCCGAGGCCGCCGGCTGTGATAGCGAATCTCGGCGACGAAGCGACGCCCATCGTCGTCAAACACTTCCCATGAAAAAGGACCGCGCAATTGTGTGGTGCCCAGTGCGTGGACGGTACGGCGCGCATCCTCCTCGGAACGGATGTTCGCGAGCCGCCGCCCGTCACTGGTGATAAGGGTCCACATGGCTACCGCCGCAGGCCGTTGTTGTCGGCACGTCCATCGCGTGCGGCCGGATATGGCATTCGTACGGACGGGATTCGCAAGTGCTGGTGCTGCTGGGCAATCTCAGCCGGACCGGTCGGACGGGTGCCGCCGATCGAAGCCCCTCGCAAACGGCTGAACGTCATGGTGGCGGCTCCCTTCGCTGATGATCGGATGCGCCGACGCTGAAACGACTGACGTTTTACGTTATTTGTCACATTATTCGCGGGTTGACTTAAAAGTCAAGGTCTGAAACATGTAGGTCGACAGATAGGGCATGACATGTATACGTACATTGTCATGCGAGGTCATAAGCATTTAGTACGATGAGCCCATGCCTCGAGGAGTCCGAAACCAGTCGACCGCACCTTCGGCGGCGAAGGACGATCCGCGCGACCGGATTCTGGCTGGCGCCGAGCGCTGTATCGAGCGCCACGGAGTTCGAAAGACCACCATGGAGGACATTGCCTCCGAGGTGGGTATGTCGAGGCCGGGCGTCTACCGCTATTTCAGCGATCGCGACGACCTGCTCATCGAGCTGATCATTCGGCACGCAAGGATGCTGCGCGACCGCGCGCACAAAGTCATGTCCCGTCAGGGCGGTCTTCAGGACCAGATCGTCGAGGGGCTTCTCTTCGCCGCGAGCGAGTCCGTCCGCGATCCCGTGCTGCGATACATCGTCGACCCGGAGAGCTCCGGTCTCGGTCAACGAGTCATCGAATCGCGGAATTCGGAGCTGCTATCCGCGGAATTCTTCGACCCTTTCCTTGACGTCGCTTACGTCAACAATGAACTGCAACGCGACCTGCCGCGGTCGGACGTCTACCTCTGGTTGACAAGCGTCGGGCTGATGGTGATGCGAGGGCTCAAGGATGGTGAGGTCGACCTGGCGCGCTACCGGTCCATACTGCGCAGATTTGTTGCTCCGGCTTTCGTCGGCTCACCAAAGTAGACCGTCAGACGAGTAGCCGGCATCAAACCGGAAGCGGCCCATATGGTTTGAATTCCGGTCAGGGAGTGGCGGCTGAACTGGCGGGATCGATGAGGATCTTGGCGTGTTCGGTGTTACTGAGGGCGGCGAAGGCTGCATCGACTCCAGGGAATCCGACGGTTCCGGTGATCAGGGGCGCCGGGTCGACTGTTCCATCGGCGAGCATGTGTAGCGTGTCGCGGAATTCACCGGGGTCATAGCCCGTGGAGAAGCGAAGGTCGATCTCTTTGTTGATGGCCATTCCGGGGCGGAACGTGTCAGGTTCGAGACACGCACCCGCCACGATGATTCGGCTCATCATGGGTACGGTCGCCAGCAGGTTGTCGATCATGCCCGGCACACCAACGCATTCGAACACGACCGGACCAGAAGGGCCCATCTCGAGCTTGTACGCAGCACGAAAGGCATGCCACCACGGCAGATTCGGGATCCGGCGCAACTTCTCCATCGTGTCGAACCCGAGGTTGAGCAGGTCCGGGACGTTGTTGAGCCGATTCGGCCGCGGCGACGACGAGAACGGGTCCGTGTCGCGCGGATCGACCACCACGTCAGCACCCAAGCGGGCGGCCAGCTCCCGGCGCCGCGGAGAGAAGTCGGACGCGACGACCGCGCGCACGCCAGCCGCCTTCAACATCGCGATCACGGCCAGCCCGATCGGACCGCAGCCGATGACATAGGCGTTCTGTTTCTTGCCGATTCGGCTGCGGCGCACCGCGTGCCAGGCGACCGCCATCGGTTCGGTCAGAGTGGCGTGCGCGGCCGGCAACCCGTTCGGCACCTCGAATGTCATCGACTCCTGGACGACAATCTGTTCGGCGTACCCGCCGGGCACCTGTGTCGAGGCGCCGATGAACTGCACATCTCGCCCGTCGCGGCACATGGGCATCGCCACCACCGGGGTACCCGCTTTCCACCGCCGGCGCGTGTCGGGCCCGTATTCGACTACCTCGCCGCAGAATTCGTGACCGAAGACGACCTTGTCCTCGTGCCGTGGCATTTGGTCATAACCGACCGTCGCGGCCATATCGGCAAGCTGGTCAGTGTGCACGCGCGCGTGCAGATCCGACCCACATATCCCGGACCGGATCACATTGATCAGTACCTGGCCCGGTCCGGGCCGGCGATTGGGGATCTCAGTGACTTCCAGCTTCCCAGCGCTACATACGACTGCCTTCATATTCCCACCGTGGTATCGATCGGTTGATTGAATAACCCGCCATACGGCGGTATTTCGATGTTGTTGGGCGTTTGGCTCTCTCGGTCAGTCGCTTGTTCTGTACGAGAGCTACCGTCGTGCCCACCTTCGAAGCTCGATGATCGCGGCAGGCCGACGGGCGCGACCCCCGGGCGTGCTTCCCCTTGGAAGTGTTGTCGGGCCGACCAGGAATCATCAACGAGGGATGAGTCAGGGTACGCACCGAAGTGGAGTCATCTCCGGGATAGTGGGGACCGACGTGGGGCGCCAGGAATATGAGTTAGTCATCTGTTCCCATTCTGGTTCCACGGACCTCTTCTATGTCGCCTACAGCCGCACGATCGTTCGGCCCTTGACACCACCGCCGAGAATGCTCGCAGTCACCGACGGGACTTCGTCAAGGCCGACCTCGTGAGAGATGCTGTCCGCCAGATTCTTTGGTTTGAGGTCCGCTCCGAGACGCTGCCAGACTACGGCGCGCACGTGGGCCGGGCACTGAACGGAGTCGATACCCAGCAGGTTGACGCCGCGCAGGATGAACGGCAACACGGTGGTGTTCACCGCGAAACCGCCGGTGAGCCCACAGGTCGCGACCGAGCCGCCGTAACGCGTAGTGCGCAGCAGGTAGGCGGTTGTGTCTGCACCCACCGGGTCCACAGCTCCGGCCCAGAGCTCGGCCTCCAGTGGGCTGTTGCTCTCCGCTGAGACGTCTTCGCGACCAAGGATCTTGCTGGCGCCCAGCTGTTGGAGGTACTCGTGCTCCGACTCCTTGCCGGTGCTGGCGGCGACTTCGTAGCCGAGGCCCGCGAGCATGTTCACCGCCGTGCTGCCCACGCCGCCGGTGGCGCCCGTTACGAGCACGGGTCCGTCGCCCGGCTTCAGCCCGTTCTGCTCGAGTCGTTGAATCGACAGTGCAGCGGTGAAGCCGGCCGTACCCAGCGCCATTGCCTCTTTTAGCGTGAGCCCCTTAGGCAGCGGCTCGAGCCAGTCGCTGGACAGACGTGCGTACTCGGCGTAGCCGCCGAATTGCGCTATGCCCAGGTCGCGGCCGATTGCGAGCACTTCTTGGCCGGCGGTGAAGCGCGGGTCGCTCGACTCGACAACCGTGCCCGCGAGGTCGATGCCCGGCACCATCGGGTAGGACGCCACCACAGGGCTCTCCGGGAGGCACGCCAGGCCATCCTTGTAGTTGACGCTCGAGTACTGCACGCGCACGGTGACGTCGCCTGCCGGCAGGTCATCGAGCGTGAGCTGCTGTACGCCGGCACGGAACCCGGCGTCATCCTTATTCAAGACGAACGCGTTAAAAGAATTGGTCATGTCACTCTCCTGGATCGGGCACCCAGCGACAACGGCTGCGGAGGCCGCAGCGAGTGTGGTCTCGGGCAAGCGCTTTCTTCACTGTTGACTGCAACGGAGACCAGATCGATCGCCGATCGGACCGGCCACCTGCATGCTGAAACCCGTAACGAGCGGCGCCGTGCGCGAGGCCCCGACAGGCAGGCGATAGATTGATCTAGTGGAGCGAGCGTAATCACTGTGGCGCGACTTCGTCAACCGTCGGCCATTCCTGTGGCGTGTGGGCCAACCCCATACGCAGGTTCCGTGTGGGACCGTTGACGACAAGAGCAGATTGTGAGTAGCCTCATAGACCTAGATCAATCTATCTAATGTGATGTGGGCCGAATGCTTTGCCGGCGTCGAGCCAAACCTCGGCATCGGGGGACGCGACCCAGGTCGGCGATGGATGCGATCTCAGCTCAGTGATGGATCAAAGGAGACCCCGCAGGCCATGGAAGAAATGACCAAGAAGGAAATGGAAGCAATCCTGCTCGCGCACGAGAAAGGCGAGTTGGAGGAAGACCTCGACGCCACAATGGCGACCCTGGTTGACAATCCGCACTACGAGCTTCCGACCCTCGGGTTTGCCTTCGACGGCTACGACGCCGTTCGTGAGGCGTACAGCCGCATCATGCCCGGCACTCGGAGCCGAAATGTGGCAGCCAAGATGCGAGTGCATGCCATCGCGGCTAACACTCTGGTCCGCGAAGCGCACGTGTCGTTCACCACCTCCGCCGGCGAGCGGGTTACCGGCAACTACATCGTCGTTATGTCCTTCGATCCCGAGCAGAGGCTGATTTCTGGCGAGCGGATGTACATGGACACCAACTTCGCGGCGATGATGGCCGAAAACCTTGGTCCGGATTTTGCCAGCGTGCCCGGCGTCACGAAGCTGAGCGATGTGGCTCCAATGATCGACAGGCATGATGCGTACGAGGTGGCCGAGCGTCACGGAATTACCATCAACTAGCCTCCGGCACTCGTCGAAAGACGCGGTAGCGGTTCGGTATTGGCAATGAAATGGTGTCCTTTCGCGGTGGCCTCGTAGCGGGGCCACCGCGAGAGCCACCGTCGGCGGGCTTCTCTGTCCGGCTGAGCTTGGCCCTCTGCAGTACGAGTGGCTTCTGAGCGACCATCAAACGACGCGGTCCTGTAGAAAAGCCTGGCGCGTGAAACTCACCCCGTGCCCGCCAGGCCGTCGTAATCCCTGTTACCCGAGGGCATTCGGCGTCAGCCGAGAGCGGCCGGGGCAGCCACGGCCAGCTCGCGGGGCCTGGCTGCGAGCGCATCGAGCGGAGTCGGGGATTTAACCCGCATTCCTGCGGAGTAGCGCTCATAGACGCCCTGAGTACGGGGTCGGCCACTGGCTACCACGCGACGCGGCGAGGCAAGTCTACTCACTGCTGACGGTGTTCTACTCTTCGCCCCATGCCGTCGAGACCTGTTCGGCGCGTTGATGATTCAATGCCCTCGAACGCCGGCGAACGCGAAGGCAAGGCAGTTCAGCCGGTGGCGACCGTGACTGCGTGACCGGCCATCGGATTGTCGAGCACGAAATCGGCGATCCGCGAACGGTGCTCCTCGGGGGAGCCCAGGAGAGCGGTGTCGGTAAAGGCGCGCTTGAAATACAGGTGCGCTTGGTGCTCCCAGGTGAAGCCGATCCCGCCGTGTACTTGGACTGTGTCCCTTGCGATCCGGGTGAAGGCGGTCGAGCAGGTTGCTTGCGCGATCGACGCAACGAGCGCCGGGTCGTCGGTGCCGTCCTGGAGAGCCCAGGCCCCGTAGTAGGCCGCGGAGCGGGCGTGCTCCTGATCGACGAGCATGTCGGCGAGCCGGTGCTTGACAGCCTGGAACGAACCGATAGGTCGGCCGAACTGCAAACGTTCCTTGGCATACGAGACGCTCAGGTCGAGCAGATGTTGGGCACCGCCGACCTGCTCGGCCGCCAACAGCACCGCACCGACGTGCAGTGCGTGCTGGCAGACGCGCGCCGCTTCGTCCGGGCCGGCGAGTAGCCGGGCGGGGGCGTCGGTCAGCCGTACCGTGGCTTGCGGTCGAGTCAGGTCCATCGTGGACAGCGTGGTGCGCTCCACCCCGGGCCCGAGGGCGTCCACGACAAACAGCGCCGCCCCGTCCGAGCCGGTCGCGGCGATGAGCAGGTCGTCCGCCGCGGCCGCGTCCACGACGCCCTCCACGGTTCCGGAAACGGCCCACGTGTCGCGAGAGCCGTTGGCCCGCAGGATCACAGCATCGACGGGGTAGCACCCTGCCTTTTCCGGGACCGCGAATGCGGCGGTCCGGGTGCCCGCGACGAGCGGGCCAAGCGTATCGGTGCGCACCGAGCTGTCCGGTGCGGCGACGAGCGCCGGGATCGCCAACGCGACGGTGCCGAAGACAGGCCCGCAGAACAGGACAGCGCCCAGCTCCTCGACGACGATGGCGGCGTCGACGAGACCGCCGCCGGAGCCGTCGAGCTCCTCCGGGACACCGAGTCCGAGCACACCCAGTTCGGACCCGAGCCGCCACCATGCCTTCTGGTCGAACGTGGGGGTGGACTCCATCAGCCGCCGGACGGTGGACTCGTCGGAATGCTCGGCGCAGAAGCGGCGCACAGCCGTGCGCAACTCCTGCTGCTCCGGCGTGAACGCGAATTGTGCGCTTGGGATCGAATTCTGGTCAGCCACGAGGTACCTCACGCCAGGGTCCGGAGTCGGCGCGCAGATCGCCGGGCAGACCCAGAATCCGTTCGCCGAGGACATTGCGCAGTACCTCGGAGGTACCGCCTTCGATGGTGTTGGCGCGTGAGCGCAGGAAGCGCTGCTGCACCGGCCCTTGGTCGTCATCGGGACTGGCGGCGCGCATGGTGTAGTCGCCGTAGAACAGCCCCTCCGGTCCGAGCAGGTCCATGCAGAATTCGTAGACCTGCTGGTTCAGTTCGGCGCCGACGAGCTTGTCGATCGACCCCTCCGGGCCCGGGCCGCGGACGGTGGCGGTGGCACGGGCGCGCTCCGAGGTCAGCCGCTGTGCCTCCGATCGCAGCCAGAGCCGGGCGAGGCGGTCGCGTAGCACCGGGGTGTGCCGATCTGGTCGCTGGCTCCACAGCGCGACGGCGTCGGCAATGGTGCCGTCGCCGCGACGGGACCCGCTGGCGCCGATCGAGTTGCGTTCGTTCATGAGAGTGGTCATCGCGACATGCCAGCCGGCGCCGACCGCGCCCAGCCGGTGCGCGTCCGGGATGCGGACATCGTTGAGGTACACCTCGTTGAACTCGGCGTGGCCGGTCATCTGGCGCAGCGGGCGCGTTTCCACACCCGGGGCACGCATATCGACGACGAAGTAGGTGAGGCCCTTGTGCTTTGGCACGTCCGGGTCGGTTCGGGCGATAAGCAGCGCCCAGCTGGCGCGGTGCGCGAGGGTAGTCCACACCTTCTGCCCGTTAGCCACCCAGTCGTCACCGTCGAGGACCGCCGAGGTGGACAACCCTGCTAGGTCAGACCCGGCGCCGGGCTCGGAAAACAGCTGGCACCAGATCTCCTCGGTGCTTGCGAGCGGACGCAACCACTCACGCTTGAGCTGCTCGGTCTGCGCGTGCTCACGCAGCGTCGGTGCGGCCATGCCGTAGCCGATGAGGTTCATGGTGGCCGGTGCGGGGAAGCCGGCCTCCTGCAGGATCGCATCCGCGACCGACTGGTGACCGCGTGAGACGCCGAGTCCGCCAAGGCCTTCGGGGAAGTGCACCCAGGACAGTCCGGCGTCGAACCATGCCCCGAAGAACTCGACGGGCGAAACGGATCGGGGGTCGTGCTCTCGCACGACGTCGCGCGCCGCTTGCGCTACTCGCGCGGATTCGCCTTCAGTGCTCAACTTCAGCTCCAGTAATCAAGACAGGCTCGCCAAAAGTCACATCGGGCCGGGGGTGAGGATGAGAACCAGCCTTGCGATAGATAGAACGATCTAATAACGTGAAGCTAAGCGATGGCACTCGCCGTGTCAATTTCGACCCGGTACGGCAGACCGTCGGCGGAGCCTCGGCGCATCGACACCTACGGAAGGCGAGAAATGCTCGCAGCAAAGCAGATTTGCCAAGTAGCTTGGGTCGTAGATGATCTCGACGCCGCTATCCGGCACTGGCAGCAGACAGCGGGGATCGGGCCGTTCTACGTGGGTGAACATGTCGGCGGGATCTTCACTGAAGCGACGCATCGCGGCAGTCCGGTCGAGGTGGACATGAGTTGCGCGATCGCCCAATCCGGTCCGATCCAGATTGAGCTCATCAAGCAACACGGTGGAGCATCGTCGCCGTACCGCGACGTCTACGCAGAAGGCGAAAGTGGACTTCACCACCTCTGCAGCTTTGTCGATGACGTCGAGGCCGAATGCCGCAACTACGAAGGGCATGGCTTCGAGGTGGTGATGAGGGGAGTGGTCGCGGGCCAAACCCCGGTCGCCTACGTCGACACGCGGGCAATGACCGGTTGTATGACAGAACTGATGGGGCGGAGTGGTCTGGTGGTGGATATATTCGCCGCCGCTGCGGCATCCGCAGCCGACTGGGACGGCACCGATCCCATCCGCGACCTGACGACACTGATGTCTTAAGGGCGAGTACGTCACGCATTGGTTTACCGCCAACCACCAAAAATGTGACACGCAGATATGTCAGATTGGAATATGGTGTCTGCATGACAATGAATTGGCCAGCAGGGCAAGCAGCTTTCGTCACCGGAGCGGCCTCGGGGATGGGGCTTGGGATGGCCCGCGCGCTCGTCGCCGCGGGCACCAAAGTGGCACTCGCCGATATCGACGCCACCAGGTTGGCGCAGGTCGAAAATGAGTTGGCCGATGCCGGCGGCACCGTGGTGGCTGTGCCGCTCGACGTCACCGACGCCGACCAATGGGCGGCGGCGGCCGATCGGGCGGAGCAGGTCCTCGGCCCGATCTCGATCCTGTGCAACAACGCCGGTGCCAACGGCGGTGGAGAACTCGACAAGACGCCGCTGGAAGTCTGGCGCTGGGTCTACAAGATCAATGTCGAAGGGCAGTTCATCGGCCTGGCCACCTTCCTGCCGCGCTTCAAGAGCCGTGGTGGCCGCGCCCACATCGTCAACACCGCGTCGATGGCCGGCATCGTGCCGATGGTCCGAGTCGGCGCCTACTCCTCGGCGAAATTCGCCAGCTTCGGTCTGTCGATGGTGCTGCGCGGTGAACTCGAGGGCACCGATATCGGCGTCTCGGTGCTGTGCCCCGGAACGGTGAACACCCGCATCAGCGAAAGTTCTGGCGAAGGTGAAGCGAAACTGCTTGGCGTAGAGGTGAACACCGCTGCGGTCGAAGGCAACAACGCACTACTGGCACAGGGTGCCGACCCCAATCGCGTCGGTGAGCAGGTTGTCGAAGCCATGCAGCAGGGGCAGTTCCTGATCATTACGCACGGCGACTGGTTGCCGCTCGTCGAAGCCGTGCACACCGAAATCCAAACCACATTCCACGAATTCGACAATCGCCACGGACCCGACATCACCGCCAAGATGCTGGCGCAGGGCACCAGTCCAGTCACGACATAGGCACCCCGTGCGAACGCGCCAGCGCACACGGGCGATGCGCGGGTCAAACCACAACGATAGAGGTGGAAATGACCGTCCAGGCCATCATGGAACTCACGATGCAAGGAAGGTCGCTACGACGTCTTCGATCCGGTCGGACTGTGAACTCGCGATTTCCTGGCGAGTGATGTTCTCGCCGTATCAATTTCGAAGGGCTGACAATGATTGCTTTCGAGTCGCCTAACGCCGATCCCGCCCTGTTGCGCCGGGCGTTCGGGTGCTTCCCGTCTGGAGTCACCGCAGTATGCGCGATGGTCGATGACGAACCGGTCGGCATGGCCGCCAGCTCGTTCACGTCGGTGTCGATCGCGCCCCCACTCGTGTCGGTCTGCTTCCAATCCTCCTCGTTCACGTGGCAGAGGCTGCGTCAGCGGCCCAGACTGGGAATCAGCGTGCTGGCGCAGGGTCAAGACGACATCTGCATGAGCCTCGCCCGAAACACCACTGACCGCTTCGCCGACGTTGCCTGGGACCGATCGTCCGGAGGCGGCGTATTCGTACACGGTGCCACCGCGTGGCTGGAGTGCTCCATACACGCCGAAGTTCCGGCAGGTGACCACGCCGTCGCGGTACTCGAAATCCACGGCCTTCAAGCCAATCCCGAGGCTGCGCCACTTGTCTTCCACGGGAGCAAGTTCCGCCGACTCGCGGTCCTCGGGTTCGAAGGAGATGTGGCCGACTTCGCCGACGACGAGTAGTGGATGACGCACCGGCGACATGTCCGAGCCGAGCGAGTTTCTAAAAGATCGAGTATCCGCCGTCGATGACGATCTCGTCGCCGGTGTGGAACCCGCCGACGCCGCCGGCCAGATACACGGCGATCCGCGCGAAATCGTCCGGCGCACCCCAACGGCGCTGTGGCATCCGCTTCATAACGTTCTCCTCGAACGTCGGGTTTCCGAACTCCCTTGACACCAATGGCGTCTCGGTCCAGCCGACAACCATCGAATGCGCATTGATCCCGTGCCGCGCCAGTTCCACCGCGCACCCCTTGATCATCGCTGTCAATCCGGCCTTGCTTGCCGCGTAGGCCTGACCTCGAGGGGTGCCGTGGTGTGCCGAGACGCTCGACGTGCCCACCAGTACACCTCCGCCGCCGCGCTCCACCATGTGTCTCGCCACGGTGCGGAAGGTGAGGAAGGCCCCGTCGAGGTTGACTCGGGTGACCTTTTGAAAATCGGTGAGACTCGTGTCGACGAACGCGATATCGGGAGCGCGCACTCCCGCGTTCGCGAAGCAGGAGTCGACCCTTCCGAAGTGCTCCAGTGTCTCAGCGAAGCTCATCGTCACCGCACGCTCGTCGCCGACGTCGCACCGGATCGCCCGCACCCGTGTCCCGTGCTTTGCGAGTTCCTGCGCAGCAGTCTCGTTGCGCTCGACGTTGGTGCCCCAGATGCAAACGTCGGCGCCACTTCGGGCGAGTCCGTGTGCCATGCCCAACCCGATCCCGGAGTTGGCCCCGGTGATCAGCGCAACATGTCCAGTGAGGTCAAAGAGCGAAGGCACGAATTATTTCCTCAAGTCGTCCTGGCCGGGGGGCGATCGGCCCGCATGGCGATGAAGAGGTGATGCCGTGTGAAAGCCCCACCGGCGGTGGAACTTTCACGCGCATCAGCGCAGTTTCGAGAATTCCGTGGGTTCGATGAACACCGACGTCGCGCCGGCCGTGACCTGCTCGCCGCTGGACCTCGCGGCGGTCCATTCCGGATCCGCCCAAAAGGCCTCCCACGATTTCTTGGCGGCTTCCCTGCTCGCATGGGCTACGACGTAGATAAGGGTGTCAGTGGGCTTGCCGTCGTCGTCGGTTTGCACCCAGAAGCCGATATTGGTCATACCGTGCTTCTCGAACAACGCCGCGGCGTGATCCCCGATGCGACTCACGAGCTTGTCGATCTTGCCGGGCACTGCCTCGTACGTGCGGAGTTCGAAGATGCGGGTATCTGAAGCCATTAGATCAATCTATCATGTGGAGGAGCGGCGTACCAGGTGGGTCGAGCGTCACACTGTGACAGATTGATCTAGCAAGGTACTCTAGACACGTGTCTACCACCTCGTCAGCAACTGAAAAGCAGCCTGACACGCGAGTCCGCTTGGTGGAGTCCGCGGCCGAGCTGTTCAGCCGACAGGGCTTCGGGGCGACCGGTATCAAGGCCGTCCTCGCGGCCGCCGCCGCACCTTACGGGTCGCTGTACCACTTCTTTCCCGGCGGCAAACAGGAATTGGGTGCCGCCGCCCTCGCCCACGGCGGTGCCCGCTACCGGGAGCTTCTCGAGTCGGTGTATCCGCCGGACGCCGACGTCGTGGAGGCAACGGCCAATTCCTTTGTGCAGGCGGCCGGTCTGCTCGAGGGGACCGACTACGGCTACGCCTGCCCGATCGCGACGATCGCCTTGGAGGTGGCCAACAACGACGAGCTCATGCGGACCGCCGCCTCAGACGCGTTCGAATCCTGGTTGGAAGTCCTCGAGCAGCGTTTCACAACGGCCGGGATGACTGCGGAGCGCGCCCGCGAAGTCGCGGTGGAAATCTTCTGCCTGATCGAGGGAGCGGTTCTGCTGTCGCGCACCACGCGATCGTCAGTGCCGATGCACACCGCCGGGCGAGCGGCGGCGAAAGCGGTCGCCGCTGGGCTTGCCGAGGATCGCAAGGACGCCCCGAGGCGGGGGAAGCGCAAGAAATGATCACGTCGATACCGACGCCGGCGCGGTGACACTTACGCCGACCGGACCGCCCGGATAGACGCAACGCGTTACCCCGGTCCACCGCCTCGACCCGAAACCCGCCCCGCTCAACCCCCGCAATCGCCTCTTGTAACTTGATAGATTGATCTAGTAGCATCCAATGTGCTGCTCTGCCAACGAAGCAGCGCACGGAGCGCGCCGCGCCGAGAGCCGGGTGAGAGCTGCTCATCGTCGCCCCATCAAGTGGAATCGGAGAGGTTTACAGCAAATGATCAAGATCGAGAGGGTGGCGCACGTCGTCATAAAGGTCCGCAGCCTGGAGAAGTCGCTTGATTTCTACACTCGGATCCTTGGTTTGAAGGTGATGGGGGAGATCCCGCCGGCGGTCGTCTTCCTTTCGACCGGGCGCGACCACCACGAATTGGGAATAGCTGAGCTCGGTTCCGAGGCGCCAGACGGAACGTTCTACCAGATCGGAATGGAACATTTCGCTTTCAAGGTCCGCAACGAGGAAGATCTGCGCGAGGCATACGACACGCTCCTGCGCGAAAACGTGAAGATCGCCTACACCGTCAACCACGGCGTGACCAAGAGCGTCTATTTTTACGACCCCGATGGCAATGAGCTCGAAGTCTATGCGGACAATTCCCCGGAGGAAGTGGCAAGCTTCGAGAATCCTTATGGCGGAATGGAAAAGCTCTCCTTCGCTACCGACAAGCCATCGTTGATGGATTCACTCATCGAGGCTCAGCAATCGATGGCTGCGGCGACTCCCGAAGCTTAAGAGGCTGCGGCAGTACGGCGTAGGTGCGTCGCACCGCGACGCTGCCTGTTTGGGTCCTGTTGTGAGTGCCTGAGTGCCTGAGTGCGTGAGTGCCGATGCGGTGGCTCCGGGCGCTGCGAACGAATTTTCCAACGCGCCAGCAGGTTTGGTTTGGGCCGGTGTGATTCGGCCGGCGCCGCAACCACCGCGCTCGCGTGACGGCCTGACCGCGGCGGATGAGAAGGCGCCCACGCGCCGCGCCGCGGTCAGGCACGTCGGTCAGCCCTGGGCGACAATGCGGCTTGGCTGCAAGGTGATGGAGACGCGCCCTGCGCGCGGCCCGGGAAAAGCGGCCGGGTCGTGACCGTAACGCCGAAGTATGTTCTCGAACAGCTCCAGATCCGGGTCCTCGCCGACGTCGACCGTCCCTCGGACCTCGAGCGTCCGGAACGGATTCATCGGATCGATGATGAACAGCGTTGCCTGCGGGTGCGCAAGCACGTTCTGGTACTTCTGCCGCGTGCTGACGAGGGATATCCGCACGGTATCGCCGTCGGCTGCGAACCAGACCGCTGTCACCTGGGGAGTCCCGCCGGTGCCGACGGTGGACAGCGAGGCGACCAGCGGCGCCTCGACCAGGTCACGGTGGGAGTGGGGGATCGTGGGCATGTTCAACCTTCCAGGTCAGCGATCGTGGGTGCCCGCTTCGGGCTGTATTCCAAGGGTTGACGCAGTCGGACAATTGTGATTGTCTGATTGCACTAGAGCAATCTATCTAGTCTGCCGGACCAGCGCGACGCCGCCGGCGATCACGCGATCGGCAGCAGGCGGTGCGCGGCGTGTGGGGCCGGTGATTCAAGGCATAGGAGGCGTAATGGGCATCAAACGGATAGGGAACGTGGGCTGACGAGGCCTCCAGCAGGGGACCCAGTTCCCATGGTGCCTGCTCAAATCAAGTCGGTCTCGTACCGCGAAATCATTAGCCAGAGAGGTTGCAATGAAGCTCCTTGCACATGACGTTGACAGTCACGAGATGATCCCCAGCCACTTGCTCGAGGATGTCTTGGGCCAGCCCGGCCGAATCATGGGCAAAGTTTTCGAATCCGCGGACCGGCTCCGTCCAGATCCTACTGCGACCAACATGCACCAGACGGACATCGTGGGCGACATGAAAGATATTGATCCCGAAGATATCTGGAAGATCAAAGGACCGTCAGCCCCGAGCGCGATTGATCTCGGCCGGCGCGTCGAGGTCCTGGACGTGATGGGGATCGATCGCCAGCTGGTCTTTCCGACCACGGCGATCGCCGCGATGATCGTCGGCGGAATGAACGACATTGCCTACGAAATGCGCTTCGGCGGTGACATGTCGGTGTTCGAGGGTGCATCACGGCCGGACTTCGCAAAGAGCTTCCTGCGGGCTTACAACGAGTGGGTCATGGACAACGCAGTTCTCGCTGATGGGCGAATCCGAATGGTCGGGATCGTGCCGACGCGGCCCGATGTGAACGAAATGGTCGACACGGCAAAGAGGTTGATCAATGCGGGTGTCCGCGCGGTGTACCTGCAGGCTGACGTGCCACCCGGCGGAGTTTCGCCGGCGCACTCGCTGCTCGACCCGTTGTGGCGCCTCTTCGAGGAAAACGACGTGACGGTGACGCTGCACATCGGAACTGAATTCGCCTTCTTGGATCCCGGGTGGATGATCGCCGAGACCTTCCAGGATCTGTTCCAGTCACCGGAGATTCCGAATACCAATATCCAGCTCTTTTCGACGGTTCACATGGCGGTCGACAATTACGTGTCGGCGATGGTGCTTGGTGGGGTGTTCGAGAGATTCCCCCGGCTGCGACTTGGTCTGATGGAGGTCGGGGCGCACTGGGTGGGGTGTGCCGCGCGGCGGATGGACATGTATATCAAGGTGTTTCCCGGCGCGGCTGCGGCGAAATTCCCGCTCAAGCCCTCCGAGTACATCGCGCGCAACATCCGGGTGTCACCGTTCAACTTCGAGCCCGTCGACAGCTACTTCCAGGACGACCCGGCACTGGCTGACGTGTTCTGTTATTCGACCGACTACCCGCACGTCGAGGGAACGAAAGACTCGCTGCAGAACATGCTGAAAAAGGTCGAACCTCTGGGCGAGGAAATCACCACAAAGTTCTTCCGAACGAATGCGGAGTGGCTCTTGCCGTGACGGCCGCTGAGACTGACAAGGCTTGCATCCCAGACCTCGGTCCGCTTGGGATCTGGTCCTACCACCTCGATGTGCAGCCCATGGCCCTGGCTCAGGCGGCGGTCGCCGAACTCGACGAACTCGGCTTCGGCGCACTGTGGGTGCCTGAGGCCGTGGCACGTGAGCCGTTCGCCAATGCTGCCCTCCTGCTACGGGATACCGCCCGCATAACGGTGGCCACGGGCGTCGCCAGTCTGCATGCGCGCACCGCCCTGACGATGAACGCAGGCTGGCGGACACTCAGCGAAGCCTTCCCGGGACGGTTTCTGCTGGGGCTGGGAGTGAGTCATCAGGCGGTCGTCGACGTCGCCCATCAAGGCCGCTACGGCACCAAGCCATACAGCACGATGGTCGACTATCTCGACACGATGGATGCCAGCACATTCATGGGGGCGGCCCCGACCGTCGCCCCCAGGCGCACGCTGGCAGCACTCGGGCCGCGGATGTTGCGGCTGGCCGCGGAGCGCGGCGTAGGCGCCCATACCTACTTTGTGCCGGTTGAACACACCGCCGGCGCCCGCGAGACGTTAGGCGGCGACGCGCTCCTCGCCCCCGCGCAGACTGTCGTGTTCGAGACCGACCCGAGGGTGGCACGAGATATTGCCCGCCAGTTCATGAAGCGGTACCTCGCGTTGCCGAACTACACGAACAATCTCCGGCGCTTGGGCTGGGGCGACGACGATTTGGCCGGCGAGGGAAGCGATCGGCTTGTCGACGCGATCGTCGCCTGGGGATCCCTGGAGCAGATCGCGGCTCGGGTGCAGGCGCATCTGGACGCCGGTGCCGATCACGTGTGCGTTCAGGTGCAGAACTCAAATGTGCAGCGGTTGCCGGCGGCCGAGTGGCGTGAACTCGCGTCGATCATTCCCTCGTTGCGTGCCAGATCAGCCTCATAACAACCATTTCAAGTATCGAACAGAGAGCTTCCAATGCCGCAGACCGCTGCTACCCGCTATCTCGCCGCGCTCGCCGAGCAAGGCATCGAGTCGTTCTTCGTCAATGCGGGGACCGACTTCGCGCCGATCGTCGAGGCCTATGCAGACAACAAAGCCGACAACAAAAAGGACGGCGGTCCCCGGTTGCCGACGCCCGTCATCTGTGCGCACGAAAACCTCGCCGGCGGCATGGCCCACGGCGCCGCCCTCGTGACGGGTCGGCCACAGGCGTTGATGCTCCACGTCAACGTCGGCACGGGAAACGCCGTGTGCTCCGTGGCCAACGCCGCGCGCGATCGGGTGCCGCTGCTCGTCACAGCTGGGCGCTCGCCGATCCTCGAGTCCGGCGCAACCGGCGCCCGTGACCTGCCGATCCACTGGTCCCAGGAGATGTTCGACCAGGCCGGCATGGTGCGCGAATTCGTCAAGTGGGACTACGAATTGCGCGATCCGCGCCACGTCGAAGCCGTCGTCGATCGCGCCCTGAGTGTCGCCACCGCGCACCCCCGCGGGCCGGTGTACCTCTCCCTGCCTCGCGAGGTTCTCGCCGAGGCGGTGGACCAGCCGGTACCGCAGCAGCCGCGCACGCCGGTCCCCGTCGCGGTGCAGCCTGACCCCGATGACGTCCACGCGCTCGCCGACCGGCTCGCCGCCGCTGCCTTCCCCGTAATCGTGGCGACGGCGGCCGGCGCCGAGACCGAGTCCGTCGGCCTGCTGGGCGAACTCTGCACCCGGTTCGGGATCGGCGTCGCCGACCCGTGGGGCCGCTACCTGAACATCCCGTCCGACCATCCCTATCGAGTCGGAGTCACCGTCGCCGGCGTCTTCGACAAGGCGGACGTCGTCGTGTTCCTGGAGTGCGACGTACCGTGGATCCAGGCCCGGGAGACACCGCCGGCCGAAACGTTCATTGCCCAGGTGGGCGTCGATCCGCTGTACACCGCGTACCCGATGCGGTCGCACCGTTCCGACCTCAACATCAGTGCCACACCGGCCGCGTTCCTGACGCGGTTGATCGAGGCCCTCGAGGACCGCGCTGAGGGCATCGATCAGACCCGGGCCGAGCAAATCCGTACCGTCGCCTCGGCGAGACGCGACGGTATCGAAGAGCAACGGCGACAAGAGAACAGTCGCGACGCCGACGCGCCGATCACCGCGGTGGCTATCTCGGCCGCCCTAGGCGACTTGCTCGACGAAGACGACATCGTCTTCAACGAATACGTGTCGACCTACTGCCTACTGCGCCGCACGAAGCCGGGCACGTACTACTTCCTGCCCGCATCGGGAGGCCTGGGCTGGGGCCTACCCGCGGCGCTGGGCGCGCAGTACGCCGCGCGGGACCGCACGGTGGTCGCCACACTCGGTGACGGCGCCTACATGTTCGCCAATCCGGCGGCGTGCCACCACGCGGCCGCCAAACACGACCTGCCGGTGCTGACGATCGTGGCCAACAACAGCAACTGGACGGCGGTCGACATGGCGACGGAGCTCGTCTATCCAGACGGCACCGCAGTCTCCTCCGGCGAAGACCGTTTCTCCAATCTCTCGCCGTCACCGGACCTGGCGGCCTACTGCATCGCGTCGGGCGGGCACGGCGCGACTGTTCACCACCGCAGTGAGCTCGTCGGCGCGCTCAAGGAGGCGCTGCGCGTCGTGCGCGACGAACGACGCCAGGCCCTGGTCGACGTCCGCTGCAGCTGAACCGCCCCTCATGCAAAGTCGCAGGCCCTGGCTGATCCCCTGTCGTCGGGGCCTGCGGCTTTACCAAATTGACCCGATGGAGATCTGATGCGATACAACCACGCCGAGTTGTTCGCGGAGATTGCCGCGACCATGCCCGAGCGCGACTGCATCGTGTTCCGGGACCGGCGGTTCACGTACCGCGAGGTGGCGGCGCGCGTCAATCGCCTAGCGAATATCCTTCTGGCACACGGCATTACCGTCAGACAGGAGCGTGCCGACCTGGCGCCGTGGGAGTCCGGCCAGGACCACGTTGCGCTGTACTTACACAACGGCAACGAGTATTTGGAAGGGATGCTCGGCGCTGCGCGCGCTCGCGCGGCGTCGTTGAATGTCAACTATCGGTATGTGGAGGCCGAACTCGGCTACCTTCTCAATGACGCCTCGCCTCGCGCGATCATCTACCACGCGCGCTTCGCGCCGACACTCGCCGCAGTCCTCGACTTGCTGCCCGAGCCGCCGGTTCTTCTGCTCCAGGTCGCCGACGAATCCGGCAACGGATTGCTCTGCGGTGCCCGCGATTACGAGGATGCGCTGTCGGTATCCAGCCCCGACGCGCCCCCGGCCGCTCCGGCGGCCGACGACCTCTACCTGCTCTACACCGGCGGAACGACCGGGATGCCGAAGGGGACGATGTGGACCCAGGCGGACATCCTCGAGGGCGGCCTGGCCGGGTTTCTTCCCGACGGCATGTTCGATGCCGCGTCGCTCGCCGACGGTGTCGGCTTGGTCGCGGCCGCTGACCGGCGCGTCGTGCTGCCGCTGCCGCCGCTCATGCACGGCGCAGCTCAGTGGCTCGCCCTGTCCGGCATTCTGGGCGGCGGCACAGTCGTGTTCCCCGATGTCGTGGATCGCCTCGACCCGGCATCGGTGTGGGACTTGATCGACCGCGAATCGGTGCAGGTCATGAACCTCGTCGGAAACTCGTTCGCCACCCCGCTATGCGATGAGTTCGAGCGCGGTGGCCGCCACGGGCGTTCGCTGCAGCTGATCGGCGTTGGCGGCGCCGTCACCAGTGCGCCGGTGAAAGACCGCATCTTGCGGCTCCTGCCCCACGCAGCCGTCGCCGACGTCGCCGGATCGTCGGAGACCGGTTCCCAGCTGACGAACGTGAGTACGAGTGCGGCGCCGGCGGTTTCGGGTGTCTTCACCCCGGCGGTCGGCACCTGCGTGGTGGATGAGGATCGTCGTCGCATCCTCGAGCCGGGGGATCCTGCGACGGGATGGCTGGCCCGCTATGGTCCGATTCCGTTCGGATACCTCGGGGACCGCGCCAAGACCGAGCGCACGTTCCCCACCATCGAAGGCCACCGCATGTCGTTGCCCGGCGACCGGGCGCGGCACCTCGCGGATGGCCGCGTGGAGCTCCTCGGTCGCGACTCGGTGACGATCAACTCCGGCGGGGAGAAGATCTTCGCCGAGGAGGTCGAGGACGCGCTGATCGGTCATCCTGCCGTCCGCGACGTCATCGTGGTGGGACGGCCGAGCGAGCGATGGGGTAGTGAGGTCGTCGCGGTCGTGCAGCTAGTTTCCGGGCACGACCCAACCGACCAGGATCTCCTGGTTGACGCCGAGCAACGGCTGGCCCGGTACAAGTTGCCGAAAGCCATTGTCCGCGTGGACGAAGTGGTGCGCGGCCCGGCGGGGAAGGCCGACTATCGCTGGGCCAGCGAGATCGCCGCACAATATTCGCCTGCACAAAAGGAGCCGAGCATATGACAATGACCGCCGAATCGATCGTCGAAGTCCCGCCCGAGGAACTGCGGCGCCTCCTCGATGCCCAGCGGGCCGCCCAGGCCGCTGATCCGATTCCCGATGCCGCGACACGGCGCGATCGCATCGACCGCTTCGTGGCGGCGGTCCTGGAGCACAGCGCGGAACTCGCCGATGCGCTCGACGCCGACTTCGGCAGCCGGCCCTCCACCACATCGATGGAACTCGACATCCTCGGCGGAATGGGGACGATCGCCTACGCCCGGGAGAACCTCGAGGAGTGGATGGCCCCGACCGAAGTGCCCGGCGGACTGGGCGGTGCCTTTCCGACCTTCATCCAGAATCGCCCCAAGGGCGTTGTCGGAATCATCGGTCCGTGGAACTTTCCGGTCGTCCTGGTCTTCACGCCGACCGTCGAAGCCCTCGCCGCCGGCAACCGGGTGATGATCAAGTTCTCCGACATGACGCCACGCACCGGGGCGGTGTTCGCCCGTGCGGTGGCCTCCAGGATGAGCCCCGAGGAGGTGGTGGTCGTCAACGGTGGGTTGCAAACAGCGACTGCGTTCACCGATCTGCGCCTCGACCACATCTTCTTCACCGGCTCACCCAAGGTCGGGCGCCTCGTCGCCACGGCCGCCGGAAAGAACCTGGTCCCGGTGACGCTAGAACTCGGCGGCAAGAACCCCGCGATCGTCGCCCCCGACGCCGACATCGCCGATGCCGCGACGCGACTCGCCGCGGCCCGGCTGGTCAACAACGGCCAGGTGTGCCTGTGCCCGGACTATGCCTTTGTCCCTGAGCCGGGCAAGCAGGCCTTTGTCGAGGCGTACCAGAAGGCGGTGCTCACCCACTTTCCGACCTTCATCGACAACCCCGATGTCGTGTCGATCGTCAACGACGCCAACTACGCGCGCGTTGCCGGGCTCGTCGAGGATGCCAAGTCCAAAGGCGCCGTGGAGATCGTGATCGTGCCAGAGGAGGAAATGGACCGGGTGCCCGACGCCGGCTCTCGTCGATTCCCCCCGACGCTGCTGCTCGATACCCCGGCGGATGCCGCGATCAACAGCGAGGAGATCTTCGGTCCGGTGCTGGTGGTGCACACCTATTCCGACGTCGACGAGGCGATCGCCTACGCCGCGGCCCGCGAATACCCGCTGTCGTCCTACTGGTATGGCGCGGACACCGATGATTTCCAGCAGTTCTTACTGAACACCACGTCGGGTGCGGTCTCGCGCAACGACTTCGGGCTGGCCTACATCAACGACGCCGTGCCGTTCGGCGGCGTCGGGATGAGCGGCTCGGGCGCCTATCACGGCAAGGCCGGGTTCGACACGTTCTCCCACCAGCGTCCCGTTGCCCAGAGCGACCTGCCAACTCCCTTCGCCGCGGCCTTCACCCCGCCCCTGACGCCTGAACGCGTCGAGGGCACTGTCGCCACGGCCGCCGCGATTCTGGCTGACACCAGGTCCCGGCTGCCTGACGCCGAGAGGCAGGCGTGAACTTGAGCGAGTTCGAAACCGTGCTCTATGAGCGGCCGGCCGACAAGGTCGCTCGTATTGTGCTCAACCGGCCCGAGGCGAGAAATGCGCAGAGCATGCGCATGTTGTACGAGCTCAATGACGCGTTCGACGCTGCCGCGCAGGATGATTCGGTCAGCGTCATCATCCTTGCCGCGAACGGCCCGCACTTCTCCGCCGGACATGATCTGCGCGAGCGCGACGCGCTGCAGGTGGTGAGCGACCATCAGCGCGTCGGCACATGGTGCGGATTCGGTTGTGCCGGTGCGGAATCGCAGATGGCCGTGGAGAAGGAGATGTATATCGGGCTGAGTGAGCGGTGGCGCAACCTCCCGAAACCGACGATCGCTGCCGTGCAGGGCAAGGTGATCGCCGGTGGCCTCATGCTCGTGTGGCCGTGCGATTTGATCGTCGCCGCCGACGATGCACTGTTCCAGGACAACACCGTGTCGATGGGTGTGTCGGGCGCCGAGTTCTTCAACCACCCGTTTGAGGTCGGCGCGCGGAAGGCGAAGGAGATGCTGTTCACCTCGGACTTCCTCACGGCCGCGGAGGTCCATCGGCTCGGCATGGTGAATCACGTTGTGCCTCTCGATGAGCTGGAGTCGTTCACGTTGCAAATAGCGTCGCGTATCGCCGAGAAGCCGCTGTTCGCACTCAAGCTGGCGAAGGAGGCGGTGAACGTGGCCCAAGACAACCAGGGACGAGTCAATGCCATGCAAACGTCGTTCGCGTATCACCAGCTGTGCCACAGTCACAACCAGCAGGTCCACGGAATGCTGATCGACCCGGCGTTCATGCAGCGGACTTTCAAGGCGAAGGCTGAGGCGGGGTGATGAACGAGTGGTCATGGGAGTTCGTGATGGCGTTCGGCCCGGCATTCGGCGTTTCCTGATACACGAGTTCGATATCCCACCTGCGATTCCGCCGGGCTGGGCGGTGCTGGGTATCGAAGTGGTCATCTCCGGGGAGGTACAGCGGCGGCCCGATGGAGCGGTGGCGGGCGCTGAGAGGGGTCAGCGTCAGTGGCCGCGTGGACGCAGGCCGTCGAGCAGCAGCGGTATCAGTTCTTCGTGATCGGAGGCTGGGAAGAATTCAGCCGTATTGGCAGAGGCACGCAATGAGATAGCGCCGATGACGGCTTCGGCCACAGTGCCGGGTTTGATGTCTGCGCGTATCTCACCGCGGGTGATGGCGTCGTGAAGGGCGTCCTCGATGGCTGCGAGGCAGCGATCGACCGAGTCGCGTTTGAAGACCACATAAAGGTCCGGGTAATCCGCGATCTCCGCCGCGCAGCGTTGCAGGATGGTGAGCCGTGGTTCGACGAACACGGCGGCAATCTCGTCGAGCAGGATGGCTAGATCTTTGCTGATCGATCCTGTGCGGGGAGGGTCCAATCTGGCTGCCAGGGACGATATTCCGGCCAGGATGAGGTCTTCGCGGTGAGGCCATCGCGCATAGATGCTGCGTTTTGCTGCGCGCGCCCGGGCGGCCACCGACGTAATGGTGAACTCGGCGATGCCCTTGTCCGCCAGTTCCTCCACCGCGGCGGCCAATACCCGCTGGTCGACGCTGTCGTCACGTGGCCGTCCGCGCGGTCGGGAGGTCATGCCGGCAGTATATGCACTAAATATGTCACGGGTGCCGTTGCATAATCGCTGCGCATGAAATAGCCTTAACTCCAGGGCAATTCACGATCTGAGAAGGTGTGATGCCAGAGTCCTTCAGCGATGTCGTCGTGAATGCGAATCCGCACCACCGTGGCACGGGGAAGCCGAGCCGCAGATATGAGTCGGTTTGTTCACCGCCCACACGCTGCTGACGTCAAATGCGTTCGGCTGTTCAGAATCTCATGGACTGACAAGGTGTCATGTCCAGGTACGAATACAGAGAGGAACAGGGATATGGCGAGACTCACTCCGGAACAGATGGAAGAGGTGCTCATCGTTCATGAAACGGCTGAGTTCGATAACGACCTTGATGCGGTGATGGCGACGCTGGTCGCGAATCCGGTGTACGAACTTCCCAGCATTGGATGGCACATTGAGGGCACCGAAGGAGTTCGTGAACTGTACAGGCGCTGGCTCAACGGCACCGAGACGCGCAATGTCTGGGCCGAAAAGCGGGTGCAGGCGTTTTCCACCGATGAAAACGCCTTGATCCGTGACGCTTACGTCTACTACGACGGCGACGACGGGCAACGGGTTACGGGCCGGTACTCCACCGCGATCTCGTTCGAGGGCAATCTGATCAGTGGTGAGCGGATGTTCATGGAGGCTCCGTTCGCGAAAATAATGTATGACATCCTCGGTGCCGATTTCGCCAGCGTCCCAGGTGTTTCGAAGCTGGAAGATGTCAGCCCCCCGCCTGTCGAGAGACTGGATCGCGCGGCCGCACACGCCGCCAACCCGCACCACTGAACCGGCGGTCACGACAGCTGCACGCACTGCCAGGATCGGCGCATAGCCGCATCGTTCGGACAACTTCCGATGGCACTTCGAGTCCTGATTTCGCACGCAATCGACTGTGAATGCCAGTGAGGCTGGGAAACCCGCAGGCCGGGGTTGGCTAGACCTTGCGGCCTTGCAGTTCGGCGAAGTTCGCGGCCGCGTCAAGCCACCCGGACCCAACTACCCACGGCCACAGAAGATTAGAGGATCAGCAATGAAGCTCCTTGCACATGATGTTGACAGTCACGAGATGATTCCCGCTCACCTGCTCGAGGATGTCTTGGGCCAGCCCGGACGAATAATGGGTAAAATCCTCGAATCCGCCGATCAGAATCCTGGGAATGCGGACGCCATGCATCAGCCGGATATCGTGGGTGATACGAAGGACATCGACCCCGAGGACATCTGGAAGATCAAGGGGCCGTCAGCCCCGAGCGCCATCGATCTAGGCCGGCGCGTCGAGGTCCTGGACGTGATGGGGATCGATCGACAACTGGTCTTTCCGACCACGGCGATCGCAGCGATTATGGTCGGCGGAATGAACGATCTCAGCTTCGAACAGCGCTGGGGCGCGGACCAGTCCGTCTTCGAAGGCATGTCGCGGCCGGACTTCACGAAGCTCTTCCTGCGGGCGTACAACGAGTGGGTCATCGATAACGTGAACCTGGCCAATGGCCGGATCCGCCTGGTCGGGATTGTCACCACCCGCCCCGATGTGAGCGAAATGATCAAAACCGCAGAGGATTTGATCAGCGCAGGCGTTCGTGCGGTGTACCTGCAGGCCGACGTCCCGCCGGGCGGGGTTTCGCCGGCGCACTCGCTGCTGGACCCGTTGTGGCGGCTGTTCGAGGAGAACGACGTTGCGGTGACGCTGCACATCGGGACCGAGTTCTTCTTCCTAGATCCGGGGTGGATGGTCGCCGAGACGTTCCAGGATCTATTTCAGTCACCGGAGATCCCGAACGCCAATATCCAACTGTTTTCGACGGTGCATATGTCGCTCGACAACTACGTGTCGGCGATGGTGCTCGGTGGGGTTTTCGAGAGGTTCCCCGGGCTTCGGCTCGGCCTCATGGAGGTAGGGGCGCACTGGGTCGGATGTGCGGCTCGACGGATGAATATGTACGTCAAAGTGTTTCCCGGTGCGGCGGCCGCGAAATTTCCGTTGAAGCCCTCGGAGTACATCGCCCGGAACATCCGGGTGTCGCCGTTCAATTTCGAGCCCGTCGACAGCTACATCCAGGATGACCCCGACTTGGCCGACGTGTTCTGTTTCTCGACCGACTATCCCCACGTCGAGGGCACGAAGGATTCGATGAAGAACATGCTCGCGAAGGTCGAGCCTCTCGGTGAGGAAATCACCACGAAGTTTTTCCGAACGAATGCCGACTGGCTCTTGCCGTGATGGCCGCTGATGCTGACAAGCCGATCACGAGCTTGATTCGTGAGCTCGGCATCACTCACGGTAGCTCCGTCGATCTGGCGCAAGGCGATGTCTGATGAAAAGAAGCTATTTCACTGAAAGTTCTTGACGCGGCGTGATCGTTGAGAAAAACTGACATGACAAGTTGTCAGATCTATTCGGACGTGGAAGGCAGCGACTGTGTCAGGGGCGTCACCAAACTCGCTCTGCTATCAGGTCTGCGTGGAGTTCTAGCCCGGCGTTGTCAGTAGAGATCTGACCGTGCTCACCTTCGAAGGCGATTGGTCGCCAGCGAGGTGTTCTTATACAGACCCCAGCTTCACGAAAGTGATGCGAGAGGCACTCGGCGACGACTTCGGAGATGTCCTAGGGGTTTCAAGGATTTAGCGTTCACGACTTCGACAAAGCCAGGAGCACAACATGTCTGGACCGCACATCGGGGTTTTCCTGCCCAGCATGAGTCCGGCCGCGAGTGTGCCCCAGGATGTCGTCGCAGCCGCCCGACGGGCCGAGGACCTCGGCTTCGAGTCGGTGTGGGTGACAGACCAACTGGTGGCCGGCACCGAGATGGCCTTCCTCGAGAGCAACACGGTTCTGGCTGCGGTGGCAGCTGTCACCGAACGTGTCAAGCTGGGTTTCGGCGTCATGGTGCTTCCCCTGCGGCCGGTGGCCTGGGTGGCCAAGCAGATCGCTTCGCTGCAGCATCTGTCCGGTGACCGGGTGATCCTCGGTGTCGGCATCGGCGAGGACCGCCATCCGGGGTCGTGGGGGGCGGTGGACGTTCACCGGCGCGAGCGTGGCCGATTGACCGATGCGGCTTTACGTGTACTCCCGGATCTGATCTCGGGCCGTGTTTCGCAGGGGCCGGATGGTGCCGAGTTCCGCTTGTTGCCCGGGGCCACCGTCCCACCCATCCTGGTGGGCGGGATATCGCAGGCGGCGCTGAACCGGGCCGTCGCGGCCGGAGGCTGGTTCGGTTTGCCTTTGCCGCCGGCGGAGATTGCTCGAGTCCGCGACATGCTGGCGGAACTGGCGGTGGGTATGGGCCGGCCGATACCGGCCATTACCGGGTTCGTAATGGCGTCGATCGCGGGTGATCCTGCGATGCCCGATCGCCGCGCCGCGGTGCAAGCCGTGGCAGACCCCGCCGGCATGTACGGGTTCCCGCGTGAGGCCGCCGATGCGATGGTCATGACCGGAACTCCTGCCGAGATCGCCGGAGAGCTGGCCGCCTTACGCGAAGCTGGAACCGATCGGGTTGCAGTCACTCTGGTGGGCAACTGGTCTCGGCAAGCGGAGTTGCTCGCCGAGGCTACGCGGATGCTCGCCTGATGCTGCGGTGGCTCTTCGGTGCGGCCTCGATCGCCGCGCAGCTGGCCCAGTCGCATCTGCCAACTCTGGTGGCACTCGTCCACGGCCCATCGCAGATGACAACCAGGGCTCAGAAGCGTTGCCATGCAAGATAATTCATCGCCACCCTCGGATGTGGACAGCGGTACGACGGATTCAACGCGCTGTGCGTCCGGTGACGGGTACCGGGGTGCATCCGTGGTGACGGCTCGCCGACTATCGCGGTTCGCCAGACCTTCCTATCAGGGGTTCCGATCGTCTCGTCCCGGCCCGGTAGTGACGTCCCAGGAACCGACTTTCGAGTAAGCGCAAGTACTTGACGGTGGCCCTTGCCGAGGGTTAACTGACATTAATAAATGTCAGATAGGTCACAGGCTGAGAGGTGACGCTGGATGCGAGTCAGTTTTGATGTGCGGCAAGCCGACGGAGACACGCTGTCGCGTCCGGAGTTGAGGCCCGTGACGATTGTGTCGGCGGACTCGCATGTGTCTTTGCCGCCGAAGATGTACAAGCAGTACCTGGACTCGAAATACCACGACTCGTGGGCGGGTTACCTCGATGATGTGTCGGTCATCAACAAGGTCGTCGAATTGACCGGGTACCCCGCCCCGCCGGACGCCCTCGAGATCTACGACAAGCGTGGCGTGGTCGAGGCTGCGGGTGAGGTCGGCTATTTCGATCCCGTATGGCGCCTGCGTCACGTTGAGTCCGAGGGCATCGTGGCCGAGTTTTTGCATCCGTTCGGTCCGATCGGTTTCGTGCCGTTCGCCGACGTCCAGAACCAGATGCGTTCACATGAGTTGCGGTACGCGGGCTCTCAGGCGCACAACCGGTTCCTGAAAGACTTCTGCTCGGAGGCGCCGGGGCGCTTGCTGGGCGTACCGCTGATCTACCCCTGGCCGGACTGGCAGGGCGGGGTCGCCGAGATCGTGCAGGCCCGCGAAAACGGGTTCCACGCCATCTTTCCGCCGATGATGCCCGGAACTCCGGGGGACCTGCCCGCGATGTATGACCCGTGGTGGGATCCCATGTGGGCGGCGTGCCAAGACCTGGGCATGGTGGTGCACATCCATGCCGGTTTCGGTAACCCGCAGGGCGGCGTCGTCGAGATGGTGCGAAATGTGTTCGGCCGTAACGATGCACATGGGCCGGACGCGAGCAAGGAAGGCCTGGCCGCGATCGACCCGAGCCTGCTGCCCAAGTTCGATCCGGATGGCGACCCTGAGGCCGCCGGCACGAACTCGTTCTTGAGCGAGCTGTTCGAGACGTTCGGGGAGCGTCGGCCGTTGTGGCAGTTGATGTGGGGTGGGGTTTTCGACCGGTTCCCGAACCTCAAGGTCGCCTTCCAAGAGATCCATGCCGATTGGGTGCCCGTGACATTGCAGTACCTGGACCGTGCGCACGCGGCCAATCCGGGTCCGCTAAAGATGACGCCGAGCGAGTACTGGGCCCGCCATTGCGCCTGCGGCACATCGCTGATGCGGTACGGCGACGTGGCGGCCCGTCATGATGTCGGCCTGGACAAGTTGATGTTCGGCAGCGATTATCCGCACTTCGAAGGGACATGGCCCAACACCCATGACTGGATTCGTGCCACGCTGGGATCGATTCCCGAAGTCGAGGCGCGAGGCATCCTGGGCGAGAACGCCATCGATTTCTACGGCCTGGACCGGGCGTTGCTGGAGCGGACCGCAAAGCGGATCAGCCCGCTGTCCGGGGAGCTGTTCAATGGCCAAGAGGTCGACCACAAACTGATCAGACATTTCGAGTTCCGGGCCGGCATCAACAAGCCCGTCAATTTCAATGTCGATCAAATGAACCAGGCGTTTGAGGAAGACCGTACCGGGGCGACCAACGCGCTGGTTTCCTAGAGCGCGTGATGTCGACAGCGTGATTCGCGCGGACCGTTGGTCGAGGGCGGTTATGCATGACGGGACAGCTTGAAGACAGGGTCGCATTCATCACGGGTGCCGATGGCGGGCAGGGTGGTTCGCGTGCGGCGCGGGCCGCTGAGGGCGCCGTGGTTTATCACGCACGACTCTCGTGGCGAGCGCCGTCATGCAAGAATTCCAGCTCCAGAAATCTGGACCGAATGCCGTTGGTCGGGCGACATCGACCGTCACCACTATGCTTGGGCTGCACAACTTAACCGGTAGGAGCGAACGTGTCGGCTGGCCGCGTATACGGCGGAATAACGGGTGAACAGCGGATCGCTGAGCGACGCCGGAAGTTGATCGGGGCCGGCATGAACGTGTTCGGTTCTGCGGCATCCGGTTCCGCCCGGGTCAAAGATGTGGTCGTTGAATCCGGACTGACGGAGCGGTACTTCTACGAAAGCTTCAGCGACTTGAACGCGTTGTTCGATGCGGTGCTGGAGCTCACTATGGAGACTGTTGAGAGTGCCGTGAACGCCGCAGTCGTCGAGGTGCGCGATGACGCCGTGTCGAGGCTGTCTGTCGTACTCCGAACATCTGTCGATGTGTTGGCCGGCGATCCCCGTACGATCCGCATCATCTTTGTCGAGGCGCTCGGTAAGGGCGGACGCGCTAGCTCTCGCCGCAACGAAATCCTCGTGCGTGCTGCCGAGAACTTCTTCCGGTGGTCGGGAACCGATGTGGGTGACTTTGAAAGCAGCCCCCTGGAGACGCGGACGAAGACTTTTGCCTTGACAGGGGCGGCTTCGGAACTGTTGATCGCGTGGGCTGAAGGACTTCTTGACATGACCGCAACCCAGCTCGCGGACTTCCTTGTGGGACTGTACTGGCGGATCAATCTTCCCTGACGGCGGGGTTTTCCGCACCCTCCGCGGCGCCGTGATGGTCGTCGCCTTCGTCATCCCAGTAGGCCCATTCGGGAAGCGGTGTATTCGGCATGGCGCCACGCGCGGACGCCTCGTACCCGGGCTGACCGGTATACCCCTTCCACTGTGGGTTCAGTCGATTCGCTCGTGAGCGTCTGACACCCCGGGCGATCAGAGCGACCGTGCCCCCGACGATGAGAGCGATCAACGCAATCTTGAGGACCAGCAACAGCACCGCCATGATCTTCGTGGGCTCCTAGGACGAGGATGGGCAGAACCGAACGTTCGACCCGTCAGGTGTCGAAGGCGATGGGCAGGTTCGCCGGCCCGCTGAGGCCCACAACCGGCTTCCACGGCGATGGCCCGTTCTTACGCGGGTTCGCGAGTCGGCGAGTAACGGTATTCAGCGCTTCGGCGATTTCGCGCCGCGCCAGGTTCGCACCGAGGCAGTAGTGCACGCCCGCACCGAAATTGAGCACCGGTGGCAATCCCTCACGGGTGATGTCGAACCGGTTGGGGTCGTGGTAGATCGCTGGATCACGATTGGCCGCAGCGGTATTCGCGAACACCAGCGTCCCCTGAGGAAAGTGGACCCCAGCGAGTTCGACGTCCTCGGCCACGACGCGCAACAAGGTGGTGGCGATCGGGGAGTGCCGCATGGTCTCTTCGACGGCGGTCATCGCCAACTCGGGAGCGTGTCGCAAGAGCTCCCACTGGTCCGGGTGCTCGCAGAGCACCCCGATGGACGCAGCCACCTGATTGCGTGTGGTGTCGGTGCCCGCGAGCAGTAGCGCGGCGGCGAGCATGCGCAACTCCCCGGCGTCGAGCCGGTCCCCGTCGTGTTCGGCGCGGATCAGGTCGGAGAGTAGGTCGTCGGTCAGGGTATGGCGACGCCGCGCGATCACGTCGTCGACGTAGTCGTCGAGTTCGCCCCACGCGCGCATCACGCCGGGCCCGTCATCGGCGGTGAAAGTGAAGTTGAAGGCCTTGAAGATGTCGTCGGCCCACAGCGAAAACCGTTGCCAGTCTTCGCGGGGCGCACCGAGCAGCGCGCAGATGATGGGCACGGGGTAGGGCCGCGCGACGTCGGTGACGACGTCGCACTGACCCCGGCGGCTGATCGGTTCGACGAGTTCGTCGATGACCTCGGTGATGGTGGTGTGCAGGCGTTCGACCGCGCGGGGCGTGAACGCCTTCGACACGACACTGCGTACGCGCTGGTGTTTGGCGCCCTCCATGCCCAACAACGAGTTGACGACCTTGTCCCACAGCGGGCCGGAGGTGATGCCCTGGACGGCGAGGATGTAGCCGGGTGGGATCTGGAAACGATTGTCCCGCAGTATCGTTCGGACGAGCTCGTAGGAGAGCACCTCGGGCCCATAAGGTCCCAGCGCGATCGGCGCTTGTCGCTGCGCCGCCAACAGCTGCGGATAGACCTGCTCGGGTGTGGCGGTGGCGACGTCGTACTCGATCGTCGGCAGGCCCGCATCGAACACGCTCGGGCTGGAGATGCTGACGGGCATTTGCCCCCTCCGTATCAGCTTTAGGCCGGCATAACCGGCAGTTGGCTGTCACTTCGTCCGATCTTAGGCCATCGCAATCCGCCTGGCGCAACACCGCCGTGACATGGGAACTGGCGGACCAGCTGGTCGTCACCGCCGCGGAGGATCTCTGGGGCCCGGTGCGGGGCCGACCAATCGCTGCAGCGACCATCCCGGATGAGCCAGGGGGCGGGTCTCGAGCCGGTGACGCTACGGCGTGTCGCGGTTACACCGCGGGTGGGTTCTGAGACCGTTGGACATACTCGCGATGCAACGCAAGGAGGCGGCGTGAGCCCGACACACGTTCTCTTCGTGTCAGCTCTCGTCGTCATGCTGGTAGTCGGGCTCGCGGCAATCATGTTCTCCGGAAAACTGTTCCGGCCTGAAACGACCCTGGCGATCGTGTTGACGGTGATTACCGTCGCGGGCTGGGTCTGGCGGATGCCACGGGGGTGGTACACGATTTCGCAAATCGCTTGGCGCTACCGGTTGAAGACTGGTCAGGTTTGGGAGGTCGCGGACAAGCTCGGTATGAGGGCCTCTAACCGTGGTGCGCTCGTCCCTCCCTCGCAGCGGAAGAAGATGCATCCCGAACTGATGCGTCTGAAAAAGCGTAAGGCGGTGCGCGAGCCGAGGGCACCGAAAAACACCCGATTGGTCTACGAACCCTCAGCCGCGCAGTCTGATCTCCTTTCGGAGGCCGATCGCATGCAGTTCTCCGCTGAGGAGCTACAGCGACATCTGCATCCGAGCATCACCCATTTCGTGGCGGACGTCGAGGACGAGGCAGTCTGACGAAATCAGCTAGGGCCATGCTGATCTCAGCGGATGCCGCGTCGGACGAAGCCAGAGGCTGGAGGAGTGCTTCGCCCACGCGAGGCTGGTCTGATATGTGAAATCGACGATCGGTCGGCGACAATCGCTGGGGCCCACCACAACCCGTAGCCCCACTGAGGGTGGTGCTCTGAATTCTCCGAGTGATTCGCGGCGATGTTGCCGCGGGCTTCACGGGGTTGGCCGCCTTCGCCCCCAAGCGCGAACCGCTATTCACGGGAAGGTAGCCCTGGGGCGCTCAGCGCTCGACGGCGGCGTGGGCGCGCACCGACGGCGCGATCCAGTCGTCGAGGAACCGTCGCAGCTCCCGTCCGGCGCGCGGCGGACGGCCCGGGTCGACGATCAGTGACTGCAGGGTGCGCAGCATGATCTCGACCAGCTCGTCGAGTCTGCCCTCGGCGAATCCCGCTGCGGCCCAATCGACGTCGAATCGCTGCAGGATCGTCCGGCCGAACGAAATGGCCATGTCGGACGTGACGCCCGCGGTGAACGCGCTGGCCTTGCCGGGCTGGAACACCAGGCCGAGGTACTTGTCGTGCGCGAGTTGCTCGAACGTGTAGGCGATGCCCTCGACGACCGCCTGGGTGGGATCGGTGATCGAACCCAGGTGCGCCGCAAGGCGATCCAGGAACCCGTCGACGGCGGACAGTGCCGTCGCGCCCAGTAGTGCCTCGTGGGTGGGGAAGTACCGGTAGATCGTCTGCCGCGTCACGCCCAGCGTGGACGCGACCTCGGAGACGCTCACGGTCCCGCGCGCGTCGATGGCGCTGCGGGTCGCGCCCAGGATGCGTGCGACCGCCTCATCGTCGTCGGCCGGGATGTCACCCGACCAGCCGTGCCGGCGCATGGCGTGATCGTCGCACATACCAGGTGCCGACCTTGACAATACAAACGATAATGATTGTATGGTCCGAAGTATCGAGGCGAAGGAGACAGGGTGACGACGATCGACAAGCCGGTGAGCGGAACCGACGAGACGCTGACGCGGCGGGGCCTGCGTCACGCCCTGGACAAGACGACCGACCTGGCCGAACGTGAGCTGCGGGTGCCGCTGCACTACTACCGCGACCCCAAGATCACCGAGATCGAGGAATCCCAGATCCTGCGCCGGGTGCCGCTGGCCATCGTCCCGTCGGCCCAGGTGCCCAACAAGAACGACTACGTGGTGCGCTCGGTGCTGGGCGACTCGCTGCTGGTCACCCGCGACCGCACCGGCGCCAGCCACGTCCTGCTCAACTACTGTCGGCACCGCGGCGCGATGCCGGCCTGCGGCTCGGGCAACGCCTCGCGGTTCGTCTGCCCATATCACGCCTGGACCTACCGCAACACCGGCGAATTGTTCACCGTCCCGGGCAAGGCCGGCTTCGATTCGATGGACACCAAGGACTACGGCCTGGTGGAGTTGCCCTCCGAGGAGCGGCACGGGTTCATCTGGGCGGTGCTGACCGCGGACGCGACCATCGACCTCGACGCCCATCTCGGTGACTTCGGCGCCGAACTGGCGCTGTGGAACTACGAGTCGTACGGCTACCACACGCAACGCGAATTCATGTCCGAAGTGTCCTGGAAGGGCGCGTTGGAAGCCTTTGCCGAGGGCTATCACTTCCCATATGTGCACGGAGAGAGCCTCATCGGGCAGAACACCCTGGCGAACACGATGGTCTACGACGAATTCGGTAAGCATCACCGCATCGGGTTTCCGTTCACCTGGATCACCAACGCGGACACCGACCCCACGGCGTCGCTGGACCCCTCGACGAACATGGGCGTGATCTATTGGCTGTATCCGAACCTCATCCTGGCCAACAGCCCGGTAGGCGTGGAGATCATCGACATGTTGCCCGCCGGTGAACCGACCCGCTGCACGGTCCGGCACAGCTGGATGGGACGCATCCCGGCCACCAACGACGAGATGAGAGCGGCCTACGACACCGTCTTCGAAGGGGTGCACGCGGCCGTACGCGACGAGGACTTCGCCATGCTGCCCCAGTGCGGCGAGGGCGTCCGGCACGGCCAGCACGACCACATGATCATCGGACGCAACGAAATCGCCGTCCAGCACATGATCAAGGTGTTCGCCCAAGAACTGGGCGTCGCGCTGGCCTGAACAGCGTTTGTTGCTCGCTGTTGGGTAGCCGCAGCCGAGCGCGGGTACTGATCCTCTGAACCCAAGATGGAGAGGATCCGATGGCGCACGACTCGACCGACGACCTGCTGCAAGAACTCGTTGGGACCTACGGGCCGCCCGGCCAGGAGGACGCGGTCCGCGCCGTTTGCGCCCGCGAGCTGGAATCCGTCGTCGACGACATGTGGACCGATGACGCCGGGAACTTGATCGGCTATATCGCCGCCGACCCCTCGGCCGCCGATGCCGGCGCGCACGACCACCGCCACCGGACGACGTCCGATCCCGGTACCGCAACGCGGGTGATGGCGCACATGGACGAAATATCCATGATCGTCAAGCGCGTGGAATTCGATGGCACACTGCATCTGACGCAGCTCGGGACAATGTATCCGGGCAACTTCGGACTGGGCCCGGTCGCCGTGCTCGGTGACAACGAAACCCTCACCGCGGTACTGACTCTCGGCTCCGAGCACACCACCATCGAGAGCCACCGAATCTGGGAGACCAAGCCCGACCAGGGCGACCGCGCGCTGGACTGGCAGCACGTCTACGTCTTCACCGGACGCAGCACCGAGGAGCTGAGCGCCGCGGGAGTGCACGCCGGCACCCGGGTGTGCGTGGAACGCAGCAAGAGGGATCTGGTCGAGATCGGCGGCTACGTCGGCTCTTACTTCCTCGACGACCGCGCCGCGGTGACCGCTCTGCTGCGAGCCGCGCGTGTGCTGCACGAGCGCGGGCAACGACCCGCCGACGACGTCTACATCGTGTTCACCACCAACGAAGAGATCGGCGGGGTGGGCGGCACATATGCCAGCTCGCACCTGCCCGGCGACCTCACCCTGGCCCTGGAAGTCGGCCCCACCGAACGCGAATACAACACCAGCGTCACCGGCGGGCCGATCATCGGCTACATGGACGCGTTGTGCATCTACGACAAGGAGGTCGCCGACCGGCTCCTGAAGATCGCCACAGATCTGGAGCTGTCGCCGCAGCCGGCCGCACTGGGCGCCTTCGAATCCGACGCCTCGCACGCCAAGGCCTACGGGCTGACCGCCCGCGCCGGCCTGCTGTGCCTGCCCACGCTCAGCACCCACGGCTATGAGGTCATCGCCCGCCATGCGCTCGACGACATGGCCGCGATCGTCGTCGATTTCGTGTTGCAGCCAAGTCAAAGGATCACCTGAAAACCCGACGACCGCGCTGATCACCCTGTTAGGCTGGCGACGCTTCAGGACGCCGAACGATGGGATTGGCACGTGGCGGGCGTGGTCTCTCGAAATTCGCTGCCGGAACAAAGCGAATCCCCATGACACGCCCACGAATTCGCGCGCGAGCGCCGCTGCGGATCTCGTTCGCCGGCGGCGGCACGGACGTCCCGCCGTTCCCGACGACCGAAGGCGGCTGCGTCCTGTCGGCCACCATCGATCGCTACGCCCAGGGATCGCTCGCGCCGCGTACCGATCGCCGGGTCAGCATCGAGTCGGTGGACTTCAAGACCACGCACGAGATGACGCTGGACAACGAGATCCTCTACGACGGCAGCCTCGACCTGATCAAGGCCGCGGTGCGCAGGTTCGGCCGCGACGGCACGGACGGCTACGACCTGGTGCTGCGTTCCAGCGCTCCACCCGGCTCGGGACTGGGCTCGTCGTCGACGATGATGGTCGCCCTCACCGGCCTGCTCGCCGAGCACTACCGGGTGCCGATGGGCGAGTACGAGACCGCCCAGCTGGCGTGCGCCATCGAACGCGACGACCTGGGCATCGCGGGCGGCCTGCAGGACATGTACGCCGCGACGTTCGGCGGTTTTAACTTCATCGAGTTCACCGACCGGGTGATCGTCAACCCCCTGCGAATCCGCGACGAGACGGCCTTCGAGCTCGAGCTCAGCCTGCTGCTGTGCTACACGGGCATCACCCGCGACTCCGCGCGCGTGATCGAGGACCAGACTCGGCGCGCCACAACGGGTTCCGATGACACCCTGGCGGGCCTGCGGGCCCAGAAGGATCTGGCGGTCGCGATGAAGGCGGCGCTGCTGACGGGCAAACTGAACGACTTCGGCGCGCTGCTCGGCGAGGCCTGGAATCAGAAGAAACGCATGTCGCCCTACATCACCAACGAGCGCATCGACGACCTCTATGACCTCGCTCGGAAAAACGGCGCATTGGGCGGCAAGCTCACCGGCGCGGGTGGTGGGGGATACATCCTGCTGTTCTGCGACTTCGCCAAAAAGCACCGACTCATCGAAGCTCTCGAGGGCGCCGGCGCCACCATCACCGAATTCGCGTTCGAGAGCAAGGGATTGACTACATGGCAGGCCTGACCGAGTCCGACGTCGTCCCACCGAGCGTGGAGCTGGTGCAGCAGCGACTTGCCGAGACCATCGCTGTCAAGCAACAGATGCAGCAGGGCGATTTCGCCACGCAGACCGTCGGGGTGGCCCGCGTGATCATCGGGGCGCTGCGCGCCGGCGGCAAGGTGATCTTCTTCGGCAACGGCGGCTCCGCGCAAGACGCCGGGCACCTGGCCGCCGAACTGATGGGCCGCTTCGCCTTCGACCGCCCCGGGCTGGCGGCGATCAGCCTCCCCGACGCCACCGCGGCGATCACGGCGATCGGCAACGACTACTCCTACGACGAGGTGTTCGCCCGTCAGGTCCTCGCCGCGGGGCGCCCCGGCGACGTGGTGGTCGGGCTGACCACATCGGGCAGCTCTCCCAACGTCGTTCGCGCGCTCGAGGCGGCGGGCCAGGCGGGGATGACGACCGTGACGCTCACCGGCGCACGCGGCGGCAAGGTGGCCGACGTCGCCGACATCTGCATCCGGGTGCCCAGCCACGACACCGGGCGGATCCAGGAGGCGTGCCTGCACCTGGGCCACTCCATCTGCGAAATGGTCGAAGCGGCACTGTTTCCCAGGCCTTCCTGACAGCGACGATGGCCGCACCCGATCTGCGCACCGTGCGCACCGTGCTCCTGGACCGGGACGGCACGATCAATGTCAAGGCCGCCGAGGGTGAATACATCCGAACACCCGCCGAACTGGTGCTGTTGCCCGGCGCGGCAAGGGCGCTGGCCGCCCTGAACGCCGCGGGCCTGCGGACCGTGCTGGTGACCAACCAGCGCTGGCTATCGGAAAAGGCCGCCGAACCAGCGGATTTCACCGCCACCCAGCGGCGCCTCGGCGAAATGCTGGCGCGCGAAGGTGCCCGGCTCGATGCCGCCTATCACTGTCCGCACGCGGCGAACAGCTGTGACTGTCGCAAGCCGCTGGCCGGCATGTTGGTGCGCGCGGCGCGAGAGCACGGCTTCGACCTGGCCGAGGCGGTCATGGTCGGCGACAGCGACATCGACATGATGGCGGGCAGGGCGGCCGGAACGGCGACCATCTTGCTCCGTGCGGGCGGCGGAGAAGCCGTCGACGCCGACTTCGTGGTCGGCGACCTTGCCGCGGCCGTCGAACTCATCGTGAAGGCCCAGGTGGCGCGCTGAGGCCACTTGCCGCAGCCGCAACGGTGCTCATAACCTGGCAACATCCGACCGTATCCGGGGGGTTCGGCCCGGGCGGTAGACGACGGCAAGCAGGCGGGCAGGTCATGGCATCACCGCGACGCGCAGAGCGCTGTCGCGATGCTGCGGGCGGCGGTCCATAGCGGTGGCCGGACTGACCGGCGCCCGGGTGGACGAGCTGGCGACGATGGACATCTTCAAGGGCGCTCCCGTTGAACACCTCGTCCCGCTGGCGGGCCGCCTGCAGCCCCTGCGCGCCGCGGCCGGCCAGGTGCTGATGCGACAGGGGGAGCAGGCCGTCTCGTTTCTGCTGATCTCCTCGGGCACCGCCGAGATCACCCACGTGGGTGACGACGGCGTGGTGATCGTCGAGCATGCGTCCCCGGGCATGATCGTCGGTGAGATCGCCCTGCTGCGTGACATTCCCCGGACCGCGACGGTGACCACCGCCGAACCGCTGACCGGGTGGATCGGTGACACCAGGGCCTTCGCCAGCTTGGTGCACATCCCCGGCATCACGCCGTGGCTGCTGCGCACCGTGCGCCAGCGTCTCGCCGCGTTCATCACGCCGATCCCGATCCGCGTGCGCGACGGCACGCTGCTGTTGCTGCGCCCGGTGCTGCCCGGCGACAGCGAGCGCACCGTGCACGGACACGTCTACTTCTCCAGCGACACCTTGTATCGGCGCTTCATGACCCCGCGGCTTCCCAGCCCCGCGCTGATGCATTATTTGTCGGAGGTCGACTATGTCGATCACTTCGTGTGGGTGGTCACCGACGGCAGCGACCCGGTGGCCGACGCGCGCTTCGTGCGCGACGCGAACGACCCGACGGTCGCCGAGATCGCCTTCACCGTCGCCGACGCCTATCAGGGCCGCGGCATCGGCACCTTCCTGATCAGCGCGCTGTCCATCGCCGCCGAGGTCGACGGTATCGAAAGATTTTCCGCGCGAATGCTTTCCGACAACGGGCCGATGCGCGCGATCATGGACCGCTACGGCGCCGTCTGGCAGCGCGAAGACATCGGCGTCATCACCACCGTGATCGACGTGCCCCACCCCCGCCACCTGCGGCGTGAGGAGGCCGAGCAGATCAAGCGCGTCGCCCGGCAGGTGATCGCGGCGGTCGGCTGAGTGGGCGCGGGCGGCGGCCAGTCTCCGCACCATGAGGTGACTTCGGAATCCGCTGGCGCATGCGCTAGCACGTTTGGGAATTGCCTGGTCCTTTCCGACCGGTACCCGTGTGACGGATGCGGTTCCGAACGTATGGCCCGATCTTGTGTTATCAACTCCTCATGCGGCCGTTCCGGATTGGCCCGTCGCTGGCTGCCGTGCTCACGGTGGCCAGCGCCGCATGCGGTCACTCGCCGGCACGCGTGCCGTCGACCAAACCCACGAAATCCGTTCCGTCGAGCGCCGTTGCCGTCAACCCCGTCAACATCAAACGGGTCGTTCGGGACCTGCCAGCCGGTTACGAGGTGACCACCGGGATCCCCAGCGCGGCCTCACCGAGGGTGATCTGGAGCCTGGGGGACGACCTGCAGGCCAAGCCGGCCAACTGCGGGACGCTGGCCGATCCCGGGAACGGGCGCGACCAGTCGGCGCAGGGCGTGTCGGGATCGGGGAGCGGCGGCATCGTCGACGCGGTGGTGGTGGCTTTGCCGGAGCAGGTGGATTTCCCGGACGACCTGCTCGCCTCGTGTTCGCAGTGGTCGGAGTCCGCCGGGCGCACCGTGGTGCACATCCACCTCACCGACGCGCCGCACGTCGATGGTGTCGACACCGTCGGCATGGTGGCCGACGTGAAGTCCTCCGTCGAATCGGGTACCGAAATAGACTCGCGCACTTACACATTCACCGCATACCTGGGCAACTACTATGCGTTCACCACGCTGACCACCGATCCGGGTTCGGCGCTTCCGGTGCTGCCCCCGCAATTCGCCGCGGATCTGCTCGCCAAAACGGTGTCCACGTTGCGCAGCTGAGCCACCCGCTTGGGTAGATTGGCCACGATGTCCAAGATGTTGCTCGCGGTCGCGGCTGTCTGGGTCCTGGCCGGCTGCTCTTCGGCCACTCACTCGGCAAAGGTCGACATCAGCAAGATCGTCGACGTGAAGACCAGCTTCGGACCCGAGTTCAAAGTCACCGACATCAGCGAACGGGGAATCGATCCCAAGCTGCTGGCGGGCCGCAAGCTGCCCGACGGGTTGACGTTCGACCCGGCGAACTGCGCGAAAGTGGCGGCCGGGCCGGACATGCCGGCGGACCTGCAGGGCAACATGTCCGCGGTCACCGCCGAGGGCCGCGGCAACCGGTTCGTGGTGATCGCGCTGGAGACCTCAAAAGCGTTGCCGTTCAACGATCCCGGGAAGGACTGTAACAAGGTGACCTTCACCGGGCCGCAGCTGCGGGGCGGTGTTCAGGTGGTCGAGGTGCCGCAGATCGAGAGCACCCGAACGCTGGGCGTGCATCGGGTCATGCAGGCGCTCACACCCGGCGGTCCACGCACCGGTGAGCTGTACGACTATTCGGCGGCATTCGACGACTACCAGGTGATCGTCATCGCCAATCCGTTGGTGCTTCCCAATCAGCCCGTCGCGCCGGTCGACACCCAGCGGGCGCGCGACCTGCTCGTCAAAGCGGTGTCCGCGGTGCGCACCTGACGTTCAGCGCACCCCGCGCGGCCGGAACTGGACGCTCACCCGGGGGCCGACGGACGCCGTCGTCTTGGGCACCGCGTGCTCCCAGGTGCGTTGGCACGAACCGCCCATCACCAGCAGGTCGCCGTGCGCCTGCGGCAGTCGCAGCGACGGGCCGCCGCCGCGGCGGCGCATCGCGAACGAGCGGGTGGCACCCAGGCTGACGATCGCCACCATGGTGTCCTCGGAACTGCTGCGGCCGATGGTGTCGCCGTGCCAGGCCACGCTGTCCGAGCCGTCGCGATAGCAACACAACCCGACCGTGGTGAACGGCTCGCCGAGCTCGCCGGCGTAGATGTCGTTGAGCCGGCGCCGCAGCCGGGCCAGTTCCGGATGCGGCGGCTCGTCGACCGTGAGGTCGTGATAGCTCACCAGCCGCGGCACGTCGACGACCCGGTCGTACATCTGCCGGCGCTCCTCGCGCCACGGCACCGACGACAGCAGGGCGTCCAGCAGGTCATCGGCATCGGTGAGCCAGCCGGCACGGATCTCGATGAACGCGCCGTCACCGAGTTGCCTGCGCTCGGTGTGCTGGAACAGGGAGCCTTGGACCGCGATCTCCACGGAGGAGAGTTTATCGCACATCCGTTCGATCGCGTGGGGCGCGCGATCGGGCGTGTGGCGGGACCGCGCGGCCCGGCGCCGCTACGGTTGACCTGTGGGTGTTGTTGAGCTGGGCACCAATTCTGAGGTCGGCGCGCTGCGCGTGGTCATCCTGCACCGCCCAGGCGCCGAGCTGCTCCGCCTCAATCCGCGCAACGTCGATCAGCTGCTGTTCGACGGCCTGCCGTGGGTCGCCCGCGCCAAGGACGAGCACGACCAGTTCTCCGCGCTGCTGCGGTCCCGCGGCGTCGAGGTGCTGCTGTTGTCGGACCTGCTCACCGAGGCGCTGACCCACAGCGGAGCCGCCCGGATGCAGGGCGTCGCGGCCGCCGTCGACGCACGGCGACTCGGAGTGCCGTTGGCCCAAGAACTTTCGGGCTACCTGCGGGGGCTCGAGCCGGCCCGGCTGGCCCAGGTGCTGATGGCCGGGATGACGTTCAACGAGTTGCCCTCGGACACCCGGACCGACGTGTCGCTGGTGTTGCGCATGCACCACGGCGGCGATTTCGTCATCGACCCGCTGCCCAACCTGGTCTTCACCCGCGACTCGTCCATCTGGATCGGCCAGCGGGTGGTGATACCGACGCTGGCATTGCGCGCCCGCATCCGCGAGGCGTCACTGACCGACCTCATCTACGCCCATCACCCGCGGTTCACCGGCGTGCGGCGTGCCTACGAGTCGCGCACCGCCCCCGTCGAGGGCGGTGACGTGCTGCTGCTGGCGCCCGGCGTGATCGCCGTCGGGGTCGGCGAGCGGACCACTCCGGCCGGCGCGGAAGCGTTGGCCCGCAGCCTGTTTGACGACGACCTGGCGAACACGGTGCTCGCGGTGCCGATCGCGCAGCGGCGCGCCCAGATGCACCTGGATACGGTGTGCACGATGGTCGACACCGACACGGTGGTCATGTACGCCAACATCGTCGACTCGTTGTCGGCGTTCACCATTGCGCGCACGCCGGACGGAGTCGCGATCAGCGACGAGGCCCCGTTCCTGGAGGCTGCGGCCAAGGCGATGGAGATCGACAAGTTGCGGGTCATCGACACGGGGCTCGATCCCGTCGTCGCCGAACGCGAGCAGTGGGACGACGGCAACAACACGCTGGCGCTCGCCCCCGGGGTGGTGGTCGCCTACGAGCGCAACGTGCAGACCAACATTCGCCTGCAGGACGCCGGCATCGAGGTGCTGACCATCGCCGGATCCGAACTTGGCACCGGGCGCGGCGGGCCCCGGTGCATGTCCTGCCCCGTCGCCCGCGATCTGCTGGCGTAGCAAGCTAGCGCCAGCTAGGCAGCCAGATCTCCATGTTCCACGTCTGCTGCGAAATCGGCAGACCGGTCAGCACCGGGAACAGCCACGCGAAGTTGGTCACCACCACGGCCACGTAACAGCACACGGCGATCAGCCCCAGCGTGCGTCGCTCCGAGTTCACGTGCAGCCGCAGCCGCCGGGGCGGGGCGCCCGGGGTGTAGAGGATGTCGCCGCAGATCAGCGCGATGGCCATCACCAAAAACGGCGCCATGGTCGCCGCGTAGAAGAAGTACATCTGCCGATCGATGTCGGCGAACCAGGGCAGCCAGCCGGCGCAGTAGCCGACCAGCACCGCCGCGTAACGCCAGTCGCGGCGGACCAGCATGCGCCACAACGCGAAAACCAAAACCGGTACGGCCAGCCACCACATCGCGGGGGTGCCCACCAGCATCTCGGCCTTGACGCAGGACTGGGCGCCGCACCCGGCGACGTTCTGCTCGTCGATGGCGTAAAGCACCGGCCGCAGCGACATCGGCCAGCTCCACGGCTTCGATTCCCACGGGTGGTAGTTGCCGGCGGAATTCGTCAAGCCCGCATGGAATTGGAATGCCTTGGCGGTGTAATGCCACAGCGACCGGATCGCGTCGGGCATTGGAACGATCGAATGCGTGCCGATCGTCTGGCCCACCTCGTGCCGGTCGATGGCGGTCTCGGAGGCGAACCACGGTGCGTAGCTGGCCAGATACACGAGCACCGGCATAACGGCCAGCGCATACACGGTCGGGACCAGGTCGCGCCGCAGCGTCCCCAGCCAGGGTCGGGTGACCTGGTACTGGCGCCGCGCGGCGACATCGAACGCCAGCGACATGGCACCGAAGAACAGCACGAAGTACAGGCCGGACCACTTTGTGCCGCAAGCCAATCCGAGCAGGATCCCGGCGCCGAAGCGCCACCACCGCACGCCCAGCCGCGGACCCCACACCGTGTCGGCGTTGCGGCCCTCCAGCAGCGCGGTGTGCATCCGTTGCCGTACCTGGTCTCGGTCGACGATCAGCGCGCCGAACGCAGCGACCACGAAGAACGTGAGGATGCCGTCGAGCAGGGCGGTCCGCGAGGCGACGAAGCTGACGCCGTCGCAGATCACCAACACTCCGGCGATGGCGCCGACCAGGGTCGAGCGACTGATCCGCCGGACGATTCGCATCACCAGCGCCACCATCACCACACCGAGCAGCGCGCCGGTGAACCGCCACCCGATGCCGCTGTAGCCGAAGATCGCCTCGCCGAGGGCGATCAGCTGCTTGCCGACCGGTGGGTGGACGACCAGGCCGAACCCGGGATTGTCCTCCACGCCGTGGTTGTGCAGCACCTGCCAGGCCTGCGGCGCATAGTGCTTCTCGTCGAAGACGGGGGTGCCGCCGTCGGTGGGTGAGCCCAGGTTCATGAATCGGGTCACCGCCGCCACCAGCGTGATCACGCCGGTCACCACCCAGCCGCGGATGTGATCGGTCGGGCCGAAATCGGCCACCGGCGCCAGCGGTCCGGGGCTGACGATGGGCACCATGCGCTCCTGGTCGGCGCCCTCCATGGTCAAGGGGGATTCGCGGGGCGGGGCAGTCATCGGTGTCGATCGTAGGCTGTCGGTCATGACCACCGGCCGCCTGTTGCTGGGCGCGACCCCCCTGGGCCAGCCGTCGGACGCCTCCCCCCGCCTGCTGGATGCCCTGGCCCGAGCCGATGTGGTGGCCGCCGAGGACACCCGGCGGGTGCGCACCCTGGCCAAGGCCCTCGGGGTGCGGATCACCGGTCGGGTGATCAGCATGTTCGACCAGGTCGAGAACGCCCGGGTGGAGTCGGTGCTCGAGGCGATCCGCGCGGGCGCGACGGTGCTGGTGGTCAGCGATGCCGGGATGCCGTTGATCAGCGACCCCGGCTACCGGCTGGTGACGGCCTGCGTGGAGGCCGGACTGCCGGTCGGATGCCTGCCGGGGCCGTCGGCGGTGACGACCGCGCTGGCCCTGTCCGGCATGCCGGCGGAGAAGTTCTGTTTCGAGGGATTCGCGCCGCGCAAGAAGGGGGCGCGAAGGACCTGGCTGGACTCGCTGGCCGACGAGCGGCGCACCTGCGTGTTCTTCGAATCGCCGCGCCGGTTGTCCGCCTGCCTGCAGGACGCCGTCGAGCGGCTCGGCGGCGCGCGCCGGGCGGCGGTCTGCCGGGAGCTGACCAAGGTGCACGAGGAGGTGGTGCGCGGGTCGCTCGACGAGCTGGCGGTGTGGGCGGCCGACGGTGTGCTCGGTGAGATCACCGTGGTGCTGGCCGGCGCCACCCCGAGCGCCGACCTGCCGTCGCTGGTCGTCGAGGTCGAGGAGCTGGTCGCGGGCGGCACCCGCATCAAGGAGGCCTGCGGGGAGGTGGCCGCCGCCCATCCGGGGGTGCGTTCGCGGCAGCTCTACGAGGCGGTGTTGCAGGCCCGGCGCGGCTGAGGCCGCCCGGTCAGCCGGCCGGGCTCGCGGCGGCGACGGACGGCAGCCCGACGATCGGGGATGCCTTGTGCAGGCATTCGGCCCATTCGGCGTCCGGGTCGGAGTCGGCGGTGATCCCGCCGCCGACGCCCAGCACGGCGGCCCCCGCGGCGTCGAATTCGACGGTGCGGATAGCGACGTTCAGCTCGCAGCCGGCCACGGGTGAAGCCAATCCTATTGTGCCGCAATATATTCCACGACGATTGGGCTCCCACTGTGCGAGCAGTTGTCGGGCACGGTGTTTGGGCGTCCCGGTGACCGAGGCCGGCGGGAAGGTGGCGTCCAGCAGCGCCGACGTCGGCAGGTCGGTGGGGACCTGCGCGGACACCGTCGACACCAGGTGCCACACGCCGGGGGCCCGCCGCACCACCAGCAATTCGGGCACGGTCACCGTGCCGACGATCGCGACTCGGCCGAGGTCGTTGCGGACCAGGTCGACGATCATGATGTTCTCGGCGACCTCTTTGGCCGACGCGCGCAACGCCGCCGGCCAGGCATCCAGCGGCAAGGTGCCCTTGATCGGGCTGGACGTGACGACGGCACCGCGCCGTTGCAGGAAGAGCTCGGGGGACAGCGACGCCACCGCGCCCCAGGTGCCGGCGACGTAGGCCGCCCGGGCCGGGGAGGTGCGCGCCACGCCGTCGATGAAGAAGTCGAGCGGGGCGCCGGTGACCGTCCCGGTGAACTGTGTGCACACGCAGGCCTGGTAGACCTCGCCGGCGCGGATGGCCTCCAGGCAGGCCAGCACGCCGTCGCGATGCGCCGCCCGGTCGGCGATGCCCCACTCGATGTGGCATTCGCGCGGTGCGGCCGCCGGTGCGGCCAGCGCGGTGGCGAGCCATTTCGGCATCGGCGCGCCGGAGAGGCTCTCATACCACCAGTGCCCGTCCCGGTCGCGGCGCAGCACGCTGTCGGTCCAGCCGCCGGCGGTCTCGGGAACGCGGTTGGACCGGGCGTCGGCGCCGGGGTCGGGATAGGACAGGTAACCGATCCAGCCGCCGCCCACCGCTTGCGGCTCCGGCGTCCGCGACGCCTGGACGGCGAACACGTCGTCGGCGCGCACCGGGCGCACCGACAGGCTCGGCGCGATCACCGCCAGGGCGCCGAACCACTCGCCGGTCAGCGCGGCCGGGGGCGGCAGACCGAGCCGACGGGTGGCGTCACCCACGGCGCGCAGCACCTGGGGTGCGGCGCCAAGATCGCCGAGCCGGTCGATTCGCACAGCCCTAGCTTGACAGAGCGGCGGCGTTTCGCACCCGCGGCGCCCGGGCGCTGGTCGGATGGTGGCGACCCGCTGCACCCGGCTACGCCGCGTTTGCGATCGCCACGCTCAGCCGCGGCTGATGTCGCGCGCGGTGGCCAGCGCGGCCAGCTTCTGCGGGTTGCGCATCACGTAGAAATTGGTGATCTTGCCCTCGGCGATCTCCAGCGTGATCACACCCTCGAGCTGTTCGCCGAGGTAGAGCAGCACCGCCGGGGCGCTGTTGCAGGTCACCATGTCCACCCGCATCGTGCCGAGGGCCGCGGCCCGGCGCATCAGGCCGGCGATCGCGCGGGCCACCTTCTCGGCGCCCACCACCGGCCGTCGGGCGGCGCTCACCACCCCGCCGCTGTCGGCCGTCCAGGTGGCGTCCGGGGCGAGCATCGTCATCAGCGCTTCCACGTCGCCGCCGGCCGCGGTGGCCAGAAACTGCGCGGTGATCTCGGCGTTGCGTTCCGGGTCCACCGAGTCGAAGCGCTTGCGCCGGGCCCGCACGTGCTCGCGCGCCCGGTGCGCGACCTGCCGCACGGTGGGTGCCGGCCTGCCCACCGCCTCGGCGATCTCGCCGTAGTCGAACCCGAACACCTCGCGCAGCACGAACACCGCCCGCTCGTCGGGACTCAACGTCTCCAGCAGCACCAGCATCGCCATCGAAATCGACTCCGCCAGAACGACGTCGGCCGAGGGATCCTGCTCGTCGAGCAGCAGCGGCTCGGGCAGCCACGGCCCCACGTAATCCTCGCGCCGGCGAGCACCGGCCCGCAGCGAGTTCAGCGCCTGGCGGGTGACCAGCTGGGCCAGATACGACTTGGTGTCGCGCACCGTGGCCAAGTCGACCGCCGCCCACCGCAGATAGCTGTCCTGCAAGACGTCGTCGGCCTCGGTCGCCGAGCCCAGCATCTCGTAGGCGATGGTGAACAGCAGTGGTCGCAGCAGGGTGAATCGTTCGGCGTGCTCGCTGCCGGCCGGTGCTGGCGTCATCGCGCCGCGACCTCCGCGTCGACAGGTGACTGCGCGGGCCGCTTGCCGCCCTTGATCCAGCGATACGAACCGGGCTTGGCCGCCTCCCGCCGGATCGACCACACCGTGCCCTTGCAGACCGCTTCCTTGAGCGAAGCCGCCGCCCGGCCACCGAGGTACATGTTCACCGGGGTGTCGTCGGTGCGCGCCATCTGGAACGTGGCGTGCGTGCGGCCCAGGCTGATGCACTGCCCGACGAACGCCTGGCTCAGCGCCGCGGGGGTGTCGCCGGCGATGCGGGCGAGCACGGTGTTGGCAGCCTGGGCGCCCATCGGGCCTGCGGCCTGGCAGCTCATTCGCAACGGCTGGCCGGACGGCGCGGCGGCGTCACCCGCGGCGACGACGCGCTCGTCGTCGATGCTGGTGAGCGTCTCGTCGGTGAGCAGCCGGCCGATCGGGTCGGTGTGCAGCCCGCTGCGCGTGGCCAGGTCCGGCACGGCGAATCCGGCCGTCCAGATGGTCGCCGCGCTGGGCAGCGCCACGCCGTCGGTGAGCACCACCTGGTTCCAACGCACCTCGGCCACCGCCACGGACTCCAGCACGTTGACACCCTCGCGCCGCAGCCGCTTGGCCACCGAGCGCCGGCCCCGCCTGCTCAGCGACGGACCGAGCACCGGGCCGCAGACCATGGTCACCGGGCGCCCGGCCTCGGCGAGCTCGGACGCCGTCTCGATGCCGGTCAGCCCGCCACCGACCACGGTGACGGGTGCGGGCAGCGGCAGATCGGTGAGTGCGTAGTGCAGCCGCTGCGCGCTTTCCAGGTCGGCGACCGAATGCGCGAATTCGGCGTAGCCGGGCACCGTCGACGCGGTGGCGCCGGTGCTTCCCACGGCGTAGATCAGGTAGTCGTAGGTCAGCTCGGCGCCGGAGGCCAGCGCGACCCGGCGGCCGGCGGTGTCGATCTGATCGACGGAATCGACGATCAGCTGGATCCCCTCGCCGAGCAGCGTCGCGTAGTCGGCGGTCGCCGTGCCGGTGTCGGCAACCAACTGGTGCAAGCGGATTCGCTCGACGAAGACCGGTCGCGGGTTCACCACGGTGATGTCGATGTCCGGGCGCCGGCGCAGACGGTTGGCCGCCAGTGTTCCGGCGTATCCGGCGCCGACAACGACGACTTGGATTCTTTGGGGGGCCGTCATGGCTGTCTCCTTTTCGTGAGGACCTGTGCCCTTGAGACACCGCAGACCCGCCGAGCGTGACACGCTCGCCCGCAATTGTGACCCGTCTCACTATGCGTACGGGCGCTGCGGGCGAATTTGCCGCGCGTACCCCCGCTGAGCTGCGGCGAAGCCGTGCCGAAACGCGCATGATACGCTGCGCTACGCCAATTCGTGGCCTGCCCCGGGCCGCCTGCACGCACCACTGGAACGCGCGAAATATGGGGCTACTTACACGCGCATCGGTGTGTATCGAGAGAAGCAACCTTGACGACGATGACAGCTCTGACCGGGCCAGGCGCTGCGCCGGCGTCGGCGCAGTCGCGGAGCCTGCGCGGGCCGTTGTCGTCGAGTGCGATCTGACGTACATGGTGTGTTCATTGAGGAAACGTGCGCTGGCCGTTGTCGTGTGCGCGGCGGTGGTGCTCAGCGGCTGCGGCGGTAAGGGCGACCCCGGGCCGCTCTCGGCGATGGTCAGCCCTGCCATCCCGCCCACCGCGCAGGAGATACCCAACCCCTTGCGCGGCCAGTACGAGGAAATGCTGAATCCGCTTTTCCCGCAAGGAAATTCGGCCCAACAGCGGTACTCTGCCTGGCCGGCGTCGTACGACGCCAGCCTGCGCGTCTCGTGGCGGCAGTTGCAGCCCGTCGACTCGCGCACGCTGCCCCCGGACGCGCCCGATGACCGCAAGTTCGATTTCAGCGCCATCGACGACGCGCTGGCCAAGCTCGGCAGCCGCAACATGAGGCTGACCCTGGGCGTGTACGTCTACAAGTCCTGCTGCAACGACTCCTACGCCGACAACACCAACATCGCGATTCCGGACTGGCTGCGGCCGTCGGCCGCCAGCTATCCCGCGCCGCCGAACGGTTCCGCCCCGGGCGTGACCCAGGTGGTGCCGAACTTCAACGACCCCGACTACCTCAACGGCGTCAGCCAGCTGCTGGCCGCGCTCGGCCGCCGCTACGACGGCGACGAGCGCCTGTCCGTGTTCGAGTTCTCCGGGTACGGGGACTTCGGCCAGAACCAGCTCGGGTACCTGCGTGATTCGCTGAGCGCACCGGGCCCCACCCCCGACGACAGCGAGGCGAAGCTGGGCTATTACAGCCAGTTCCGTGACCAGAGCATCACCAAGGCCTCCATCGCGCAGCTGGTCGCGGCCAACACCAATGCCTTCCCGCACACCCAGCTGGTGGTGGCTCCGCAGAACCCGGAGATCGTCCGCCAGCTGTTCGCCGACGACGTCACCAAGAAGTTGTCGGCACCGGTCGGCATCCGCGCCGACTGCCTCGGGGTGCAGGCTCCCCTGCCGGAATGGGCCGAGGCCAACGACTCGCACTACGTACGGTCCAGCGACGCGGTGGTCAACGCGATCAAGCAGCGTCTGATGACCGCGCTGGTGATCAGCCAGTGGTGCCGATTGCCGAGCGGGGCCGATGCCCGGTCGTATTACGAGAAGGGCCTGCACGACGTCATCCGGTATCACGTGTCGATGACGTCGAGCGCCGACTTTCCGGACCGCGATGCGACGTCGGCGATGGACCCCAAGCTGTTTCAGTTGTGGAGCCAGGCCAATACCTCGGCGGGCTACCGGTATTCGGTCGAGGCGAAGCCGGGATCGCAATCGATCCAGGGCAAGGTGGCGACGATCTCGGTCGACTGGACCAATTACGGCTCGGCGGCGGCCACCGAGCGCTGGGCGCCCGGCTACAAGCTGGTGGACTTCTCGGGTGCGGTGGTCCGCAGCCTGCCGGCGACCATCAACCTCAAGAAGTTGGTGCACGACGAATCCAGCCAGTCGCGTGAGGAGCCGGTGGCGGAGTCGGCCAGCGAGTCGGTGCACGTGGACGTCGCCGGCCTGGCGCCCGGTCACTACACGCTGCGCGCCTCGGTCGAATGGCAACAGCACATCCCGGGCGCCTCGCACGTGGTGAACTACGCCCCGATGGCGCTGGCGCGGGACGGCCGCGACGGCTCCGGGCTGTACCCGATTGCCACACTTGACATTCCGAGCGACGCGGCCTCAGCAAACGGTCAGTGATCCGTCGCGGCGCGGCACCCGCCGGCACCTTGTCGTAAGTCCTGATCGACGGGGCGGTGCGTGATACCGTTTCCAAACGGATTTCGGCCGCGTCGTCGCGCGATTCGACGTCCGACCAGCAAACAACCGAGCGAACTATCGGACCCCTTCGACGGGTATTCGGAAGGGTCGCCGAGTGCGCCCGTATCGGAGGACCCGTGCCACGCAGCCTGGACCTGGTGGTCACCTCCGTCGCCACCCAGTTGATGGAGGCCACGGCGTCCACCGCGACCCAGGTCAGCGAAAAGGTTCTCGCGCAGCTCGTCGAGCAGTTCGATGTGGACGCCAGCTTTCTGCGCCACCACGCCCAGGACGCCCCGGCCTCGGTGCTGGTGGCCGAGTGGCCACGGCGCACCGACGCCGCCGATCCGGAACCGGTGCCCGACCTCGAGCTGGACGGCGCCGAGTCGGTGCTCGCCCAGTGCGAGCGCGACCGAAAGCCGGTGGTCACCCGGCCGGATCAGCCCACCGGCTGGATTCGCCGCTCGCTGAACCAGGGCAAGTCACCGGTGTCGCCGTCGCTGGCCGTCGCGCCGCTGGTGTCCGGCGACGCGACCACCGGTGTGCTCGGCTTCGTCAAGTTCGGCGCCCGCAAGTGGAAACAAGAGGAGATCAACACGCTCGAGGCGGTCGCCGCGCTGTTCGCTCAGCTGCAGGCGCGCATCGCCGCCGAGGAACGGCTCCGCTATCTCGCCGAACACGACGACCTCACCGGCGTCTACAACCGTCGGGCGCTGGTCGCGCATCTGACCGAACGGCTCGCGGCCGGCAGCCCCGGGCCCGTCGCGGTCTTCTACCTCGACCTCGACCGGCTCAAGCCGATCAACGATTACCTCGGCCACTCCGCGGGTGACTGGTTCATCAGGATGTTCGCGCAACGCATCGGGGAGTGCGCGGGAAGCCAGAGCATGATCGCCCGGCTGGGCGGCGACGAGTTCGTGGTCATCCCGCACCAGCCGATGTCCTCGGAGGACGCCGAGGCGTTCGCGCGTCGCCTGTCGACGATGTTGTGCGACCGCCTCACCATCGGCGGCCACGTGATCAGTCGGACCGTCAGCATCGGGCTGGCGGTGGGCACGCCCGGGACCGACAATTGCGCCGACCTGCTCCGGCGAGCCGACGAGGCCGTGCTGACGGCCAAGCGCGCCGGCGGCAACCAGACCGCGGTGTCCACCGACGACATGTCGCTGAAACGGGCCTTCCGTAACGATATCGAGCTGCACCTGCAGGGCGACATCGAAAGCGAAGGCCTGATCCTGCACTACCTGCCCGAGGTCGACCTGTGGACCGGCGCCATCGTCGGCGCCGAGGCGCTGGTGCGCTGGCGTCATCCGGTGTGGGGACTGCTGTTGCCCGACGCGTTCATCGGTGTCGCCGAATCGACCAACCTGGCCGCGGAATTGGGACGGTGGGTGATGCGCAGCGCCTGCGCCGAGTTCAGCGGCTGGCGGGCCAACGGTGTCGGGCAGGGCGCCATGCTGCGCATCAACGTGTCGCCCATCCAGCTGATCAGCCGCGGTTTTGTGGAAAGTGTCGCCGACACCATCGACGAGTTCGGCATCGAGGCCGAGTCGGTGTGCCTGGAGATCACCGAGCGCGCGGTGGTGCATGACATCGACACCACGCGAAAGACGTTGGCGGGGCTCAAGGAAGTGGGCGTGCAGATCGCCATCGACGACTTCGGCACCGGTTATGCCGTTCTGTCCCATCTGAAGTCCCTCCCGGTGGACATGCTCAAGATCGATGCCGGGTTCGTGCGTGATGTGGGCACCAACGCCGGTGACCTGGCCATCGTCCGCGCGATCATCGGGCTGGCCGAGGCGTTCGGCCTGGAAGTGGTCGCCGAAGGCGTCGAGACACCCGCTGCCGCACTGACTTTGATGCAACACGGCTGCCATCGGGCGCAGGGCTTCCTGTTGTCGCGCCCGCTCCCCGGTGATGCGATGGAGGCATTGCTGTCCGCGCGCTGGATGCCGATGCCGTTTCTGGCCGATCGCGAGTCATCGTCGCTGGGTTCGCTCTAGCAGCCGCTCAGACATTCTCTGGCAAGAAGACGAAATTGTTGACGTAGATGCCGCGGCCCGCCCAACCGTCTTCCTGACTGCCGACGTTGGCCGGATCCTGATGCCGGACAGGGTCGAAGTCTGCAATCGGCCGCCGGACGCCACCGAGGTCGAAGTAACCCGCGTAGCCGAGGCCGTGCAGGAGCCCGGTGATCTCGGCGACGGAATTGGGGTGATGGCGTTCCTCGGCCTCCACCACAATCGCGGGGCGGTGGTGTGTGAGTGTCTCTGTGGCGCCGTGCAACACGGCGAGTTCATGGCCCTCCACGTCGATCTTGATCAGGCCGATGTCCCCTAACTGCAGATCGTCGAGGCGCCTGACCGGCACGCCGATGCTCTGAATTTTGCCGTCACTCACGTCGCCCAGAGTGTTGCCGGCCTCGATCGTGCTGCGGCCCGGCTCGGATGCGACCACCCGCATGCTCATCACGCCGGGCTCATTCGACAAAGCCACCGCCTCCACTTGCACGGCGGCGCCTACCGCGTCGAACATCGACGCCAGATCGCGGGCCTGGGCCGGCCGCGGTTCGAATGCGATCACCGATCGTGACGACGCCAGCATCGCGATCGTGAACTCGCCGAGATCGGCTCCGATATCCAAGGAGATCCGGTGTGGATCGCACAGCGACGCCACCAGCTGTATGTCCGGGCGGGATTGCCCCAGGCATTGCAGGATGCGGAATTTTCGCCGCCAGAACCTGCGCGGTGCGAGTTGCTTGACCGCAGGTGCGAGCCGACGTTTGACCGAGCCTGCGACAGCCATCTTCGATGATCTCCTGCCCGATTGCGAGCCATCAGCTTAGTCGACGCGCCGGCGAGACGTGAGCGATGTAAGAAGCGCCCCTGTAGAACGACGTGTCTCGGGAAAGGCACCCGGATTTGCCGGTGCGGCCCGGGTGTGGGCTATAGCCTGTTGTAACCCTTGACATCCCGCACCACCACGAGACGTCGGTCAACCGGGCGACGACGGCAGGAAACGCGAACCACCAGAGAGGTAGCAGTCGATGCGTTTGATCCAGACGGTGCATACCGGCCGGTGCATGCCGATGTCGTTCCTCGCCTACCGCGAGCCGTTGTCGCCCAACGTGGTGTAGCGAAAGACATCATGGTCCGGACAAATCGAACACGGGACATCCTTATCGTTGGCGTGTGCCTGGCGCTGGTGCTGAGCGGATGCGGTCGTGGCGGTGACCCTTCGCCGCTGACCACGATTGGCAGTCCGGCCATACCGCTGTCGGTACAGGACGTATCGAATCCGCTGCGCGGTCAGTATGAAGATCTCTTGCAACCGCTGTTCCCGCAAGGCAATCGCGCGCAGCATGGCTATCCGGCGTGGCCGGGGTCGTTTGATGCCAGCCTGCGTGTGCCGTGGCGACAGTTGCAGCCCACCGACCCGAGCACCCTGCCACCGGACGCTCCTGACGATCGCAAGTTCGACTTCAGCGTGATCGATGATGCGCTGGCCAAGCTGGCCGGTCGCAACATGCGGCTGACCCTGCGTGTGGTCGCCTACAACTCCTGTTGCGACAACACCTACGCGAACAACACCAACATCGCCATGCCTGACTGGATGCGCTCGGCGGCCACCAATTACACCGGTCCACAACGCTATTGGTGGACCGCCGGAGTGACACAGGTCGTTCCGAACTGGAATGATCCGAACTACCTGAATGCTTTCGGTCAGCTCTTGAGCGCGCTGGGCCGCCGCTACGACGGCGACGAGCGGCTGAGCGTTTTTGAGTTCTCCGGTTACGGCGATTTCAGCGAGAATCACATCTCGTATCTGCGCGACACGCTGGGTGCGCCGGGACCTGCACCCGACGAGAGCGTCGCCAAACTCGGGTATTACAGCCAGTTTCGCGACCAGAGCATCACCGCCGACTCGATCCGGCAGCTGGTCGCGGCGACCGTAAACGCCTTCCCGCATACACAATTGGTGACGACGGCGCTGAACCCGGAGATCGTCCGTCAACTGATCGCCGACGATGTCACGAAGAAACTGTCTGCACCAGTGGGCATCCGCGCGGATTGCCTCGGGGTCCAGGCACCGCTTCCCGCATGGGCGGAAAAGGACGGCTCGCACTATGTGCAGTCGAAGGATCCACTGGTCAGCGCGTTGAGAAGCCGAATGGCCTCGGCCCTGGTGATCACCGAATGGTGCCAGCTGCCCGACGGCACCGATCCGCGGACCTATTACGAAAAGGGCCTGGACGACGTGGTCAAGTACCACGTGTCGATGACATCGAGTTACAACTTCCCGGCCGTGGATGCGACCACGCCGATGGACCGCGCGTTATACCTGCTGTGGGCACACGCCAACGTCGTCGCCGGATACCGGTATTCGGTCGAGGCGGGGCAGGGGTCGCAATCGGTGACTGACGGCAAGGCGACGCTGACGGTTACCTGGACGAATTTCGGCGCCGCCGCGGCAACGGAGAACTGGGTCCCGGGCTACAGGTTGGTCGATTTCTCGGGGGCGGTGGTCCGTTCGCTTCCGGCGACGGTGACGCTGAAGTCGTTAATCCAAGGACAACTCGGAGACGGCTCCCGTAAGGACCCCGTCCCGACCGTATCCACCGAGTCCGTTCACGTCGACTTGGCGGGCTTGGCGCCGGGGCACTACACGCTGTGCGCCGCGGTGGAATGGCAACAGCACAAGCCGGGCGCGTCGCATGTGGTGAACTATCCGCCCATGCGGCTGGCCCGCGCCGGACGCGACGGCGCTGGATGCTATCCATTAGCGACGCTCGACATGCCGCGCGACGCGCCGACTGCACCCTGATACTGCACAGCGGGAATGCCACTTCGCTTGCCCGTCCTGGTTTGCCGCTGAAAACCTGCCCGCACCGCAGCACTGCGATTTCGGCAATGCCCGTGTGATGATGCTGCATAATCTGCAGTGGATATGCGTGGCCGGTGCTGGGAAATCTGTATGACGCTATTCGCGTCATAAGCTTCTAGAAAGGTTATTAGCCGATGGATTTCCGTACCTTCGTCCGGATACTCGGCACGCACTGGAAGCTCGCAATCACCGCGCTGCTGGCCTGCACGATCGGCGCCGCGTTCGTTACGGCGTTGCAGACGAAGCATTACCAATCTTCGGCCACGGTCCTCATCTCGTTCTCGGGTGCGACCGATTTGAATGAGCTATACAGCGGCACGGAGGCTGCACAAGAACGGTTGTCGTCGTACGCCCAAATCGCGGGCGGACACATCGTGGCCGAGCGCGCAATACGCCAGCTCCAGCTTCCGACCAGCGCTGACGATCTGCTGAGTCAAACCCAAGTGAAATACACTCCGAAATCCGTGCTCTTCACGATCAGCGTCAAAGACACCGATCCGGCGCGCGCAGCCGCGCTGGCGGGTGCGATGGCCAATCAGTTCAGCGCGATCCTTCCCACGCTCAGTCCGGCTGCGGGTGCGACCGGTGCCGGCCAAGCGGTGACCGCTGGACCGCGGACCGAGGGTGTTGAGACAGCCCCCCCGTCGGGACCGCCCCCGGACGTGCCGGTCGCCGCGCAGTCCACGGGCAAGCCGATACCGGCGGCCCGGGCGACAGTGGTCGAGCCGCCCCGCGTACCGAGAATTCCCGTTTCGCCGGTGCCGATGCGAAACATGGCGATCGGGTTCATCGCCGGGTTGCTCCTTGCTATCGCGGTCGCGCTGACCCGCGAGGCCGGTGATCGCACCATCCGCACCCGCGAGAAGCTTGAAGGAGTCTCGGGGCTGCCGACTTTAGCTGAGCTGCCCGGAAAGCGAGGCAGCGTTCCGCGGTTCGGCACCGACACCGCATCCGACGATGCCGTACGCGGCCTGCGCACCCGGTTGCTCAGGGCAATAGGGCCGGACGGCCGCCGGGTGCTGGTGACCGGGCCCTTCGGCGGCGAAGGCGCGACAACGACAGCGATGAACCTTGCGCTCGCCCTCGCCGAAATGGGTGAAGACACACTGCTTGTCGAAGGCGACAGCCGCCGACATGTGCTCGCCGGATTGCTGAGGGTCGAATCAGGCGAGGGGCTGGGCAACGCATTGGCCAATCCCGACATCGCCAGTGAAGCCGTGAAGCCGACGCCGATCTCAAGGTTGTTCATTCTGGCGTCCAGGTCCGCGCGCCGCGAAAGTCTACCTGCCAGCGCCTATTTGCCGGAAGTGATCGACCGAGTCCTGCAAGAGCTGTCGTCACGCTTTGATCGGATCGTCGTCGACGGCCCGCCGGTGCTCGCCACGGCCGACGCCGGCCTGTTGGCCGGCGCCGTCAATGCGACGGTGGTAGTGGTGCGGGCGCGGCGTACCACCGCCGACGAACTCAAGGACGCACTGACCGCCCTGCGCTCGGCGGGGGCGCACGTTGTCGGCACCGTACTCATCGACGCGCGACAGTCGTTGCACATCAGGGCGGCCGACCGCGCCTACCGGTCAAAGGCCAGCGGGTCGGCGTGAACCTGTACCTGCGGGCTCGTCATCGCCTGGCAGTGGACGGAACTCTGCTCGCGATCTTCGTGTTCGGGTGCTTCGTGTTCGGCGTGCTCTCGGTGCGCCGAACCACCGAGGGAGTGCTGCTTACCGCCGCGTTGTTCTGCGTGGTCGTGTACTGGGTGAAGCCCGAAGGGATGGTGGCGGTCACGCTGTGCGGGGCCTTCGCGGCGCTGCCGGAGGGATTGCACGTCGGAAAAGTCTTTGGCCCCGTGACGATCTACGCGTATCACGTGGCCGCGTTGCTTGCCATCTGCTATCTGATCCCATCCGTGCGACCGCGATCGTACGATTTCGTGTTGCCGGGGCTTTTGGTGCTCACGGTGGCGTGGTCCACCATCACCGGATTCGAAACGGGACACGCTGCCCTCGTGGTGATGCGTGAATCGTCCACCATGATCGAGATGGCCATCGGTTTCGTGTTGGCACTACTTGTCGTCTACGGCGGCCACGTCAAATTCTCGATCCGGGTGATGATTGCGATCCTGTGGTTTTCGGCGGGTATGGCGATTGTCAGCTCGCTGTTTGCCATCCGGCTGGCCGGCCGGTCGGAAAGTCTGGAAGGGACCACGGGCGCCGGCCAGGCCGTTCGAATCATCCTGTCCACGCAGACGCCGGCCACCGCCATTTTGTCCGCGCTGGTCGCCGCCCCGATCGTCGGGCGCGTCAGGCCCGCAATGTATCTCGCGTTGGGCCCACCGGCGCTGAGCATTTCGCTGTTGTCCTTCTCCCGCAACACGCTGATCTCGATGGGGGTGGCGGCCGGCGTAGCTCTACTCGGGAGCTTGAGCTGGGTAGCGGTGCGGCGCACGGTCGCGGCCGCTGCGGTCGGCTTGGCCGTGATCGCCGTGACGGTGCCGGGATCGCTGTTTTTGTTGCAACGCTCGAAGACCGGGGCATGGCTCAGCGATCAGTACGCCGCCTTCAATCAGCGCGTGCTGGGCGGGGTGACGTCAAGCGCACTGGCGGTGGACGATTCGGCGCTGGAACGACTGCGCGAAATCAACCTGCTCAAGGAGACCATCGCTGCCGCCCCGGTGTTCGGCCACGGGCTGGGCTACGTGTATCAACCGCCTACCGGGGACGACGAGTTCCATCTCTACCTGTATCCCGCCTATTCCCACAACTTCTACCTTTGGTGGTTGGCCAAGGCCGGGGCCTTGGGCATGGCGGTGTTCGCGCTATTCGCGCTCACGCCGGTCATATTGGCGCTGCGATGTGCGCCGGGACCGGCGAAAATCAGCGCGGCGGTCGCCGCCGGTCTCCTGGCGATATCTGCCGTGTGGCCGTTGCCGGAGATGCCGATGGACGCACTGGGATTGGGCCTGGCGTTGGGTGCCGCGATGGGTTTCGCCGGCCTGCGGCGCAGGAGCGGTGATCAGAGCCCGGCCGTCGTCGACCCCGCGTCGACTCCTACGCCCGGGCCGACCGCTCATGCCGATGCCGGCACCGCTACGTCCAGCTGATCGCGCTCGTGCTGACCGTCTTCTTCCCCATGCCCACCCGGAACTTGCGGGTGCGTGGCTTCGCAGCGGATCGAACATGATCGCGGTAACGCACGTGGGGCCCGACATGTACAGCGTCGGCGGGACTCAGTCCGTGATCCGGATCATCCGCGACAACGGGATTGGCGCCGACGATATCCGCGTCCTTTCGACGTGGGCAGGCCCGCACCAGCACCTGAAGAGCCTGATTCTCACGACGCGCGCCGGCCGTGTTCTGGCGGGGCGCGCTCGCACGAGCATCGCTCACTTCCATATGTCCAATGGCGGAGCGTGGTTGCGGGAAGGTTCGTTGATCCGGCTGGCCAGAGCGCGCGGCCTCCGAGTGATCGTCACCCTGCACGGCTCCGACTTTCCCGAGTTCGCCCGAGCGCATCCCCGCTTTGTGGTTTCCACGTTGAAGCATGCGGACCACGTGATCGTCCTGTCAGAGGAAGCGCGTGGGGTCGTTGCCGAAGTGGCGCCCACGGTGGCGGTGACCGTCGTGGCCAACCCGATCGCGATCGATCGAGACGCTCCCGGCGCCGGCTCGACGCCGCCGGTGGTGCTTTTCGCGGGCACCATCGGTCGGCGCAAAGGTGTCGACAGGCTCGTTGCGGCCTGGCAATTACTTCTCGCCGAGGGCGTCGAAGGGCGTTGTCGCATAGTCGGTCCCATCGACGACTACGTTCCGCCCCGCATAGAACGGCTGACCGTCGAAGACCCGGTACATCCCGACAACGTGCGCGAGCTGCTCCGGTCGGTACGCGTGGTTGTGCTCCCGTCCTTTGCCGAGGGCATGCCGATGATCCTGACCGAGGCCCTCGCCGGTGCGCGACCGTTTGTGGCAACTCCTGTCGGCGGCACCGCCCGGATTGCACCAGACCCGAGCATGCTCGTTCCGGTCGGCGACGTGCCCGCATTGGCGGCAGCGATCGGGCGGTACCTGCGCGACCCCGACCTGGCTGAGCGTGACGGGCGGCGCGGGCAGGAGCACGTCGCCGCCACCCGGAGCCCCGGGGTCATCGATGCGCAACTGCGCCAGATCTACGAGGGCTGTGGCATTGCGGCGAGTTGAAATCCAGGGACCGCAATTGACGGTCAGTGCAATCGGTTTCGGATGCGGCTCCTTGATGCAGTCGCCCTCCCGGAAAGAGCGGATGGCCGTGCTGGCCGCCGCATTGGGCGGTGGCATCACCCATTTCGACACCGCGCGGATGTACGGCCTGGGTTGGGCAGAGGCAGAGTTGGGGGTTTTCCTGCGCTCGGTCGAGCGTGAGACCGTGACGATCGCTACTAAGTTCGGCATCGATGTGGGCGGCGCGGCGCGCCGCCTGGCCCGATTCCAAGGCCCGGCACGAGCTTTGCTCCGGAAAACGCCCACGCTCCGCCGCACCGTGAAGCGGCGCCACGCACCGTCGCAGACCGCCCGCTTGTACGACGCGGCCGTCGCGGCGCGCAGCCTCGACCAGAGCCTCGCGGCGCTCGGCGTCGACTATGTCGACATCCTGTTCGTCCACGCCCCGCGGCCGGGCGACACGGTGGCCGGCGACGAACTCCGCGAATTCTTCGAACGCGCCCGCCGGCAGGGCAAGATTCGCGCCTGGGGCGTCTCGCAGGATGAGGGGCTCGACGCGGATTTTGCTCGGACTTTCACCCCCGAAGGGGTAAGTCAGCTTCGCAGCGATCTTCTCAATCCGGCACCGCGGTCCGCCGACCTGGCTTTCGGCGTACTGAGCGGGCCGTACCGAAAACTTATGGGAGCGTTGCAGACCGACCGGGCTTTGGCCGGACGCTGGCGCGAGGCCCTGCAGACCGATCCGCTTGCTCCCGGCGCGCTTTCCACGCTGATCCTCGGATCATCCGCCGCCGCAACGGGTTGCCCAGCGATTCTTTACAGCAGCACCAGGCCTCAACGGGTCACCGCGGCGGCGTCGGCCGTCTCGTCGCCGCCGGACGCGGAGACCGTCTCCCGGTTCCTCGCTCTTGTCAAGGAGTTTCGAGAGGGAGCTGCCGCGTGATCCGCGGCGTGGCGGACTTCGCGCCCGACATGACGATCGAGACCGACGTGGCGATCGTCGGGGCCGGCCCGATCGGCATCGCGACAGCGCTCGAGCTGGCGGCGACGGGCGTGCAGGTGGCGCTGATCGAAAGTGGTCTTGAGCGCGTGGACCGGGCGACGCAGGAGTTGTCGACGTTCGACTCTCGTCAGGACGACTATTTCCACTCCCGCAGTGAGCTCACCATCCGCCGGCAGGTCGGAGGAACCTCGGCACTCTGGGGCGGGCGCTGTGTCAAGTTCGATCGCATCGATTTCGAGGCTCGACCCATCACCGCGCAGGCGCCGTGGCCCATCGGCCATGACGACGTCGAGCCGTATCTCCAACGGGCCTGCGACTGGGCGGCGTGCGGCCGGGCGGCATTCAACGCGCGCGATATCCCCGAAATCGCGCACCGAGACATGATCGGTGGACTGCCTGACGAGAAGGTGTGCACCACCGACCTGGAGCGTTGGGCCCTGCCAACGCGTTTCGGTCGCGAATACCGCACGGCATTGCGGGACACTTCCGGTCTCACGCTGTGGACCGGTCTCACCTGCACCGAAATCGTGACGGCACCGGCCGGTGACTGCGTCGATTACCTCGTGGTCAAGACGCTTGACGGTCGGCGGGGGAGAGTGGTCGCGGCGGACTACATCATCGCAACCGGTGGTTTGGAGGCCACCAGGCTGCTGCTGGCGTCGGACCGCCATCATCCCGGAGGGCTGGGAAATGCGGGCGGGCACCTGGGTCGGTGGTACATGGCCCACGTCGAGAGTCGGGTGGCGCGCGTGCAATTCACCACCGACGAAGTCCGCTACGCGTACGAACGGGACAACGACGGTGTGTACGTTCGCCGGCGTTTCACCTTCGATCCGCAGCTGCTGCGCGAATCCGGAATGCCGAACGCCGCAGTCTGGTTGGTGAATCCGCCGATCAGCGACCCGGGCCACGGGAGCGGGATTCTGTCTGGCGTCTTTCTGACCCTCGTCTCGCCGGTAGGCCGATTCCTACTCGCCGGGGCCATTCGTGAGGCTCACACCAAGACGGACGGATCGCCGCGCATCGTCGCGCACCTGCGCAACATTGTGCGAGACCTGATCCCCTCGATCGGGTTCGCGATCGCGTTCTGCTACGCCCGGTTTCTTCGCAAGGGCAGGAAGGCGCCGGGGTTTTTCGTCAAGAGCGCCGACAACCGCTACCTGCTCCAGTACCACGGTGAGCATCTTCCGCACTGGGAAAGCCGCGTCGAGCTGACTGACGAGCGGGATGCTCTGGGCATGAGGCGGCTTCGCACCCACATGCACTTCTCCGAGGCCGATTACCAGAGCGTGCGCAAGGCCATCGTCGCGATCGACGAGCACCTGCGTCGCCACGGTGTGGGCTACGTTGAGTGGCTGACCGACGACGTCGAGGCCTCGGTGCGTGCGTTCATGGCGAAGCGGACCGGCTTCCATCAGGCGGGAACCACCAGGATGTCGACCTCGCCGCAGGACGGCGTCGTGGATCCGCAGCTGCAGGTGCACGGGGTCCGCGGGCTGCACGTCGCGAGCACGTCGGTGCTACCGACGTCTAGTCAAGCCAACCCGACCCTCGTCGGGATCGCGTTAGGGGTACGGCTTGCCCGGCGCCTTGCGAACGCTCGAAAGGCAAGTGACCCGCCTGAATTCGGGAACCGCGCGAACAGGCGCTGACCGGGCATGGCGCCCGCCTGGCGCAGGCGTCACGTCGCCCTTTGCCACATGTCGTCGATGAGGGACTTCGTCTGCTGGATGTTGGCGCGGCTGGACGCGCCGAACACGATCGACTGGATCTGCGGTTGGCGGCAGACGTACTCGATCGCCTCGCGTGGCGGGATCGCGCCCGAGGCGAGGACGGACATCGCGATCAGCCGGCACTGGCGTTCGCGCACGGTTTTCTCGTAAAGCTCGACACCCCCGCACATCCGGAAGCCGATCTTGTTGAAATTGGCGCAGACGATAGGGTTTTCGATGCCTTGCCTATCGAGCGCATCGAGGAGCCTGGGCAGGTTCATCGTGATGAAGCCCGGCTCGGCGTTGTATTTGAGCCTGACGTGGTCGGAGAACAGCCGGAAGGCCTCGTCCATGCCGAGCCCGAGCAGCAGGTCGGTGACCACGTTCTGGATGAAGATGATGGGCGTCGACATTCCGGCGAACATCTTCATCTCGGCATCGACCAACAGCTGCATCAAGGGCTCGACGTCCTTGCTGGCGATCGCGACGCCGCCCTTGACCATCGATTTGACGGCCCCGTTGTCGGGCAAGAACTTTCGGAGCGCCTCGACGATCCCGAATTCGGTCACGGCATTGGCATATTTGTGCGCGTACGGCATGCACGGGTAGAAGACGTAGTCGGGGTATTCGGTACGGTTGGCGCGGATGTGATCACAGATTTCACCAACGCGGTCATGCGTGGTGCAGACGAACGTGCGGATGCCTTCCCGATAGGCGTCGTCCAGCGTCGCGAGCACGGCGGGAAGATGCTGGAAGCGTATCGCCTGTGCCCGTGCCTTGTCCTCGGACATGTGATTGACGCCGAAGAACTGGTTGTCACCGAAAAGAACAGGGTCCATGGTCACGATGCCTTCGAGGTTGCGAGTCTTTTGATGCGCGCCAGGATTTCACGCCGGAATGCGCCGCGCGGGGATCCGTTCACCGCCCCCTGCGGCGGAATGGAGATCGCGCTGCCCGTGCCGCCGGTGATCATGTCGACCACTCGATCGACGTCGAGCGCAGAGCGAAACGTGTTCTCGCCGTCCATCCGGTTTTGCTTCACGCTGTCCGCGAAGTAGTCGATCTGCGCCGAATACTCCTCGCCGCGAAGGTAATACCAAACCTCCTCGGTGAGGTCGGTCGTGTATCGGATGGTCCAGCCCTTGGCGAGCTGGGGGAGCTGGGGGTGTGCCTCACGAAGGTAGATCTGGCACTCCTGGCGGTCGGCGGTGATGCGGCCGTTGGTTCCCCACACCGTCACCTTCGTCGACATCTTGCGGAAGCTTTCGTCACTCCAGTTCACGCACAGCTGGCCGGTCGCGCCGTCGGGATATCGCATGGTGCAGTAGACCTCGTCGTCGACGTCGCGCGAGAAAACGCTGTGGCGGACGACCCCGTCGACCGAAAGCGGCACGCCGGCCACGAAGTTCATCAGATCGATGGCGTGGCAAGCGTAGTCGTAGAGGGCGCCGCCACCCTCGGCCTTCACGCCGCGCCATGTGCTTCCCTTTTCCCGGAGCACGACAGGGCCGTACGCTTCGGCGCGTACATGGTGGATGCGCCCCAGTGCGCCGGAAGCAACGATCCGCGCCGCCTCCTGGAAAGAACCGATGAAGCGGCAGTGATAGCCGACCTGGGTAACGAGCCGACGCGTCTCCGCCAGCGTCACCAGGCGCTCGCCGTCCTTCACATCGAGCACGAACGGCTTCTCGCAGAAGACGTGTGCCCCAGCCGTCAGCGCCTTCTCGACAATCGGTGCATGCAGCCTCGACGGGACGGCGACCACAACCGCTTCGGCGTTGGTGGCCGCCAGCATCCGATCGAAGTCGTCGTAGCAGTTCAGGCCGGTGTATTTGGACAGGACATCGCGCACATAGCCGGCCGAATCACAGATACCCACCACGTCGATGTCCGGGTGCGTCCGCAGGATCGCAAGATGCGACAGCCCCATTTTTCCGAGGCCGACCAGGGCCGTTCGAATCATTGTGTGCGCCTTTCACGCTTCGTTCGAGTCCCGCGGCGACATGTGCGGTGAAGGTGTCTAGCCACAGGGGCAGGAGGGGTTCGGAGTTGCTGAGATGTTGGCGCCCGGTGCACGGATGCACCACGGCCGCCGCGCAGTCGATTGCTGCGCCGACGCCTATCAAGACATACGGGCATCCCTGTCCTCGTACGCAGTGAGATCGCCTGCATTAGGGGCGCTCAACGCAACGGTGATGACGTTAGCATCGGTGGGTTGTTCATTTCGGCGATCTCGTCGATCTCGTTGCCGTCGCCTTGAGGGGCGGGGAGTTTCGTTGGTATCTGCCAGAACGCAATTGAGGCGAGGCCGGGTTCATTACCATTGAGCTGCCGCCGCGTCCCGCGCTCCGAGGGCGGGAGCGAAAGCTGTTGTCGTGCGGCCGTGGTCGCGAGCGCCTGAGATGAGGGAGGACATGGGCCGCCTGCTCCTCATTGCGTCCTCCGGCGGGCATATCTACGAAATGTTTTGCCTGCGGGAGTTCTGGCAGGACAAGGATCGGTTTTGGGTGAGCTTTCCAACCGCCGACGCCCGGTACCTGCTGCGCGACGAGAAGGAGATTCACTGGGCGGCGCACCCCACCGTGCGTAATGTTCCCAACCTCCTGCGCAATCTGGTGCTGGCGCTGCGGCTGCTGATCCGCCACCGGCCCGCGATGATCCTGACCACCGGATCGGGGGTGGCCGCCCCCTTCCTCTGGCTGGCCTGGCTGCTGCGGATTCCCACCGTCTTCGTGGAGTCGATCACCCGCATCACCGAGCTGTCCCTCACCGCCCGGATGGTAAAGCCTTTCGCCTCCCGGTTTCTGGTGCAATGGCCCGAATTGGTCGACCGCATTCCCCGCACGGAATATCACGGGAGGATCGTGTGATCTTCGTGATCATGGGGATGGAGGTGCATCCGTTCGACCGGCTGGCGCGCGCGGTCGACGAGCTGGCCCGGGCCGGCACGGCGGGAGAGGACTTTTTCGTGCAGCTCGGCACTTGCGGCTACGAGCCGCGGCACGCCCGGTTCGAGCGCTTCCTGTCCTTCGGGGACGTTTGTGAACAGATACGGTCCGCGTCGGTGGCCATCACCCACGCCGGCGCCGGCTCGGCCTTGCTGTGCATCGAGCAGGGCAAGCATCCGGTGATGGTGCCCCGTCGCTCGCGGCTCGGCGAGCACGTCGACGAGCACCAGCTGCCGTTCGCCGAGAAGCTGGAGGCGGGCGGCCTGGCCACCGTGGTCCGGGAGACGGAGGAGCTTCCGGCGGCGATCGCGGCGACGCGGTCTCGGGTGGCACCGCCCGATGCGCTGGGACGGGCCCGCGAGCTGACGGGGTGGCTGGAGGCGTTTTGGCGTGGACTGGCCTGAGCGTTTCCGCTCAGCGCCGACCGGGCGTCACTTGTGCGATGACGTCCAGCAAGCGGTCCGCGACCAGGTCGACGGAGCATCGCTGCGCGTAGTGGCGCACGGCCTCGGCTCCTTGCGCCGCCGCGACATTCGGGTCGGCCAGGGCGTCGAATGCGGCGGCGAGCCCGGCAACGTCGTCGATACCGACGGGGGGACAACCCGGCGGCTGGTACTCGGGTAGTGCACCGGCGGTGGACACGATCGGCATGACGCCCAATTGCATGGAGAGCACTTGCACGCCGCTTTGTGAAGCACGCCGATAGTGGGCGATCGAACCTTTCGCGGCGGCCAGCGCCAGGATGACATCGGCGTAGCGGAAGCTGCCGTTGCGCCAGCGCGTGTGTTTGGGCAGGGCGGTCGCATCCAGTGACCCGCCGCCGATGAGCACCAGGTTGTCTCCGCGCCAGCCGCCCCCGAGCACATGTCGCTGCCAGGCCTCCAGCACCACCTCGACGTTCTTGTACGGGTTGAGGCGGCCGAACATCACGAAATCACGGCGTCCTTCAGAACCCACGAACGGTGGGAGCCGCTCCAGGTCGAGGTCGCTGGCTAGTGGGACGACATGCACTGGCGTTCCGGCTATGTCGCGGCGCGCGGCGACGGCGGCCGCGACGTAGTCGCTGTAGGTGACGGTGGCCGCCGAACGGGCGCCCCAGCGGTCGAAGACCGCACGTTCGTAGGCCGGCGTCAGTTCGTCGGGATCGTGTGGCCGATCGTCGTGCACCACCTGGATGCGGGGGACCCGTCCGGCCAGCGCGATCCAGCGGGGATCTCGGACCAGTTCGGCTATCACGACGTCGGGCCGGTATTCGCGGACGCGGCGCCAGGCCTTGCACGTCGGGAGCCACGTTGCGGCCGTGCGGAATCGCGGGTCGAGCACCAACTCGTAATCGCGTGCGGCATCGGACTCCGGGTGCTGGTCGGAGGTCACCAGCAGCACGTCGGCGCCGTGGCGCAGCAGCGCTTCGGCCTGCACGCGTACCGCTGGTCGTGTCCACGGTGAAAGCCAAAGTACCCGGGGCGAATTCACTGCACGGCCCCGATCGCATCGAGGTAGGCATCGGCCATTGCTTCGACCGTGTAGTGCTTGCGCATGCGCTCGTAGCCACGTCGTCCCATCGATGGCAGCGCACCCGGGTCCGCCAGGATTCGGGACAGCTGTTCTCGCCAGCCCGAGACCGACACGGGCTCGACCAGGAATCCGGCCCTGCCGAAATCCAGCATCTCCGGGACAGCGCACACCGCTGACGCCGCAACCGGTATGGCTCGCGACATCGCCTCGAGAATCACCACCGGGAAGGCCTCGGAGCGGCTCGGCACGCACAGCAGATCCGCGTCGGCCAGTGCCGGCCCGGGCCCCGCCGACCATCCGCGCCACTGGACGCGCTCGCCCAGGCCGGCGGGCGTCGCTGCCTGCAGTCTCTCCCGATCGGGTCCATCACCGAAAATCGATAACCGCCAAGGTATCCCGTCGAGCTCGCTCAGCGCCTCGATCAGCAGATGGGGGTTCTTGTGCTCGACGATGCGTGAGAGCATCACCAGGTGTAGCGGCTCGCCGGCATTCCGATGCCGGGGGCTCGGCTCGCCGATGTCGGCGACGCCGTTGGGTGCGATGAATCGCCTCCCCCGGAGCCGATGCTGTGCGATCAACATATCCCAATGTCGTTGTGCCAATACGATAAAGCCGTCGGCACGCCGCATCGCCGCGGTCAATGGCCGCGAGTAGATGGGCCGGCCCTCCTCTGGCGGGACGTGCGGCGCAACCAGCCAGCGCCGGTTTCGACCGGCCGCGCGCCACAAACTACCGAATCCGACCTCAGTGTTGGTGTCGCCGGTGACAACCACCGCCGGTCCCTTGGGGATGTCGACGATCGGCGCCCACCAGGGCTGGCGCACGACGCGCACGGCATCTGGGATCTCCGAAATCAGCGGGCCGAGCCGCTGAACGCAGACGATGGTGACCGGGAAGCCGCGGCGGACTAATTCCGTTGCCAGCAAGGCCTTTTGCCGCTCAGCGCCACCGTAGACCAGGCGGTTTGTGGTGATCACGATCGTCGGCAGGTGCGAGCGCCGGCTTCGTGCTGCCCTGCGTGCGTCGCGCTGTGGCCGTCGCAACCGGTCGAGCAGGGTGGTGGCGGCCAGATACGTGTCGGCAAGGTGCACACCTTTTTGATGCTCGAGCAGCAGCGCGGTGCCGGCCCGCTGCAAGTCCTGATCGCGCCGCAGGTCGCCCTCATCGGGCGGCGCCGGGGCGAATTCGGCGCCGAGTTCGTCGGCCAGCAGCACGCTCCAGCCCGCCGCGCGGGCCCGGGCCTGCCAGTCGGCGGCCTCGCCGTAGCCGAAGAATTCTTCGTCGAAGCCGCCGATGGCGTTCCAGGCCGCGCGGTTGATCGCCAGGCAGCCGGTGCTCAAAACCGTTGTCGGGCGCCGGGTTGCGATGCCCCGTGGTGCCCGGCCGGGTGCGGTGTCGTCACGCACCAGCGGCGCGACCGCCGCTACCTGGGGCTGGCGAAGCAACTCCAGGGTGCGGGTGAGCGGACCGAGCAGGCGGGCATCGGGATCCAGCACCAGCAGGTCTGCGTCGACGGGCACGTGGTCCACCAGCGCGTTGCACGCCGCGGCGAAGCCGATGGTGCCCGGCCCCGATACCCATTGCACCGCAGGGTGCTTCGGGATCAGTTCGGCGTGCTCGGGATCAGCGCCGCCGGTGTTGTCGTAGACGTAGACCGGCAGCGCGGGCAACTGCTCGGCGACACTGCGCACGCAGCGCTCCAGCGACTCGTTGCCGCGACGGTTCACGATCAGCACCGCCGCAGAGCGCGTAGTGGGCAAACTGGTCGGGTCGCCGATCGGGCGCTTCAGATACGCGCGATCCGATGTGCGCTTCATGCAGCCAGCTGTTTCGTGCGCAGGGAGGTCAAGCTCGACCAGCCGATCGGGCCGACGATCGCGCTGGTGGCCAGATAGGCAGCGGCGGCGGCGATCAGAACCACAATGACATGGTGCCCCGAAAGCAGCAGCGTCACAGCCACACTCGCCGCCGTGGGGATCAGCAATCGCAGCACGAACATCACCGGCGTACGGTAGCCGCAGTGACGGCGCAACCACCAGGTGCTGACCACCATGTTGAAGAACTCCGTGCACACCAGCGCGACGCCCGGACCGACCGCGCCGTACCGCCCGGCGAGGCTGAGATTGAGTGCGACGTTGAGCACAAGGGTGGCCATGGTCAACCAGAACAAGATCCGCTGATGATGACTGGCCACCAATCCTTGGCCGAGGGTGCCGCCGACGAACCGCAGGGCCGCCGCGACGAACAGCAACGCCAGCGTCGGCGTGCCGCGAGCGACGAACGCGCTGTCGCCGAAGAACGCGATCAGTGGTCCTGACAGCAGCGCGCCCACCACCGCGACCGGCACCGCCACGAAGCACATCAGCTCGACGCTGCGACGCAGAAACGCCGCGAAGGCGGCGACGTCACGCGAAAACAGCTCGGTGGCCGTCGATAGCGTCGACTTGTGAAAGATCAGCGAGACCACAATGGTGTTGAACGCGATCGTGAACGCGAGCCCGTACACCCCGACTTCGGAATGCGTGCTCAGCAAGGACAGGATCACGCCGTCGGCGCGGCAGTACAGCAGGCCGACCACCAGAAAACCGATCAGCGGCAGGCTTTCCCGTAACAAGTCGGCCGCCTCCCGCGGTGCGAAGATCGGCCGCACCGAGATATGCCGCGTCGCCGCGGCGCCCTGGATCAGCAGCTGCACGGCAGGCGGGATCAGCTGCGCGACGGCGAACCAGATGACGTCCGACCGCATCGCAACCAACCAGGCGACCATGGCAAGGGTCCCCGTTCGGGCGGCGACGTCGGAGATGGCCACCGCCGAGAACCGGACGGTGGCCAGAAATACCGGTTCGAAGCGCGTCACCATGGTCTGCATCAGCAGCGCTCCCGAGAGCACGACGAGCATCACTCGCACCTCGGGGTCCTGATAGATGACCAACCCGGAGACGGCGGCCAGCACTGCCAGCGGGACGCAATAGATCAGGGCCAGGCCGCTGTTGATGCGCACCAGGCGCTCCAGATCGCCGCGGCCGGAGGTCACTCGGCGCACGATCACCGTGGCGATGCCGAGATCGGCCAGGCTGGTCCACATCGCGATGAAGAGAACGGCGATGGAGAGCTGGCCGTAGCGTCCTGGTCCCAGATAGCGAGCGGTCATGGCTACCGAGACCACCGAGGCGAGCATGCCGAGAGCCCGGCAGATCAACTGGATCGAGAACGCGTGAGCCATCCGCGTGAGCGGCACCGACGGCACCATCGCATCGGGCGCCGTCGGCTCGGTCATGGCACGCGAGCCTAGTAGGCCCCGTGGCTCGTGAGAACCGCTTTCACCGTCTTGGCGATAATCACCAGATCACCTGACATCGACCAGTTGTCGACGTAGGACTGATCCAGCCGCACCGACTCTTCCCAGGAAAGGTCCGAACGGCCGCTCACTTGCCACAATCCGCTGACTCCGGGCTTGACCAGCAACCGCCGCCTCACGTCGCTTTCGTACTTGTCGACCTCGCGTTGCAACGGAGGCCGCGGTCCCACGACGCTCATGTCTCCCTTGAGCACATTGATGAATTGGGGCAGCTCGTCAATGCTGTACCGGCGCAGAACCTTGCCGACCGGCGTGATCCGGGGGTCGTCGCGCATCTTGAATAGCATGCCGCCGGTGCTCTCGTTCAGCGACAGTAGTTGCTCGAGCTGGGTGTCCGCCCCGTCGGTCATGGTGCGGAACTTCAGCATCGTGAACGGTTTTCCGTCGACGCCGATCCGCTCGGACGGGTAGAAGACGGGTCCCTTGCTGGTCAGCTTGATGGCGATGGCAGCGGCGATGAGAAGCGGTGCGGTGGCGACCAGCGCCGCGAGCGAGAACACGAAGTCGAAGGCCTGCTTCTGAAAGCGGTGCGCCCCTTCGTATTGCGGCTTGTCGACATGCAGCAGGGGCAGCCCCGCGGTGAGGCGCAGTGTCAAGCGCGCCGCGGTCACGTCCATTACGCCGGGAGACACCACCAGGTCGACGTCCATGGTCTCGAGCTGCCACATCAGCTCCCTGATCCCGTGCATCCCAAAGTGATCCGTTTGTGTCAGCGCCACCGTGTCCGCGCCGCAGCTGGCGATCGCGGTAGCCGCGTGCGTCTGGTCGCCCAGGATCGGGATCTCCCGCCCGGCGATCGTCAGCGTGTTGCCACGGCCCGGACCGTACCCGGGGATGCAGACACCGACCACGACGCAGCCGGCTAGCGGATTGCGGGCCAGTTCGTGCGCGAGGTGGGTCACCGCCTGGCGGTCTCCGATCGCCAAAACCCTGGTCTGGCAATGGCCCTCGGCGCGCTTGCGGTTGACGTGCTTGCGCCACCCGCTGCGGCTTCCCAGCAGCGCCAGCGTCCCGACGGGAAGCGCGATGGCCAGATAGCCGCGGGCCAAATCGACCTTCGCGAGCAGCGTGACCATCGCGATGATTCCGAACGTCCAGAAGGATGCCGTGCCGATCCGCCGGTACTCCTCGATCCCCGACCCGATGATCCGGCTCGAGCGCGTCTGAAATACCGCGAGGGCCGACAGCCACAGCGCCGCGAAGAGGAAGGAGAACAGCGTCATCATCGGGTCCGAGTAACCCGAGGTGTTCGCGATCTCCCCGAACCGGACGTACTGAGCAAGCAGCACCGACGCGCAGACGATCACCGAGTCGCTGATTCGCAGATACTGCGAATATTGGTCCTGCCAGCGCCGTAACACGTTGCCACCGGCCGAGGGTGGCGGACCAGCGGTTACCGGAGAGCCGTTGGTGTCGCCACGATGCAACGCGGTCATGCCGGGGGGCCAGGGCTTCAGCGGTCGCCGGCTGGGCATGAGGTCCACGGTGTTGCGAATCATTACCGACTGATGCATGTTGCCACCTGCTCCACTGGAACCAATCTGGGTTTGCGTGAGGGCCAGCTCGCGTCCTGCTCGGAGATGACCGTGACCGGAATCGGCCACGAGATGCCGAATTCGGGGTCGTCCCAGCGGATCCCCTGCTCGTCGGTCATCGCGTAGTCCCCGCTGACCTGGTAGCTGACTTCGGTGTCGTCGATCTGCGTCTGGAAGCCGTGCGCAACGTAGGGCGGCAAGTACAGCGTCCGGTGGTCGTCGGCGCTCAATTCGACCATCACGTGGTCGCCATAGGTCAGCGAGTCGGGACGGACGTCGACCGCGACGGCGGCGATGGCTCCGCGGGTGCAGCGGACGAGCTTGGCCTCGGCGTGTGGCGGCACCTGGCGGTACAGACCACGAACCGTGCCCCGGGTGTAGTTGAAGACGATATTCGTCTGCGTGACATCGAAATTCAGCCCGTGATTGGTGAAGTCCCTGGCGCAGAACGTCCGTGAGGAGAACCCGCGATGGTCGCGGTGGAGCTCGAGATCGATGATCGTCACCCCGGCGACCTTGGTGGGCGTGTACTTCACTTACCGCTCCTTCTCCTGTACCGGGCCTGGAAAACCTTTGCGATCATGCGTTGGCTTACGCGTATCCGGCAGCCGGCGGGCGAGTCATCACGGTCGGGATAACGCCGTAGCGGGGGCCGAGCGATTTGCCCGACGCGGCGGCCAGGCGCGGCAGCGAACCCATGACGCTGGGGGGCACATTCGCGCCGGCGAGGTTGATGGCGGGCAACGCGGAAACGGCGCCGTTGGCGGCGGGGATGACGCTCGTCCAGCTCGCCGGCACGGCCAGCGGCCCCAGCGAGGCGGCGCTGCCGAGGCTGCCGAACACGCCCGACCCGAGCGATCCGAGTGCACCCGCACCCGAACTGGCCGCGCTCGCGACGCCGGACGCCGCGGTTCCCGCCGCCGCCATCGCCCCGCTGCTGGCGGCATTCGCCAGCCCCTGCGCGGTCTGGGCCATGCCGAGGATGGAGGACATCCCATACAGCGGGGTCGCCGCCGCCGAGAAAGCGCTGGGAATGGCACCCGGTATGCCCGACGCGAGGCCCGTCATGATCGACGACGTGCCCGAGTCGGTGGCCGTGTTCCCGACGGTGCCGAGGGTGGTGCCGACGTCACTGCCAGTGTCGGTGAGGAGGGAGACGCTGGATTTCATCGGCGAGGAAAGCTGGTGCAGTGCGGTGGGGACGTTGGACACCACGTGCGCCAGGTTCGCCTGCTCGGATTGCGAGGTGACCTGTCCGACCACCGCGGCCTGCTGGGCCATCCCGCTCTCGTTGGTCACGTGCGGGGCCGGGTTGAAGTGGGTCACCGAGCACGCGGCGGCCGAGCCTGCGGCGTATTCATACATCGCCGCGGCGTCCTGCGCCCACATCTCGCCGTACTCCGCTTCGGTGGCCGCGATCGCCGCGGCGTTCTGGCCGAAGAAGTTGGTGGCGACCAGCACCGCGAGCTGGGAACGGTTGGCGGCGACCGCTGGTGGGGGGACGGTCATCGCGAAGGCGGCTTCGTAGACCTCGACGGCGAGCCTGGCCTGACCGGCCGATTCCGCGGCCCGCGCGGCGGCGCCGGCCGTCCACGCCATGTAGGGGGCGAAGGCGGAGGCCATCGCCAGCGACGATGGGCCCATCCAGCGCTGGCTGGTCAGACCCGCGATCACGGTGCGGTAGCAGCTCGACGCGGCGTGCAGTTCGGCGGCCAAACCGTCCCAGGCCACCGCGGCGGCGGTCAGTGACAGCGGGCCGGGACCGGCGTACATCCTTGTGGAGTTGATCTCCGGGGGAAGCGCTCCGAAATCGATCATTTCAGACCGTGGCCGTCAGGCGGACCGAGGCGGCGGGGGTGGCGGAGGGGGTGCGGGCGACCGTCGATGCATCGATAAACCGCAGGTCAGCCGTGGTCTGGCGGTCGCTTGAGACCTGTGACCAGCGGTTCGTCGTGACGAACGACATGTGCTTCCCCTATGCGGTGCAGACGGTCGAGACGATGTTTAGGCCGATTCCAAACTGACGATATGACAATAGCCTACAAAACATACCAATGGTTTGACAAGACTGTGTGATCTGGACCTCAGGTATTTACGCGCGCGTCAACCAGGACAGCCGTATGACTGCTAACCTCAGGAGTGGACTGGATATCTTTGAGCGACGCGGGTGCGGGTTCGCTCCAACCCCTGAAGAACCGAGGTAGTTGTGCCCTGCTTGAGCAAGGCGTTTGTCGACGTGACGGCGGGTGACGCTGCCCGCGACGTCAGCCTCGGCCTGGACTTTTGCGTCAAAACTCACGCCGCGGGGAATTCGAGTTCTCGATTGCGATGACGACCCACTCGACTGACGGACGAGCCGATGCGACCCGGCAACAGATACTGCGGGCCGCGTCTCATCAGTTCGCCCGACGCCCGTACCACGACGTCGGCCTCGACGACATCCTCGCCGAGGCCGAACTGACCAAGGGGGCGATGTACTTCCATTTCAAGTCGAAGCACGCGTTGGCGGTCGCGATCATCGACGGCCAGACCGAGGCCGGCGCCGAAGCCGTGCAAGAGCTGCTGTCGCGCGGTCTCTCGGGTCTCGAGACCCTGATCGACTTCTCCTACCTGATCGCCATCAAGGACATCAAAACCGATGTCGTCAGGTCGGGGCTGAACCTGATGGAGTCGGTCGGCCTGGCGGACGGGCTGCAGGAGAAGTTGTTCGATCAGTGGATCAAAGCGCTGGCCAGGGTTGCCGAGCAGGCCAAGACCGAGGGCGACATCAACGACGAGTGCGACCCGCAGGACATCGGCCGCTTGATGGTGTCGCTGCACATGGGCCTGCGGAAGACCAGCAATCTGGATGAACCGGAGCGATTCCTGCGCGACCTGGAGAAGTGCTGGTCTCTGCTGCTGACCGGGGTCCTGCAGCCGGACCGCACCGAATACTTCCGCCAATTCCTCAGGCGGCGTGCGGCGCTCGCCATCAACACCAGTTCCGCGGATGTCGACTAACGGCGGCGACGCCGGGGGGGTTGCACAGGGGGATCGCGTGGTGGCGGCTGATACTCTGGGCCGTCTTGCGAGCAAGGTGAAACCAGATGAGCGATCTGCGCATCCGATGAGACGCCGGAGGTGCGTGCACAATGGCGCGCCAAGTTCGCTCTGAAGCCACCCGCCGAAAAATCCTCGATTCCGCGATCGAAGTTTTCGGTGATGTCGGCTATGCCGCCGCTGGATGGAGCACCATCATCGAGCGCACGGGAATGACCAAGGGCGCTCTCTATCACCACTTCGATTCGAAAGAATCGTTGGCGTCGAACATCATCGAGGAGGGCTCGGACACGCTCCTCAGCGCTTTCCGCAATGTGTGTGGGGCGTCGTCGCCGGGGCTGGAGAACCTGCTGCACGGCACATTCACGATTGTCGAGGTGTTGAGCTCGGACAAAATGGCCCGCGCGGCCGCGCAATTGGCCACCGCGTTAAGCGGATTCAACGGGGCGGCGTCGCGCTTCTTCGCCAACCTGATGCTGGAGACGGCGCAAGAGGCACGCCGCGCAATCAAGGAGGGCGACCTCCGCGGCGGAATCGATCCCGACGTGCTCAGCGCTTCGATCATCGGCACCATTTTCGGGGCCCGGTTGGTGGCCAACGCCATATCCAGCCACGGCAGAATCGGCGACATCGTCGGCGACCCCACCGCGCGCCTGCATCAGATATGGAAGCTGCTGTTGCCCGGCGTCGTCTCCGAAGCGTCGCTGCCGTACTTCGAGCAATTCCTGCACCGCGAAGGAATGCGTCACGCGGCGGCCAGGGCTGCCCGCGAAGAGGCCGCAGCGCAATCGGAAACCGAATAGCGCCCGAAAGTCGGCGTGGCTGATTTCGAAGAGGTGGCGCCAGATACCTTTTCGCGGCCGCCACGGCGACGATTCCGTTATTGGGGTTGAAGCGCATTCAACAATGCATACTGTTCCGGTGATCTACCGGAAATCTCTCGGCCGAGTAATTGCACTGGCCGGCGTTGTCGGATTCCTGCTGATGAGTGCTCCGGCATCATGGGGTGCGCCGGCCGACCCGGCCCCATCGACGGATTCGACGACGACCTTCTCGCTGCTTGACGTCGGCTCCGCCCCGACCCTGGAATTCTGGGGGCTGACGAGCAGCCAGCAGCTGACCGTGCCGGTGCTACATGGCCTGACACCCGCCGCTCTGAATACGACGGTCGAACTGCCGATCAATCTGCGGTCGGGGATGATCACCGTGACGCAGGGCGATCGCACGCTTGCCAGGCTGAACCTACCCACCGCCGATCAGACACAGATCGCCATTCCGTTGGCCGGCGCGGAAGTGAACGACAACTGGCTGACGGTGACGGTGCATGCATACCTTGTTCCGCTGGACGGATTCTGCTTGTACCAGGAAAGTCCGCTGCGTCTGACCAACGGGACGGTCAACTACACGGGCACCGAACTGCCGCCCACCACGGTGTCGCATTTCCTGCCGCCGGTGCTGCGGAAGCTGAGTATCTATCTGCCACAGTCGCCCTCGACGGCCGAGTCCGATACGGCAATTCAGCTCGCCACCTCCGCCGCCGCGCACTACGGCAAGCAGGCCCCCGACATCACGGTGATCCCGTTGCCGGAAGGGCAGAACTCGCCGCCGGCGCCGCCGCAATCGCTGGAGCGCCAGGTCGTCGTGAAAGAGGGCCCGGACAACGGGCTTTCGCTGCAAGGTTCCTCCGGCGTGCCGTGGCTGTTGATTTCGGGCCCGCTGAACCGCACCGACGAGTCGGATACGGCCGTATTGTTCAGTGACCTGTCCGATCTGGCGCTGTCGTCCAAGGCCTCGATGGAATCGCCGAAGCCCAAGGTGCAATTGCCGGGGGACACCGCCACGCTGCGCGAACTCGGCCAGTCCGTCGCCAACTCGACTTCACTGCAACCGCGGGTTTCGATCGGAGTGGACCAGACCCGGCTCGGCAGGTCGGTGCATTCGGTGCGGGTGCATCTGCAGGGCTCATACACTCCGACGCCGAACAACATCGGCGGCCAGATCGCCGTCACCGTGGGCTCGGAGACCATCGACCACTGGCCGACCGACGGCCACGGCACCATCGACCGGTGGGTCGACGTCCCGGACCGACTGCTGCAGCGCTACACCAGCGTTGATCTGGTACTGGATGTCGCAAGCAACATCGGACATTGCGGAGACTTCTACACCGCGGGACCCGGCAACCAGCTCCTCTCGCTGAACATCAGCGGCGACAGCGTCATTCAGAGCAGTCCCGCCGCGCCGCCGGTGCCAGACGGCTTCCAATCGGTGCCGCAAACCCTGATGCCCCGCGTCCAGGTGGGCATCGCCGAGCACTCGTTCATCGACACCGTACGCGCGCTCGACATCATGATCGGCCTGCAGCGAATCAGCTCGATTCCGATCGACACCACCGTCACCAGCGTCAAACAAGCGATCGATTCCTCGAATCCCGCGCTACTGATCTCCGCCGACGGGTGGGACCAATCCGAGGTGGTGCTCCCGGTGGCCGCGGGGCCCAGCGGCCCGATCACCGTCAACGCCGTCGGGCCCGGTGACAAGCCGGCCAAGCTCACGCTGGACCCCGTGCTGCGGTTCGCCTCTCTCCAAACGGTTTTCAACCGCGGCCGGTCGCTGCTGGTCGCGACGTCCAACGGAGCGCCCGGCCAGCTCGATGAGCTGATCAGGTGGCTCAAGGGCGACAACAACAAGCATTGGCAGCGGCTCAAAGGCGTTGCGGTGGTATCGGTGCCGGGGCAAGACCCGGTGACCGTCGACCATCCGCCGTTGGCCGCCGGCGCGTCCGCCGCGGGATCCGGAGGGCATTCCGACCTCGACTGGCTGTGGTGGTTCGGCGCCGGATGGCTCGCCGTGGCCATCGTCGGTGCCGGGGTGATCCTGTGGCGCGTGAGACGCGAATCATGGCGGCGCCAATAGGGTTTGACGCCTGATGGCACGAGTCAGGAGCGCGCTGATGCGCCCGGCCGTCAAGAACATCGCGGCCCGACTGCTGTGCGCCGCAGGGGTTCCGGCGCTGGCGCGGCGACGGCACCGCGACGCGCTCGCCATCGTCATGTTCCACGGCGTCGAAGACCACCCGCTGTCGCCGCCGTGCTGGCATGTCAACGGCGCAAAGCTGTATCGCCGCCAACTGCATTACCTGCGTCAGCATTTCAATGTCCTGCCGCTCGCGGAGGCCCTCGCTCGGCTTGCCTCCGAGACCTTGCCGCCGCGCGCGCTGGCGATCACGTTCGACGACGGCACCCGCAACCTCGCGACACACGCGCTGCCGGTGCTGCGCGAGCTGAACCTGCCCGCGGCGATGTTCCTCGCGACGGGCCCGATGGGTACCGGCGCAACCTTGTGGCCCGACCGGCTGTGGCTGGCGATCGCCCGCAGCAATGCCGCCGAAGTCGATTTGGCCGCATTGGGATTGGGGACGCGCTCGCTAGACGGCAGCGCCAAACGTGGCGCTGCCTACGTCGCGGCCGTCGAGGGGTTGAAGGACCTTGCCGACGCGGAGCGCATCGCGGTGCTGGACGAGGTCGTGGGCGCACTGGGATACCGTGACGACGGCGACCCCGGCCCGTTTCGGATGCTCAGCTGGGACGAAGCGCGGGAGATGGCGGCCGATCCTCTGGTGACGCTGTATCCGCACACCGTCACCCACCCCATCCTCGCGCGGTGCGGCGACGACAAGGTCGAGCGGGAGATCGCCGATTCCTGTGCGGCGCTGGAACGTGAGACCGGTCTGGCGCCAACAATTTTCGCCTACCCGAACGGCCGGCCTCAGGATTTCGACGCCCGAGCCGTGGACGCGTTGCGCCGCCGCGGCGTGCGCTGGGCATTGTCCACCGCGCCGGGCTTCGCCGATCGCCGCTGCGACCCGCTGGCATTGCCACGGTTGGCGGTCGGCGGCAATTCCTCGTTCGACTACTTCCGGCTGGTGGTCTCCGGCGGCCTGCCGCGCCGGCGCGCGACGGCCGTTGCCTCGCGCGACTGAGCAAGGTTGGTGGCGCTAGCGCGCTTCTTCCCAGAGCTGTTCGGTCAGATCCTGGAAGGCGGCCAGGGCGAACTGATCGTCCGCCCGCCGCACCGCGGACTTGCTCATCATCGCGCGCACCACGGAGCCGTCCTTGTGCGCGAGCTCGACGACCTCGTTCGCCAGAGCGTGGACGGTGGCCAACAGCGAATCCGATGCCGGAGCCTCGTGGAAGATCTGTTCGAACCGCAGCGACAGGGTCTCGTCCGGCTCGTAGCCCATCATGTCGGCAAATGCGGTGTTGGCGAACAAGATACTGCCGTCATCGCTGATTGCCAGCACCGGAACCGGGATCCGCTCCAGCACAACCAGTGCGGGCAGCTCCTTCAAGGTCGTCATCGGCGATTGGCTTTGCTGCCTGTTCTGGCGTCGTTCCACACCGAAGATTATGGTCTATGCCAGAAGTTATGTTGGACTCTTTTGTCTAAAGCGGCGCAGAAGTATGTGCCGTGTCGACGAACTCGCTTAATTGTCAATCGAATTGTCCGGGTTGTTGACCACTGCTCGCCGCGCTTTATGCGTTCCGCTCATTCCACTTCCGAAATTGGCTGGTAGCGGGGGAACACGCCCGCGGGAGCGGGCAGTGCCGTGCCGGGAGCCAGTCGCGTGCCGACGGCGGCAAACGCTCGCCGCTCTGCCGGCTGGCCGAGGAGATCCAGCAGCTTGCCGGCCGATTCGGGCATGACGGGCTGCACCAGGAGAGCGGCGATGCGGACCGCCTCGCAGGTGACGTACAAGACGGTGCGGAATCGTTCCTGATCGGCCTGAGACTCGCTCTTGCGCAACACCCACGGTTCCTGCGCCGAGAAGTACTTGTTGGCCTCGCCGAGCATCAGCCAGATCGCTTCCAGCGCCAGATGCATCGCCTGCGAGTCGAAGCTGGCCCGCACACGTTCCAACAGGCCGTCGGCCGTGGCGAGCAACTCGGTGTCTGCGGCAATCAGCTCACCGGGTTCGGGGACGATCCCATCGAGGTTCTTGGCGATCATCGACAACGACCGTTGGGCCAGGTTGCCCAGCTCGTTGGCCAGATCGGCGTTGATCCGGGTGATGATGGCGTCTTCGCTGAAGCTGCCGTCCTGGCCGAACGGCACTTCGCGCAGCAGGAAATAGCGCACCTGGTCAACCCCGAACTCCTCGATCAGATTGAGCGGGTCGACCACGTTGCCGACCGACTTGCTCATCTTCTCGCCGCGGTTGAGCAGGAACCCGTGCGCGAAAACCCTACGTGGCAGCTCGATTCCGGCCGACATCAAAAACGCGGGCCAGTACACGGTGTGGAATCGGATGATGTCCTTGCCGATCATGTGCAGGTCGGCCGGCCAGTAGCGCCGGAATCGCTCGGATTCGGTGTCCGGGTAGCCGACCCCGGTCAGGTAGTTGGTCAGCGCGTCGACCCAGACGTACATGACGTGATCGGGATGCTCGGGCACCTTGACGCCCCAGTCGAACGAGGTGCGCGAGATGGACAGGTCGCGCAGCCCGCCCGAGACGAAGCTGACCACCTCGTTGCGCCGCACGTCGGGCGCGATGAAGTCCGGGTTCGCCTCGTAGTGAGCCAGTAGCTTGTCGGTGTAGGCCGAGAGCCGGAAGAAGTAGGTCTGCTCCTCGGTCCAGGTCACCGGCGCGCCCGTCTCCACGGCGAGCCGGGTCCCGTCGTCGAGGAGTTTGGTCTCCGATTCGACGAAGAACCGCTCGTCGCGCACCGAGTACCAGCCCGAGTAGGTGTCCAGGTAGATGTCACCGGCCGCCGACATCCGGCGCCAGATCTCCTTGGACGCCTCGTGGTGGTCGGGATCGGTGGTGCGGATGAATCGGTCGAAGGAGATGTTCAACCGCTCCTGCAGCCGCTGGAAGACATCGGAGTTGCGCCGGGCCAGCTCCGGCGTCGGGATACCCTCGGCCGCCGCCGTTTCGACCATCTTGAGGCCGTGCTCGTCGGTGCCGGTCAGAAACCGCACATCGAACCCGTCGAGCCGCTTGAACCGGGCGATCGCGTCGGTCGCGATGTACTCGTACGCGTGACCGATGTGCGGATCGCCATTGGGGTAGGTGATCGCGGTGGTGACGTAATAGGGCCTCATCGCCCCCAACCTTATTTGGGGGCGACCTATTGTGTGCGCGTGAGTTCCAAACGCCGGCCGCCGCCGGCACCCGAGCCGTTGAGCCCGCTCGTCGATGCGCACACCCACCTGGATGCGTGTGGTGCCGCCGACGCCGAGGGCGTGCGGGCCATCGTGGACCGCGCCGCGGCGGTGGGTGTGGGCGCGGTCGTCACGATCGCCGACGACCTGGACTCCGCGCGCTGGGCCACCCGCGCCGCCGAGTGGGACCCGCGGGTCTATGCCGCGGTGGCCCTGCACCCCACCCGCGCCGGCGCGCTCGACGACGCCGCCCGCGCCGAAATCGAGCGACTGGTGGCCCACCCCAGGGTGGTGGCCGTCGGCGAGACCGGCCTGGACCTGTATTGGCCCGGCCGCCTGGACGGCTGCGCCGAGCCGGCCGTGCAGCGCGAGGCGTTCGCCTGGCACATCGACCTGGCGAAGCGGTGTGGCAAACCGCTGATGATTCACAACCGCGACGCCGACGACGAGGTGCTCGACGTGCTGGCGGCCGAGGGCGCCCCGGACGCCGTGATCTTCCACTGCTTTTCCTCGGATGCCGCCATGGCCCGCCGCTGCGTGGACGCTGGATGGCTGCTGAGCCTGTCCGGCACCGCGAGCTTCCGCAACGCGCACGCCCTGCGCGAAGCCATCCCCTTGATACCGCCGGAACAGCTGCTGGTGGAGACCGACGCGCCGTTCTTGACGCCCCATCCGTATAGGGGGACGGCGAATGAGCCCTATTGCCTTCCTTATACTGTTCGGGCGATCGCCGAACTGGTGGATCGTCGCCCGGAAGAGTTGGCCCGGATAACAACGGGCAATGCTCACCGGGTGTACGGATTGGTCACAGTGTGACGTAAACGACCAGGCGATTCGTTGAATTTCGCCGCGTCGGAGTTGCCCAACAGTGACCGGTTCGTTACCGTCTTGTGATCGAACGGTGGGGCCTAATGGGCCCTTAATTTGTGACTTGCTGCTGAATGAGTGGGTTGTTGAGGGTTGGGTAGCGCGCGTTGAATGTATTGACAAAACTTCATCAGTCCCCGTCGCCGATGTTGCGTCTTGTAGTCGGAGGGCTGCTCGTAGTCCTGGCATTCGCGGGCGGATACGCCGTCTCGGTGTGCAAGACGGTGACGTTGACCGTTGACGGGGTCGCCATGCAGGTGACCACCATGAAATCCCGTGTGATCGACGTCGTCGAGGAGAACGGCTTCGCCATCGACGAGCGCGACGACCTGTATCCCGCCGGTGATGTCGCGGTGCACGACGCCGGCAAGATCGTGTTGCGGCGCAGCCGTCCGCTGCAGATCTCGCTGGACGGCCGTGACACCAAGCAGGTCTGGACCACCGCATCCACCGTCGACGAGGCGCTGGCCCAGCTGGCGATGACCGACACCGCCCCTGCCGCGGCCAACCGCGGCAGCCGCGTACCGCTGGCCGGAATGGCGCTGCCCGTCGTCAGCGCCAAGACCGTCCGCATCAACGACGCCGGTGCGATCCGCAACGTGCACCTGGCGGCACCGAACGTCGCCGGCCTGCTGAGCGCCGCCGGCGCGCCGCTGCTCGACAGCGACCAGGTGGTGCCCGCCGCGACGGCGCCGATCGTCGACGGGATGGAAGTCCAGGTGACCCGCAACCGGATCCAGCAGGTGACGGAACGGATCCCGCTGCCCCCCAACGCCCGTCGCATCGAAGATGCGGGCATGAACATGAGCCGCCAGGTCGTCGAGGATCCGGGCAGCCCGGGCACGCAGGACGTCACCTTCTCGGTGGCCACCGTCAACGGAGTCGAGACCGGCCGGCTGCCGATCGCCAACACGGTGATCACCCCCGCCCGCGATTCCGTGGTCCGCATCGGCACCAAGCCCGGCACCGAGGTGCCTCCGGTCAGCGACGGTTCCATCTGGGACGCGATCGCGGGCTGTGAGGCCGGCGGAAACTGGGCGATCAACACCGGCAACGGGTATTACGGCGGTGTGCAGTTCGACCAGGGCACGTGGGAGCGCAACGGAGGCTTGCGGTTCGCCTCCCGCGCCGACCTCGCCACCCGCGAGGAGCAGATCACCGTTGCCGAGGTGACCCGTGAGCGCCAGGGTTGGGGCGCGTGGCCAGTGTGCAGCGGAAGAGCTGGTGCACGCTGACCATCCGGCTACTCGGGCGTACCGAGATCAGGCGGCTGGCCAAAGAACTTGATTTTCGGCCACGGAAATCTCTCGGCCAAAATTTCGTTCACGACGCCAATACGGTGCGCCGGATCGTCTCGACCTCCGGGGTGAGCCGGTCTGACCACGTCCTGGAGGTCGGGCCCGGTCTCGGGTCGCTCACCCTGGCGTTGCTCGACCGCGGCTCGCAAGTCACCGCCGTCGAAATCGACCCGGTGCTGGCCGAGCGCCTGCCCCAGACCGTCGCCGAGCACTCCAGCAGCGAAAGCCAGCGCCTGACGGTGATCAACCGCGACGTCTTGACCCTGCGCCGCGACGAGCTGGCCGTGCAGCCGACCGCGGTGGTCGCCAACCTGCCGTACAACGTCGCCGTCCCGGCGCTGCTGCACCTGCTTGCCGAGTTCCCGTCCATTCACACCGTGACGGTGATGGTGCAGGCGGAGGTCGCCGAGCGGCTGGCCGCCGAGCCGGGCGGCAAGGAGTACGGCGTGCCCAGCGTCAAGGTGCGCTTCTTCGGCCGGGTTCGCCGTTGCGGCATGGTGTCGCCGACGGTGTTCTGGCCGATTCCCCGGGTCTACTCCGGGCTGGTGCGCATCGACCGCTATGCGACCTCGCCGTGGCCCGCCGACGAGGCGTTCCGTCGCGCGGTGTTCGCATTGGTCGACATCGCGTTCGGGCAGCGGCGCAAGACCTGCCGCAACGCATTCGTGGACTGGGCGGGCTCGGGCAACGAGTCGGCGGATCGGTTGCTGGCCGCCAGCATTGACCCCGCCCGCCGCGGTGAGACGCTCTCGATCGACGACTTCGTGCGGTTGTTGCAGCGATCCGCCGACCGGCCCCACAGCGCCACCGAGCCGACTCCGCGCAGCGCCGAACAGGGGGCGTCGGCCGGCTGACGGCGGACCACCGGGGCGCCGTTGCGTGTGGTTGGCTCTCAGCAGCGATAGTCTGCTGCGGTGTCAGCGTCTGACGGCAACACCGCCGCGGCTTGGGTGCCCACCGGGTCGGTCACCGTTCGGGTCCCCGGAAAAGTCAACCTCTACCTGGCGGTCGGCGACCGCCGCGAGGACGGCTATCACGAGCTGAACACGATCTTTCAGGCCGTTTCGCTGCTCGACGAGGTGACGGTCCGCAATGCCGACGTGCTCTCGCTCGAGATCGTCGGCGAGGGCGCCGAGAAGCTGCCCACCGACGAACGCAATCTGGCCTGGCAGGCCGCCGAGCTGATGGCCGAACACGTCGGCCGGGCGCCGGACGTGTCGATCATGATCGACAAATCGATTCCGGTGGCCGGCGGGATGGCCGGTGGCAGCGCCGACGCGGCGGCCGTGCTGGTCGCGATGAACTCGCTGTGGGAACTCAACGTGCCGCGGCGCGACCTGCGCGCGCTGGCCGCCCGGTTGGGCAGCGACGTCCCGTTCGCGCTGCACGGCGGAACCGCGCTGGGCACCGGCCGCGGCGAGGAGTTGGCGACGGTGTTGTCCCGCAACACCTTCCATTGGGTCCTGGCGTTCGCCGACAGTGAGCTGCTGACGCCGGCCGTCTTCGCCGAACTGGACCGGCTGCGCGAGGTGGGGGACCCGCCCCGGCTGCCCGCTCCCGGGCCGGTGCTGGCCGCCCTGGCCGCCGGCGATGCCGAGCAGCTGGCGCCGCTGTTGGGCAACGAGATGCAGGCGGCCGCGGTGAGCCTGCACCCCGCGCTGCGACGGACGTTGCGCGCGGGCGTGGAGGCCGGGGCGCTGGCGGGAATCGTGTCCGGGTCGGGCCCGACTTGTGCCTTCCTGTGCCCGTCGGCAGCCGCCGCGGTCGACGTCGGCACCGAGGTGTCGGGGGCGGGTGTGTGCCGCACGGTGCGCGTCGCCAGCGGGCCGGTGGTGGGCGCGCGGGTGGTCCCCACGCCGACCGAAGTGTGAAAATTTTCCCAATTCGCGCGTTAGTTTGGGCGCCACCCTAAGAGGAGTTTAAGATAATCCGCGGTGACGGGAAGCGTTGAGCAAGATCACTTAATTCCATCGTCCGCCGGGCGTTCCGGCGGACGATCAATGCATCGGACCCGGCGAGACTTCGCCGGCCCGATTCGTGCTCATCGGGTGATCGAGCGCCGCCGCACGGAGGCGGGCGTGGACGCATCATCGATCCGAGACCTAACCGCCGCCCAACTGTGTTTGCGTGCTTGCGGTGAAGAGTTACCCGGCGGGCGGAACATGAGATTCCGGGCAGTGGGACCAGGGCTGGAACCGAGGAGGCTTTTGTGAGCAGGTTTACCGAGAAGATGTACCTCAATGCCCGGTCCGTGACGACGGGCATGGTCACCGGTGAACCCCACGAACCGGTCCGCCACACCTGGGGCGAGGTCCACGAGCGCGCGCGCCGCATCGCGGGCGGCTTGGCCGCGGCGGGCATCGGGCCCGACGACGCGGTCGGCGTGCTCGCCGGCTATCCGGTGGAGATCGCGCCGACGGCGCAGGGCCTGTGGATGCGCGGGGCCAGCCTGACGATGCTGCACCAGCCGACGCCGCGCACGGACCTGGCCGTGTGGGCCGAGGACACCATGCACGTCATCGGCATGATCGAGGCGAAGGCCGTCGTCGTCTCCGAGCCGTTCCTGGTGGCCATCCCGGTGCTCGAGGAGAAGGGCATCAAGGTCGTCACCGTCACCGACCTGCTCGCGGCGGAGCCCATCGAACCCGTCGAGGTCGGCGAGGATGCCCTCGCGTTGATGCAGCTGACCAGCGGCTCGACCGGATCTCCCAAGGCGGTGCAGATCACCCACCGCAACATCTATTCCAACGCCGAGGCGATGTTCATCGGCGCCCAGTACGACGTCACCAAGGACGTCATGGTCAGCTGGCTGCCCTGCTTCCACGACATGGGCATGGTCGGCTTCCTCACCATCCCGATGTACTTCGGTGCCGAGCTGGTGAAGGTCACGCCGATGGACTTCCTGCGCGACACGCTGCTGTGGGCCAAGCTCATCGACAAGTACAAGGGCACCATGACCGCGGCGCCCAACTTCGCCTACGCGCTGCTGGCCAAGCGGCTGCGCCGCAACGCCAAGGCCGGCGACTTCGACCTGTCGACGCTGCGGTTCGCCCTGTCCGGCGCCGAGCCCGTCGAGCCCGCCGACGTCGAGGACCTGCTCGACGCCGGCGCACCGTTCGGCCTGAACCCGTCGGCGATCCTGCCGGCCTACGGCATGGCCGAAACCACGCTGGCCGTGTCGTTCTCGGAGTGCAACGCCGGCCTGGTGGTCGACGAGGTGGACGCGGACCTGCTGGCCGCCCTGCGCCGCGCCGTACCCGCAACCAAGGGCAACACCCGCCGGCTGGCCACGCTCGGCCCGCTGCTGCGCGACCTCGAGGCGCGCATCATCGACGAGAACGGCGACGTGATGCCCGCCCGCGGCGTCGGTGTCATCGAGCTGCGCGGTGAGTCGTTGACGCCCGGCTACCTCACCATGGGTGGCTTCATCTCGGCCCAGGACGAGAACGGCTGGTACGACACCGGTGACCTCGGCTACCTGACCGAAGAGGGTCACGTGGTGGTCTGCGGCCGCGTCAAGGACGTCATCATCATGGCGGGCCGCAACATCTATCCCACCGACATCGAGCGCGCCGCCTGCCGCGTCGAGGGGGTGCGGCCCGGCTGCGCCGTGGCGGTCCGGCTGGACGCCGGCCACTCCCGCGAGACGTTCGCGGTGGCCGTGGAGTCCAACGCCTTCCAGGACCAGGCCGAGGTGCGTCGCATCGAGCACCAGGTCGCCCGCGAGGTCGTGGCCGAGGTCGACGTCCGGCCGCGCAACGTGGTGGTGCTCGGTCCGGGGACCATCCCGAAGACGCCGTCGGGCAAGCTGCGCCGGTCGACCTCCGTCAGCCTGGTCACCTAGTACGGGCCGGCCCGGCTACCAGGCGTGGACGCTGTTCTGCGCGGGCTCCAGGCCCAGTTCGATCAGCAACTCGGTCGCGTCCGCGGCCTGCTCGCAGATGGTGGGAACCTCGGCGCGCTCGGCGGCGTTGAAGGCTTCCAGTACGAACGCCGCCGGATCCTTGCGTCCCGGGGGACGGCCGATCCCGATGCGAACCCGTTGAAAGTCCTTGCTGCCCAGGGCATTAGCAACCGAACGCAGGCCGTTGTGGCCGCCTTCGCCGCCACCGATCTTGAGCCGGATACGCCCGAAGTCCAAGTCGAGATCGTCGTGGATGACGATGAGGTCGCCCGGTGTCACCGAGTAGAACTTCGCCAACGGGCCGACCTGACGGCCGGATTCGTTCATGTAGCAGCGCGGCTTGGCCACCACCACCGAGCGGCCGGCGAGCCGACCGCTGACTATCTCGGCGCCGGAACGCTTGTGCGCCTTGAACTTCGAACCCATCCGCGCCGCCAGCAGGTCGGCGACCATGAACCCGACGTTGTGCCGGGTCCGGGCGTAGTTGTCTCCGGGATTGCCCAGGCCGACGACCAGCAACGGCTCGGCCACGTTGTGATCCGCCTACTCGGACTCGGCCTCGGCGGCCTCTTCTTCGCCGGCCTCGGCTTCCTTTTCGCCTTCGGCCTCCGCGGCCTCCTCGGTGACCTCGCCCGCGCCCTCTTCGGCGAGTTCCTCGGCCGTCGGCGCGGTGACCACGTTGACCACCAGGGTGTCCGGGTCGGAGATCAGGGTGACGCCCTTGGGCAGCGTGATCTGTCCGGCGGAGAACTGGGTGCCGGGCTCGGCGCCCTCAACCGACACCGTCAACTGCTCGGGAATCGACAGGGCGTCGGCCTCGATCTCGATGGCGCTGGCGTCCTGGGTCACCAGGGTGCCGGGCACGGCCTCGCCCTCGATGACGACGCGGACCTCGACGACGACCTTTTCGCCGCGGCGCACGACCAACAGGTCGGCGTGCTGGATGGTGCGGCGAATGGGGTGGATGTCCAGCGACTTGGTCAGGGCCAGCTGTTCCTTGCCCTCGATGTCGAGGGTCAGCACCGCGTTGGTGCCCGCGTGCCGGAGCACCGCGGCGAAGTCGTGGCCGGGCAGTTCCAGGTGCTGCGGGTCGGTGCCGTGGCCGTAGAGAACGGCCGGGATCTTGCCGTCGCGGCGGGCTCGCCGGGACGCGCCCTTGCCGGTCTCGGCGCGGACCGCGACCTTCAACTGGTTGAGTGTTTGCTTGGCCATCGTGTCGCTCCTGTGTGCTCGCTCGTGTCTCGGGGCACGGCCAGGATCGCGACGATTCGTCGGTCTCCGTCGATAACGGTGCTGGCCAGCCAGCCACCCTCGCCGTGACGCCCGGTCAGGTTAACGCATCCGCACCTCAGAGGGGAAATTCGGCGGGCGGGCGCCGGGCCGAGAGACTTATGTGGCGGACGTGATCGATGAGTCTCAGCGGCTCAGAGCGGGAACTTGGTCTTCGTGAGTTGCTCGGACAGCGACCACAGCGCCGCCGCCGTGGCCGAATCCCGGGCGCGCGGGCTGCGCCCGACCGGTTGGGTGCGGCCCATCTGGCCGAATCGGGGTCCCACGAAGGTGTCCCCGGGCAAGTTCTGGGACGCCGCGTACAGCGTTTGCCGGGCGCCGAAATCGGCGTCGGTGGCGACCACCCGGGTGACCGCCGACATCAGCGCGTCGCCCAGCTTGCGGCCGGAGGCGCCCTGCAGGTTGGTGTGCGAGTAGCCGGGGTGGGCGGCGAGGGCCCGCAGTGGCGAACCGGCCGCGACGAGGCGGCGCTGCAGCTCGCTGGTGAACAGCAGGTTGGCGAGCTTGGACTGGCTGTAGGCCAGCCAGGGCGAATAGCGCCGGTTCTGCCAATTCAGGTCGTCCAGGTTGATGCTTCCGGGCCAGTGCGCCATCGACGACACGGTCACCACCCGATCGGTCAGCTTGGGCAGCAACAGGTTCGTCAGCGCGAAGTGACCGAGATGGTTGGTGCCGATCTGGGTCTCGAAGCCGTCGACGGTCAGCGCGAAGGGGGCGGCCATGATCCCGGCGTTGTTGATCAGCACGTCGGCCTTGCTCACCCCGTCGGCGAACCGGCGCACCGACGACAGGTCCTGCAGGTCGAGCTCCCGCACCTCGACCTGGCCGGCCATCTGGCGGGCCGCCGCCTCGCCCTTACGGATGTTGCGGACGGCCATGACGATCGTGGCCCCTCGCCGCGCCAGCTCGCGGGCGGTCACGGCGCCCAACCCGCTGTTGGCACCGGTGATGATGACGGTCCGTTCGGCGAACGACGGTAAATCTGCGGCGGTCCAGCCAGTCATGGCTGACAACACTAATCGCGACGTCACTTCGCCGCGACGACGAATCCGTGAATGATCTTGTCGATGTCGCTCGCCTGCGCGGCCGCCTGATTGGCGAAGCCGGTGATGGTCAGCTGCACCAGATACCGCTGGTGTGCGGGCGGTGATCCGGTCGCGATGACGATGCGGTTCCAGCTGTGCAGCCGCATGCCGCCGTCCAGGTCGTAGCTGCCCTGGATCATCGACGAGGGAAAGCCGTTGTAGGGCGCTCCCGAGGCGTCCAGCTGCTTGAAGTTCTCGAACAGTTGCGCATCGTCGTTGCCGTGCTTGATGACCTGCGCCGGGTCGAAGCTACCGTTCAGCTTGAACACCACCAGCCGCGCCGTCGGGAACTTGCCGCCCTGCGAGATGATCAGCGTTTGCGGGCTGATGTTCGGGCTGGTGAACGGCGACCAGCCCGGGGGAGTCGGGATCGACACCGTCAGGTCGGGCACCGATCCCGGCGCCACCGGCTCTCCGGTCACCCCGATGCTCTGCAGATACTGCGACAGGGGAACCGGCTTCTCCGCCGGCTTGGTGGTCGTGGTCGTCGGGGTCTTCGACAGGATCGATTGGTAGTCAGGCGGTTTCGGTGCACAGCCGCTCGCGGAGAAGGCCACCGCAACCATCGCGGCAGCGGCCACGCGGGGGCCGAGCCGGCTCACAGAATCTCGCGGACCGCGTCGATCGGGCGGGCCAGCCGAGTGCCCTTCGGCGTGACGACGAAGGGTCGTTCGATGAGGATGGGGTGTTCGACCATGGCGTCGAGCAACCGGTCATCGGTCGCATCCGCGAGATTGAGCTCCTCGTACAGCGGCTCGCGCCTACGGGTCGCGGTGCGCACGTCGATGCCCGCCTCGCGGATCATCTTCACCAGCTCGGCGCGGGTCGGCGGGGTCTTCAGGTACTCGACCACGGTGGGTTCAAAGCCGTTGTCGCGCAACAGGTCCAGCGTCTTGCGGGAAGTGCTGCAGCGTGGGTTGTGGAAGATAACGGCGTCGTCTGGCTTGGCCGCCATCTAGGCGTCTCCGTCGAAAAGCCCGGTGACCGAACCGTTTTCGAAGACGGCACGGATGGTGCTGGCCAGCAGCGGCGCGATGGACAAGACCGTCAGCTGCGGGAAACGCTTCTCCTCGCCGATCGGGAGGGTGTTCGTCACGATCACTTCCCGGGCACCGCAGGCGGCCAGCCGCTCGGCGGCCGGATCGGAGAGCACACCGTGGGTGGCCGCGATGATCACGTCACCGGCGCCCTCGTCGCGCAGCAGCTTCACCGCGCCGGCGATGGTGCCACCGGTGTCGATCATGTCGTCGATCAGCACGCAGGTGCGTCCGGCCACCTCGCCGACGACGCGGTTGGACACCACCTGGTTGGGCACCCGCGGGTCGCGGGTCTTGTGGATGAAGGCCAGCGGGACGCCGCCCAGCGAGTCGGCCCATTTCTCGGCGATGCGCACCCGGCCGGAGTCGGGCGAGACGACCACCATGTTGCCGTCGGGGTAGTTGTCGCGGATGTAGCCGGTCAGCAGGTTCTGCCCGCGCATGTGGTCGACGGGCCCGTCGAAGAAGCCTTGGATCTGGTCGGTGTGCAGGTCGACCGTGACGATCCGGTCGGCGCCCGCGGTCTTGAGCAGGTCGGCGACCAGCCGAGCCGAGATCGGCTCGCGGCCCCGGTGCTTCTTGTCCTGCCGGGCGTACGGGTAGAACGGCATGACCGCGGTGATCCGCTTGGCGCTGCCCCGCTTGAGGGCGTCGATCATGATCAGCTGTTCCATCAGCCAGTTGTTCACCGGGTCCGGGGCCGACTGCAGGACGAAGGCGTCGCATCCGCGCACCGATTCGTGGAACCGCACGAAGATCTCGCCGTTGGCGAACTCCCGCGCGGTCTGTGCGGTGACGTGGACGTCGAGCTCCTTGGCCACCTGCTCGGCCAGCTCCGGATGCGCACGGCCGGAGAAGAGCATCAAATTTTTGCGGTTATCGGTCCAGTCGTGGCTCAACGCACTGCCCTCGCCAAATCGGGGTGGGGGATGGAAGGCCCCATCGTACGAAGCGAATCGTACGGAAATGTGGCCGGGTTGCCAGCTAGCAAATTCACGGTGTCTAGTCGGCTTCTGGTGTGGCGCCCTCTGCGGGGCCCTGACCAGCGGCTTTCTCGGCGGCCTCGGCCGCTTGCGCGGCCGCGCTGCCCGGGCGCTTGCGGTGCACCCAGCCTTCGATGTTGCGCTGTGGACCCGCGGATACGGCCAGCGTTCCGGGCGGGACGTCGTTGCGCACCACCGTCCCCGCGCCGGTGTAGGCGCCGTCACCGACGGTCACCGGCGCCACGAACATGGTGTCCGAGCCGGTGCGCACGTGCGAGCCGATGGTGGTCCGCCGTTTGGTTTCGCCGTCGTAGTTGACGAACACGCTGGACGCACCGATGTTGCTGTGTTCGCCGATGTCGGCGTCCCCGACATAGGTCAGGTGCGGCACCTTGGAGCCGGTGCCGATGGTGGCGTTCTTGGTCTCGACGAACGCGCCGAGCTTGCCGTCGTCGCCCAGCACCGTGCCGGGCCGCAGGTAGGTGAACGGGCCGACGGTCGCTCCGGCACCGATCGACGACGCGGTGCCGTGCGTGCGGACCACCGAGGCGCCGTCACCGACGCTGACGTCGGTCAGGGTGGTGTCCGGGCCGACGACGCAGTGGCCACCGACCTGGGTGCGGCCCAGCAACTGCGTCCCGGGCTGGATGACGGTGTCGCGACCGATGCTGACGTCGACGTCGATCCAGGTGGTGGCGGGGTCGACGATGGTGACGCCGGCCGTCTGATGGGCGGCGATGATGCGGCGGTTGAGTTCGGCGCCCAGCTGCGCGAGTTGGACGCGGTTGTTGACGCCGGCGACCAGCGCGCTGTCGTCGACGTGGCGGGCGTGGATGGCCAGGCCGTCACCGCGCAGGATGGCGATGACGTCGGTCAGGTAGAGCTCCTGCTGGGCGTTGTTGGAGCTCAACCGGTTCAGCGCCGAGCGCAGCGCCGCGGTGTCGAAGGCGTAGACGCCGGCGTTGACCTCACGGATCTCGCGTTGCGAGGGCGTCGCGTCGGCGTGTTCCACGATCGCCATGACCTCGTTGTCCTGGGTGCGCAGGATGCGGCCGTAGCCGCTGGGGTCGCTCACGGTCGTGGTCAGCACCGTGACCGCGGCCGGCGCCGCGCTGTGCGAGGCGATCAGGTCGGCCAGGGTGTCGGCGTCCAGCAACGGGGTGTCGCCCGAGGTGACGACGACGAGCCCGGCGTAGTCGTCGGGCAGCGCGGACAGGCCACACAGCACGGCATCGCCGGTGCCGCGGGGCCGGTCCTGCAGCGCGACGTCGATGGGACGTCCCAGCGCGTCGGCCCAGTCGGCCACCAGCGGTGCGATCCGTTCGTGGTCGTGGCCGAGAACGACGGCCAGGTGCTGGGGAGCCACCTTGGTGATCGCGTGCAGGAGATGGGACAGCATGCTGCGTCCACCGATGGTGTGCAGGACTTTCGGGGTGTCCGACCGCATCCGGGTGCCGGGCCCGGCCGCTAGCACCAGGACCGCGGTATCACCAGGAGACGACATCAACCCTCCTCTTCGGGTTTGTCCGCGCGGGCTGTGCGCGGAAGCGCCGACACGCCGTCAAGCGTGTCACTTCAGCTGCGGTGAAGGCAAAAAACGATGGGATATCGCAACCAGCAATCGAAGCTCCGTCGCCAGGACTCGAACCTGAACTATCTGAACCAAAATCAGAGGTGCTGCCGATTACACCACGACGGATCGCTAACCCACGGCGAGCGGCGGTTGAGACCGACCGCGCCACCAAGACTTTAGTCTGACGACGATGCGGGCCGCTTGTCGGCTGTTGACCGATACGCTGAACAACGTGGCCGTGCTGGACAAGGAACCGGACAAGGAGGTGCGGGCGCCGCGCGCGCGGATGACCGGCACCGAGCGCCGCCAACAGCTGGTCGGCATCGCGCGCACGCTGTTCGCCGAACGCGGGTACGAAGGCACCTCGATCGAGGAGATCGCCCTGCGCGCCAACGTGTCCAAACCGGTCGTCTACGAGCATTTCGGCGGCAAGGAAGGCCTGTACGCCGTCGTCGTCGACCGCGAGATGTCGGCGCTGCTGGACGGCATCACCTCGTCCCTGACCAACAATCGGTCCCGGGTGCGCGTCGAGCGGGTCGCCCTGGCGCTGCTCACCTACGTCGAAGAGCGCACCGACGGCTTCCGGATCATGATCCGCGATTCGCCGGCCGCGATCAGCTCGGGCACCTACTCCAGCCTGCTCAACGACGCCGTCAACCAGGTCAGTTCCATCCTGGCCGGCGACTTCTCCCGGCGCGGCCTGGATCCCGGCCTGGCGCCGCTGTACGCGCAGGCGCTCGTCGGCTCGGTGTCGATGACGGCGCAGTGGTGGCTCGACACCCGCGAGCCCAAGAAAGAAGTGGTGGCCGCGCACCTGGTCAACCTGATGTGGAACGGGCTGACCCACCTCGAGGCCGACCCCCGGCTGCAGGACGAGTAGCCGGCGCCCGGCTTGGACTATGCGGCGACCCGCTGCGCCCGGCTTGGACTATGCGGCGACCCGCTGCGCCCGGCTTGGACTATGCGGCGACCCGCTGCGCCCGGCTTGGCCTATGCGGCGACCCGCTGTGCCCGGCTTGGACTATGCGGCGACCCGCTGTGCCCGGCTACGCCGCGCTTGCGATCGCCGCGGCCGCGCTTGCGATCGCCTCTAGCCGCAGTCGCGGGCCAGCAGGTCGGTGACGGTCTCCCGGCGAACCAGTTCGCGGGCCCGGCCGTCCTTGACCGCCACCAGCGCGGGGCGCCCGACCATGTTGTAGTTCGACGCCATGCTGTGGTGGTAGGCGCCGGTGCAGGCCACCGCCAGCAGGTCGCCGGGGTGCAGGTCCGCCGGAAGCTCGACGTCGCGGGCGATTTCGTCGCCCGCCTCGCAATGCCGGCCGACGACGGTGACCCGCTGCTTGAGTCCCATCGAATGCCGGTTGGCCAGCGCGGCCGTGTATTGCGCGCCGTACAGCGACACCCGCGGGTTGTCGCTCATGCCGCCGTCGACAGCGACGAAGGTGCGCCCGCCCGGTTGGGTCTTGATCGAGCACACCCGATACAGCGTCACGCCGGCCCGGCCGCAGATGGCCCGACCCGGTTCCACCACGATCTGCGGCCGCGGGAAATGCTCGGCGGCGCAGGCCTCGTCGAGGGCGTTCTCGATGACATCGGCCAGCTGCTCGAGATTCAGCTCGCGGTCGCCGGGGACGTAGGGGATGGCGTGCCCGCCGCCGATGTTCAGCTCGGTGAGTATGACGCCGTGCCGGGCACGGATATCGGCCATCGCCGCGATCATCCGGCGGATCGCCTCGCCGTACAGGGCCGGATCGGCGACCTGCGAGCCGATGTGGCAGTGCAGGCCGACGAGGTCGAGGATCGGGTGCGACAGCACGCGCTGGGCCGCGACGTCGGCGCGGTCGCCGTGGAGTGTGAACCCGAACTTCTGGTCGCTGATGCCGGTGGTGACGGCGCGGTGGCCGTGGATGTCGATGTCGGGGGTGACCCGGATGAGCACGGGTTGGCGGCGTTTCGCCAGGCCGGCGAGGTAGGCGATCTCCATGCCCGAATCCAGCACGATGCGCCCCACGCCGACGCGCACCGCTTCGCGCAGCTCCTCGGGTGATTTCGCGTTGCCGTGCATGACGATGCGCGCCGGGTCGACTCCACCGGCAAGGGCGACGGCCAGCTCGCCGCCGGAGCAGACGTCGAGTCCGAGGCCCTCTTCGCGGGCCCAGCGGGCCACCGCGGTGCTCAACAGCGACTTTCCGGCGTAGACAATCTCGACGCCGCGCAGCGTGCGGCGGTAGCTGCGGGCGCGGTGCCGGAAGTCGGTTTCGTCGATGACGTAGGCCGGGGTGTGGAACTCGTCGGCGATATCGGCCAGTGGTACACCGCCGACGCACAGCCTCCCCTCCTCGTCGGGGTGGGCCGTGATCGGCCAGATGGCGGGATCGAAACGAGGGGAAGCGGCCTGACCGAGCGACGGCAGGATGTCGAGCAATGTCATGAATCCAACCTGCGCGCGCGGGTATTCGGGTGGTGGCTTTCTTACGATCCCTTGACGGCGGCGACCTCAATATTGACGTGGTTCGGTGTGTCCGGCCCTGTCCCTGAGGGCCCCTAGAATGGAATTCATCATGACCGCACCGGGGGCTGCTCGCCCAGAAACCCCGATCGCGGGGCTCGTTGAATTGGCGCTCACCGCGCCGACCTTCCAGCAGTTGATCGACAGCGCGTCCGCTTCGCCTGCCGAGTTGAGCCTGGTGGGTCCAGCCAGCGCACGGCTATTCGTCGCCAGTGCGCTGGCGCGGTTGGGCCCTCTGCTGGTAGTCACCGCGACCGGGCGCGAAGCCGACGACCTCACCGCTGAACTGCGCGGCGTCTTCGGCGATTCCGTCGCGGTCTTCCCGTCCTGGGAAACGCTGCCGCACGAGCGACTTTCGCCCGGCGTCGACACCGTCGGCGCCCGGTTGACGGTGCTGCGCCGGCTGGCCCATCCCGACGACGCCCGGCTGGGTCCGCCCCTGCAGGTGGTGGTGACCGCGGTGCGCTCGCTGTTGCAGCCGATGACGCCGCAGCTGGGGCTCGTGGAGCCGGTCACGCTGAAGGTCGGGACGGAGATCGAATTCGAGGGCGTGATCACCCGGCTCGCCGAGCTGGCCTACACGCGGGTCGACATGGTCGGCCGGCGCGGCGAATTCGCCGTGCGCGGAGGCATTCTCGACGTCTTCCCGCCGACCGCCGAGCACCCGGTGCGCATCGAGTTCTGGGGCGACGAGGTCAGCGAGATGCGGATGTTCTCGGTCGCTGATCAGCGCTCGATCCCGGAGATCGAGGTCGACACCCTGATCGCGGTGGCCTGCCGCGAACTGCTGCTGACCGATGAGGTGCGGCAGCGCGCCGCCGAGCTGGCCGCCCGGCACCGGACCACCGACCCCGCCATCACCGGCAGCAGGGCCTCCATGCCGTCGACCGCGATGCCTTCGCCGATCTTGGCCAGCATGTCGGTGACGC
>NZ_LZKI01000079.1 GCF_001672755.1 Mycobacterium colombiense | reverse complement strand
CTGAGCACACTGTTCGAGCCGAAGTACGCCCAACAAGCACACTGACGTCGAAGACCGGGCGGCTGGCCAAGTTGCCGCTCGTGCTGGTCGGGCTGATCGTCCCCCTACTGCTGCTGGTGATCTGGCAGCTTGCCACGGCGGTTACCGGGTTTTTCGGCCCCAGCCAGTTGCCGCCTCCCGGCGACGTAGTGTCCGCGCTGGGCGGCCTGCTTCGGCACGGCGAACTGTGGACCCACCTCAGGGCCAGTGGTTCGCGGGTGTTAGTCGGCTACTTGGCCGGCGCCGGCGTCGCGCTGACGCTGGGTTCACTGGTCGGGCTCTCGGTCACGGTGCGCAGGCTGCTGGCTCCCACCCTGGCCGCCTTCCGGACCGTGCCGTCCTTGGCATGGGTGCCGTTGCTGCTCTTATGGTTTGGCATCGATGAGACGCCGAAGATCCTCATGGTGGCCATCGGCGCGTTCTTCCCGGTCTACACGACGACGGCGTCGGCGCTTGCCCATATCGACCCCCACCTGCTGGAGGTCGGACGAGCCTACGGGCGGCGCGGAGGCTCGCTGTTGACGACGGTGATGTTGCCGGCCGCGGCTCCGGAACTGGTGAACGGGCTTCGCCTGGGCCTGGCGAACGCGTGGCTTTTCGTGGTCGCGGCCGAGCTGATCGCGTCCTCGAAGGGACTGGGCTTCCTTCTCATCGATAGCCAAAACACCGGCCGCACCGACGTGATGTTGCTGGCCATCGTGCTGTTGGCCGGCTTGGGCAAGCTCACCGACGGCGCCCTGGGCGCAGTCGAGACCCGGATCGTGCGGCGGCGCGGGTAGTTTCCACCAGCAGGCAAGCGGCGGTGAGCAACTGCCACCCGGTGATCGTGTACACGCTGCCGCGTTCCCATGCGCCGTCGCGCAGAAGATACGTCGTTGCCGCCGCCGGTTTGATCATCAGCATGGCCAAGCACAAGAAGCCAAGGGCCGCAATCGCTTTAGATAGCCGGCGATACCGGCGCCGGGCGGCAAGTGGCCCGATGACGCCGGACCCCAGCAAGATGGCGGCGTTGCCCCCGACGATCGCCAACAGGGCGCCGACGATGTGCACCGTGCCGCTGTGCACCGATCCGATCACGATGTTACCGACAGCGTTCGTGGCGACGACGCCCAAAAACACTCGGGCCCTTCGGTTGTCGGGAACCCCCACCATCAGCGATGCCCCGAGAAAGAAGAGGACGCCCTGCAGGTAGAACGCCGCATGCATCAAGTACGCGCGGGGCGAGTAGATCGGACGGCCGTGCACCACCGTGCCGTTGGGAAGACCGAGATCGCTGATGTAGTTGCGTGCGTAGCTGTAGGCCGGCTCGAAGGCCGCGGCGGCGATCGCCTCGAAGACCAGGTAACCCACCCCGGCCACGACCCACAGGGCTGCTCCTCGCGCGCTGGCCGAATCGTGTCGCTCCATTTCGGTGGCCATGCTTTCACGTGGGGCCGGGTTACCCGCACAATAGCGCGATGCGGGCAGTGCGGGAGATCCGGAGAATCGCGGCGGGTGTTCGTGGCTGCCTGCTGACCGCCACGCTGCTGGTTGCGCTCGTGGGATGCGGTGGGTCGGCGCACAACCGCGGTGCGCCGTCGTCGGGCGGTGTGTTCGCGGGTCCGATCCAGATCGGCAACGGCCGGCACCTGTATCTGGAATGCCACGGAAAGGGCGGGCCGACAGTCATTTTGGAGTCCGGCTACCACAATTCGTCGGATCCGTGGAGTCACTCCGACGCCGCCGCGCCGGCCAGGGGCCCGGCCGTGCTGCCGGCCCTGGCCGCCGACCACCGCGTGTGCGCCTACGACCGGCCCGGCACCCTGCGCTATCCCGATCCGCCCAGCATCACCGACCGCAGTTCGCCGGTCGCGATGCCCCGCACCGCGCAGGACGTTGTCCAGGATTTGCATGCGTTACTCGGCGCCGCCCATCTTCCTGGCCCTTACGTCCTGGTCGGGCACTCACTGGGCGGGCTGTTCATCCGGTTGTATGCGCAGACTTACCCCGACCAGGTGCGGGCGCTGGCGTTCGTCGATGCCTTTCCGGTCGAAATACCGGCCCTGCTGGGCGTGGACTGGCCGACCTATCGCCAGGCGTTGGACCAGCCGCTGCCTCAGTTCGCGAACTCGCCTGGGTTCGAGGAGATCGACATCGAGAAGAGTGTCGCCCAGGTCGGCGCGGCCCCGGCTTTCCCACCCGTTGCCACCGTCGTGCTGACCAGGACCGAACCGTTCGCGATTCCGGGCACCGTCTCACCCGAGCAGGGCGCCAAGCTGGAGCAGGCGTGGCGCGAGGCATCGGCGGATCTGATCGCGCTGCGGCCGCAGACACCGCACCTGATCGCGACGGGCAGCGACCACTTCATCCAGATCCACCAGCCCGATCTGGTGGTGGCCGGCGTGCGTCTGGCGATGCAGCGCTCGGAGCCCAACCGCTGACCCGGCTAGAAGAAGGTCCCGGCGTGCGGCGCTTCAGGCACCGCAAACAACTGATCGGCCACGTCCAGTGCGGCCGGATCGTCAGCCCGGGCCAGCCCGGCGGCGGCGAGACTGCGCCAGCGTGTGCCACCGAGCAGCGCGGCACCCAGCCCCTCGATGCCCACACTCAGATCTGCGCGGCGGGTCGTCGGTTCGGCGCCGTCGCCAGTGATCGTGAAGCTCGCTGAATTGCTCGGCAGCAGTGGGTCGTTCACTGCGATCGTGACGGCCCCGCCGCCGACGTAGGAGCGCGCCGCCAGCGCACGCTGGGCATCGATGACGCGCAGCCACGTTTCGTCATGCACCGCGGTGACCTTCGCCGCCCGGCGATCAACGAACAGCCAGGGCAGCGCGTCGTCGACGGGCAGCATCCAAAACATCACTCGGTGAACGAGATCCAGGCCGAGCAGGAATCGCAGTAACCCGAGATAGGCGTCTGCGGTGGGCGCGAAGAAATCCTCGACCACGATGGAGCGTTGATCGCTGACGAACCAATTCTCAGTGTTGACGGGCCGGTACCGGGCAAACCCCGACTCGGCGCCCGGTTCGCCATGGACGGCGACATACCAAGCCCCCGGCGAAGATTCGGTGCGACGCCGTGCGCTTCCCCACCACGTCCGCGGCCGGTCGATGGTTCCGGGACGCGACGGACGATTGGTGTCATAGATGCGGGGCAAGGTCTCCCAGACTTCGGCGGCGTCGAGCAATCGCACCGCACCGCCCGAGCCGACCTCGGGACGAAACGCCGCCTGCGCGCTGGTAATCTCCACGCTCTGGAAGGAACTCGCCACCCCGTAGCCGTATCGCTCGTAGATGGTGGCCTCCGATGCCCGCAACGAAGCGACCACCTCACCGCGCTCGGCGATGTCGTGCAGCTGGTGCCGGATCAGCCCGCTGGCGACGCCCCTTCGGGTGTGCGACGGCAGCACCCCGATGTGAGTCACGGCGGCGTGGCTGACGGTGGCTCCGCCGGGAAGGGTCAGGGTGCTCGTCACGGCGTCCGCGGTGCCGGTGAGTTTCCCGTCGATGAATGCGCCGATGGTGCGGCCGGGGTCGAGCAGCTTGATGATCTGGTCGGGCGGCAGGTTCGAGATGGGCGGCAGGCCCACCATCGCGGTGCGAAACAATCTCGCCGCGGCGACGAGGTCGTCCTCGGTGTCGAGAACCCGGATCTCGGTGGTCATCCGGCCATCATGTCGCGCCCGCGTACGGCGTCACCCGATGGGTGTGATGCCCGCGTTGGAAATGGTGAACCCACGGCCCGAAGACACCGTGCAGGTGACGCCGTCCGCCTTGGACGCACAGCTGAACGGACCGACTGCGGCGGCCTGGCCGTAGGCCAGCACCGGTGTGCCGATTCCCGCGTTGCCGAGACACGAAACACCCGTGCAGTTCGTGACCGCGCCGGTCGTGGACAGGCGCACGGATGCGGGGGGCTCGTTGGTCTGGCAATAGGCCTCGTCGGCGATGCCCGGATCACGCTGGTAGTCGACCTCGCAACTGATGTTGCGCGACGGCGACAGGAAGGCACACATCGACGCCGTGCAGACCGGGTTGTCCGCGATCGCCCGGGGCGCCCCGACCCAGCAGCCGACGACGACTCCGAGTACCGCGATGACCGCACGCTTCACGTCAGCCCCTAACGGATATGGTGTGCCGCAGAAGCTATCAGACGCCAGGGGCTTGTACGCCTACTAACGGATGGGAAGGCCGGTCACCGCCCGCGAAATCACCAACCGCTGGATCTCGCTGGTGCCCTCGAAGATCGTGAAGATCTTCGCGTCACGGTGCATGCGCTCCACGGGGTAGTCGCGGGTGTAGCCGTTGCCGCCCAAGATCTGGATGGCCTCGTCGGTGACGTAGACCGCGGCCTCGCTCGCGACCAGCTTGGCCATCGAACCTTCGGCCGAGTCGAAGTTCTGGTTGTTGCGCGCCATCCAGCCGGCCCGCCACACCAGCAGGCGGGCCGCGTCGATTCGGCTCTTCATGTCCGCGAGCTTGAACGCCACGGCCTGAAACTCACCAATTTTGCGGCCGAATTGCTCACGCTGGCAAGCGTATTCGAGCGCGTACTCATAGGCGGCCCGCGCGACGCCGACGGCCATCGCTCCGACCGTGGGCCGGGTGCGCTCGAAGGTCTTCATCGCCGCCTGGCCACCCGTGGAGGCGCCGGACTTGACCCGGGCGATCCGGGCCTCGAATTTCTCCCGGCCGCCGAGGATGGCGTCCTCGGGCAGGCGGACGTTGTCGAGGACCACCTCGGCGGTGTGCGACGCGCGGATCCCGTGCTTCTTGAACTTCTGGCCCTGCGCCAAACCTCTGGTGTCCGGCCCGATTACGAAGCTGGCCTGGCCGCGGGTACCGAGCTCGGGATAGACCGAGGCCACCACGATGTGCACGTTGGCGATGCCACCGTTGGTGGCCCAGGTCTTGGTGCCGTTGAGCACCCACTCACCGGCCACCTCGTCGTAGCGCGCCCGGGTGCGGATGCCGCCGACGTCAGAACCCGCGTCCGGCTCCGACGAGCAGAAGGCACCCAGCTTGGGTTCGTCGGCGGTGCCGAACATTTCGGGCAGCCAGCGGCCCAACTGCTCGGGGGTGCCGTTGCCGGCCAGGGCCGCCGCGGCCAGGCCGGTGCCCATGATGGACAGCGCGATGCCGGCGTCGCCCCAAAACATCTCCTCGAACGCGGTCAGCATTCCGAGCCCGGTCTCTTCGGCGGCCTGCTGCGCGAAGAAGTCGGGGGAATAGAGCCCCACCTTCGCGGCCTCCTGGATCACCGGCCACGGGGTTTCCTCCCGTTCGTCCCATTCGGCCGCGGCCGGACGGATGATGTCGGCCGCGAACTTGTGCACCCAGTCGCGCACCTCGATCACGTCGTCGGACAGTTGCATGGAGAATGTCACAGCTGTGCTCCTGAAATAAGTTGCTGATCAACGGTTTCTGTGTTGGTCGAGGACGCTGACCGTCTGATTGACCCACGCCTCGAAGTACCGCTCTTCATCGGTGTTGCCGGGCAGGCGACCGGTCAGCGCCTGCAGCGTCGCCGCGTAGGACAGCGACCCGATCGCGACGGCCGCGGCCGCTTCGGGATCGGGAATGCTGGTGCGGCCGGACCGATTCGACGCCGCCAGCTCGTCTGCGAAGCGTTGGTAGGCGTTGTCGGTGATCACCTGCCACGTCTTCTCGTCGAGATCGCCGAGCTCGTCGGGTTCGCGCAGCATGACCTTGAGCAGATCCTCGCTCTGTTTGAGATTGCTCCAGATCAGCTGCCCGGCGATGCGTACCGCCCGCTCCACGCTGCCCGGTTGCCCCGCGTCGTACTGCTCTCGCGCGGCCACGATGCTGTCGATCCGGTGCGCCACCGCCGCCTCGAGTAGCTCGCGCTTGGAGCCGAAGTGTTTGTAGAGCGCGCCCGAGCCGGGCGCCAGCCCGGACTCGCGCTGGATGTCGGCCACTGACGTCGCCGCGTAGCCCTTGGCAGCGAAGAGCCGCAGGGCTGCGGACAGCAGCCGGTCGCGTCCCCGGCCAGGCCCAGTGAGCATGGTGAGAGAGTACTCACTCACCCTGGTCAAGCCAAAATCGGCCCGGTTTTGGCACGTGAGGGAGGAGACGGCGAAGCGGCTAGCGTTAAATTCTTGCGAAACGCCACTGCGCTTGAACGCGCCGGACCGGTACGGCTGTGAGGGTGGTACTCAGGTTGGTTGATAAGGACCGGCGATCGTCTGAAGGAGCCTGACATTCGCGTCCTACCGCGTGTACAGCTGCCGATGCGGGTGCTGTCGCTGCGCACCATCGTCATCGTCGCCGCCATATCGGTGATGACCCTGGTCGTCCTGCTGGGCACCTGGGTATGGGTGGGCGTCACCAACGATCAGTACAACCAGCTCGATCGGCGACTCGATTCGGTCAGCAGCCTCGGCGACATCAGCAGCCTGCTCAACAACGCGGAGCACACGAGTCCGGACCGGCCCGCGCCGGACGGCAACCTGGTGCGCACCGCGCGCATCGGCGGGGTGACGGTGTCGGTGCCAAGCAGCATCGTGCTGCCCCAGCTTCCCGACGGCTACGCCAACACCACCATCGACGGGGTGCAGTACCGCGTCCGTACCTTCGCCGCGGGCCCCGCCTCGATCGCGCTGGCCGCACCGTTGGCCGAAGCCCAGCATCGGATCAACGAATTGCACCTGCGGGTGTTACTGATCTGCGCCAGCGTGATCGGCGGCACCGTCGTGGTGGGCTGGGTGATCTCGCTGATCATGGTCAATCCGTTCCTCTTGTTGGCACAGCAGGCTCGGGCGATCAATGCGCAGTCCAGTCCGGACGAGGTCCAGGTGCGCGGCGTGCGTGAGGCCGTGGAGATCGCCGAAGCGGTCGAGGGAATGCTGGCCCGCATCGGTAAGGAGCAGCAGCGCACCAAGGCCGCGCTCGACTCGGCCCGCGACTTCGCCGCGGTCGCATCCCACGAGCTGCGCACGCCGCTGACCGCGATGCGCACCAACCTGGAGGTGCTGTCCACCCTGGACCTACCGCCCGAGCAGCGCCACGAGGTCATCGGTGACGTCATCCGCACCCAGAGCCGCATCGAGGCCACCCTGACCGCGCTGGAGCGGCTGGCCCAGGGCGAACTGACCACCATCGACGATTTCGTCCCGTTCGACATCACCGAGCTCTTGGATCGTGCCGCTCACGACGCGCTGCGCATCTACCCCGACGTGGAGGTGTCGCTGGTGCCCTCGCCGACGGTGCTGATGATCGGGCTGCCCACGGGTCTGCGGCTGGTGATCGACAACGCCATCGCCAACGCCGTCAAGCACGGCAACGCCGGCAAGATCCTGCTGACCGTAGGCAGCTCCGGTGAGGGCGTGGAGATCGCGATCGACGACGACGGCACCGGGGTCCCGGAATCCGAACGCACCACCGTCTTCGAACGCTTCGCCCGCGGTTCGACGGCTTCGCGATCGGGATCGGGACTGGGCCTGGCGCTGGTCGCGCAGCAGGCCGAATTGCACGGCGGCACAGCGACGTTGCAGACCAGCCCGCTCGGCGGCACCCGGCTGCTGTTGCGGCTGGCCGGCGATGGGCGTGGTCCGGCGTAGCTGTGGTTCGCCGGGGCCGGCCCACGGCCGTGCGCTCGGCACGCTCGATGTCGGACAATGAGCCATGCTCGGCCACCTCGGCATCAACGTGCCCGATCTGTCAGCCGCAAAAAGGTATTACGACGCGCTGATGCCCCTTGTCGACTTTGACCCGTTCTTTCATGCCGACGACGAGTTTTCCTATCGGCCTGCCGAAAACAAGCCGGGCACCTACTTGTTCTTCTATCCGGCGATCGAGGCGCATGAGTACTCGTCACAGCAAGCCGGGCTGCAGCACCTGGCGTTCATTGTGCGGCGGCGGTCGTCGGTGCGCGCGGTGCACGATCACGTCGTGGGGATCGGAGGCGCCGTGATCCACCCGCCGCGCCATTTCCCGCAATATCCCGGTCATTATTACGCCACCTTTTGGTACGACCCGTTCGGCATCAAACTCGAAGCCGTTTGCCATCACGACCGCGACTAGATAAACGACTCGAAGCGGTGTGCACAAGGTAACTGCGGTGCATTTGTGACTGCCGAGTCCTGAGTGGCGATAGGGGTTTATCAACGACTCCGTCTGGGAATCCAGTGCTTTCATGTTGGGGCCAGCGTCACTCCTGAATTCCGGGTCTTGTGCCCGGGCAAAACGGAACGAATACAAGATCAACGAAACCGCATTACACTGTGGCCCCAAGCACGTGGATTTGGGTTGAGCGCTCGGAGGGCAATCATGGGTTTCATCACGTCGGTGCAGTCAGAGGCGGTTCTGGCGTCGTCTGGCGCCGAAACGGCGATCAGCGCGGAGACCGAGGCGGCGGCCTCGGCGGCCGCGCCCGTCCTGCTCGGGGTGCTGCCGATGGGCGGCGACCCCGATTCGGCCATGTTCGCGGCAGCGCTCAACGCGTGCGGTGGTAGCTACCTGGGCGTAGTGTCCGAGCACGCCGCCCAGCGCGGCCTGTTCGCCGGCGCGCAGAGCATCGCATCGAGCACGTATGTCGTCACGGAGTTGATGCGCAGCTTGACGATGGCAATCGGCGCTTAGAACCCAGCGACGTAAAGAGGGGGAAGTACGCATGGCCGATCCGGGGTGGGCTGCGCGTACGCCTGAGGAAAACGACCTGCTGCTCAAGGCGGGGGCCGGCGTCATCACGCACCTGGCGAACCAGGCCGCCTGGACCGCATTGGCGGCCACCCATCACGGCTCCAGCATCGCGTCAACGATCAACACCGTCGCGACGTCGGCGAGCTGGGTGGGCTCGGGGTCGTTGGCCTCGGCGGCAAACGCGACCGCGTTGAACGCGTCCCTGCACGGGCTGGCCGGCTGGGTCGACGTCAAGCCCGCGGTGGTGTCGACCGCGGTCTCGGCATATCAAATGGCTTATGGCTCAATGCGTCCCGCGCCCGAGTGCATCGGGAACCGCACCGAGACCGCCGCCGATTACGGCATCAACCCGCTGGTCCTCGGCGCATTGACGCCACGCATCACGTCGCTGGAGCTCGAGTACTTCGGGTCGATGTGGCCGAACAACTCGGCGGTCGGGGCCAGCTACGGAACGATCCTGACGGCCCTGTCGCAAAGCCTGACCATCCCCCCACCGATCGCGACGATGGGTGCGTCACCGGCCGCCCCCGCGCAAGCGGCGGCCGCGATCGGCGAGTCGGCGGCGGACGAAGGGGCCGGCGACGGCATGCGCGCCGCCATGCAGGGCGCGCAGGCGGGTACCCAGGGAGCCGGGCAGGCGGCCTCGGGGGGCCAGGACTTCATGAGTCAGGCCGGCTCGTTGATGCAGCCCGCACAGCAATTGATGGGGGCGGTGCCGCAGGTGATGCAGGCCCCCATGCAGATGATGCAGGCCCCGATGCAGATGATGCAGCCGCTGATGGGCATGTTCGCTAATCCCGGCGCCATGGGCATGGGTGGGGCGACGCCGGCCGTCTCGGCGGTCTCGGCCACCACCGGGCTTTCCGCAGCGGAGGCCGGGGCGGGCGGGGGCGCATCGTTGGGCGGCGCGGGCGTGCCCGCAACCAGTTTCACCCGTCCGGTCAGCGCCTTCGAGCCCGCCACCAGTGGCAGGCCGGTGGGGCTGCGGCCGGCCGGGGCATTAGGCGCCGAGGCCATGCGACCGCAGACCACGACGATGGGTGGTGCCCCGATGGGCGGAATGCCCGTGGGGCACGGGGCGGGAGGCGACCGCGGCTCCCGTGACAAAGCCGACCAACCCGCGACCGTGCGGGTCGTCGACGCTCGAGTGTGACGCCACTGGTGAAAGGTGAATCGACAGGTCCAAATAGCCGCCATACACTTCGCTTCATGCCCTCACGGGGGGCGGCCCACCGGAAAAGGAGAATTCCGTGACAATCAAAGTAACACCGCAAATGCTTCGCGACGCTTCCAACGCTATCCAGGCAAACATGGAGCACGCGATCGGGATTGGCCAGGGATACGTCGCGAATCAGGAAAACGTGATGAATCCGTCCACCTGGTCCGGCTCGGCTGTGACCGCGTCGCACGCGACGGCGATCGAGGTTCAAAACGACTTGAACAAAGTGTTGACCGGCGGCACACGGCTCGCCGAAGGCCTTACGAAGGCGGCGGCACTGATGGAAGGCCACGAGGCTGATTCTTCGCACGCGTTCAGCGCCCTATTCGGTGGCCACGGCTCTTAATCACTTACTCACTCGCAATTTCATTAACGGTCTTTTGAAAGGAACTTCATAATGTCCGACCCGATCACTTATAACCCGGGGGCCGTAGCCGACTTCGCCACCGACGTCGCCTCCCGCGCCGGCCAGTTGCAGTCGATTTTCGACGACACTTCCAACCGCACGCACGCCCTGCAGGAATTCTTCGCCGGCCACGGCGCATCGGGCTTCTTCGAGGCGCAGGCGCAGATGCTGTCCGGGCTGCAGGGTCTCATCGACACCATCCGCCAGCACGGCGTGACCACCTCCCACGTGCTGGACAACGCGCTCAGCACGGACCAGCACATCGCCGGTCTGTTCTGAGTCCGCTCAACCACACCAAGACAAGGGAGGGTGGGGCAGATGCGCCGAGCGCGTGTGCCCCACCTTTGGTCTCCTATCCACCGGGGTGCTCACCGAGTGAGGTCGAGGCGACATGCTGACAACGACGGTCGATGGCTTATGGGTGCTGCAGGCGATCACCGGGGTGGAGCAAACCTGCCCTGAGCTGGGACTGCGGCCGATGCTGCCGCGACTCGACACCCCGGAGCGCGCGAGGAGCCACCCCGCCGCCGCCGAGTTGGTGGCCGCCGGTGCGCTCGATGAGGCCGGCGACGTCGACCCGATGATCCGTGAGTGGCTGACGGTCCTGTTGCGGCGAGACCTGGGGCTGCTGGTGTTGATCGGGGTGCCGGGCCGCGAGCCGACGCGCGCATCCATCTGCCGTTTCGCGACGTGGTGGGTGGTGTTGGAACGCCACGGCGACATGGTGCGGTTGTACCCCGCGGGCACGGCGGGCAACGAGGCGTCGGCCAGTGACCTCCTGGTCGGTCACATCGAGCGGCTGTGTGGCGTGGCCGAGGCGGCGCCGCTGAAGCCGGTCACCCTTGACACCGAGCAGTTGCTGAACTCGGTGCGCGACACCGCCAGCCTGCGCTCTTTCCTGCTCGAACAGCGCCTCGACGCCGACCAGCTGCAGATGGTCCTGACGGCCGCCGACCCCGCGCGGTCCGCGCACGCGAACATCGTCGGGCTGCAGGCCGGTGTCGGGCCGGACGAATTGGCCCGGATCGCCGTCGGTGATTCGACGGTGTCCATCGTCGACACCCCCGCCGGCCGGATCTGCATCGAGAGCGTCACCTCGGGGCAGCGCCAGTACCAGATTCTCTCGCCCGGCTCGCGCACGGACATTGGCGGAGCGATTCAACGGCTCATCCGTCGGCTACCCGCCGGCGACGAGTGGCACTCGTATCGCCGAGTGGTGTGAGGTGTGCGTTCGGCTATCGAACGCAAACGCGCATGGTGCGCCGCAAGCGAAGCGATGAAACGAACTTAGATAACCAAAGTCTTGGAATAGCAACGCCTGTCGTACTTGAAAGGTTTCTGAACGGGTAAACGCGGTATCGCCAACCGTGTTAGCATCTCGTCGTGACGAGCCCTTGGAATGACCCGAATATGTCGGACGAAGGAGCGCTCAGACGGGGGGATCCGTCAGGGGCCAGCAACTTCCCGGACTCGGTATCCGACACGATGCGTATTACCGATCTGGCCGCGCCGCGAAAAATTCCACCGGGGTCGGGATGGCGGAAATTCATTTATTCCATCTCGTTTCACAAAATAAATCCCGGTGAGTCGCCCCGTGAACGGCACTACCGCGATTTACAGAATCGCATCCGCCGGCATATTCGGCGGCAATACGTCATCACAGTCGTCTCCGGCAAGGGCGGCGTGGGCGTCACGACGCTCGTCGCCTGCCTCGGGGGTGTGTTCCGGGAATGCCGCCCGCAGAACGTGATTGCGATCGACGCCGTCCCGGGCTTCGGGACTCTGGCCGACCGCATCGACGAATCCCCGCCCGGCGACTACACCGCCATCATCAACGACACCGATGTCCAGGGCTACGCGGACATTCGAGAACATTTGGGCCAGAACGTCATTGGTCTTGACGTCCTGGCCGGAAACCGGACCTCCGACCAGCCCAGGCCGTTGGTGCCCGCGATGTTTTCCGGGGTGTTGTCGCGGCTGCGCCGCACCCACACGGTGATGATCGTCGACACCTCTCCGGACCTCGAACACGAAGTGATGAAGCCGGTGCTGGAGAGCACCGACACCCTCGTGTTCGTCTCCGGCATCACCGCGGACCGGTCGCGTCCCGTACTGCGGGCGGTGGATTACCTGCGATCCCAGGGTTACCACGAATTGGTCTCGCGCAGCACCGTGATCGTCAACCACACCGACCAGATCACCGACAAGGACGCGCTGGCTTACCTGACCGAACGGTTCACCAAGGTGGGGGCGACGGTCGAAGTGCTGCCGTTTGATCCCCACCTCGCCAAAGGCGGCATCATCGATACGGTTCACGAGCTGCATAAGAAATCGAGATTGCGCCTCTTCGAAATCACCGCCGGGCTGGCGGACAAATACATTCCTGACGCCGAGCGGTCGGTGCCGTGACAGCGCCGCATAAGGTCGCTTTCCCGGCGCGTTGTGCGGTCAACATTTCTTACGAGAAGCACCTGTGTTCGCAGGTATTCCCCGCCGGAATTCCGATGGAGGGATTCTTCGAGGGAATGGTCGAGCTGTTCGATGCCGACCTGAAGCGCAAAGGCTTCGACGGCATCGCATTACCCGCCGGCAGCTACGAACTCCACAAGATCAACGGCGTTCGGCTCGATATCAATAAAAGCCTCGACGAGCTGGGCGTCCAGGACGGCGACACCCTGGTGCTGGTGCCCCGGGTCGACGGCGACTCATTCGAACCGCAATACGAGTCGCTGTCCACGGGGTTGGCGGCCATGGGCAAGTGGCTGGGTCGCGACGGTGGCGATCGGATGTTTGCGCCGGTGACACCGTTGACGGCCGCGCACACCGCGGTCGCGGTGATCGCGATGGCCGTCGGGGTGGTGGTGGGCCTGACCCTGCGGGCGCGGACCTTCACCGACGGTCCCATCCCGGCCGCGGTGTCGGGCGCTGTCGGCGCCCTGCTGCTGGTCGCGACGCTGGTGGTGCGGAGCGGATGGCGGGAGCGCCGCGACCTGTTCAGCGGGTTCGCCTGGCTGGCGGTGTTGTCACTTGCTGCCGCCGGTGCCTGCGCGCCCCCCGGTGTGCTGGGCGCGGCCCACGGGCTCATCGGCGCCGTCGTGGTGATCCTGGGCGCCATCGCCATCGGGGTGACCGCGCGAAACCGTTGGCAGACAGCGGTGGTCACCGCGGTGGTGACCGTCTGCGGGATCCTGGCCGCCGTCGCCGCCGTCCGCATGTTCCGGCCGGCCTCGGCCCAGGTGCTGGCGGTCTGCGTGTTGGTCGGATTGCTCATCCTGGTTCGGATGGCCCCCCTGATCGCGTTGTGGGTGGCGCGGGTCAGGCCGCCGCATTTCGGATCCATCACCGGTCGTGATCTGTTCGCGCGGCGCGAGGGAATGCCCGTCGACACGGTGTCTCCGGTCAGTGAGGACGAATCCGAGGATGAGGATAACGAATTGACCGACATCACCGCCCGCGGCGCCGCGATCGCCGCCTCGGCGCGATTGGTCAACGCGGTCCAGGTCGGCCTGTGCGTCGGGGTCTCGATAGTGCTGCCCGCCGCGGTGTGGGGCGTGTTGACGCCGGGACGCCAGTGGGCGTGGTTGGCGCTGGTGGTCGCCGGGCTCGTGGTGGGCATCTTTCTCACCCAGGGACGGGGATTCGCCGCCAAATATCAGGCCATCGCGCTCGTGTGCGGGGCATCGGCCGCGGTGTGCGCGGGAGTGGTCAAATACGCGGTCGCCGCGCCGAAAGACGCCATGACCGGGCTGATGTGGCCCGTGGTGGCGGTGGCGACCTTCGCCGCGTTGGGGTTAGCCGCGGCACTTTTGGTGCCGGCCATGAGGTTTCGGCCGTTCATCCGGTTGACCGTCGAATGGGTGGAAGTGCTCGCGTTCATCGTCTTGTTGCCGGCGGCAGCGGCCTTGGGAGGGCTCTTCACGTGGATTCGCCACTGAAAAGGGCCGCGGCGGCGACCGCCGCCGTCGCCCTGGTCGCGTTATCAGCCAACATCCCTGCCGCCCTTGCCATTACACCCCCCACGGTGGATCCGGGAATGGTGCCGCCGGACGGACCGCCACGACCCGACCAGCCGATGCGCCGCGCGAACAGCTGCTCGACCCCGATCACCGTGCGAAACCCCGATGTCGCGCAGATGGCGCCGGGCTTCAACCTGCTGAACATCACGAAGGCATGGCAATACAGCACCGGCAACGGCGTGCCCGTGGCGGTCATCGACACGGGGGTCTCGCCGAACCCGCGGTTACCGGTGGTACCCGGTGGCGACTACATCATGGGCGAGGACGGCCTGTCGGATTGTGACGCCCACGGCACGATCGTCAGCTCGATCATCGCCGCTGCGCCGCAAGGGATTCTGCCAATGCCGCGACCGATGCCCGCCACCCCGGCGTTCCCTCCGCCGGCAGGCCCGCCGCCGGTCGCCGGGGCACCACCCCCGCCGGTCGAAGTTCCACCCCCGGTGGCTCCGCCGCCTCCGCCGCCACCGGTGACGATCACCCAGGTCCTACCGCCCCCCCCGCCGCCGCGCCCGC
>NZ_LZKI01000078.1 GCF_001672755.1 Mycobacterium colombiense | reverse complement strand
TTGCCCGGTGGCGGCCGCCCACACCGCGCGCAGCATGCTGCCGGTGGCCGGGTTCAGCCGGGCCCGCGCCGCCAGCAGGGCCTCCCGGGAGATCACCGTGGCGGTGTGCAGGCAGGTGGCGACGTCCACGGTTCCGGGTTGGGGCACAGTCAACGCCCAGCCGCCGGCGGCGTCGTCATCGACGCGCAGTCGCAGCATGGCGTGCCGATCCAGCAGGGCCTGCAATATGGCCTTCACGTCGGCTTCGATAACGCCCGCCGGTGCCTGGACGATGACTGTCTGGTTGAACTGCTCTACCGGTCCGTTGACGTCTCGCAGCCAGTGCATGATCGGGGTGGCGATCACCGGCCCGATGCCCTCGTCGACAGGTCTGTCGGTGCCGTCCGCGACAGCGGCCACCCGGGCCAGCCGGGCCACGGTCTGCTCGACGAAGATGTCGCGGGGCCGACAGATCAGCCCCGCGGCGCGGGCACGGGCGACCACCTGCATCGACGAGATGCTGTCGCCGCCCAGGTCGAAGAAGGAGTCGTCGACGCCGACCCGCTCAAGCCCGAGTACCTGCGCATAGGTGCCGGCCAGGAGTTCTTCGACCTGGGTGTCCGGGGCGCGGTAGTGGCCGGCGGTGTATTCCGGTGCGGGCAGGGCGTGGGTGTCGAGTTTGCCGTTGGGGGTGAGTGGGAGGTGGTCGAGGGTGATGATTGCGGCCGGGATCATGTAGGG
>NZ_LZKI01000077.1 GCF_001672755.1 Mycobacterium colombiense | reverse complement strand
ATAATTGTCGATGGCCGCCCCGAAGCCCGCCCCGGCCGCCGCCGCCAGGCGTCCGACGGCGCAGACCGCCGACCTAGTTGGGAACCACGTGGAATCCACCTCGACAACCCTGGAAGAACAGACCCGGATCACCGCCACCACGATGACCAGACTGTGCGCCGGGCTGCCCGGCGCCATGCTCGCCGAGTTCTTCGGCACCTTCATCCTGCTGCTGCTCGGACTCGGCACCTGTGCGCTCAACGTCGTCGGATTGCCCGGGTCGGGCCGGCAGACCGTGCCGTTCGGCCCGGCGAACTGGCTGATCATCGTGTTCGGCTGGGCGTTCGCGGTGATGCTCGCCGCCTACGTCGCCGGCGGTATCAGCGGTGCGCACCTGAATCCGGCGGTGACGCTGGCCTTCGCCGTGGCGCGAAAGTTCGATTGGCGCAACGTCATTCCGTACTGGGTCGCCCAGCTGCTCGGGGCGTTCAGCGCCGCCGCGGCCGTGTACGCGGTCTACGGCTCGGCCATCGACAACTACAACGCAGCCAACCACCTGAGCAGGCCGGAGTCACAGGACACCTACTCGATCTTCGCGACGTTTCCCGCCCAGTACTTCCACGGCGGCTACCTGGGACCGCTGGTGGACCAGCTGGTCGGCACCGCCATCCTGGTGGCCCTGATCGCCGCGCTGATCGACCACCGCAACCAGGCGCCGGCGGGCAACATGGCGCCGCTGATCATCGGCTTCGTCGTCGCGGTGATCGGGTGCTCGTACGGCACCAACGCCGGCTACGCGCTCAACCCCGCCCGCGACCTGGGTCCGCGCGTGTTCACCTACTTCATGGGCTGGGGGAAACTGGCCTTCTCCGGTGATTACGGCGGGACCACGCAGTACTGGTGGATCCCGATCGTCGGCCCGCTGGCCGGCGCCGTGATCGGCATCTTCCTCTACGACTTCTTCATCGGCCACGTGCTGGATGCGCGCGCGACCATGCTGCTGACCCCGGAGCCTGGTCTGGCCCCACTGCCGACCACCGATGCCGCATCGAGGGTGGCCGGCCCCGTCACCGCCGAGGACAGCGCGGACGCGGAAAGCTCAGCGGCAGAAGAGGATCGGGCCGCCTAGCGGAGGTCGCAAGCGCGGCCGTGGCGAAGCGGGTCGCCGCCATCGGGCTGAGATCAGGTGCCCGTCCACTTGGGTGGGCGCTTCTCCGCGAAGGCGATCGCGCCCTCCTTGGCGTCGTTGGAGGAGAACACCGGGGCCAGCAGTTTGTTCTGCTCGGCGAACATCTCGTCGGGGCTCCAGCCGCGGGACTCCACGATGATCCGCTTGGTGGCGGCCACCGCGAGCGGCCCGTTCGCCGCGATCTTTTCGGCCAGCTCGATCGCGGCGTCCAACGCGCCGCCCGGGTCGGCCAGCACGTTGACCATGCCCAGCGCGTGGGCACGCTCGGCGCTCAGGTTTTCACCGGTGAGCGCCAGTTCCATGGCGATCGCTGACGGGATGCGCTGCGGCAGCCGCAGTAGCCCGCCGCCGCCGGCGACCAGGCCACGCTTGACCTCCGGAATGCCGAACGCCGAGTCCTTCGAGGCCACGATCAGGTCGGTGGCCAGCGCCAGCTCGGTGCCGCCGGCCAGCGCGTAGCCCTCGACCGCCGCGATCAGCGGCTTGACCGGCGGACGCTCGGTGAAGCCCATGCCGCGGCCCTCGACGATGGGAAGCTCGCCGCGGGCGAAGGCCTTGAGATCCATGCCCGCGCAGAACGAGCCGCCCGCCCCGGTGAGGATGCCCACCGAGAGGCCGGTCTCGTTGTCGAGCCGATCAACGGCGGCGGCCAGGCCGTTGGCCACCGCGGAGTTGACCGCGTTCTTGGCCTTCGGCCGGTTGATCGTGATGATGAGGATTCGATCCCGTTGTTCGACCAGAACTTCGGGTTCGTTGGCGTCGTCGTTCCCAGTGCTCACGTGCCGCACAGCTCCTTACACGATCGGTGGCTTTGAGATAGCTCCTGTCGGACCGATGGTAACGGTCGGCGGAAATGGCGTTAACGTCCCCCGAGATTCCGCTTACCGCCGAAGCCGGTTCCTACCGAGCCGCGCCGATCACGCCGGCGCCATCGCGGCCTCGATGACCGTCAGTTTCTCGGAAAGTCCTGCGGCCCTGCGTATCTCGATGAAGTCGGCGACCATTGCCTCGGAGAGCTCGTGCGGGTCCTCGAGCGTGGACCCGTCCGCGAGCACCGAGATGTTGAGCTGATCGACATAACTCCACACGGTGATGTTGAGGGCGCTGCCCGCGGTCAACGGGCCCACCGAATAGATCTCGGTGACCAGCGCCCCGCCCACCCGGCCGCGCTCGCGGGGGCCGGGCACGTTGGAGATGTTCAGGTTGAGGATCTTGTTGTGTCCGTCGCGACCGGCGGCCCACCGGAAGAAGGCCTGGGTGGGCGCGGGTGGCATGTAGGCGGCCCACCTGCTGACCAGCTCCGGCCCCATCAGCTGGTTGCTTTCCTTGGCAGCGATGGCGTTTTCGTGGCAGCACCGCACCCGCTCCAGCGGATCGTCGGAGTCGGTCGGCAGGCCCACCAACACGCCCGTGAAGCGATTGCCCGAAATCCTTTCGGGCGAGAAGTCGAAACTCATCGGCACCGACGCCAGCAGCGGTTCGGCCTTGCCGTCGTATCGCAACAGCAGGGTGCGCAAGGCGCCGGTCGATATGGCCAGGACCATGTCGTTGATCGTCGCCCCGAGCCGCTTGCCGGTCTCCTTGACGTCGGCCAAGGCCAGGGTCGCGGTCGCGAACCGCCGTTCCGGGGTGATCTTGTGATTCATGAAGGTCGCCGGCGGCTCGAAGGGCCGCGTCAATTCAGGGGACAATTTGCGGGAGCTGCGGCGCACCCGGCCCAGCCCCTGGGCGGTGTACCGGATGGTGTGCGGCAGGCTCCCGACATGACGCATGTGATCGGCGAGCGCCGACGCCATCAGCTGGCGTGTGGTCGGGGGCGGATCGCAGACGTACGGTCGGCCCTCCGGGCCCGGCTGCAGGTCCATGCCCCGGGCCATCAGATTCGCCGAGGCGACACCGTCGGCCAGGGCGTGGTGAATTTTGCCGACAACCGCAATCCGGTTGTTGGCCAAGCCCTCCACGAAATACATCTCCCACAGCGGACGGCTGCGGTCGAGCTGTGTGCTGGCGATCTGCCCGATGGCCTCGTCCAGTTCGCGGCGGCCTCCCGGCGGCGACACCCGCCAGGGACGAATGTGATAGTTCAGGTCGAGTTCGCAGTTCTCCCGCCACATCGGGTGGTGGAAGCGCAGCGGCACCTCGACGAGCTGGTAGCAGAAGGGATCGAGCTTGTTCAGCCGCCCGGCGATGACTTCGCGAAACGTGTCGACGTCCAGTGATCGGCGATCGGCGTCGAGTTCGATGACGGCCGCTTTGATGGTGTGCATGTGCACGTTCGGAGTTTCGGTGTACAGCAGTACGGCGTCCCACCCGCTAAGCCTCTTCACCGCTGCCCCTTACCCATAGAGGGACCATACTCAGCGCTGGCGGTTCAGATAACCTCTTTTGCCCCGACGCGTGTCTTGGTGCGATAGATCTGGTTGAGGAACAGCGAGGTGACGTGCGCGGCCGCCCCGGCACGCTCGCCGTCGATGAGGTCGTACCCGTGGCCGGCCCCGGGGAATTCGAGGTAGCCGACCATCGAATGCGACACCGCCCGCAGCCGCTCGACGAAGCTGCGCGCCTGCTCGACGGGGATGACGGTGTCCTTGCTGCCATGGATGACCAGGAAAGGCGGCGCGTTGCGGTGCACGCGCGCGATCGGGGATGCGTCATGGAAGATCTCGGGGCGACGGGCGATCGACTTTTTCACCACGACCCGCTCCAGGAACTCGACGAACCGTTCGCGCTCCGGCGTCGAGCGGTCCTCCCAGTCGTAGCGGCCGTAGATCCCGACGACCGCGTCCACCGAGGTGTCCGCGCCCTCGGGCAACTTCGCCTGCAACTGTGGGTCGTCAGGCGTCAGCCCGGCCAGTGCGCACAGGTGGCCCCCGGCCGAACAGCCCGCTATCGCAACGAAATTGCGGTCTCCGCCGAACTTGTCGACGTTGGCACGGGCCCACGCGATGGCGGTCTTGACATCGATGATGTGGCGCGGCCAGCGGTGGTGCGGCGCGACGCGGTAGTTGACCGCAAGGCACACCCAGCCCTGTTCGGCGAGCCGGGACATCAGCGCCGACCCCTGGCCCATGCACTTGCCGTGCACCCAGGCGCCGCCCGGCAGGAAGATCAGGACTGGCGCGGGCTGCGCGGGCAGGTCGTTGCGCCGCCAGACGTCGAGCACCTGATCGGGGTGGTCGCCGTAGTGGACGGCACGACGGTAGAGGTAGCGGCGCTGGCGCAGACCGTCCCAGATCGGCGGTGTCTTCTCGGCGACCGGCCAGTCCATCTCGAGGTCCGCGGCCGACACGACGCCGCGCAATGCGGCGAGGGAGACCTGCTGGGTGCTCTCCCGGTCGCGGCGCCGGACGTCGTTGATTCCGGGCGTGAACCAGTCCTTGGTCACCGCGGAGATCGCCTCCGGCGCATGCCGGGCACCCCACACGCCCATAGCGGTCAAACCGCCTAGGGGTTCAAGGTGCTTGCCGACCACGGGCAGCGAAGCCCCGGCCACACTCAACGCCAGCGCATAGTCACCGGGGCGGGCCCGCAGCAACCATTTCACGCAATCGGTAATGCCGGGTCCACTCGCCGTCATGCACCGGACTGTACCCCTCCCGACGTTGCACAAACCAGCGTTTCCGCACAACGGGCGGTCGTGGCGAAAACGCTTTGCCCAGCCCGCTCGCTGGGTTCGGGATTCGGACTGCTTGAACCGTTTTTGGCGGGCCGGTGAGTTTGCTGGATTGTGCTGTGTACGACACGCTTATCTGGCCGTCAGGTCGGCGATCACCCGGCCGCCGACGAGGCTGACGCTGGTCAGCGTCAGCCCCACCTGCGCGGCCAGCGCGGCGGCGCTGTCCACCCCGACGGATGCCCAGCGAAACCAGGGCCCGACCTCGCCCGCCGCCTCCAGCCGCACCCATCGCGAACAGATTCCGATGGCCTCTGCCTCGAACTCGGCGACGCAACGACCACCGCGGGCCAGCAATTCGAAGGCGCGCCCCAGAATTCGGCGCGGGTCCCCGCCGAGCCCGACGTTGCCGTCGACCAGCAGAACCGTCTGCCACAGGCCCGTACCCGGCAGCGGCTCGAACACATCGCCCAGCAGGGCCGGCGCACCGCCGCGGCCCGCCAGTTGGATCGCGGTCGCGGACCGGTCGATGCCGAGGGCGGGGATGCCGCGCTGAATCAGCCTGGCCACCAACCGGCCCGGCCCGCAGCCCAGCTCGATTGTCGGCCCGGTGCACATCTGCGTGACGGCTTCGTCGAAGACTTCGTCGAAGGCGTCGCCAGATCCATCACCGGGACATCGCACACCCAACCATCGGTGCGCCGGCAGTGGCCGCAGTTCGCCGTCCTCATGACGGATCCAACATCGCTCCCCGCCGAGTGCCCGATCGTAAAGTTGCCCAAGCATTTCACGTCCTCGCGTCCTGGCCGATCGGGCGGCGCGGCGGCGCGCGGTCCCGTGCGGGACGTTGCGGCGACGTACCGGCAAACCCAACAAGCTGACGGCAAGCCCGTGCGCCAGCATTGCTCCGATACCCCGATCGTGGGTTGGCTAATCCATTTGGCTTTCTAGGTCCTTCCTGCGGCTACGGTGCAGCGCGCGACATGGTTCACCAGCCGGCGGCGGCCCGACATGCGTGTCACCATGGCCCGGGGATCCCATGTGCCCGAATTCTGGTTGTCGGCACGGCATTTCAGTCGAACAAGAACGCGTCCAACAGCTGGTTCACCCGCGCGGGATCCTCCAGCGCCGCGAGGTGCGCGACCCCGTCGAGCACGGTGAAGGACGAACCCCGAATCGCGTCGGCCATGACGCGGGTTTCGGCCACCGGGAAAGTGGCGTCTTCCCTGCCGGCGACGACCAGCACCGGGGACGTGACGCGGGCCAGCAGCGCGCGCTGGTCCGGCCGCGCCGAAACCACGCTGCGCACCGCCCAGCGGACCGAATCGGTGTCCACCGACTGCACGTTGGCTCGTACGGTGTCGACCACATCCGGGCGGGTGCGCAACGTCGTCGGCCCCAGGAAAGCACGGATGGCCGAGCGTGTCAGCGGCGGCCGGATCCCACCCAGCGCCGTCGCCAACCGCACCAGGGCCGCATACTGGATCTTCTGCGCGACACCGGCTTTCGACGCCGTGCAATTCATCAGCACCGCATGGTCGAGCCGATCGGGATAGAGCGCGGCGAAGGTGCCGCCGATCATCCCGCCCCACGAATTGCCGACGAAGTGGGCCCGGTCGATGTCGAGGCCGTCCAACAGGTCGACGACGCATCGCGCGCAGTCGGTGAAACTGAACATCGACCGCAGCGGCGCGCTGCCGCCGTGGCCGGGCGGGTCGATGAGCACCAAGCGATGGGTGTCGCCGAAGTGCGCGGCCTGGCCGGCCCACAGGTCGCCCGTCATCAACAGGCTGGGCCACATCAGGACGGCGGGTCCGGTGCCCGCACTCACCTGAACCCGGATCGACCCGAGGGCCGTATCGACCGACCGCGAATCCAGCCGGGAGTTGTTGGCGGTCACGCTGCCTCCTGACGTCGTAGCGCGCACGGCAGATCACCCATCGCCGTCCCTTGATTTTCCGCGTCGGTGATACTTGTCCGGTGACGAACAACGATGTTCATCCTGACCTGCAGCGATTTGCCCGCTTCGCCCCGCGCCGGCTGGTCGGCCCCCGGACCCTGCCGCTCATGCGGGCGGGGATCGCGTGGCGGGGGCGCCTGGGCAAGCCGGTCGCCGACGTGGAGGTGATCACGCTCGCGTCGGGGGCCGGCGTGCGGTTGTTCCGTCCGGCCGGGGCCACCGAGACCGCGCCCGCGCTGCTGTGGATCCACGGCGGCGGATACGTCATCGGCACCGCCCAGCAGGACGACCAGCTGTGCAGCGGGTTCAGCAGGCGGCTGGGCATCACCGTCGCGTCGGTGGAATACCGCCTGGCGCCCGAACATCCGTATCCCACACCGCTGGAGGACTGCTATTCGGCGCTGACGTGGTTGGCCGGGCTGCCATCGGTGGACCGCTACCGCATCGCGATCGGCGGTGCCAGCGCCGGCGGCGGCCTGGCGGCGGCCCTGGCCCTGCTGGCCCGCGACCGCGCCGAGGTGAGCCCGGCATTCCAGCTGCTGACCTATCCCATGCTGGACGACCGCAGTTCGACCACCCCGCCGAGCTCGAATTACCGGCTGTGGGACAACCGCAGCAACAGGTTCGGCTGGGCGGCGTACCTCGGCAATGCCGACCCGCAGGTCGCCGTCCCCGGGCGCCGCGACGACCTCAGCGGATTGCCGCCGGCCTGGATCGGTGTGGGCACGCACGACCTCTTCCACGACGAAGACCTGGCCTACGCCGAGCGCCTTCGTGCCGCCGGGGTGCCGTGCCAGGTCGAAACCATCTCTGGTGCCTTCCACGGCTTCGACCTGGTGTTGCCGAAAGCCCAAGTGTCCCGGCGGTTTTTCGACAGCCAGTGCGACAGCCTGCGCGCGGCGCTTGCCCCCGCCGCTTGACGCGCCTCACATCGCGAAGTACACCAGCTCACCGCCGATGACGGTCGCCGCGACCAGTCCCGCGTCCAGGGCGGCCAGTGCGATCGCGGGCGGCTCGTTCAGCACACACAGGTCCCCCGGCTGCCCGATTTCCACACTGCGCGGCCGCCCCGGCTGATCCGCTCGGCCCAGAAACATCGTCAAAGCCTCTCGCGCCGAGACGCATTCGTGCGGGCCGAGCACGGCGCCCTGCGGCGTGGTGCGGTGCACCGCGGCGCGCATCGCCGTCCACGGGTCGCCGTGGCCGAACGGCATGTCGGTGGACAGCGCGACGGGCACCGTCGCGTCACGCAGGCAGGCGACGCGCCACAGCTGATCGTGCTCGGCGGCAGGCACCTCGGCGAGGTACTGGTCGCCGCGCTCCGCGACGAAGTTGGGCTGCGTCACCACCGTGATCCCGAGCTCGGCGAGGTCGGCCAGGTTGTCGTCGGGCACCACGGCGGCGTGCTCGATGCGGTCCCGCGGATGGCCGCCGGCCGCGCGCAGGGCCGCGATGGTCACCACCAGCTGGGCCGCGGTAACGCAGTGCACCGCGACCGGTTGCCCGCTGTCATGTTGGCGCGCAATCCATTCCGTGAGAGCGTCGAGGTCCAGGAGATCGTCGTGCAGGATCTTCTTGCCCGGCGACAGGAAACTCAACCGCGGCCGGAACTCGCCGCGCTCGTACGCCGTCATCAGCGACTCCATGTCGTCGGCATCGAGATCGGGGGTCGCATCGGTGACGCCGGTGACACCGGTCGCGGTGATCCGGCGGCTAAGTTCGGCCAGGTCGGTCTCGCGACGCTGCAGCGCCAGCGACCAGCCGCGGTCGGCGCTGCGCAGCCGCCCGTCGGGATGTTCGGCCAGGCCGACCCGGCCCAGCGCCTCGGAATTCAGGATCCACAGCGCCCCACTGCGGTGCTGGATGCGCACCGGAACGTGCGGAACGATGGCGTCGAGGGCGCCCCGATCGAGCTCCCCGGCAACTGAATCATGGTAGCCCACAGCGCGAATCCAGCCGTCGGGCCCCGGTGTGGCATTCGCCAGCAGTTGGGCAAGCTGCGCCTCGGTGCTGACCCCGGGCGGCCCGACGAAAAACGAATCCAGCGCCGAGGCCGCCGAGCGTAGGTGCACATGATGGTCGTGCAGCCCGGGCAGCACGGCGCCGCCGCCCGCGTACAGCACGCCCTCTCCCGCCCGCGGCACCAGACCCTCGCCCGGCGGCGCCATCTCCTCGATCAGTGCGCCCACCCGGATGTCTGTCGTGGTGCCGTCCAGCAAGGTCGCCCGCTGAATCAGCATGACAGCAACCGTCTTTGGGCGACCAGGTAACGCACCGCCTCGTTGTCGGCGCCCGGCCCGGACGCCGGATGCGGTGCGGACGGCGCCGCCGGTGCCGACACCGGCGCCTGCGACGCCGACGGCTCGGCCGGCAGCGCCGCGTAGGTGGCGGCGACCCCGGCCATGGATACGCGGATCAGCTCGCCGCCGCCGCGGCCCAGCGATTCGGCCACCGCCAGGCCGGCTTCCAGCCCGCTCAGCGGGTCGGCGATGGCGTCACCGCAGAACACCGGCCCCTCGGCGCTCGCGCCGACGAGGCCACCGGCCACCGCGGTGTCGTCGCCGAATCCCGGCCGCAGGCCGTCATATCCGGTGACCTGCAACCAAATTCGTCCTTCGCGCGGCACGACGTCATCTGGTCCGAGCCCCCGGCGCGCCAGCGCCGCCGGGCGCGAGCCCTCGATGACGATGTCACTGACCGCGAGCAGTTCACGCAATTCGTCGGCTTGGCCGTCGAAATCGAGCTGATAGCCGAGCTTTTCGCCGTTGACCCAGTCGAAGAAGGCCCGATGTCCGCCCCGGGTGCCGTCCGGGCGGCGCGGACTTTCGACCTTGACGACGGTCGCGCCGGCCCGGGCGAGCAGCCGCCCGCACAGCGGGCCCGCCCACATCGAGGACAGGTCGGCCACCAGCAGATCCCGCAGTGGGCGCGGCGCAGTTCGCGATCCTCTCGCACGTATCCGCGCCGGCCTGGGCGCAGCCTCGCCCAGGCCCGCCGCCGGGATGTCCAGCAGCCCCGCCCGGTCGACGATCTCGGCCACCGGGCGGGCGGCGGCCCAGCGTTGCAGCTGTGGCCACGGGTCGGCGGCAATCTCGTCGGCCTGCAGCAGCGCCGGCACGGCGTCGAGGTCGTCGGCGCGCGAGAGGGTGAGCGCGCAGTCGCCATCGCGGGCGGCGAGCAGGCGGGTGGCGCCGCCCGGCGACACCCGCCCGCCGCGGGTCAGCCCGAGCATGGCGGCCCGCCCCGTCAACAGCATCGCCGCGTCGATGTCGATGCCCAGCCGCTCACCGGTGGCCGCGGCGACGTCGCGCGCGCGGGTCAGCACGTTGGCGCGGGAGAAGTCGGCGGGGCCGTCGGGCAGGCCGGTCAAGTAGGCCAGCCCGCTGCTCCCCCACTCCTTGACTTGCTGGGACTCCCCCACTGACGAAGCCGAACTCACGCCCCCATTGTGCGCGCGGCCCGTGGCGCCGCGGCGAGCGGCAAACCCGGCTCAGAACTGCAGCGCGTGAAACCGCCAGTCCAGCACCGGACGGTCCGGCTCACCGGCGGTGTCGCCGACCGCATACACCAGCGACCGCAGACCCAGCACACCGCCGTGCTCGCTCGCTTCGGCGGATTCGATGTGCAACTCGCTGTACAGGGTGTCGCCCTCGTGCACGGGTCCGGTGTGATCGCAGGATTGCCAGTTCAGGACCGTCACCAGATTGGGCAGCAGTCTGCTCGCCTGCGCGAGCGCCAGCCCGATGGTGTGCCCGCCGTACACCAGCCGGCGCCCGCCGGCCCTCGAATCATGATGCGTGGCAGCAATATTCAAGGTCAACCGGGCGAGCTCGGGAGCGCTGCTGACCACGTCGGCGGTGCTGCGCAACACCGAACCGGCCAGCCCGGCGGCGAAGTGCGGACCGGGCACCTTGTCGCGGAACACCGCGCCGTCCCACTGCGCGGTCGGATCGTGGGCCGGTCCGGGCACGTCGATGCCGATGGCGGACAGATCGTCGTGCCGCGCGTGGTCGGGCGCGAAATCCGGGCTGGCGGGCAGCATCCCGCACCGGTAGAAGTCGAGCACCAGCCGATCGGCCTGGTCGATCGTGATCATCCGCAGCGCTACCAGCCCGGTCGGAGCCCGGCCCGGCTTGGGCGAATTCGCCCGCAGGCCAACCACTTCGGTGCGGGTGTAGAGCGAATCGCCGATGACCGGGAATCGGTGGAACACCAGGCCGCGATAGAACAGGTTGGCCTTGACGCGCTGGGTCACCAGCGTCGACTGCCCGATTGCCACGTCGCACACCAGCCCCGGATGCGCCAGCGGAGCGGGCAGGCCGGTCACCGCCCCGCACAGGTCGGCGTCCAGCGCCAGGCGCAGGCGGTCCCCCACGATCGCCTGGTGCGCGCCCGCCAATCCGGACGACAACGTCATCGAGGGAGCCCAGTCGAACACCTGCCCCATCGCGAGGTCGTCGAAGTACGGCCCGCCCTCGCGAATCCCCGCGTACCCGTCACTAGTCACAACGACCCATGCTGGCAGGCTGTGGAATCGAGGGTCAACTTCGTGGCGATCGCGAGCGCGGCGAAGCCGGGCGAAGCGGGTCGCCACCATCAGGGCCTCGTGGCGATCGCGAGCGCGGCGAAGCCGGGCGAAGCGGGTCGCCACCATCAATGCTGGAGGGTGATCACAGGTGAACGACGAAGAAGAGATGCTGGTCGCCACGGTGCGGGCGTTCATCGACCGCGACGTCAAGCCGGCCATTCGCGAGGTCGAGCACGCCAACACCTACCCCGAGGCGTGGATCGAGCAGATGAAGCGTATCGGCATCTACGGTCTGGCCGTTCCGGAGGAGTACGGCGGTTCGCCGGTGTCGATGCCGTGCTACGTGCGGGTCACCGAGGAACTGGCGCGCGGCTGGATGAGCCTGGCCGGCGCGATGGGCGGGCACACCGTGGTCGCCAAGCTGCTGACGCTGTTCGGCACCGAGGACCAGAAGCGGGCCTACCTGCCGCGGATGGCCAGCGGCGAGGTGCGCGCCACCATGGCGCTGACCGAGCCCGGCGGCGGCTCGGACCTGCAGAACATGACCACCACCGCGCTGCCCGACCCCGACGACGCCAACGGCCTGGTGATCAACGGGTCCAAGACCTGGATCAGCAACGCGCGCCGTTCCGGGCTGATCGCCTTGCTGTGCAAGACCGACCCGGAAGCCAGGCCGCGCCACAAGGGCATCTCGATCGTGCTCGTCGAGCACGGTCCGGGCCTGACGGTGTCGCGGGACCTGCCGAAGTTGGGTTACAAGGGCGTCGAGTCCTGCGAGCTGTCGTTCGACGGCTTCCGGGTGCCCCGCACGGCGTTGCTGGGCGGCATTGCGGGCGAGGGCTTTTCACAGATGATGAAGGGGCTCGAGACGGGACGTATCCAGGTGGCCTCCCGCGCCCTGGGCGTCGCCACCGCCGCGCTGGAAGACGCGCTGGCCTATGCCCAGCAGCGTGAGAGCTTCGGCCGGCCCATCTGGCAGCACCAGTCAATCGGCAATTACCTGGCCGACATGGCGACCAAACTCACCGCGGCCCGCCAGCTCACCCGGTATGCCGCCGAGCGATACGACAGCGGCGAACGCTGCGACATGGAAGCCGGGATGGCCAAATTGTTTGCCTCCGAAATCGCCATGGAGATCGCGCTGAACGCGGTGCGAATCCACGGCGGTTACGGCTATTCCACGGAATACGACGTCGAACGCTATTTCCGCGACGCGCCGCTGATGATCGTCGGCGAAGGCACCAACGAGATCCAGCGCAATGTGATTGCCCGGCAACTGGTGACGCGGGGCGGGATCTGAACCGGCTCACCAATCTCACGGCCCGAGAACAAAGTTTGGGAGTATATTTACCTGACTCTGAACCAAAGGGAAAGGCAGCAGCCATGAGTTATCCCCCCGTGCCGCCCGGAGGTTCGCCAGAATGGCCGGCGCAGCAGCCGGAATGGCAAGGCCAGCAACCGGAATGGCAGGGCCAGCACCCCGCCGGATGGCAGCCTCACCAGCCACCGGGGTGGCAGGGCCAGCCCCCACCCGCGGGCTGGCCGGCGCCCCAGCCAGGCTGGCAGGAGCCCGAGAACTATCTGGTCTGGGCGATCCTGTGCACGGTGCTGTGCTGCCTGCCATTGGGGATCGTGTCGATTGTGTACTCCACCAAGGTCTCCAGCCTGTGGGCTCAGGGACGCTACGCCGAGGCGCACGAGGCGTCCAACAACGCCAAGAAGTGGGCCATCATCAGTGCGGTCGTGGGTGCCGCCGTCGCGGTGATCGGCGTCGTGCTGTGGTTCGCCATGTTCGCGGCGATCGTGTCGTCCATCCCGTCCACGACCACCACCACCTATCCGGGCTTCTGATCCCAGGTCTCGTCGACCAGCCCCCAGGCCGTCGCAGTCGCCGCATCGACGGTGCGGCCGGACAACACGAGATACGCTGTGCGCCAACGGCCTATCCGTCGTGTCACGCTGACGGTGCCACCGGCCCCGGGCAACAGCCCCAACGCCAGCTCGGGTAGCCCGAACACCGCGTCGTCGCGGGCGCTGACCCATCCGCAGAACGCCGCCATCTCCAGTCCGCTGCCCAGCACCCGGCCGTGCACCTCGGCCCGGCACGCGCGGCCGAGCCGGGCGGCCAGCCCATCGAGCGCCAGGGCGGGGCTGTAGCGGGTGCGGGCCAGGTGCGCACTCGCCGGGTCGGCGAAGGTGCCGAATTCAGCCAGGTCACCGCCGCTGCAGAACGACGGGCCGTTGCCGCTCAACACGATGCCGGTGACCGAGGGATCCAGCTGCGCCACCGTCAGCGCTTCCAACAGGGCGGCGCGGGCATCGGTGGAGAACGCGTTGTGCCGTTGCGGCCGGTTGAACGCGATCCGCACGACGTCACCGTCGCGCGTCGCCCGCACCGGGTCAGGGATCTCGGGCATGCGGACCGGACCGCGCTCGCGCAACCATTGCGCGAACTCCGGGCCGGCCTGCAGGGTCGAGTACGCCAACGACTCCGTCACCACCCCGGACAGCGTCGGTCCGCGCGGATCCACCCCGCGCAACACGTCGTCGCAGATCCCGCTGGCGTGCGGCCAGCGCCGGCACCTGGCCGTCAACTCGTCCACCGTCGCGGTCACCGAATCGACGGTGACCACCCGCCGGTCGGCGCACGGTTCCTCGGTCAGCGTGAAAGTTGCTGCGTCAAGCCAGGATCCGGCTTCGGCGATGTCGGCGGCCGAGCCGACGGCGACGATCACCCCGGGCGGCGACGCCGGGCAGTCCTGCGGCGCGCTCGACAGGTCGACCACCCGGAGCATCGGTCACACCGAGTATTTCTCGATCAGCCCATTCTTGTAGAGCTTGCCGGTGTCGGTGCGCGGCAGCTGCGCTTCGAAGGCGATCGATCGGGGGCACTTGTAGTGCGCCAACCGATCTCGCAACCATGCCGTCAGCTCGTCGGCGAATTCGTCGGTGGCGTCGGCCGGGTCGACGGTCTGCACGGCCGCCACGACACGCTGACCCATCTCGTCGTCGGGCACCCCGAACACCGCGGCGTCGAGCACCTTCGGGTGGGTGACCAGAAGGTTCTCGGCCTCCTGCGGGTAGATGTTCACCCCGCCGGAGATGATCATGTGGTGGCGCCGGTCGGTCAGGTACAGGTAGCCCTCCTCGTCGAGGTAGCCGATGTCCCCGACGGTGGCCCAGCCGTGCTTGTCGCGCGATGAGGCGGTTTTCGTTGGGTCGTTGAGGTATTCGAAGGAATAGCCGCCCTCGAAGTAGATCTCGCCGGCCTGCCCGGGCGGGAGCTCGTCGCCGTGCTCGTCGAGGATGTGCACGGCGCCCCCCATGGGCTTGCCGACCGAACCCGGATGCGCCAGCCACTCTTCGGCGGTGATCAGCGTCGACCCGTGCGCTTCCGAGGACGCGTAGTACTCGTCGATGATCGGTCCCCACCAGTCGATCATCTGCTTCTTGATCTCCACCGGGCACGGAGCCGCGGCGTGCATCACCCGCTGCAGGCCGGCCAGGTCGTACGAATGACGAACCCGCTCAGGCAGTTTCAGCATGCGCGTGAACATTGCCGGGACGAACTGGCCGTGTGTGACGCGGTATCGCTGGATGGCGTCCAGGCAGCCTTCGGCGTCGAACTTCTCCATCACCACGGTGGTGATGCCGCCGGCCTGCGCGCTCATCGACCACACCGATGGCGCCGTGTGGTACAGCGGAGCCGGGCTCAGGTAGATCGAGTCGGGCGTCATCCAGAAACCGACCAGTGCGGACATCATGCCCGGCGCCTCGGCCGGTGGCACGTGCGGCAATTCGCGCTTGATGCCCTTGGGCCGGCCGGTGGTGCCCGACGAGTACTGCAGCAGGTCGCCCTCGATCTCGTCGTCGATCGGGGTGTCGGGCTGGCCCGCAACGCATTCCGGATAGCGCTCCCAGCCGGGCAGGTCACCGTCGGCGATCAGCAGCAGCTCCGGCAGCCCGCCCGGCAGTTGCTCGGCCAGGCCGGCGAGGGTGTCGCGCAGCGCCGCCGACCCGATGATGGCCTTCGCGCTGCTGTTGTCGATGATGTAGGCCGCCTCTGCCGCGGTCAGGTGGGTGTTGATCGGCACGTAGTACAAACCGCTGCGACGAGCCGCCCACATCACCGCGTGGATGTGCTCGTTGTTCTCCATCAGGATGGCGACGGTGTCGCCCTCGCGCAGACCCGCCTCGCGGAACCGGTGCGCCAGTCGATTGGCACGGGCCTCGAGGTCGTCGAAGGTGACGACCGTTCCGGACGGGTACAGGATGACAGCAGCTTTGTCGGCGCCGATATACGGGCGGATCTGCATGCGCAGACTGTACCGCCGCCAAACTTGACGGGTGTTAAGTGGTCGTCAGGGCGGGCAGCAGCAGGGCGCTGTCGCCGAATTCATGCCACAGGTAGCCGTGGTGCACCGCCTCGCGATACGCCGTGGCGACCAGCTCGGGACCGGCGACCGCCTCCAGCAACAACAGGTGCGAGGCACCCGCGTCGTGCCATCCGGTGACCAGGCCGCCGACCACGCGGCACGGCCGGTCGGGCCCAAGCACCAGATCCGTCCAGCCGGTGACCGCCCGGACTACGCCGCCGGCGGTGGCGGCCGATTCCAGAGCTCGGGTCACCGTGGTGCCGACGGCGATCACCCTGCTCCCGGCCGCACGCGCCGAGTTGACCATCCGCGCGGTGGCAGCCGGCACGGCGAAGGGCTCGGGCGTCGGCGGCTCGCCGGCTTCGGCCGACGACACCCCCGCGTGCAGCGTGATCGGCGCGATCGCGATGCCGGCGGCCACCAGGTCGGTGACCAGTTCTGTGCTGAAAGGACGTGCCGCGCTGGGCATTTCCGCGCTACCGGGTTGTCTGGCGAACACCGTCTGGTAGTAGCGCAGCGGCCAGTGTCGCGGCACGTACGAATACCGAATCGGCCGCCCGTGCCGGCCCAGGTACGACACGACGTCACCCTCGAGAATCAGCCGCGCGGTCCACAGCCGCGCGCCCACGGCTCCGGCTTCCGGATAGGACGACACGATGACGAGCGCCGCTCCGCCGGGCAGGTCGATACGCTCGCCCGGCCGGACGTCCGGCAGGTGTCCGGTCGCGTCTCCCGCGGGCCGCAGTTCCACCACCCAGCTCCTGTCGGCTCGCCGGGTCGAGAAGTGCACTGCGATGGGCCGCCCGTCGCGGCGGCCGTCCACCGCGGCGGGCATGGTGGCGGAGTTGTTCACCACCAGCAGGTCGCCCGGACAGAGGTGACTGCCGAGGTCGGCGAAGCGGGCGTGGCTGACGCCGTCCGGACGAGCGACCAGCAGTTTGACGGCATCGCGGGCGATGCCGTGCGCTTCGGGAGGCTCGATGGCATCGGAGCCCGGAGCGCGGTGGAAGCGGGTGTGCGGAGCCGCCAGAGTCATCGCGGCGCTCCGGATAACGACAGTTCGGCGGCTCGGTAGCGGCCAGGAGCCGGCCGGGTGTCCAGCAGGCGCAGCAGCGCCGGCACAACGGACTCCGGCTCGGCGCGATCGGAGATGTCCTCGCCGGGAAACGCCGCCTGATGCATCTCGGTGCGCATGTCACCGGGGTCGAAGGCGTACACCGCGACGGCGGGCACCTCGGCGGCGAGGACGGCCGATAGCTGGTCGAGTGCGGCCTTCGACGAGCCATAGCCGCCCCAGCCGGGATACGGTTCGACGGCGGCGTCGGAGGTCAGGTTGACGATGACGCCGGCGTTGTCGGCGAGCGCCGGCAGTGCCGCCTGGATCAGGGCCAGCGGCGCGAACAGGTTCGTCTGGTATACCGTCCACAACTCGCTCGCCGGGTAGTCGGCGATTACCGGTTGCGGGCTGGGCCCCAGTCGGCTGGCGTTGTTCACCAGGAGGCCAAGTGGCCCGACATCGCGTGCTGCCGCGACCAATTCGGCACGGTGTGACGCGTCGGTGACGTCACCGGGCACCGCGATGAAGTTTATTGAATTCAGTTTTCGGACAGTTGATTCCAGTTCAGAGGCGCGTCGAGCATCGCCGACGACGGTCCAACCGCGGCCGAGCAGGGCGGCGGTAACCGCACTTCCGAAGCCGCGCGAGGCGCCGGTGACAATCGCGACAGATTGCTGTTTGGATTGAGTCATCTCCCCATACTGATAGTTGAAGTAAACTTTAAGTCAAGTCCCGAATTCGAGAAGGCCACAATGGATAAGCGAGACTTGTTCACCGTCAGTGAGATAGCGAAGCGCAGCGGCTTCGCGGCATCGGCGATCCGATTCTATGAGGGGCAGGGCCTGATCACGGCGACCCGAACCGCCGGTGGCCAGCGCCGCTTCGAGCGGCAGATGCTGCGACGCCTGGCCTTCATCAAGGCCGCCCGCAACGTCGGCCTGAGCCTGGATGAGATCGCCGACGCGCTCGCCACACTTCCGGACGGCCGCACCCCGAGCCGCGCCGACTGGAGCCGACTGTCCAAAACCTGGCGTGCGCGCCTCGACGATCAGATCGCCGGGTTGATCGCGCTGCGCGACAACCTGGACTCGTGCATCGGCTGCGGTTGCCTGTCGCTGAAGCGCTGCGCCATCTCCAATCCGGGCGACCTTGCGGCCAGTGCCGGAGCGGGAGCAATGTACCTGCCGAGAGCACTACGGCGGCAGGCGATTAGCGGCTGAGGTCTACCTCACCGCCCGCAAGCGGGCTCAGCCCGCTTCGGACAGTCGCTGCTTGAGCGCCTCGAACTCGTCGCGGACACCGGTGGGCAGCTTGTCGCCGACGAAATCGAACCACTCCTCGATCAGGGGCAGTTCCTCGCGCCACTCGGCGGGGTTGACCGCGAGCGCCTTCGCCACGTCGCCGTCATCGACGTCCAGGCCGTCCAGGTCCAAGTCGTCGGCGGTCGGCACGATGCCGATCGGGGTGTCCTGGCCGCCGGCCTGGTGCTCGATGCGGTCCACGATCCACTTGAGCACCCGGCTGTTCTCGCCGAAGCCCGGCCACAGGAAGCCACCGTCTTCGTCGCGACGGAACCAGTTGACGAAGAACACCTTCGGCATCTTCGACTCGTCGGAGTTCTTGCCCAGGTCGATCCAGTGCTGGAAGTAGTCACCGACGTGGTAGCCCAGGAACGGCAGCATGGCCATCGGGTCGCGGCGCACGGTGCCGACCTTGCCCTCGGCGGCGGCGGTCTGCTCGCTGCCCATGGTGGCTCCCATGAACACGCCGTGCTGCCAGTCGCGGGCCTGCGTCACCAGCGGCACCGTGGTCTTGCGGCGGGCGCCGAACAGGATGCCCGAGATCGGCACGCCCTGCGGGTCGTCCCACTCCGGCGCCAGGATCGGGCACTGCGACATCGGGGTGCAGTAGCGCGAGTTGGGATGCGCGGCCTTCTCGCCGGAATCGGGCGTCCAGTCGCGGCCCTTCCAGTCGGTCAGGTGCTCCGGTTCGCCCTCCAGGCCTTCCCACCACACGTCGTTGTCGTCGGTGAGCGCCACGTTGGTGAAGACGGTGTTGCCGGCCTCGATGGTGCGCATGGCGTTGGGGTTGGACTTCCAGTTGGTGCCCGGCGCGACGCCGAAGAAACCGAACTCGGGGTTGACCGCGTACAGGCGACCGTCCTTGCCGAACCGCATCCAGGCGATGTCGTCACCGAGCGTCTCGGCGCGCCAGCCCGGGATGGTCGGCTGCAGCATGGCGAGGTTGGTCTTGCCGCACGCCGACGGGAACGCGGCAGCGAAGTAGTAAGCCTTGTTCTCCGGGGAGATGAGCTTGAGGATCAGCATGTGCTCGGCGAGCCAGCCCTCGTCGTGGGCCATCGCCGAGGCGATGCGCAGCGAGTAGCACTTCTTACCCAGCAGCGCGTTACCGCCGTAGCCCGAGCCGTAGCTCATGATTTCGCGGGTCTCCGGGAAGTGGGTGATGTACTTGGTGTCGTTGCACGGCCACGGCACGTCCTTTTGGCCCGGCTCCAGCGGCGCGCCGACCGAGTGCAGCGCCTTGACGAAGAACCCGTCGTCGCCCATCTTTTCCAGGGCGGCCTTGCCCATCCGGGTCATCACCTTCATCGAGATGACGACGTACTCGGAGTCGGTGATCTCCACGCCCAGCTTCGGGTCGTCGGCGCCGAGGGGTCCCATGCAGAACGGCACCACCCACATGGTGCGGCCGCGCATACAACCGCGGTACAGGTCGGTCATGGTGGACCGCATCTCGGACGGGTCCATCCAGTTGTTGGTCGGTCCGGCACCGTCCTGCTTCTCGGTGCAGATGAAGGTCCGGGACTCCACGCGCGCCACGTCGGACGGGTCCGACAGCGCCAGGTACGAGTTCGGGTGCTTCTTCTCGTTGAGCTTCTTCAACGTGCCGGCCTCGACCAGCTGGGCGGCCAGGCGGTTGAACTCCTCGTCGGAGCCGTCAGCGAAGATCACCCGGTCGGGCTGGGTGAGTTCGGCGACCTCCTGCACCCATGACAGCAGGCCCTGGTGGTTCGTGGGTGCTGTATCCAAACCGGGAATGGTCGCTGAGGTCATCGAACTCTCCTGGATTCTTCTGCGTATCGGGCTGGTGTTGCTCGCTATGCTCTCGCCCACACAATTAAGGAATTGGTGGCGTTAACTACAGGTTATCTTGAGGATCTTGTCGGGGAAGTCTCGGGCAGGTATAAGCCTTCTCACAACAACGATTCAGAAGATCCCGACGGGTCGCCATCTTCGCTCCTCGAAGCGGGTTTTTCGGTCTCGTCACCGCCGGCGGCTTCGGAGTGACTTTCGTCTTCTCGTATACCCGGTTCTCCCAGTTCTGCACGCACGACGGCCAGGGCCGCCGTCACCGCGGGCATCTCCCGATCGCGCGCGGCCGAGGCCCGCGCGGCGGCCAGGGCGTGCTCGCGCAGTTCGGTGTCGATGACGCCCACCGAAGCGGCCACTTCCGCGTTCTCGGCCTCGTCCTGGGCCAGCAGCGCCTTGCTCAACACCGACTCGGCGACCAGCACCCGGGTGGCGACCAGCTCCTCTGCGACCGACTGCAGCGAGGCCGTGACGTCGGCCGCCCAGCGATCCAGCAGCGCCCGGTCGTGCAGCAGCGCGCGGATGTTGATCACCATGAAGGTGAGTGCCAAAGAGATCGCCACGCATGCCAGTGCCGCGACGACGGCCAGCGCGGGATTCAGCCGCGAGGCCAAACCGCTCATCAGCCGGCTCAGCGTCAGCGCCACCCCCAGGCCGAACCCGACGCCCAGCAGGATCATCAGCCAGATCTCCTGGCGCCGCGATTTCAGCGGCGGCGGCGAGACGTCTACCGTCGGCAGCTGCTCGACCGGCGGCAGCTCCATCGGCACATCCATCGCCTGCGCCACCTCGGCCAGTTGCGCATCGGTGCTTTCGCTGACCTCGGCGACCACCCCGTCCAGCTGGTCGCGGGTGACCGCCTCGAAGCCGGCCATGTTGCGCCGCGACAAACCCGCCGCGTACTCCTGCAGTTCGGTGCGCACGCCCGCGCATCGGTTGCGTGCCGAGTGGGACAGCGCGACCCGAGCCTGCTGGATCTGACTGCGCAGCGTGATCGTGCGCTCGCTTTTCGCCTGACGCCGCTGCTGCAACGCGGTGCTGCGCTCCTCGCGCAGCGCCTCGACACGGGCTCGCCGGCCCGGCCCCTCGACCTCGCGGTCAAACCGCCGCGCCACCGTCTGCAGCCGAGATTCCCACGCCCGCAACCTGTTTCGCCGGGCGAGGTCGGGGTCGTCGAGTTGCGCCGAGACGGCGTGGACCAGCTCGTCGACGTCGGGCTCGCCCAGGTCGGGCAGCGCCGCCACACCCACCCAGGGCGCCCGGCCGTAGCGGGCGGCGTGCGCGCCCAGCGAGTCGCAGTTGGCGGCGACGATGTCGCGCCAGTTGAGATGCACGTCGATCTTGGACACCACGCCGACGACCGCATCGGTGTGCTCGGTCGCGGCGTCCAGCAGGGCGCAGTCCGACGGCGTCAGGTTGGCCGCCGCCGACACGACGAACACCACGAGCATCGGCACCTCGCCGGGCGCCAGGTCCGTCGACTCCACGAATCTGTGCTGCGGCAGCCGCTTCCGCAGGGCGTCGGCCACCGCGGTGACCCCGGCCATCCACGGACCGGTCACCAGCACCGCGTCGCAGCGCTGAATCGCCGGCGGATCCAGCCCCGGCCCCGCGGCCGCCACCAGCGCGTCCACCGCGGCGACGGGATCGTCGCTCGTCCCGCGGCTCACCAGAACTCCCCCGGCAGCGAGCCGCAGGCCTGGGACCACAGCCGCAGCGATCCGCGGGCGATGTCGGCGCCGCAGGCGCGGTGCAGTTCGCTGGCCGACGCGCGGCTGTAGCGCTGCCACCGCACCGCCCGCGGCAGGTGCGCGGACGGGTCGCGGTGCTGCGGGTCGCCCGGCTCCAGCCCGGCGGCCTCGGCCAGGTCCACGGCGGCCGCCATGCGTGCGACGACGGTGTCGTCGCGGGACAGGAACGCGCTGATGCGCTCGGCGAGCGTGCCGCCCCCGGCGGCCAGCGCCTCGAGTTCGGCGACGGCGGCCAGCACCCGCTGATAGCGCGCCTCGGCGCCCAGCGCGCCGATTTGGGCCAGGACGGCATCGACGCCGCTCATCCGGTGTAGCAGGGTCAGCACCTGGGCCGGGGTCCGGCCCTGCCGGAACGCGGCGACCGCCAGCGCGGTGCCGAACAGGTCGAGGGTGTCGAGCAGACGCTGCCGCACCTCGGTCGGCACCGGGGCGTCGGCGGTCAGGAACGCGGCGAAGGAGCCGTCGAAGCACGCGGTGCCGGGGTGAGCGGCCAGCGCGGCCAGCGCCGTCCACTGGGCGCTGTCCAGGTCGTCGAGCGCAGCGACCGCGAGCAGACCCGTCATCGGTTCCATGGGCACGCCGATCAGCGCCGAGAGCTCCGCGCTCCTGGCGCGCGCCGCCGCGATCGGGCCGTCGCCCCCCCGCCCGGACAGCGAGCCCGCCAGGTCGGCCTTGTTCAGCACGGCCAACACCGGGTGCCCGGCCGTCGCGATGGCCCGGGTGTCCTCGGGCTTGACCACCTCGGTGATCACGTAGACCACCGCCTCGACATCGCGCACGGTCGCCGGGGTGTCGACCTCGATGCCCGCCGCGCGTCCCGCGCCGTCCAGGGCGCGGCGCACGGTGCGGCAGCCGACCCCCCGGCGGCCGCGCACCACCACACGCAGGGGCGCGGCGGACCGCTGCGCGATCGCCGTCAGGCGCGCGTCGACCTGGCCGCCCGCGAAGCGCGCCAGCTCGTCGACGAAACTCTGGTGTCCTTGTCCCCTCATATCCCGCCTGTTCGGTCTGGATGACCCCATGCCCGGCCGGCGTCGCCGCTACCGGAGGCAGCGCCGGGCCCGAGCGGTCCCACCGAATGGTGGCACCCACGTCACCAAGAAGCGAGCCACCGTTAATGAGTTACCAGGTGGAGGCAACTGTTGGGTATCAATCCGGACCAGGGGCGGCTACATCCGAGGTTTATAGGCCACCATGGACAAATGCATGCGCAGCGCGGGGTGGCGATGTCTGCCGACACGCCGACAGGGGGTCCGGACCGCCCCGACCAGCGCTACCTCCCGGCTACGGCGTTCCGATCGCGACGATCGACCCTGTCCGATGCCCAGCGCCAGACCTGGGAACGGCGCTGGCCCGAGCTCGGCTTGTCGGTGGGCGCCGCAACCGAGGAACCCGACAGCTCCGAACCCACGCTGGATACCCGCGCCTGGTTCGGGCGGCAGGCACCGGTGGTTCTCGAAATCGGTTGCGGCAGTGGCATATCCACGCTGGCGATGGCCAAGGATGAACCCGATATCGATGTGGTGGCGGTGGAGATCTACCGGCGCGGACTGGCGCAGCTCTTGTGCGCGATCGACCGCGACAAGGTCAGCAACATCCGGCTGATCCGCGGCAACGCCCTCGATGTGCTGCAACGCCTCATCGCGCCCGGTTCGTTGACCGGCGTACGCGTCTTCTTCCCCGATCCGTGGCCGAAGGCGCGGCACCACAAACGCCGTTTCCTGCAGCCGGGCACGATTGGCTTGCTAGCCGACCGGCTACTCCCAGGTGGTGTCCTGCACGTTGCGACGGACCACGCCGGCTACGCCGAGCACATCGCCGAGGTCGGCGCGGGCGAACCCCGGCTGCACCCGGTCACTCCCGACAGTGCGCTGCCGATCTCGGTCGCGCGCCCGACCACCAAGTACGAGACGAAGGCTCAAGAAGCGGGCAGTGCCGTCACCGAATTCATTTGGCTTAGACGATGAGTAGGCGATGAGTATGAGCCTGACCGAAGAGACCGCGGCGGGAGCCCAACCCGTCGCGCCGCCGGCGGTGCTGACCGGCGAAGAACTGGGCGGCTTCTCTCCGCCGGGTGGACGCGTGCTGTTGGTGTGGGACGCCCCGAACCTGGATATGGGGCTGGGCTCCATCCTGGGCCGGCGCCCGACAGCCCTGGAACGCCCGCGCTTCGACGCCCTGGGCCGCTGGTTGCTGGCGCGCACGGCCGAGGTCAGCGCCGGCCGCCCCGGCGTCGTGGTGGAACCCGAGGCCACGGTGTTCACCAACATCGCGCCGGGCAGCGCCGACGTCGTCCGGCCGTGGGTGGACGCGCTTCGTAACGTGGGATTCGCGGTCTTCGCCAAGCCGAAGATCGACGAGGACAGCGACGTCGACCGCGACATGCTGGCCCACATCGAATTAAGGCGCACCGAGGGGTTGGCGGCGCTGGTGGTGGCGTCCGCCGACGGTCAGGCGTTTCGTCACCCGCTGGAAGACATCGCACGAAGCGGGGTCGGCGTCCAGGTGATCGGATTTCGCGAACATGCGAGTTGGGCGCTAGCGTCGGATACCTTGGACTTCGTTGATCTGGAGGATATCGCTGGTGTCTTCCGGGAACCGTTGCCGCGGATCGGCCTAGATTCGCTGCCTGACCAGGGTGCGTGGCTGCAGCCGTTCCGGCCGCTCTCCGCGCTGCTGACCGCGCGTGTGTGACACTGGAAAACCAATGCGCGGGTCGTTAACGATCCAGTAAGGAGCTTGCGTGTTCGCCTGGTGGGGTCGAACTGTGTACCGATACCGGTACATCGTGATCGGGGTCACGGTAGCTCTGTGTCTGCTGGGTGGTGTCTTCGGAATCAGCCTGGGCAAGCATGTTACACAGAGCGGCTTCTACGACGACGGCAGCCAATCCGTTAAAGCGTCGGTGCTGGGCGACCAGACCTACGGCCGCGACCGCACCAGCCACGTGGTGGCCACCTTCACCGCCCCCAACGGAAAAACCGTCGATGATGCGGCGTGGCGGGACAAGATCATCGGCGAGCTCAACAAGTTCAAGACCGACCACTCCGACCAAGTCGTCGGCTGGGCCGGCTGGCTGGCGGCACCGGACAGCACCAATCCCGTCATCAAGGGGATGGTCAGCGAGGACAAGAAACACACCTTCGTGTCCATCCCGCTGAAGGGCAACGACGACGACAGCATCCTCAACAACTACAAGACCATCCAGCCGGACCTGCAGAAGCTCGACGGCGGCACCGTGCAGCTGGCCGGTCTAGAGCCGATCGCCGAAGCGCTGACCGGCACCATCGCCACCGACCAGCGCCGCATGGAGGTCCTGGCACTGCCGTTGGTGACGGTCGTGCTGTTCCTGGTGTTCGGCGGCGCGGTCGCCGCCGGCCTACCGGCCATCGTGGGTGGCCTGAGCATCGCGGGCTCGCTGGGCATCCTGCGCCTGGTCGCCATGTTCGGTCCGGTGCACTTCTTCGCCCAGCCGGTCGTCTCGCTGATCGGCCTGGGTATCGCCATCGACTACGGGCTTTTCGTGGTGAGCCGGTTCCGGGAGGAGATAGCCGAGGGCTACGACACCGAAGCCGCGGTGCGAAGAACCGTGATGACGGCCGGGCGCACCGTGACCTTCTCCGCGGTGCTGATCATCGCGTCCAGCGCCAGCCTGCTGGTGCTGCCGCAGGGCTTCGTGCATTCGCTCACCTACGCGATCTTCGCCGCGGTCGGACTTGCCGCGTTGCTGTCGATCACCTTCCTGCCGGCGTGCCTGGCCATCCTCGGCCGCCACGTCGACGCGCTAGGCGTGCGGACCGCGTTCCGGGTGCCGTTCCTGCGGAACTGGAAGTATTCGCGCGCCTACCTGAACTGGCTGGCCGACCGGCTACAGAAGACGAAGACCCGCGAAGAGGTCGAGGCCGGGTTCTGGGGCAAGCTCGTCAACTGGGTGATGAAGAAGCCGCTGGCCTTCGCCATCCCGATCGCCGTCGGCATGATCCTGCTGGTCATCCCGCTGGGCAACCTGTCGTTCGGCGGCATGAGCGAGAAGTACCTGCCCCCCGACAATCCGGTGCGCCTGGCGCAGGAACACTTCGACAAGCAATTCCCCGGCTATCGGACCGAGCAGCTGACGATGGTGATTCAGAGCACCAACGGCAGCAAGGTGACCGACCAGCAGGTGGCCGACATCCGCAACCGGATCTCCTCGATCGGCGGCTTCACCGACAAGACGTGGGAGGAGCGGGCCTGCCCGACCATCGCCGGCAACCCCTGCGTCGCCGGCCCGAACGGGACGACGGTGCCCAAAGACGGCTCGGTGCGGGTGATCCAGAACGGCCTGGTCAACAAGAGCGATGCGGCGAAGAAGCTCAGCGAACTGCGGTCGGTGAATCCGCCGAAGGGGCTGAACCTCTATGTCGGCGGCACGCCGGCGCTGGAGCAGGACAGCATCCACAGCCTGGCCGAGAAGGGTCCGTTGATGCTGGTGCTGTTGCTCAGCGCCACCCTGCTGCTGATGTTCCTGGCCTTCGGGTCGGTGGTGCTGCCGGTCAAGGCGGTGCTGATGAGCGCACTCACCCTGGGCTCCACCCTGGGCATCCTGACCTGGATCTTTGTCGACGGGCACTTGTCGGGTGTCTTGAACTTCACCCCGACGCCGTTGATGGTGGTGCTCATCGCGCTGGTCGTCGCGGTCGGTTTCGGTCTGGCCACCGACTACGAGGTGTTCCTGGTCTCGCGCATGGTCGAGGCGCGCGAGCGCGGCATGTCGACGGCCGAGGCCATCCGGATCGGGACGGCGACCACCGGACGCCTGATCACGGCCGCCGCGCTGGTGCTGGCGGTGGTCGCAGGTTCGTTCGTGTTCTCCGACCTGGTGCTGATGAAGTATCTGGCTTTCGGTCTGATGGCGGCGCTGCTGCTGGACGCCACCGTCGTCCGGATGTTCCTGGTGCCATCGGTGATGAAGCTGCTCGGCGACGACTGCTGGTGGGCGCCGCGCTGGGCCCGCCGCCTGCAGAACAAGATCGGCCTCGGCGAGATCGACCTGCCCGACGAGCGCAAGCGGCCCACGCTCAACGGCCGGCCCGCGCGGCCGCCGGTTGCGGCCAGCCTGGTCGCGGCGGCGCCGCGGCCCCCGCACGACCCGACGCACCCCGCAGCGCTGGAGCCGTCGCGGCCCGCGCGACCCGGTCCCACAGACCCGCGGCCCGCGCAGGAACCGGCCGCGAGCACCACGCGCATCCCGGCCCGGCCCAGCCAGCCGACCGAAGCCAAGACCACGCGCTTCGCCGCCCAGGGCGCGCCCGGCCGTGACCGGCCGGCCGACCCGCGTCCCGCCGATTCCGCGCCGCAGGCTCCGCAGCGGCCCGCGGCGCCGGGTCCGGCGGCACCGCCCTCCGGGGATCAGACGCGCGCCATCCCGGTTCCCGGCAACCGGTCCGACGACAACGGCGACTCCGCCGAACCCACCACCGCCCTGCCCAAGATGCGCCCGGACGGCAACGACCCCAACGCGGCCACCGACCAGGCGAACGCGCGCGGTCAGGGTGAGAACGGCGACCCGGCGCGGCAGCGCCGGCGTTCCGGCGGCGGCCTGTCCGCCCAGGATCTGTTGCGCCGCGAGGGACGGCTCTAACCAGGCGCCCGGGCGTCCCCCAACGCCGCGAAAAGGCTTGAGCCTCAGCCGGATTCGCCCTCGGGTTTGTCGGGATCGGCCTGCATGATCGCGTTCTTTTCGTCCGTCTCCTCGGTCTGCTTCTCGGCTTCGGCGGCCGGATCGGGCGCCAACAGCACCTGGATCGCGTTGTTGAGGAATGCGACCGTGGGGACGGCCAGCAGGGCGCCGACGATCCCGGCGAGCACGCCGCCGGTGGAGATGGCGAGCACCACCCCGAGCGGGTGAATGGAGACCGCGCGGCCCATCACGAGCGGTTGCAGCAGATGGGCCTCGATCTGGTTGACCGCGACCAGCAGGCCCAGCGTGATCAGGGCATACACGACGCCCTTGGCCAGCAGCGCGACCACCACGGCCACCAGGCCCGAGATCAGGGCACCGACCAGCGGGATGAACGCGCCCAGGAACACCACGGATGACAGCGGCAGCGCGAGCGGGACACCCATGATGGCCAAACCGGTGCCGACCCCGGCCGCGTCGGTGAGGGCCACCAGGAAGGTGGCCCGCACGTACCCGATCAGCGACCCGTATCCGGCGTTGCCGGCTTCGTGCACCCGGCCGCGGACGCCCGTCGGGATGATCTGCACGACGTACTGCCAGATGTTGCGCCCGCCGTAGAGGAAGAAGATCAGCGTGAACAGCACCAGCACCGCCGCGGTGACCAACTCCGTGACGGTGGCCGCGGTGGAGATCGCGCCACTGGTCAGCTTCGCCTGATTGTTGTGCAGCGCCTCGATGGCGGCGTTGCCCGCGCTGTCGATCTGTTCGTTGCGCAGGTGCGCCGGCCCGTGAATCAGCCAGCGGCGCGTCGACTCGATGCTCTGCGTCACCTGTTCGGTCAGCCCGGGCAGGCCGTCGATGAACTGCAGGACGACGAAGGCCAGGATGCCGCCCAGGATCGCGAAGCCACCCAGCAACACCAGCGCCACCGCGCCGCCGCGAGGCAGGCCCCGCTTGTCCAGCCAGTCGACCACCGGCACCAGCAACGCGCTCAGCAGCAGCGCCACCAGCACCGGGACGACGATGACTTCGAGTTTTTGCACCACCCACAGGAGGGCGAGCACGGCGATCAGGATGACGAGCAAGCGCCAGGCCCAGGCGGCGGTCTTGCGGACGAGGGGTTCGACCGACGCGTCGTCGGCGTTTGCTGACATTTGGCCAGCCTATCCGCCGCGGCGCACCCTCAAACGTGTCTCGAAGCCGTCTCACGGGGTTCGGCGCGTCGACCGGAGCCATCGCCGTCGGCACGATCCGGTTACGACCCCGGAACTTCCAAGACACGGTAGGCGGTGCGCAGCGATCGCCGCGCCACCTGCACCGTTACCCTAAATCACGTGTCGCACGACGCACCCGCCCGCAATCTCGACTTCCCGCGCGAAGAAGCCCCGCGCGGGAAGTACTGGTGGGTGCGCTGGGTGATTCTCGCCGCGGTAGCCATCGTGCTTGCCGTCGAGGTTTCGCTGGGGTGGGATCAGCTGGCCAAAGCCTGGATGAGCCTGTACGAGGCGAACTGGTGGTGGTTGCTCGCATCGGTGGCGGCGGCGGCCGCGTCGATGCACAGCTTTGCCCAGATCCAGCGCACGTTGCTGAAGTCCGCCGGCGTGCACGTCAAGCAGTTGCGCTCCGAGGCGGCGTTCTATGCCGCCAACTCGCTGAGCACCACGCTGCCCGGCGGGCCCGTGCTGTCGGCGACCTTCCTGTTCCGGCAGCAGCGGCTGTGGGGCGCCTCGGCCGTGGTGGCGTCGTGGCAGTTGGTGATGTCGGGTGTGCTGCAGGCGGTGGGATTGGCTTTGCTCGGCCTGGGCGGCGCCTTCCTGCTGGGCGCGAAGAACAACCCGTTCTCGCTGCTGTTCACCCTCGGCGGCTTCGTCGCGCTGTTGCTGCTGGCCCAGGCCGTCGCGTCACGGCCGGAGCTGATCGACGGCATCGGCAGCCGGGTGCTGGCGTGGGTCAACTCGGTGCGCGGCAGGCCGGCGGAGACCGGCCTGGACAAGTGGCGCGAGACGCTGATGCAGCTGGAATCGGTGAGCCTGGGCCGACGCGACCTCGGGGTGGCGTTCGGCTGGTCGATGTTCAACTGGATCGCCGACGTCGCGTGTCTGGGCTTCGCCGCCTATGCCGCCGGGGATCACGCCTCGGTGGCCGGGTTGACGGTGGCGTATGCGGCCGCCCGCGCGGTCGGCACGATCCCGCTGATGCCCGGCGGCCTGTTGATCGTCGAGGCGGTGCTGGTGCCCGGCCTGGTGTCCAGCGGGATGTCGCTGCCCAACGCGATTTCGGCCATGCTGATCTACCGGCTGATCAGTTGGTTGCTCATCTCCGCGATCGGCTGGGTGGTGTTCTTCTTCGTGTTCCGCACCGAGAACATCGCCGACTCCGACGAGGACCCGATCACGGGTCCGCTCCCGATCGTGCCGCTGCAGGGCGACTCCGCGGCCGACCCGACCGAGACCGCGCTGCAGGGGCCGGTACCGCCCGACCGCGATCCGGACCCCGACGGCCAGTCCGGCCGCAGCGGGCCGGCACCGTCGGCCTAGCCGACGGTGTTGCCGCGCGACGGGCCCGGCAGCGGGTTGGTCGCCGCGGGCGGCGCCGGCTGCGGCGCGGCGGCCGGGGCGCCACCGGTGGTCCCGCTCAGCGGCGAAGCGCCCGCGGGGTTGCCGGGCAGCGCGGGCAGCCCACCGGCCGCGCCCTGGGCCTGCTGCATCAGCCCCATCGCCTGCGGGATCGAGATCGGCAACTTGCACTGCAGCGACAGGTTGGTCAGCGGCTGCGCGATCGACGTCATGTCGCCGGCGACCTTGGGGTTCGCGTCGAAGTAGGACTTCAGCCCGTTCACCGACTGCGGCCCCGCCTGCTGCTGCAGCATCGAGGTCATCGTCTGGTTGGTCTCCGGGTGCGAATCCAGGTAGTCACCCATCGACTTGGAGACCGAGCCGATCGTCCGGGCGACCTCACTGGCCGCGCACGGGTCGTTGGCGCCGGTCGCCGGGGCTCCGGCGAGCACCGCGACGGCCGCACCGGGCACCGTGGCGGCGATCAGGCCGGCGAAGAATTTGCGACCCCGTCCAGCGGTGGCTTTCGTCATGGACAACTCCTTAAGAGTTTGCGACGACCGCCGAATCGGCGCCTCGCAAACGACTGCGATAAGAACGGCCCCACGCGACGAAGGCGTCCCCCAATCCCCGGGGGCCTCGCGGGCCATCCGACATCCTGCCACCGCCGATATCACCCCTGCCAGTTCGAACGAAGGCCGGGCCGGGATATGTGACCGAAATCCCGCGTGGTCACCGGTTCACAACGTCTTCGCAGCGTCTTGGCAACAACGCCGTCACCGCAGCTCAGGAACTAGATAAGCCCACATAATCCACAGGCTGCTGCGGTATCGTCGCCAACACGCGTTAGCGAGAAGCGGGGAGCGACAAAATCCAGCAGTTAATGATGCGCCTCAGCCGCAGCCTGCGTAAGTACCGCTGGTTGGTCTTCACGGGCTGGTTGCTGGCATTGGTTCCGGCGGTCTACCTGGCGCTGACGCAGTCGGGCAACCTGACCGGCGGTGGGTTCGACGTGGCCGGATCGCAGTCGCTGGCGGTGCACGACCAGCTCGAGGATCTCTACCACGACCAGGGCGGATCGTCGCTGGCGCTGGTGGCCGCGCCCCGGCCCGACGCCAGCTACCAGGACATGAACGACGCCGTCGCGCAGCTGCGGCAGATCGCCACCGGCATCCCCGGCACCTCCGAGATCCCCAACCCCACCCAGCGCGCGCCGCAGCCCGACCGGCCGTACGTGCTCTCGGTGCGGCTGGACTCCCGCAATACCAGCGACGTCGCCAAGCAGCTCCGCACCAAGGTCGGCATCAAGGGAGACCAACCCGGCCAGACCGCGAACGGCCGCGTGCGCCTCTACGTCATCGGGCAGGGCGCGCTGTCCGCCGCCGCCGCCGCCAACACCAAGCACGACATCGCCGCCGCCGAGAAGTGGAACCTGCCGGTCATCCTGGTCGTGCTGCTCGCGGTGTTCGGCTCGCTGGCCGCCGCCGCCATTCCGCTGGCCCTGGGCATCTGCACGGTGGTGGTCACCATGGGCCTGGTCTATCTGCTGTCCGCGTACACCACCATGTCGGTGTTCGTGACCTCGACGGTGTCCATGTTCGGGATCGCGCTGGCCGTCGACTATTCACTGTTCATCCTGATGCGATTCCGGGAGGAGCTGCGCACCGGGCGCCAGCCCCGCGAAGCCGTCGACGCCGCGATGGCCACCTCCGGGCTGGCGGTGGTGCTGTCCGGCATGACGGTGATCGCGTCCCTCACCGGGATCTATGTGATCAACACCCCGGCGCTGAAGTCGATGGCCACCGGCGCCATCCTGGCCGTCGCGGTGGCCATGCTGACCTCGACGACCCTGACCCCGGCGGCGCTGGCGACGTTCGGCCGTGCGGCCGCCAAACGGTCGGGCTTCCTGCACTGGTCGCGGCGACCCGAAAGCACCCAGTCCCGGTTCTGGAACCGCTGGATCGGCTGGGTGATGCGCCGGCCTTGGGTGTCCGCGCTGGCGGCATCGCTGGTGCTGCTCGTGATGGCCGCGCCGGCGGCGTCGATGGTGCTGGGCAACAGCCTGCTGCGCCAGTTCGATTCGTCGCACGAGATCCGCGCCGGGGTGGGCGCCGCGGCCCAGGCCCTCGGTCCCGGCGCGCTGGGCCCCATCCGGGTGCTGATCAACTTCCCCGACGGCGGCGCGGCCTCCCCCGAACACAGCCACACCGTCGGTGCGATCCGCCAGCGGATGTCGCAGGCACCCAACATCGTCTCGGTGTCGCCGCCCCAGTTCGCCGAGGACAACGGCAGCGCGCTGCTGTCCGCGGTGCTGTCGGTGGACCCCGAGGACATGAAGGCCCGCGAGACCGTCGGCTGGATGCGCGCGCAGCTGCCCAAGGTTCCGGAGGCGGGCACGGCGCGCGTCGACGTCGGCGGCCCGACCGCACTGATCAAGGACTTCGACGACCAGGTGTCGGCGACCGAGCCACTGGTGCTGGCCATCGTCGCGGCGATCGCGTTCGTGATGCTGCTGGTCTCGGTCCACTCGGTCTTCCTGGCGCTCAAGGGCGTCCTGATGACGTTGCTGTCGGTCGCCGCCGCCTACGGCAGCCTGGTGATGGTGTTCCAGTGGGGCTGGCTGAAGGATCTCGGCTTCGCCCAGATCAGTTCGATCGACAGCACCGTTCCCCCGCTGGTGCTCGCGATGACCTTCGGGTTGTCGATGGATTACGAGATCTTCCTGCTCACCCGCATCCGGGAGCGCTTCCTGCATTCCGGTAACACTCGCGACGCGGTGGCCTACGGCGTGAGCACCAGCGCCCGCACCATCACCAGCGCCGCGCTGATCATGATCGCGGTGTTCGTCGGCTTCGCGTTCGCCGGCATGCCGCTGGTGGCCGAGATCGGCGTGGCGTGTGCGGTCGCGATCGCGGTGGACGCCACCGTGGTGCGGCTGGTGATGGTGCCGGCGCTGATGGCGATGTTCGCCCAGTGGAACTGGTGGTTGCCGCCGTGGCTGTCCCGGGTGCTGCCGTCGGTCGACTTCGACCGGCCACTGCCCGAGGTCGACCTCGGCGACGTGGTGGTGATTCCCGACGACATCTCGGCGCTGGTGGCGCCCAACGCCGACCTGCGGATGGTGCTCAAGTCCGCCGCGAAGCTCAAGCACCTGGCGCCCGACGCCATCTGCGTCACCGATCCGCTCGCCTTCACCGGCTGTGGCCGCAACGCCGCGCAGGCGTCGCCGGGCCAGGGCGAGGACCAGACCCGCGGCCTGGGACCCGCGCAGATCCCCCACCAGGTGGCCCTCAACGAGGAGAAAGTCAGCGTCGGCGTGGGCGCCGGCGACAAGAAGCCCGGCACCAACGGCCACACCAACGGCTCCCTGGCGGCCAAGAAGCTGGTCGGCGGCCTGACCTCGCGCAACGGCATCGCCAAGGCCATCGCCGGGGCGGATCGGCCCGTTCACCCGGTGACGCTGTGGCGCGGACGCCTGTCGGTCGCGATCGACGCGCTGGAGACGGGCACGCACACCGTGACGGGCGGCGACGGACCGAGATACGAGCGGCGCAGCCCCGTGGAGACCGCCAACGTGCAGCTGCCCACCGGCGACCGGCTGCTGGTCCCGACCGGCGCCGAAACCCTGCGGCTCAAGGGCTACCTGATCATGTGCCGTAACAGTCGGCGCGACTATGCCGATTTTGCAGACATGGTCGATTCGTTGGAGCCCGAGACCGCCGCAGTGGTGCTGGCCGGAATGGACAGGTACTACTGTTGTAAATCATCCAGGCGGCAGTGGATTGCCACCCAGTTGGTCCGTCGACTCGCAGATCCCGACCCTTGCGATTACCCGGGAGACCAGGGATCGGAAGCCGACGCTAGCGCGGACTGGGAGGAAATCAGGCAGCGCTGCCTGGCCGTGGCGGTAGCGATGCTGGAGGAGGCGAGGTGACGTTGGCACCCGACCGACGCCCCGCACCGCCGCCCCACCGGCCGGGCCCCGAACAGCGTCCACGCGGCAATGGACCGTCAGGAGGACCGTCCGGGTCCTTCCAGGACCCCGACCAGCCGGTGGAGTTCTGGCCGACCGCGGCCATCCGGTCCGCCCTGCAGGGTGGTGACATCGCGACGTGGAAGCGCATCGCAGGCGCGCTGAAGCGCGACCCGTTCGGGCGGACCGCCCGGCAGGTCGAGGAGGTCCTCGAAGGCACCCGGCCGTACGGCATCGCCAAGGCGCTGTGGGAGGTGCTCGAGCGGGCCCGAACCCATCTGGAGGCCAACGAGCGCGCCGAGGTGGCGCGCCACGTGCGGCTCCTGATCGATCGGTCGGGTCTGGCCCCGCAGGAGTTCGCCTCCCGCATCGGGGTCACCGCCGAGGAGCTGGACGGCTACCTCGACGGCAGCACCAGCCCGACGGCCGCGCTGATGATCCGGATCCGGCGGTTGTCGGACCGGTTCGTCAAGGTGAAGTCGGCCCGGTCCGCCGAAGCCAACTGATCAGGGCTCCCTGACCGGAAGCACGTCGGCGACCAGCCAGTCGCTGCCCCGTTTGGTCAGCGTCACCCGCAGCGCCGGCGCCGCCTGACTGGGCGGCTGTCCCGGGGTGTTCTGGGTGACCCGCAGGATCACCGCCACACTGGCCGCCGACGGCCCGAGGGCCTCGACTCCGGCCGACACCGTGGTGGCCTGCGCCGTGACATTGTGCTGGGCCAGCTCGGCGCTGGACTTGCTGTACTGCTCTTTGAACGCGGCCGCATGCTCCGGGACGATCATCGCCGTGGCCCGGTCGATGGAGCCGGTCGGGGCGGTGGGGCTGAACGACGCCATCGCCTCCGCCATGCCGGTGGCGGTCGCAACGACCTGGCGCGAGTCGTTGGTGAAGTCGTTGTCCGCCCTCGTCCAGTGCGTGTAGCCGGTCGCCACGGCCGCGGCCAGCGCCGCCGTGCACAGCAGCACGACGGCCAACCGCAGCCCCGGGGCGTCGTCGTCGGTGCCGACGCTGACCGAATCGCGGCGCAGCAGCCAGAAGTTGATCGCCACGCCTTCGACGATCAGCAGGATCAGCACCGAGCACGCCGACACCCACCACAGCGGCCAGCCGAGCACCAGCCCGATGGCCAGCAGGGCCGCGATCGCGGCCAGGGGGGCCAGGATGTCGAAGGCGAACAACCGCCAGATATTCCTCATCGGATCGACGCCAATCCGGAGATCATCTGCTTGCCGTCCACGTCGGAGACGTCCAGCCGCAGGCTCCAGTGCACGGTTTGCGGTTTGGCCCCGACGTTTTCGCTGACCGACGTGGCGATCACCATCACCGAGTCGGTTCGGCTCGCGAACGGTGGCAGCTTGGTGGTGACCATCTCTCTTGGAGGCCTCGTGCCCGCCGGCTGGGCGTCCACATCGTGGTGCATGGTTTCGATCGCCACCGCTTCAATCCGCCCGGCGCTCTTGGACTGCAGCTTCTCCACGACCGCCTTATAGGGCTGCACGGCGGCGTCGAAGTCGGTGTTGAGCTCGCCGACCGTCCCGTCGTGCAGCCGCTGCAGGCTGGCGTCGACGTTGCCGCTGTTCATGTTGATCAGCACGTTCGCCCAGTCCGCGGCCGTCTGCATGGCTCGGCTCAGGTAGCCGCGCTCGGCGACCTGGTCGCGGTGGTCGGACCAGATGATGAAGCCGAGCGCCACCGCGGCCACCGACAGCACACCGAGCACCGCCGACGCGATGCCGTAGTGGGAAAAGACTTCGGCGCTTTCGGATTCGTCCTTGTCGACCTCGTTGGAGTCGTCGTCGCTCGAGTCGTCGTCGGGGGCGACGTCAACGGAATCTTCTTCGGCAGGTGGCTCACTTCGCTCGCCCTCGGACATGGCCCGATCGTTGCATCCGGGAAAGATGGAAGGATGGCGGGGTGACGAATACGGCCATCCGCTCGGGCATCGACCTGAGCTTTGTCGACGACAGCATCCGCCCCCAAGACGACCTGTTCGGTCACGTCAACGGCCGCTGGCTGGCCGAATACGAGATACCGGCGGACCGGGCCACCGACGGTGCCTTCCGCCAGCTGTATGACCGCGCCGAAGAACAGGTGCGCGACCTGATCGTGGAGGCCAGCCAGCAGGGTGCCGCCGCCGCGGACGACGACGCGCAGCGCATCGGCGACCTGTACGCAAGCTTCCTGGACGAGGACACCGTGCAGAGCCGCGGTGTGCAGCCGCTGCTGGACGAGATGACCGTGATCGACGATGCCACCGACGCCGACGCGCTGGCCCGGACCATCGGCGCCCTGCAGCGCACCGGCGCGGGCGGTGGCATCGGGGTATACGTGGACACCGACGCCAAGAACTCGGCCCGCTATCTGGTGCACTTCACCCAGTCCGGCCTCGGGCTGCCCGACGAGTCCTACTACCGCGAGGAGCGGCACGCCGAGGTGCTGGATGCCTATCCCGCGCACGTCGCGCGGATGTTCAGCCTGGTCTTCGGCGGCGACCCGGCCGACCACGTCCAAACCGCCGACCGCATCGTCGCGCTGGAGACCAGGCTGGCCGAGGCGCACTGGGATGTGGTCAAGCGCCGCGACGCCGACCTCACCTACAACCTGCGCACGTTCGCCGAGCTTCGCGACGAGTCGGTGGGCTTCGACTGGGCCGGCTGGGCCGTCGCACTCGGCGCCGAACCCGACGCCCTCGCGGAAGTGATTGTGCGCCAACCCGATTACCTGCGCACCTTCGCCGAGTTGTGGCGCAACGAGGACCTTGAGGTGTGGAAGAGCTGGGCGCGGTGGCGGCTGATCCGCGCGCGGGCCGCCTGGCTCACCGACGAGCTGGTGTCCGCGGACTTCGACTTCTACGGCCGGCGGCTGACCGGCACCGAGCAGATCCGGGACCGGTGGAAGCGCGCGGTCTCGCTGGTGGAGAACCTGATGGGCGACGCCGTCGGAAAGCTCTACGTGCAGCGGCATTTCCCTCCCGGGGCGAAGGCCCGCATCGACGAGCTGGTCGCGAACCTGCGGGCGGCGTACCGGATGAGCATCAGCGACCTGGACTGGATGACACCGCAGACCCGGGAGCGGGCCCTGACCAAGCTGGAGAAGTTCACCGCCAAGGTCGGCTACCCGTCCAAGTGGCGTGACTACTCCTCGCTGGTGATCGACCGCGGCGACCTGTACGGCAACTACCAGCGCGGCTACGCGGTCAACCACGACCGTGAGCTGGCCAAGCTCGGCGGGCCGGTGGACAAAGACGAGTGGTTCATGACGCCGCAGACGGTCAACGCCTACTACAACCCGGGGATGAACGAAATCGTCTTCCCGGCAGCGATTCTGCAGCCACCGTTCTTCGACGCCGAGGCCGACGACGCGGCCAACTACGGCGGCATCGGCGCGGTGATCGGCCATGAGATCGGCCACGGCTTCGACGACCAGGGCGCCAAATACGACGGTGACGGCAACCTGGTCGACTGGTGGACCGACGCCGACCGGACCGAATTCGGCGTCCGCACAAAGGCTCTCATTGAGCAGTACGACACCTACACGCCGCGCGGCCTGGCCGGTGACCACCACGTCAACGGCGCATTCACCGTCGGGGAGAACATCGGCGACCTGGGTGGCCTGTCGATCGCGCTGCTGGCCTATCAGTTGTCCCTGAACGGCCAGCCCGCGCCGGTGATCGACGGCCTCACCGGCGTGCAGCGCGTGTTCTACGGCTGGGCCCAGGTGTGGCGCACCAAATCCCGTGATGCGGAGGCGATCCGGCGGCTGGCGGTGGATCCGCACTCGCCGCCGGAGTTCCGCTGCAACGGCGTGCTGCGCAACATGGACGCGTTCTACGACGCCTTTGACGGCGCCGACTCCGGCGCGCTGTTCTTGGAGCCGCAGGGCCGGGTCAAGATCTGGAACTGACACCCACCGGGGCGGGCTCGATCCGCGCGGGCACGTGCTTGTGCCACGGCGTGCCGGCGTAAGGATCGCGCCACTCGGTCGAGGTGAGCACGTTCGGCGCGACGCCGGGGATGACGGTGCGCCCCTCGTCGTCGACGTAATCGAGCCCAAAACCGTTGGGCAGGGCGGCATGCCCGGCCATCATCGTCTCGGTGATCTCGATGGTGGCCTCGGCGCTACCGGCCGCGGTGCTGATGCGCGCCCGGTCTCCCGCGACGAGTCCGAGCTGCTGGGCATCCTCGACGCTGACCCGCAGCGCGCCCTCGGCGTCGCGTTTGCGCCAGGTCGGGTCGCGGAAGATGTCGTTGGCGGTGTAGGCGCGCCGCTCCCCCACGGACAGCACGATCGGGAATTCCGGCGTAGTGAGCTGGGGTGGAACCCGGGACAGCGTCTTCAATTCGTCGAGCATCGACGGGATTTCCAGCGCGATCTTGTGGTCGGAGTGGCTGATCAGCGTGAAGTCGTCCTCGTAGTTGTGCACGGTGAACGTCACGCCCGACGGGGTGTTCAGGATCGCGTCGAACAGGGCGTTGCCGTCGGCGTGCCCGGCGCGCCGCACCGCATCGGGATAAGTCATGGCGGTCTTTTGGGCAAGGCCCCACAGAGCGGCCGCACCGCGCAACCCTTCCGGCAGGATCGGGCCGAGCGTTTCGTAGAGCACGTACGGAAGTAGTTGCGCCACAGTAGGATTAGCCATGGCAATGAGAAACGCCTCGGTGTAGGCCTGTCGGCCGTTTCGTGCGGCTTCGTGCAGCGGCCGTAAATCCGCGTCGTCCAGCACGCCGAGCGCGCGCACCAGCCGCGCCCAGATTTCGGGCTCGGCCAGGGTTCCCGGCAGGGGCTCCATCAATGGGCGGCGCAGGTGGAAGGTGTTGCGCGGGAATTCCAGGTTGAAGAAGGTGGCTTCCGGCTTCTCGAATTGGGACGCGGCGGGCAGCACATAGTGTGCGAGCCTGGCGGTCTCGGTCATCGCGACGTCGATGACCACCATCAGTTCCAGGGCTTGAAAGGCCTCCCGGCAGGCGGCCGAGTTGGCCAGCGAGTGTGCGGGATTGCTGCTTTCCACGATCATGGCCCGGAAGCGGTCCGGGTGGTCGGTCAGGATCTCCTCGGGCACCACATTGCTGGGCACCAGGCCGGAGATGATCGGGGCGCCGGTGACCGGTGTGCGCCCGGAGAACTGGCCGAAGAGCGGAGCGAACGACGAATGCAGGTGCTGGCCGCCTTTTTTCGCGAAGTTGCCGGTGAGGATCCACAGCAGCTTGTTCAGATAGGAGCACAGTGTGCTATTGGGTGCCTGCTGCACGCCGAGGTCTTCGAACACCGAGACGCTGGCGGCCGTGCCGATGCACCGCGCCGCCGCGCGCAGCAGTTCCTGGTCGACGCCGCACTGCGCGGCGTAGTCGGCCACCGGAACCTCGCGCAGCGTGGCGCGCACGGCGTCCGCGCCTCGCACGTGCTCGCCGAGAAATGTTTCGTTGCACAGGTTTTCCTGGACGAGTATGGCGGCCAGTGCGGCCAGGCACCACGCATCGGTGCCGGGTCGCACCCGCAGGTGAAAGTCGGACATCTTGGCGGTGTCGGTGACCACCGGATCGATGACGATCATCGAGCGGGCCGGATCTTTGGCGATCTCGTTGAGCACCACCCGGGCTCGCGGAAAGCTCTGCGACATCCACGGGTTCTTCCCGACGAACACCACGACCTCCGCGTGCTCGAATTCACCCCTGGTGTGGCCTCCGTAGAGATGCCCGTCGACCCAGGCCTCACCGGTTTTCTCCTGCGCCAGCGCATTTGAGCGGTACCGCGACCCCAACGCCTTCAAGAAGGCGCCGCTGTACGCCCCGCCCAGGTGGTTGCCCTGCCCGCCCCCGCCGTAGTAGAAGATCTTGTCGCCGCCATAGCTGTCGCGAATGTGCTTGAAGCCCTCGGCGATCTCGACGATCGCCGTGTCCCAATCGATCTCCTCGTAGCTGCCGTCGGCGCGCCGGCGTAGCGGCGAGGTCAGCCGGGCGCCGCTGTTCTGATAGTGGTCCAGCCGCAACGCCTTGTTGCAGGTGTAGCCCTGCGAAGCCGGGTGCGCCTTGTCACCGCGGATGCGGGTCAGCCGGCGGTCTTCGACCTGGACGACTATGCCGCAGTTGCATTCACACAGGATGCACGCGCTGGATTGCCATTCACCAGTCATCGTGGGTTTCCTTTCCGAGCGCCTGACCATAAGACGCCGCCGCCAGCAGGTCGCGCAGCTGGCGGTGGACGACGTCGAGGGGCATCAGGTCGCGTCGCACCCGCGCGAGCACGATCGCACCCTCGAGCGAGGCGGTGGCCATCACCGCCAATTCACGCGCCCGCTCCGGTGCAATGCCGTCGGCGATGAACCGCGCGGCGATCAGGTCCTTCCACCGGTCGAAGACCGCCGCGGCGCGCTCGATCACCATGCGTTCGGTGTCGTCCTGCTCGCCCGCTTCAACCGAGACGGCCACGATGGGGCAGCCCGCGCGAAAGTCGCTGTCGAGGAGCTGGCGGCGGTATTTGTCGATCAACGTGTCCAGCAGTTGCCGTCCGTCGTCGGCGCCGGTGATGACCGCGGCGACGTGCTCGCCGGCGTAATCGACGGCCTCGCAGAGCAGCTGGGTGCGCCCGCCGGGAAAGTAGTGGTAGGCCGATCCGCGGGGCGCGCCGCTGTGCTCGAGCACATCGGAGATCGCGGTGGCGTGCGCTCCGCGCTCCCGGATCAGCAGGGCGGCGGAAACGACCATCCGCTCGCGTGGACCACGCATCGCAGCTCCTCAGGGCAAACCGTTATATATGATGCTATACATAATCCGCTGCCGGGCGGAAGTCCCGGCCAGCTCTACCCCGGACCTCAGACGCAAAATCGCCCATCCCCGAGGGGAAATGGGCGATTTGCGTCGGCGCTGAGGGTCAGTTCAGCCAGTCGGCGGAACCGTCGTTCTTCTTGTAGTTGCCGCCGCTGGAGTTCTTCACCACGATCGGGTCACCAGGACCGAAGTTGTCGAAGAACCACTTGGCGTTGGCGGGGCTGATGTTGATGCACCCGTGGCTGACGTCGCGCTTGCCCTGGTCATCCACCGACCACGGCGCGCTGTGCACATAGTCGCCGACGTTGTCGAAGCGGACCGCGTCCTCGACCGTCACCTTGTAGCCGTAGGTCGAGTTGACCGGCACCCCGTAGGTCGAGGAGTCCATCACCACCGACGCCTTCTTGTCCTGGACGTAATAGGTGCCGTTGGGGGTCTGGTGATTACCCGACGTCATGCCCATCGACATCGGGAAGGTCTTCTCCACGGTGCCGTTGCGGGTGACGGTCAACTGGTGAGTCGCGTCGTCGGCCGTGGCGATCAGCGAGTCGCCGGTCTGAAAGGTGGACACGGTGCCGCCGGCGTCGACGGTTACCGCGGTGTGCGCGGGCCAGAAACTGATTGGACGCCAGCGCAGCTGGGTCGGGGTCATCCAGTAGAACTTGCCCGGCACCGGCGGGACCGACGAGACGTGCACGGCGCCGATCGCCGCGTCGGCGTTCTCGACCGTTCCGGGGAAATTGATGATGATCGGCTGGGCCACACCGACGGTCGAGCCGCCCTTGGGGACGAACGACGGCGGCCCGAAGGGGGCCGTGCCGGTGAACGGCGTGTTGTTCTGCCCATCGGCCGGGGCCGCAGCGGGCTGCGCGCCGGGCGGAAGCCAGGGCGGCGGTGCCAGCGGGTTGGGCGGCGGCGGGGCCGCCAGCGGGTCGGGTGGCGGTGGCGGTCCGGGCGGGGCCGCGACCGCGCCCGGGTCAGCGGGCGCGGGGTCCGGATCCGCCAGCGCGGGAGCCGCACTCAGCACCAGCACCAAGCCCAGGACGGACGCCAAGCCGGCGGCGTTCAGAGCGGCGAAGAGGCCCTTCTTGGTACCGGCCCTCGTCCAGCCCGACATATGCATACCTCCAGTCGTGTTCTCGACACAGTCTGGCATAAGGGCCGCGCCAGCTACCGTCATCGCCGGTCGCGCGCGCCCCACAGAGGACGCTGATTATGGGTCTTAGCTGGGCGGATATGAATCGGGTGAGCTTGTCGGAGCAACGTCCAGCATCCGCCGGTTGGCCACGATGCCGATGAGCGCGACCCCCATCAGGGCCGCCGAAGCGGTCAGCATCATCGTGACGCTGCGCTCGTAGAACAGGCCGCCGGCCAGCGAGCCGGCCATGATGCCGACCTGGAAGGCGGTCACGTAGAGCCCCGACGCCCCGTCGGGGTCGTCGGCCCCGTTGCGCATCGCGGCGGATTGCATCATCGGGGAGACCGCGGTGGCCATGGCCCCCCACAGCACGATGGCGGCGGTCCCGATCAGCGCGGTGGCCACGCCCGTCCTGCCACCCAACGCCAGCCCGGTCAGCACGACGAAGGCCGACGTCAGCCCCGTGATGCACAGGATGACGGCGCCCTTGGGCCGGTGGTCCAACGGCCGCGCCACCAGCGGCAACGACAGCAAGCCGGCCAGCCCGTAGGCGGCCAGCACGAAGGCGAGGTTCGGCCCGCGCACACCGAGGACGTTGCGGATCAGCTCGACGATGTAGGTGTAAGACACGAAGTGGCCCGTGACCGCGATCATCGCCAGCACACTCACCAGGATCAGCCGCGGGTTGCGGTGATGTCGCGACCTCGGACCCACGTGGGCGAGCTGGTCCTCGGTGAGCACCATCTCCGGCAGCATCAGCCGGGCGGCGAGGGTGACGACGGCGGCCGCGACGGTGACGCACACAACGGCCAGGCGCCAGCCCCACATCAGGCTCAGCGCGGCGGTCAGCGGGCTGCCCACCACCAGCGCGAGGCTGGTGCCGACATAGATCGACATGGTGGCGCGTCCGGCATGGGTCGGCGGCACCAGACGGGTCGCGATCGGCGCGATGACCGCCCACAGCAGGCCGTGGGTGACCGCGCAGAGCACCCGCCCGGCGGCCAGCACCGCGAAATTGGGCGCCAGCGCCGAGATGACCTGCGAAGCGGTGAGGCAGGTCAGGCTGAGCATGAGCGCTCGGCGCCGCGGCCAATGCGCGGTCCAGCGCACCAGCGGAAACGTCGTCAGGGCCGCCACGAAGGCGTACCAGGTCAACAGCGTTCCCACCGCAAACAGGCTGACGTGCAGGTCGCGGGAAATGGCAGGCAGCGCGCCGACCGGCAGAATCTCGGCGGTGACGTAGGTGAAGGCCGCGGCGGCCAGCACAGCCAACTGAGCCGCGATCCGTGGGGTCCACGTTCGCGCGGCAGCGTTGATTTCGGCAGTCATGGCGTCTGTATCGGCCGGACTACCCACTTCCTGGGTTGTCGCGCCTAATGCGATCACACTGCCTTACCGTACGGACCGCAACTGCGCCTCCCCCTGAATCAGGGCCGGGAGACAGGTCTCAACTACATCACCAATGGAGAACGAAATCAGGAACGAACCAGGCGTGCGATCGCGGCGGAGGCTTCGGCGAGCTTCTCGTCGGCCTCGTCGCCGCCCTCGGCAACCGCGCGGGTAACACAGTGATTCAGGTGCTCGTCGAGCAGGTTCAGGGCGACCGAACGCAGCGCGCTGTTCACGGCGCTGACCTGGGTGAGGACGTCGATGCAGTACTTGTCCTCCTCGATCATCCGGGCGATGCCACGCACCTGGCCCTCGATGCGCCGCAGCCGCTTGGCGTAGTTGTCCTTCTGCTGCGAGTACCCGTGGTCGTTCGTCATCTGTCTCCCCTGCCAATCGCCCGCCCTGCGGCGGCATCACGCCGAACTCCAGCTTATACCCCGTCGGGGTATCACCCCGAAAATTGGCATCGCGACTGGCCAGCGCATACTTGAACGATGCCCACCACCGATTCGGCCGCAACCGCCGACATCAAGCCGCGTAGTCGTGACGTCACCGACGGCCTGGAGAAGGCCGCCGCCCGGGGCATGCTGCGAGCCGTAGGCATGGGAGACGAGGACTTCGCCAAGCCGCAGATCGGCGTCGCGTCGTCGTGGAACGAGATCACCCCGTGCAACCTCTCGCTGGACCGGCTCGCCAAGGCGGTCAAGGAGGGCGTGTTCTCGGCCGGCGGCTACCCGCTGGAGTTCGGCACCATCTCGGTGTCCGACGGCATCTCGATGGGCCACGAGGGGATGCACTTCTCGCTGGTGTCGCGCGAGGTGATCGCCGACAGCGTCGAGACGGTGATGCAGGCCGAACGCCTCGACGGCTCGGTGCTGCTGGCCGGCTGCGACAAGTCGCTGCCCGGGATGCTGATGGCCGCCGCCCGGCTGGACCTGGCCTCGGTGTTCCTCTATGCGGGTTCGATCCTGCCCGGGGTCGCCAAGCTGTCCGACGGCAGCGAGCGCGAGGTCACCATCATCGACGCGTTCGAGGCGGTGGGTGCCTGCGCCCGGGGCTTGATGCCCCGCGAGGACGTCGACGCCATCGAGCGCGCGATCTGTCCCGGCGAGGGCGCGTGCGGCGGCATGTACACGGCCAACACGATGGCCAGCGCCGCCGAGGCGCTCGGGATGTCGTTGCCGGGCAGCGCGGCGCCGCCGGCGACCGACCGGCGCCGCGACGGGTTCGCGCGGCGCAGCGGTGCGGCCGTCGTCGAACTGCTGCGGCGCGGCATCACCGCCCGCGACATCCTCACCAAGGAGGCGTTCGAGAACGCGATCGCCGTGGTGATGGCGTTCGGCGGCTCGACCAACGCGGTGCTGCACCTGCTGGCCATCGCCCACGAGGCCGGCGTCGCGCTGTCGCTCGACGATTTCAGCCGGATCGGGTCGAAGGTGCCGCACCTGGCCGACGTCAAGCCGTTCGGCCGCCACGTCATGTCCCACGTCGACCACATCGGCGGCGTGCCGGTGGTGATGAAGGCGCTGCTGGATGCCGGGCTGCTGCGCGGCGACTGCCTGACGGTGACCGGTGCGACGGTGGCCGAGAACCTGGCCGAGATCGCCCCGCCCGACCCGGACGGCAAGGTGCTACGTGCGCTGAGCAATCCGATTCATCCGACCGGCGGGATCACCATCCTGCGCGGATCGCTGGCACCCGAGGGTGCGGTGGTCAAGTCGGCGGGCTTCGATTCCGACGTGTTCGAGGGCACCGCAAGGGTTTTCGATGGCGAGCGGGCCGCGCTGGATGCTTTGGAAGACGGCACCATTACCAAGGGTGACGCGGTGGTGATCCGCTACGAAGGCCCCAAGGGCGGTCCGGGCATGCGCGAAATGCTGGCCATCACCGGGGCCATCAAGGGTGCCGGTCTGGGCAAAGACGTGCTGCTGCTGACCGATGGCCGCTTCTCCGGCGGGACGACCGGCCTGTGCGTCGGCCACATCGCGCCCGAGGCGGTCGACGCCGGACCGATCGCGTTCCTGCGCGACGGCGACCGGATCCGCCTGGACGTGGCCAACCACGTGCTCGACGTGCTGACCGATCCGGCCGAATTCGAAGCTCGGCAAAAGGATTTCACCCCGCCGGAGCCGCGCTACAAGACCGGCGTGCTGGCCAAGTACGTGAAGCTGGTCAGCTCGGCCGCCATCGGCGCGGTCTGCGGCTGATCGCCGTCCCGGGCCGGATTGGGTCCGGGACTGGCGAAATGCCTTGCGGCCTAACCGAGTTCGCGATCAGGCCTGGGTTCCTGTCGCGCGGGTGCGCATGCCGAAGTAGGTCGCGTTGAAGCCCAGGAACGCCAACAACGCACCCGCGATGACATTCGACCACGTCATGCCGGTGGTCATCACGACGCCCGGCAGGATCCAGGTCGAGACGATGACCCACAGGCCCAGCACCGGCAGCGTCCAGGTCATGCCGTGCGCGCGATCCAGCGTCGTCGCGAATCCATAGGCCAGGAACGCCGCCGCGATCCCGACGATCAGGTCGGACGTGGCAAGCGATGCCGTGCCGTTGAATCCGACGATCCACGGCGACGCGGCCACGTACAGGCCCGTCAGCAGGGCCAGACCGAACGTGACATGCGCGCTCATCGACTCGGCCACGCGCTCGTAACGCGCACGCAGAGCCAACAAATCGGGGTGGTGATCGATTGATGAATGGACTGTACTCATTTTGTGACCTTTCTGTTATGCGGCAAGCCTTTTGAGCATGGCCGCACCCATCCATCTGCAGTCAAGATTACGCCCGCACGCCGCTGGCCAGCAACGAAATCGTTGCCACGGCAGGGCCGCTCGACGTGGCCGGATGGACAACGCGCGTAGCGTCTCAGGTCATGGATATCGCGGACCGGCTGCGGCTCGATGTTCCGGTCGGGCAGGCCGGCATGGGCGGCGGACTGGCGGGCGCAGCACTCGCGGGTGCGGTCGCCCGGGCGGGCGGACTCGGCACGCTGGGCATCGACACGCCCCAGCGGCTACGAACGTCTATCCAGCGGGTGCGCGCGCAGGCGCCGGGCCGTGCGATCGCGGTAAACCTGTTGATGCCCTTCGTTCATCGCCGGCACGTCGCTGTCTGCGTCGACGCGCGGGTGGACGTCGTCGTGGTGGCGTTCGGCGAAAGGCGGGGACTCGTCGGGCACCTGCGCGATGCGGGGATCTTCGTCTTCGTGATGGTGGGCACCGATGCGCAGGCGCGCGCCGCGATCGCGGCCGGCGCCGACGGTTTGATCGCCCAGGGACGCGAGGCCGGCGGCCATCTGGTGGGAACCATGGCGGCGCTGAAGTTTTTGCCGCGCGCCCTCGACGCCGCCGCCGGCCGTCCGGTGTTCGTGGCCGGCGGCATCGCCACCGGCGCCGACACGCGAGCCGCGCTGGACGGCGGCGCGAGTGGTGTCATTGCCGGCACGCGATTCCTGTTGACCCACGAGGCCAACGCGAACCGCGCATACCAGCAGCGAATCCTGCGGGCGGACACGACAATCGAAACCAACCTGTTCGGCCTGAGCTGGCCGCTGCGTCACCGTGTCGTGCCTAACGCGGCCACCCGCCGGTGGTGCGGCGAGGATGGTAAGGCCAAGGCGCTGCCCGCCGCCCTGAACGCGGCCAGCCGCCCGCTGTCGGCGCTGGGCTATTTCGACGCGGGACCGCTGTTGCGCCTGCAGTCGCCCGCCCTTCCGTTCTTCACCCCGCTGGCACCGGTGGCCGGCGTGCCCGACTCCTGGTTGGACAGCGCGGCCTTGTACGCGGGCGAAACCGCCTTGCGGATCGGCGAACTCACCTCCGCCGAGCAGGCCGTCGCCGACCTCGCCCCCCGCTGAGGCCTACCGCACCAACGCGAAGGCGAAGCCGTCCCAGCGCTTGGCGCCCACCGTCTGGAGCACCGCGGTGTCCAGCCGCGGGTGCTCGCCCATCGCCTGCAGCGTCTGGCGCACCGCCTGCGCTTGGGCGTTGGACTCCGGATCGAGGATCTGGCCCTGTCGAATCACGTTGTCCGCCACGATAACCGCGCCCGGGCGGGCCAGTCGCACCGCCCACTCCAGGTACGCCGGGTAGTTCTCCTTGTCGGCGTCGATGAAGATCAGATCGAACGGACCGGTCACCGTCGGCAGCGTATCCAGGGCCGCTCCGACGATCACCTCCACCCGATCGGCGAGGCCGGCCCGCTCCAGGTTGGCCCGCGCCACCTCGGCGTGCTTGGGCTCGTATTCCAGCGTCACGACTCGTCCTTGCGGGCCGGCGCCGCGCGCCAGCCAGATGGTGCTGAAACCGCCCAGCGTGCCCAGCTCGAGGATGCTGCGCGCACCGATGGCGGCGGCGAGCAGGCTCAGGAACTTTCCTTGCTGCACCGACACCGCGATCGACGGCAAGCCGGCCGCGTCGCTCGCCTCGAGGGCCGCGCTCAACGACGGGTCGCCGTCCGCCACGGTGCTGTCCAAGAATGCGTCGACGTCTTTGGGGGATGGGTTCTCGGTCATGGCGCCCACGCTAGCCGCGCCCGGCCCCGTTGGCACGGACGGCCGGGTTGGTATCGAACCGGTCGCGGCCGTTTACCGTATACCCATGGGGGGTATATAGTGAGGGTGCGGTCGACCCGCACCGCAAGAATCACCACAACAGGAAAAGGGTGAGTTAAATGGCAACTTATGAGGCCGGGACCGAGCTGACGTGCGGTCACGAAGGCTGCGGCTGTCGCGTCCGCATCGAGGTCCCCTGCCACTGCTCGGGTTCGGGTGAGCCGTACCGCTGCACGTGCGGCGACGCGCTGACCCCCGTCAAGTAACCCGCCGGGCCGGTCGTGCGTTCGGGCGTAGGCCCAATGACTTATCGCCCGAACGTACGACCGGTCAGCTCGACCGTGGCTTCCAGCCGCATCGCGATCGCCGACGTGCCCACCGCGGCCGTATAGGCGCCAGGGCGGATCCGCCAACTCTTGGCGCTGCCGTCGTAGCGGGCGAGCAGCCGCGGATCGGCTTCGACGGTCACCCGCCGGGCAGCGCCCGGCGCGAGATCCACCCGCTCGAATCCCAGCAGTCGTAAATACGGTTCACCGGCGGCTGCCGTCAGGTACAGCTGCGGTACGTCGGCCCCGGCGCGGTCGCCGACGTTGACGACGCTGAAACTCGCGCTGATGGTTTCTCCACCGCTGACCACCAGGTCGCGGTAGTCAAACCTGGTGTAGGACAATCCGTGACCGAAGGCGAACATCGGCTCATGGCCGCGCCGGGCGAACCAGCGGTAGCCGACGTCGGCCCCCTCTGCGTAGTCGATCGTGGTGGGTGTCCCCCACGGTTCGCCGGCGCCGGGCAGCTCCGGGCGCGGCGTCTGGGCGAGGTCGACGGGAAAGGTGATCGGCAGCCGGCCCGAGGGATTCACCGTCCCGGTGAGGATCTCCGCGATAGCCCGGCCGCCGTCCTGGCCCGGAAACCACGCCTGCACAACGGCGTTCACCGAGTCGCGCCACGGCATCGCTACCGGATTGCCGGTCTGCAGCACCACCACGGTGTTGGGGTTGACGTCCGCGACCGCCGCGATCAGCTCGTCCTGGCCCCAGGGCAGCGAGAGGTCGCCGATGTCGAAACCCTCGCCCTCCGCGCGGACCGCGAACACGATCACGACGTCGGCCGTGCGGGCCGCCCGCGCCGCCTCGGCCGGGCTGGCGCCGGGATCGAACTCTATCTGGGCCTGCGGGAGCAGATTTCGCAACTCCTCCAGCGGACTCGACGGCAGCAGATACAGATTCCGCATCCCGGCCTCCAGGCCCGAGCCGCCGATCGGCACCACGCCCGCGAATCCGCCCGGCGGGACGACGGTGCTCGAACCGTACCCGGCCGGCACACCCACGTGCGCGAACCCTCCGATGACGGCGACGCGTGGGCTCGACGCGGGCGCCAACGGCAACAGGCCCCGGTTGATCAACAACACCGTCCCCTGCCGCGCTATCTCCCGCGCAATCTCGTTGTGCGAGAAGAGGTCCGGGTCCGGTGCCGCGTCACCGCTATCGACGCCGACGGCGAACACGGACCGCAGGATCCGCCGAACCATGTCCGACAGGCGCTCCGCGGTCAGCCTGCCGTCAGCGTACGCGTCGCGCAGCGGCGCGCCGAAGGACTCGGCCTGCCACAGCAGCGCGTCGATCTGGGCCCCGCACTCCTGGTCGAGGCCGGCCAGGGCGCACTGCCAGCTCGGCGTGGCGCCCCAATCCGACATCACCCAGCCGCGATACCCCCACGCCCCTTTCAGCACGTCGTGGATCAGGACGGCGTTCGCGGCGGCGTAGTCGCCGTTGATCTTGTTGTAGGCGGTCATCACGGCGCCGGGTTGCGAGCGCTCGATCGCCAATTCGAAGGCCAGCAGGTCGGATTCGCGGTGCGCGTCGGGATCGATTACCGCGTCCAGGAAGTGCCGATTGGTTTCGTTGCAGTTCAGCGAGTAGTGCTTGACCGTCGAGATGACGCCCTGACCCTGGATGCCCTCGACCGACTCGCCGGCCATCGTCGCGGTCAAAAGCGGGTCCTCGGAATAGTATTCGAAATTGCGGCCATTGCGCGGATCACGGGCCAGGTTCATCGCGCCGGCCAGCTGCACGTTGAACCCGCGGCTGCGCGCCTCGCGGCCGATCACCTCGCCGGCGGCCCGGGCCAGCGACGGATTGAAGCTGGCGGCCAGCGCCAGGCCGGCGGGCAGCGCCGTGGCCGTATCGCCAACGCGGAAACCGGGATTGGTGACGCCCAGGCCGGCATCGCTCATCAGCAATGGGGGTACACCGAGACGGGGAACCCCCGGCACGTATCCCGCACTCATCGGCGCGTCCGCGGGGATGCGCTCGTCGCGCACGGGCCACATGTCGCCGGCCCCCATCACCGAGACCAGCAGCGCGAACCGCTCGTCGTCGGTCATTTGGGCTTCGACCTCAAGTGCCCGCGCGTCGGCGTCGGCGGGGTTCACCGGACGCCCTCCTTGGCGTAGACCACGCGCAGCACGTGGCCCAGTTCCGGTCCCATCACCAGCTCCGTCAGCTCACAGATCGTCGCAACGAACTCGGGGCCGTGCGGCGGGTCGGCCTGGCACAAATGATGCGCCACCTCGTGCAGCATCACCAGCTCGCGCAGCGCCCAATCGGCGGTGTCCCGGTCGGGAACCGCGATAACGCCTGTGCCATCGTAGTTTTCGTAGTGCGCGGCACTTGCGGCGCGCCGTCCCCGCACTCGCAGCGGCGCCACATCCGGCCAGCGTTGCCGCACCGCCGGGAGCGCCAGCACGTCGTTTACGTAGCGCTGCGCGGAGGCCACGGAACCGAATCGGCCCTCGGGCGGCAGCGTCAGCTGGGTCCCGAAGAACTCCACCACCTGCGAGCCGTGCTGGGCGGCGCGGTCGAACAGCGTCCGGACGAACTCCTCGGCGGCATACACCTTGGAGCGTTGCGAATCCCGGCGTGGGGAGTTCCCCGCGGTCACCCGCTCAGCGCGCTCCGCGCCCCGGGAAGTTCGGGGCTGTTGCCGAGCCGCGCCCGCTTGCCGGCCCGGTCGCCGGCGCGCCGCGCCGCCGACGAATATCCGGCCGACGCCCGGCTGGCCTGCCAGGTGCCGCGCGCCTTCGACGCGCCGCGGTAATAGTCCACCAGCTCGATCTCCTTGTCCCGCAATGCGATAGCGGTGCCCGGCGATCGGCGGCGGTCTTTGGTGGCCTCCTGCCGTGCCTGGTCGCGGGCCTCGGTCAGCCGCTGGCCGACGCGCGCGCCGAACGCCAGCTGAAAGTTGAGCCGGGCGGTGATCGTCGGCGTGGGACGATGCGCGCCCGAGGCGAGGTAGGCGTCCGACGCGCGGACCATCTGGACGACCAGGCTGGCGTACAAGGCGTGGCTGGCGTCGATGTCCTCGACGAACCCGTAGGCGTACACGAACGTCGAATTCGAGGCCACGTCGCAGCGCACGTCGTTGGCCGAGGCGATCAGCACGAACAGCTGCACGTACGTGCGTAACCCCTTGGTGCCCGCCGCCCCGATGGTGATGGTGCGCTGCGTCGGCGTCTGCGCCGCAGACCGCTGGGCCGAATGCGACCGCGCCACCGCGAGGTCGATGGACGCGGCCGTCGCGAGCCGCTGCGCGGCGGACATGAACGCTTCGGCTTCGTGGGTGTTGTCAGTGCCCTCGGCCTGACGCAGCAGTGCGGCGATGCGCGCCAACATCTTGTCGTCAGTCATGGCGCCGCTCCTCCCCATCGCTTCGCTCTGCATCGTCGTCGGCGCGAGTCATGGCGCCGCTCCTCCCCATCGCTTCGCTCTGCATCGTCGTCGGCGCGAGTCATGGCGCCAAACTACTCAAGCGATCCGACACGCTCCGCCTCACAGCCGAGCGGTGATCCAGGAGACCACGTCATCGAGCACCTGCTCGCGCTCGGGCTCGTTGAAAACCTCGTGGTAGAGCCCCGGGTAGACCTTCAACTCGACGTCGGTGGACCCGACACACTCGACCAGGCGACGGCTGCCCGCGACGGGGATCAGCCGGTCCTGCTCGCCGTGCACCACCAGCAGCGGCGCCGTCAGGGCCGGCGCCCGCTGCGGCATGGTCTCGCCGACCTGCAGCAACGCACGCCCGATGCCCGCGGGCACCTTGCCGTGGTACACCAGCGGATCGTCTTTGTAGGCGGCCACCACCGCGGGGTCCCGCGAGATGGCGTCGACGTCGAGTTCTTGTGCCGGCAGCCCGGGCACGACCGCGCCGAGCACCTTGGCGGCCAGCGCCAGCAACGGCGACACCTGATCCTGGGCCGCCACCGCAGGCCCCGAGAGCACCATCAGGTCGTAGTTGTCCGGACGTTCGACGCCGTAGGCGAAGACGATGCCGCCGCCCATGCTGTGCCCCAGCACGATGCACTTGAGGCCGTGGTGCTCCCGGGTGGCGATGCCGACCAGGGTGTCGAAGTCAGCGGTGTACTCGTGGATGTCGCGCACCAGCACCCGCTTACCGCCGGAGCGGCCGTGCCCGCGATGGTCCAGCGCATACGTGACCAGGCCCGCCTCGCCGAAGCGCTTCGCGACGTGGTCGTAGCGGCGGGCGTACTCGCCGAGACCGTGTGACAGCACCAGGACCGCCCGCGGTGCGGTGTCGGGTGTCCAGACGTCGTAGACGATGCGCACGCCGCCGAACCCGTCGAAACTGCGTTCGGTGCGGTTCACTTGGAGGTCCTAGTCATTAGGGGCAGCGTAATGGCTGCTGATGCGGGACGCGGTGGCAGACACTGCGTAGGCTCATGCGGATGAGCCTTCTCGCGCAGAACTCTGAAGGTGACCCGGCGGCCGGCGCGGATTTCTCGGCGCACGCAGAACCGTATCGGCGCGAACTGCTGGCCCACTGCTACCGAATGACCGGATCCCTGCACGACGCGGAGGACCTGGTGCAAGAGACCCTGCTGCGGGCCTGGAAGGCGTACGACCGTTTCGAAGGCAAGTCCTCGATGCGGACCTGGCTGCACCGCATCGCCACCAACACCTGCCTGACCGCGCTGGAGGGGCGCCAGCGCAGGCCGTTGCCGGTGGGCCTGGGAGGTCCGAGCTCGGACCCGACCGCCGAGCTGGTGGAGCGACGCGAGGTGCCGTGGCTGGAACCGCTACCGGAGCTGACCGAGCATCCCGCCGACCCGTCCGTCGTCGTCGGGTCGCGGGAGTCGGTGCGGTTGGCGTTTGTCGCTGCGCTGCAATACCTTCCGCCCCGGCAGCGGGCGGTGCTGCTGCTGCGCGACGTGTTGGGATGGCGCTCCGCGGAGGTCGCCGACGCTGTCGGCACCACCACCACCGCCGTCAACAGCCTGCTGCAACGGGCCCGCTCGCAGCTCGAGGCGGCCGGGCCCAGCTCCGAAGACGCACTGGTGCAGCCGGATTCGGCCGAGGCCCAGGACCTGCTGGCACGCTACATCGCGGCGTTCGAAACCTACGACATCGATCGGCTGGTCGACCTGTTCACCGCCGAGGCCATCTGGGAGATGCCGCCGTACACGGGCTGGTATCGGGGCGCGGGCGCCATCGTCACCCTCATTCATCAACAGTGCCCGGCGGAGGGCAGCGGCGACATGCGCATGCTGCCGCTGATCGCCAACGGCCAGCTCGCCGCGGCGATGTACATGCGCGCCGGCGACGTGCACGTGCCCTTCCAGCTGCACGTGCTGGATGCGCAGGGCGGCAAGGTGTCCCATGTGGTGGCCTTCCTCGACGACAGCTTGTTCACAAAGTTCGGGCTGCCCAGTTCGCTGTCCGCGGACCAGAGGTAAGAAGGTTGCTTTCATGACGAAGACCACCCAGGTGACGCCTGCCCCCGGCAAGCCGGCGCTGCTGCTGAGCGCTTTCGATCTCGCCGACTTGGGTTACGCCGTCGAGGAGTTCTTCGTCTCCGGCACGGCCTGCAGCTACGCCCCGGTGAGCGAGCTGGGCCCCGACGGCCGCTGGGACGCAACCCCTTCGGGCTCAGCCGATTACACCACCCGCATCGTGGCGTTGACGCCATCCGACCCGGCCCGGTTCAACGGGACGGTGCTCGTCGAATGGCTCAACGTCAGCGGTGGCATCGATGCCGCCGCGGTGTGGATGATGGCGCACCGCGAAATCCTGCGCTCCGGTTACGCCTACGTCGCGGTGTCGGCACAGCGGGTGGGGGTCGAGGGCGGCGAGAGCCTGCTTGGCGCGCACATGTCACTGAAAAGCCAAGATCCGCAACGGTATGCGGGCCTGCACCACCCGGGCGACGAGTTCTCTTACGACATCTACTCCCAGATCGGCGCGCTCATCAAAAGTGGCGAACACGGCGCGATCCTGCGCGACCTGCCCGCGCAGCGCGTCATCGCCCTGGGCGAATCCCAGTCCGCGATGTTCCTCACCACCTACATCAACGCCGTCGATCCGCTTGCCCCCCGTTACGACGGATTCCTGGTCCACTCCCGGTTCGGCCCGGCCGCGCCGCTGGACGGCAGCTCGATCTTCGAAGAATCCTCTGTGACGCAGGCGATTACGTTCCGCCCCGAACTGCGCGTCCCGTTGCTCACGGTCATCACCGAGACCGACGTTTTCGGCGGCCCGCGCGAGGGCTACTACTTCGCCAGGCAGCCCGACAACGACCGGCTGCGGGTCTGGGAGATCGCCGGTGCCGCCCACGCCGACAACTACACGATCCAGGTGGCGTTCATCGACAGCGGCTCGGCACCGCTCGAGTCCATCGTGGCCGGCTACACGCCGACCAACACGTTGATGGGCCAGGAACTGGCGCACAACATCAACTTCGGCCCGCAGCACCACTATGTGGTGCAGGCGGCGCTCGCGGCGCTGGATACCTGGGTCGCCACCGGCGAACCGGCGCCGGGCGCCGAACCGCTCGAGGTGCGCGAAAGCTCTGTGCCACAACCCGTTCCGGATGGCAACGGCATCGCCCGGGGCGGCATCAGGACGCCATGGGTGGACGTGCCGATCGCCAAGACGTCGGGCCTGGGCGGCGACGAGAGCATCATGTCGGCCATCTTCGGCTCCGGAGAGCTGTTCGACGCCAACACGATTCAGCGGCTCTATCCCGGTGGCAGCACCCAGTACCTGGAAAGCTTCACCGGGGCCCTCGACGCGGCGATCGGCGCCGGGTTCATCCTGCCGGCCGACCGCGCCGAGATCCTGCAGCTTGCCGCCGCGATGTATCCCGGCGGGCGGGCTTAGGTCCGATTGCCCGGCTCCTCACTCGCGCCGTTCCGGCGCTCGCCGTCGCCGGGCTAAAACAGCCGGCTGTCCGGCGGCGGCCCCTGCACCGGACGGACCAGTCCGGCCCCGGTGACCATCGGCAGGTCCAGTGCCGACAGCAGACCGGGCGGGGCGGCGCACACCGCCGGGATGGCGTTCACCATCCGCGAGGCGCCCGCGATGCGCGCCCCGAGGTCGTGGTCGTGGTCTTCGGCCATCTCGAATTCACACCGCATGCTCGGGGATCCCTCGATCTCCACGCGGTAGAGGCCCTGCCCGGAGGCCAGCCCGTAGCCGAGGTCCTTCGGCGGGATCGAGATGTGCGGCTGCGGCCAGTCGGGGGCGATGTCGTCGCGCATCCGCGTCACGTGGTCGAGCACGAAAGTCGGCTTCCCGTCGACATACCCGGTGAGCGTGGAGCGCATCGCGGCGATGGTTCCGGCGCCGATGTGACCGGTGGGGGTGTCGAAGGACTCGGTGGCGGGAATCCGCTCGTTGCCCTCCTCGATGCTGTCGACCTTGACGCCCAGACCCGCGGCGAGCTGGTGCAGAACGGGTCCCCAAGCGAAGGTGAAGATTCCGGGCTGGGCAGCGAACGCCTGATATTCCGGCGGCTTGCCGAACCCGAGGATCTCATACACCGCCGACTTGTCCGGGTAGGTCGCGTAGTTGAACATCTCGGTCACCCGCACCGACTCGATCACCCGAGAAACGCCGGTAAGCACCAGTGGCAGCACGTCATTGGCGAACCCGGAGTCGATGCCCGTGGTGAAGAACGACACACCCCCGTCGTGCGCGGCCTGCCGCAGCGAGCCGGTGAAGGCGGCGTCGAGCCCGTCGGGAAAGACCAGCGGCACGACCGAGCAGGACACCACGTTCTTGCCGGACCGCAGGATCGAGACCATGTCGGCCACAGCATCGAGCGGCCGTAGGTTGGCGTCGGCGGCATACACCACCACGTCGGCGTCGCCGGCGAGCAGCGCCGCCGAGTCCTGGGTGGCCACCACGCCGACAGGCGCGATGCCACACAACTCGCCGGCGTCGCGGCCGGCCTTCGCATCGCTGTGCACCACGACAGCGACCAGTTCAAGCTCCGGATGGTCGATCACGCCACGCAGGGCGATCACGCCCATGGATCCCGGACCCCATACCCCCACCTTGAACACGTCTATCTCCTAATATTAGGACGGATATTCTTGGATTTTGGACGGATCGTAGGGAGGTGGCGGTGGGTACGTCAATGGCCGAGCCGCCAAGCGAATCGGGTGCCAAGTCACCGCCCACCGCGCGGGCGATGGATGTCCTTACGGCCCTGGCGAATTCGAGGTCCGGCCTCACCTCGGCCGAGCTGGCCAAGAGCTGCGCGATCAGCACCTCGACCTGCGCCCTGGTGCTGGCCGAACTGGAGCGACGGGCGTGGGTGGCACGCCGCGCCAATCGCCGCTACGTGCTGGGCAGCGGATTGTTCGGGCTGGTCCACGGGCTGCGCGACCAGTTCCCGTTGCTGGACCGCGGGCGTGACGCGCTGCGCTTTCTGCACGACACGCTCGGCGCGCGCTGCTCGATGTCCAGGATCGGCGCACGGCATTTGACCACCGTCGACGCGGTCGGCCACGGCCCCGACGGCGAGCATGCCGTGGGTCAACGCTTCCCCATCGACCCGCCGTTCGGTCTGGTCGCCATGGCCTGGCGCGACGACGACTTTGTCGATGCGTGGTTGCGCCGCGTGATGCCCAGGCTCACGCGCGGCGAAATCGCCGAGCACCAGCGGGTACTGGCGAGTATCCGCGCCCGCGGCTACGGCGCCTGGCGGTTCGACGACACCCACCGCTCGCTGCGCACCCGGTTGGCCGACGTGCTGGCCTCGCTGGAGCCGACGGCGCAGGTCACCCGCCAGCTCACCACGCTGATGACGATGGTGACCCTGCAGTCGGTCACCGATGTCCTCGAAACAGAGTTATCGACAACGGAATTCGTCGTCCTGCCGATATTCGCCCATGACGGCCAGCCCGAGTACCAAATCGAGATGCACCTGGGTCACGCCACCGGGCTGACCCTGCCGGAACTCGACGCCGCGCTGCGGCACGCGCAGGGGCTGCTGGCCGCGACGGTGCCCTGACGCGGCCGACGATTAGGCTGGGGTGATGCCCGCCAGCACGGAGATCAGGGATGCGGCAGCCCGGGCCGTCACCAGTACCCCCTGGCTGACCTCCCGGCACTCTTTCTCCTTCGGCGACCACTACGATCCGGACAACACCCATTTCGGGCTTCTACTGGTGAACAACGACGACATCGTCTCGCCGGGTACGGGATTCGACACCCACCCACACCGGGACATGGAGATCGTGACCTGGGTGCTGCGCGGCGAACTGTCACACCATGACTCTGCCGGCAATCGCGGCGTAATCTATCCCGGTCTGGCACAACGCATGTCGGCGGGCAGCGGAATTCTGCACTCCGAGCGAAACGACTCCCCCAGTGAGCCGGTTCATTTCGTGCAGATGTGGGTGATGCCCGACGAGGCCGGGGTGCAGCCAAGCTACCAACAGCACGAGATCGACGAGAGGCTGCTGGCAAGCAACCTTGTGCCGATCGCCTCAGGGATGCCCGCACACGACGCCGCGATCACCCTGCACAACCGCAACGCCGCGCTGCATGCAACCCGATTGCCGGCCGGGGCGGCGGTGAGCCTTCCGCGGGCTCCCTACCTGCACCTTTTCGTAGCCCGGGGCCGGGTCAGCGTGGAAGGAATCGGCGCGGTGAGCGAGGGCGACGCCGTGCGATTCTCCGATGCGGACGGCCGGCGCGTGTCGGCGGGCGAGCCGTCGGAACTGCTGATCTGGGAGATGCACGCGAAGCTGGGTGACTGAGCCATCGCGCGCCGCATCCCATAGAGGGTCGGCGCCGCAGCCCATAGAGTGGGCACGACAGACAGGAGTCGGCATGCCTCACTCGAACCCGCAGCACGCGGCGCCCAACCCCAACCGGAACATCAAGGCGATCCGCACCGTGCGGTTCTGGGCGGCCCCCCTGGTCATCACCGTGGCGCTGATGTCGGCGTTGTGCGCGCTCTACCTCGGCGGCATCCTGAATCCGACAACCAACCTGCGCCATTTCCCCATCGCGGTGGTGAACGAGGACGCCGGTCCCGGGGGCGCCCAGATCGCCGACCGGCTGGTCAATGGGTTGGACAAGAACAAGTTCGACGTTCGAGTGCTCTCCCGTAGCGAGGCCCGGCAGCAACTGGACACCGGCCGGGTGTACGGCCAGGTGCTGATACCACCGAGCTTCTCGTCGAAGCTGCGGGACTTCGCGACCAGCGCGGTGCTGCCGGACCGCGCGGACCGCCCGTCGATCACGGTCTCCACCAATCCGCGGGCCGGCACCCTGGGGGCGAGTATCGCCGGCCAGACCCTCAACACGGCGATGGGGATCGCCAATGGCGAAGCCGGGCAACGGGTTATGGCCGAGGTGGCCGCGCAAACCGGCGGTGCACCGCTGGCCGGGGCGGCCCAGGTCGGCCTGAGCGCGCCGATCGAGATCCAGTCGAACGTCTACAACCCGCTGCCCAACGGCACCGGCAACGGCCTGTCGGCCTTCTACTACGCGCTCTTGCTGCTGCTGGCCGGCTTCACCGGCAGCATCGTGGTCAGCACGCTGGTGGACGCGTTGCTCGGTTATGTGCCGGCCGAATTCGGCCCCGTGTACCGTTTCGCCGAGCAGGTCAAGATCTCCAGATTTCAGACGCTGCTGCTGAAGTGGGCCATGATGGTGCTGCTCGGGTTGCTGACCTCGGCGGTGTACCTGGCGATCGCCGACGGGCTGGGCATGCCCATCGATCACAGCTGGCAGCTGTGGGCGTTCGGCGTGTTTGCGATCGCCGCCGTCGGCATCACGTCCAGTTCCCTGCTCTCGGTGCTGGGCACCGCCGGAATGTTGGTCAGCATGCTCATCTTCGTCATCCTCGGTTTGCCGTCGGCCGGCGCCACGGTGCCGCTGGAGGCGACGCCGTCCTTCTTCCGCTGGCTAGCCGAATTCGAACCGATGCACCAGGTCTTCCTCGGGGCCCGGTCGCTGCTGTACTTCGGCGGCCGCGGCGATGCCGGCCTGACGCAGGCGCTGACCATGACGACGATCGGCCTCGTGATCGGGCTGCTGCTCGGTGGCATCGTCACACACCTCTACGACCGCAAGGGTTTTCACCGGATTCAGGGTGCGGTCGAACTTGCTATCGCCCAGGAGCACCAGGCGCAGCACCAAACCCGCCGCGGCAAGCATGCGGACGGGCCCGCCGCCCCGGCTGCCGACAGCGAGCCGGCCGGGCCGGAGCCGACCGCCGCGGAACCGGCCGAGCCCGCCGCCACCGGACCCGAAAGTTCAAGCGAGCAAGCGTAATTCGCGCGTAGCCCTACCGTCACCGCACCGTTATTATTGTTGACAGTGTGACTTCTGAGACTGATGATGTTTCTGTTGCATTTGTACCTGGCGGAAAGGCTATCGTGCTGACCCGACGCGCCAGCTTCCGCCGGCTCGCGGCGTGCTGCGCCGCCGTCGTTGCCTGCCTCACCCTCGCCGTCACCTCCGGACAGCCCCTCGCCCGGGCCGCCGACGGCCGCGATCTGCTGGCCAACGCCATCGGCAGCACCCGTGGTTCCTACCTGGTCTACAACTTCGGCCCCGGCCATCCCGCGCCGATGCTCAACGCCGGTGGCAGCTGGTATGAGATGAACAACGGCGGCCACCTGATGATCATCAAGAACGCGGCGGGACGCCTGTCGCCGCACCTGCTGGTCGACACGCACCAGGGCGATCAGGCCCGGTGCGAAAACAACCCCGGCGCCCGCACCGCCGAGGGCCTCTGGCAGGCCTCGGAGCTGTACGCCCCGCTGCAGGCCTGGCAGCGCATGGGCCAGCCGACCATCGCGATCAACGCCAACTTCTTCGACGTCCGCGGCCAGAAGGGCGGCTCGTGGCGCCAGACCGGCTGCAGCTCACCGCTGGGCGCCTTCGTCGACAACACCCAGGGCCAGGGCCGCGCCAACCAGGCGGTCACCGGCACCGTCGCCTACCCCGGCAAGCAGGGCCTGTCCGGTGGCGGCGAAAGCTGGAGCGCCCTGTCGACCATGATCCTGCCGTCCGGTGGCGCCCCATATGTGGTGTGGCCCAGGACGAAGAGCGACTACGACGCCGCCACCCCGGTGGTCGCCGACCTGCTCAACAAGAACGAGAAGTTCGTCGCGGTCTCGGGCATCGGGCTTTTGGCGCCCGGCAACACCGGACAGCTGCACGACGGGGGGCCCAGCGCGGCCCGAACGGCGCTGGCCTACGCCAGGCAAAAGGACGAGATGTACATCTTCGAGGGCGGCAACTACACCCCGGACAACATGCAGGACCTGTTCCGCGGACTGGGCAGCGATAACGCCGTGCTGCTCGACGGCGGCGGCTCGTCGGCCATCGTGCTGCGCCGCGACACCGGCGGCATGTGGGCCGGCGCGGGATCACCGCGCGGCTCGTGCGACACCCGCCAGGTGCTCTGCGATTCGCACGAGCGGGCGCTGCCTAGCTGGTTGGCGTTCAACTAGGAACGGCGACAGCAGTTTTCGCCGACGACGGCCCGCACCGGAAGATCAGCAGGCTCGCCGCTATCACCGCCGCGGCGACCACGAACACCGGGGCGATCACGTACCTCGACATCGTCGCGCCGAGGAAGGCGCCGGCGCACATGGTGGCGACCACGCCGATGCGCAGCCTGTGACGTTCGCCGGTGCCGCCGGCCAGGTGGCTGTCCAGGCCGAGGCTGACGATCGTCGACGTCAGCACTGTGGTGGACAGCTCCTGGATGCCGAACTGGCGCGCACTCGAATGTTGTAGGCCGAAGGTCACCGCCAGGATTCCGATCATGATCAGCTTCGAATTACCTTGGTAGCGCAGCACTCCCGCCCCCGCCAGGATGGCCAGCGCCACCAGCAGGACGATCTCGGTTGCCAGCACCGTGGTAATCCACGGTCGCGTGCGCGGACCGAAGTGTCGTGACAGGCGACCACTGACGATCGTGGTGCTGACGAATGTCGGCAGGGCCACCGCGACGGCGGTCAGGTCGATGGTGGTGCTCGGGGCCAGCCAGAACCCCAGGAAGATCACGTTGCCGGTCATGTTGGCGACGAACACGTGGCCGAGCGCCAGGATGCTGATCGAGTCGGCCAATCCGGTGGCGAAGGTCAACAGCAGCAACGCTGCTACGGTCCATCGTTCGGATACCGGGAACGTGGCAGCCATGCGGTGCAGTATATTTCGGCACCGCCCGCCGATGGCGCTAAACCTTCGGCGTCAGATCCAGCGACGTGATCGTCGTCATCCTGGTCACCAGCCAACGGCTGTCGGACCGCTTCAGGAACAGCCGGTACGACAGGTACTTCAGTGACGGGACGTTCTTGGTCAGCGGGCTGGTGGAGGTCGTGTTCGTGTAGACGATCACCGAAGCGTTGGGGTCGTCCAGCGTCTCGACCGCCGCTCCGGTGACCTCGGTGCTGTTGCTGATCTTGGCCTGCTTGTTGGGGGCCACGATAGCGTCAACGAATTTGCGGTACTGCGCCTCGAAATCGCCGCTGAGATAGCGGGATGCGCGGTCGGCGAGCGTGTCCATGTTTTCCGGCGTGTACGTCCACAGCGTGGTGATCGCGTTGGCGGCGGTCCGCGCGACGTTCAGTTTCGTTGCGGCGGTGGCCCGATCGGCCAGGTACGGCTGCATCATCGCACCGGCGAACGCGGCGGACCCGACGAACAGCAGGGCGGCGATCATGGCGACGACGGCCCAGGCCTTACCGGCCCGCCGCTTCTTTCCCGCGCCGTCGGCCGGTGCCGCGTCGGTGGTCTGTTCCGCGTCCTCGTCGGCGGCCTCGGCATCGGCCCCGTCCGACGCGGCCTCGTCGCCAGCGTCGGGCTCCGTTGTCGCATCCGCCTTTTCGTCGCGCGGCTGCGAGCCGTCGCCCTCTGCCGCGCCCGTCGCCTCGGTCTCGGGGGCGACGGCCGGTTGCTCCTCGGCGGTCACATCACCTGCTGCAGGCTGCTGATCTTCCACTGGTTCCCTTCCTGCGTCGCGGTTGCCGCCCAACGGTTGGTGTTCTCCAAGACCTGTTTTTCGTCCGGCGACTTGGTGGTGATCGCCGTGGCCACCATGACGCTGACGCTGCCGTCGTCGTTCCATCGCTCCAGGCCGGCGTCCAGGACGCTGCCGGTGGCCGGTTCGGCCCTCGCGACCTGGAGCAGGATCTCGTTGGCGTTCTGCTGGTACTGCTTGGCGAAGTCGCCGGTCGCCTGCGCCAATATCCGGTTCACATAGTCGTTGGCGTGAAAGGGATCGATGGAGGTGAACTGCGTCATGAACCCGGTCACGTAGCTGAGCACCTCGCGGTCCTTCGCCGCGGTGCGCGCCCGGGATGCATGCGAGCCGAGCATCAGCGCGCAGGCAGTGATCGCGGCGACCATAAGCAGCGCCGCGACCGTGCCGGCCAACGGCACCAGCCATGGCCGCCGAGCCTCGGCCTCGACCGGGCGCGCGACGAGCAGGGGCCGGTCGTCGGGTGCAAACCTGCGCCGCGGGCTCATTTTCCGCCCCCGGGCTGCTTCGGCTTGGTCAGGACGTCGAGATCGTCCACGCGCCAGGTGTTCCCGCCGCCCTTGGTGAAGTTCACCCGCACGGTGGCGCTGATGTAGCGCTGCTCGGGCCCGATGCCGCGCCGGCCCTGCATGAACAGCAGCATCGTCGCCCGGTCGGGGCCCGCCGATTCGATGGAGCTGTTGGTGACCCAGTACTCGTTGATGACCGGGTGCCCCTTCTGCACCAGGTCCTGCTGGGCGGCCAGCTGGGGCCGATACTTGTCGGTCGCCAGCGACAGGGCGCGCGTGAAGTCGTCGTGCAGCGACTTGGGGTCGTACGTCAGCATCTGGGCGACGATCTTCGGTCCCTGCGTGGCGATCTGGGCGCGGGTCTGATCGGTCGCCCGGTCCGTGGCGTACACCACGAAATAGCTGATCGCGGTCCCGGCCAGGCAGAGCGCCGCCGCGCTCGACACCGCGACCGCGGTCCAGCGCCGGATGCGGGCCGGCACCGCGCCCGGGTCGAGGGGGCGCACTTCGGTGCGCACCAGCATGTCGGCGAACGTGCGGCGGCGTGAATCCCACAGGGGCCAAAGCCATCCCACGATCGAGACGGTATCGAGCAGGTGGGCGATGTCCCGGAGCAGCAGGGTCCACGGGCCCGGCGCATCGCCTGAGCGTCGTGTCACCGCGATGCCGACCAGCGCGCGGCCCAGGCTCCAGCCGGTGATCACCGGCAGCAGCAGCCGATTGACGAGCACCAGCAGGGTGACGACGCCGAGGACGGAGATGGCCAGCCACCACCACGCGCCGTGGGCCGGCAGGGTGCGCAACACCAGCGCCATCGTGATGATCACCGCGAGGCCCGGCAGCACGTCGACGGCGAATGCGTGAACGCGAGAATGCCAGGGCGCCAAGCCTTCTCGCGGTGACTCCTGGATTACCGTGGGCGCAGTCTGTTCGACCACCACCGTCACTTCGTCACCTGGTCGAGCTTCGAAATCTTGTACTGCCCCTCGGCGAAGGCCATCTTCACGCGCAGCCGGTAGCCGGCTTCGCTCTGGTTCTGGTCGCTGGCCACCTTGACGCGCAGCGCGACGAGGATGTCGATCGAACCGTCGGGGTTGTTGCGCTCGACGGCCGCCCGCACATCCGACACCTGAACGTGGATGTTCGCGGCCTGATACGCCTGCACGAGCATGCTGGTGTAGAGCAGCGCCTGCGAGCGGAACGCGTCCGTACCGCAGTCGACGATCTTCTGCTCGCTCGCGGTCATCGCGTTGGTGTCCGGCGCCTGGGTCGCCGACACGCATTCCACCGCCGCCTTCAGCGCCGCGGCGTCGTTACGGGCGATCCGCTGGCCTTGGTGGTGGTAGTGCAGCGCAAGGTAGCCGCCCCCGCCGACGGCGAGGGCGCACAGCACCAGCACCGCGGCGATCGCGGCCAGCCATCCGCGGCCCACCCGGGACGGGCCTCGCGGTGCGGCCACCGTAGGCTGCCCGGATTCCGCGTCATCCTCGCTAGCGCCGCCGGACTCGGTGGCGCCCTCGGACTCGGCGGTGTCGCCGGAGTCGGACGCGTCAGTGTCGGCAGCACCGTCCGTGGATTCCACCGCATCCTCGGAAGTGTCCTGCGGACCGGTTTGCTCGGCTCCGTTCTCGGGTGCCGCCGAATCCTCGTTCTGGTCTTGGGTAATCAACGAATCGTCCGTGTCGATGGGGTTCAGCCGGCTGGTGCCAGCATCTCCTTCCATCCATCGTCTCCTGTTCTGGTCGAGTTCTCGACGGAGTATTTAACTCCGTCTGGCCCTACCAGTTCACCGCTTTGGGGACTGTAGATCGCCGAGGGAGGCCCGCTGGGTTTGTAGACACAGGGGTTGGGCTGCTGGCCATTGCACTGCACGGTACCCGACCCCGGCCGGGACAACGGATCGCTGGTCGGCGGGGGTGTGCCCGCGACGCGGTCCGAGGGTGCCGGGTTGAGCCCGTTGTCCACCGACGGCGCGGGGATCACCATGCCCGGCTTCACCGGCTGGTCACAGCGCGCCGACGGGGCGGGGCACGTCAGGGTCTGGTTGGGGTCGCCGTACCAGGGGTTGGTACCCGCCGGCACATACGGCTTGGGGTCGCGGCATTCGCGCGGAGTCGCGGCCCGTTTGCCCGGAATGTCCGTACACGGGATGTTGCGCGACCCGCGCACGCTGTTCGCCGGGGTGTCCATCGGGATCTTGCAGTACGTGCCCGTGGGCAACGGCTGGATGCTGGTGTCCGCCGGGGACCGCCACTCCGGGGCCGGGATGAACCCCGTCAGACACGGCGGCGGCTGGTTGATCGACAGCGCCAGGTCGAGCGCGGCCATGTTGGGGAACGGTGCGGCCACCGTCTGGGCGATCGACGCACCCTGCGGGAGGAACACCAGGACCTGCTCGACGCCGGTGTGGTAGCGCTTGAGCAGGTCGAAGACGACCTCGAGGTTGGCCAGCGTCTGCGGCAGCGAATCCCGCACGTCGTTGAAGACCGAGTTGACCTGGTCGGCCGTCGGCGCCGCCTGGCGCAGCAGGCTTTTCAGGTGTGGGTCCTCCTGGGCGGACTGAGCGCCCAGCCTGTTCAGGTTGCGGGCCCAGCGCTCGATGTTGTCACTCGATTTGACCTGGCTGTCCAGCACCGGCCCCGAGTTCTGGATGATGTCGTTGACGTCGGTCATCTGGTTTTTGAAGTCGCCGACGATCGCCTGTGTCGCGTCGACCAACCGCTGCAGATTGGGGCCCAACCCGCCGACGGATTGCGCCGTCTCGTCGAGCAGCTGGCCGATCTTCTCCTTGGGCAGCACCGACAGCCCGCGGTTCGCCGTGTCCAGGGCGGGCCCGATCTCGGCGGGCACGGTGCCCTTCGTGATGGTCTGCCCGTCGGCCAGGTACTTGCCGGGGTTCCCGCTGGACGTCAGGTCCAGGTACTGCTCACCGACGGCCGAGACCGAGTGCACGTTGGCCGTGGCGTCGATCGGGATCTTGTAGTGGCTGTCGATGCTCATCGTCGCCTGGGCGCCGCGCTCGGTGGGCTCGACGTCGGTCACCTTGCCGATGGTGATGCCGCGATAGGTGACGTTGGCGGTGGGATACAGCCCACCCGATGCGGGCAGGTCGGCCTTCAGCGTGTAGCGGCCGATGCCGACCAGGCTGGGGATCTGCAGGTAATAGATCCCGAGCACGAGCAGCGAGATGACGGTCAGGATCCCGAAGGCGATCAGCTGGCGTCGGATGAAGGGAGTCAGCATTGGCTTCTGTCCGCCCTTTCCACCAGCGGTCCACCCGGTGCGTCATTCGGGTTCGGCGTGTAGCGCACGTCCGGGATCATCGTCTCCGGATCGCGCCCGAACGACTGCTCGAGCGCCCGCAGTGCTCCCGACAATCCGGTCCCGGTGAGGAACGCGTTGTCGACGGCGCTGTAGGTCAGGTCGAGCGTCAGCGAGATGTTGATGTAGTCGCCGCGGAAGATCTTCGGGACCGTGTCGATGTCGAACGGCTGGGTGAGGATCAGCTTCAGCGCGCCGGTCAGGTACGGCGAGGCCCGGCCGAGCTCCTTCAGCGGGCACTGCAGCGCCTGCAGGTCGGTGTGCAGCGGACCGCGCGCCTCCGACAGGTACTGGTCGGCCGCCTGGCTGAGGCGTCCCACCGAGTCGACGGCGTTGATCAGATGCTGCTGATAGTCCTTGTTCGCGAAGTATTTGATCAGCGGCGGGATGTCGGTCAGCACCCGGTCCAGGACGTCCGCGCGGCCGCCCACGTAGGTCAGCAGCCGGTTGGTGGAGTCGATGGCGTGGGTGATGTCATCGCGCTGCTGGTTGAGCTGGTTGGTGAACGTGTCCAGCTTGCCGAGCAGCGCCCGGATCTGGTCGCCGCGGCCGTTGAAGATGTTGTAGACCTCGTTCTGCAGCACCTCGAGGTTCGGGATGCCGCCGCCGCGCAGGATCAGCGACAGGCTGGCCAGCGTCTGCTCGGTCGTCGGGTAAGACTGCGAGTTCTTCAGCGGGATGGTGTCACCGCTCTTGAGCAGCTCGGGCGACGGGTTCGGCGGGGCGGCGAGCTCGACGTGCTGCGAACCCAGCAGCGAGGTCTGGCCGATCTTGGCGGTGGCGTTCTTGGGCAGCTTGGTGTTCTTGTCCACGCCCAGCGTCAGCGTGGCGATCCAGTTCTTCAACTGGATGGCCTTGATCGAGCCGACGAAGACGTCGGCGACCATCACCTTGCTGTTGCCGTTGATCGCGAGGGTGTCCGGCACCTGCACGTAGATGGTCATAGACCCCGCTCCACCGCCGGGGCCGGAGGTGATCCCGGGTCCGGTCGCACCGACACCGGCGCCGGTGGCCGCACCCGCGCCGAACGCCGGTGGCCCGGCGGCACCCGCCGACTTCGGAGGTGGCCAGTGAGGGGAGTGACGAGCGCTGTCGGCGCGAGGAACGAGCCGAACCGTCGGCCAGTGAGGGGAGTGACGAGCGCTGTCGGCGCGAGGAACGAGCCGAACCGTCGGCCCATGAGGGGCGCGCTCCGGGTGATTCGCCGGCGGAGCTGGCAGGGGCTGACCCTGCTGGTCGCCGCGATGGTGTTGAGTTCGTGTGGCTGGAAAGGCATCTCCAACGTCGCGATCCCGGGGGGCCCCGGCGGTGGAGCGGGGTCTATGACCATCTACGTGCAGGTGCCGGACACCCTCGCGATCAACGGCAACAGCAA
>NZ_LZKI01000076.1 GCF_001672755.1 Mycobacterium colombiense | reverse complement strand
CTACATCGAGCCCGACTCGGCGACGCTTGCGGTGGTCGACAGCGCGGACGGATCCATTGCCGACGTTCAGCGGCAGGCCCTGCCCGACGACGACGAGGCGGCGGTCGCCCAGCTGGCCGCGATGGTGTCCAACGCCGAGAACCTGCAGACGCGCCCGGACGCCGTGTTCGTCGTCGGCTCCGGCATCGACATCCCGCTGATCAAGCCCGCCCTGGAGGCGGCGACCACCCTGCCGCTGAGCGCGCCCGAGGAGCCGGACACGGCCCTGGCCCGTGGCGCGGCGCTGGCGTCGGCGCATGCACCGCTGTTCTCGTCGTCCACCGCGGCCCTGGCCTACGCGCAGGATCCCGGGACCGGCGCGATCAACCCGCTCGCCGTGGTGCCGGGCTACTTTGAAAACCCGGGCGAGGCCGGCGCGGACGGACTCGCGTACAGCGCCGTAGCCGACGACCCGGATGAGTTCTTCACCGGCTCGCAGACCGCCGCGACGGCGCTGGTCGACGCGGACTACCACCAGCGCAGCTCGTTCCGGATGGTGGGAAGCGCGGTGGCGGCAATCTTCGTCATCGGCGTCGTGGCACTGGTGGTGTCGTTGGCCATCGCCATCCGACCGACGGCCAGCGTCCGGCCGAACCCGAACCAGAACGTCGTCGTCGCGCCCACCCGGCCGGCTCCCGCTCCCGCGGCGCCGGCCCCCGTGCAGGCACCCGCGCCGGCGGCACCCGCCCCGGCTCCCGAGGCTCCGGCCCCTGAGGCCGTTCCTCAGGCGCCCGCTCCGGCGCCGGAGGCCCCCGCACCCGCCCCGGCGGCTCCGATTCCGGTGCCGGAGGCTCCCGCCCCGGCGCCGGTGGCTCCGCCGCCTCCTCCGCCCGCGGTGGCGCCGATCCCCGTGCCCATTCCGCTGCCGATCCCGGGCCTTGGTGGGCCGGGCTTCGGTGGACCGCCCGGAGGCGGCTTCGGCCCGCACGGCGGCGGTGACGGAGGGCCGCACGGCGGCGGTGGCTTCCCCGGGTTCCCCGGTGGTGGCGGTGGCCACGGCGGCGGCGGCTTCCCCGGCTTCGGCGGAGGTCACGGCGGCTTCGGTCGCCACTAGGCCTGATGGTGGCGACCCGCTTCGCCCGGCTGCGCCGCGCTCGCGATCGCCACGAGGCCTGATGGTGGCGACCCGCTTCGCCCGGCTGCGCCGCGCTCGCGATCGCCACGAGGCCTGACGGCAGTCACCTGTCATCTTCCGTTTGCCTCCCGCTCAACCTCGCGATGCAATTAGCTCATGGCGACCACCTACACCGGTTGTATGCGATGCACCGTGTTTGGCACGGGTTACCTCGGTGCCACCCATGCGGTTGGGATGGCGGCATTGGGACACGACGTGCTCGGGGTCGACATCGACCCGGGTAAGGTCGCCAAGCTCGCCGGGGGCGACATCCCCTTCTACGAGCCCGGCCTGCGAAAGCTGTTGAAGGAGAACCTGGCCGCGGGTCGGCTGCGGTTCACCACCGATTACGACATGGCGGCCGACTTCGCCGACGTGCACTTCCTCGGGGTGGGCACTCCGCAGAAGAAGGGCGAGTATGGCGCGGATCTGCGCCACGTCTACGCCGTCATCGATGCGTTGGTGCCGCGGCTGACGACTTCGGCTGTGCTGGTTGGCAAGTCGACGGTCCCGGTGGGTACCGCAGCCGAGTTGAACCAACGAGCGGCCGCGCTGGCACCGTCTGGTGTGGACGTCGAAATCGCTTGGAATCCAGAGTTTCTGCGCGAAGGCTACGCCGTGCAGGACACCCTCCACCCGGACCGGATCGTGCTGGGGGTCAAAGAGGATTCGATGCGTGCCGAGGCCGCCGTGCGCGAGCTGTACGGTCCGCTGCTCGAGGCCGGCGTGCCGTTCCTGGTGACGGACCTACAGACCGCGGAGCTGGTCAAGGTGGCCGCCAATGCCTTTCTGGCGACCAAGATTTCGTTCATCAACGCCATCTCCGAGGTATGCGAGGCCGCGGGCGCCGACGTCAGCCTGCTGGCTGATGCGCTCGGCTACGACCCCCGGATCGGACGCCAATTCCTCAATGCCGGTTTGGGTTTCGGCGGCGGATGCCTGCCCAAGGACATTCGCGCATTCATGGCGCGCGCCGGCGAACTGGGCGCAGACCAGGCGCTGACGTTTTTGCGCGAGGTGGACAGCATCAACATGCGCCGCCGCACCCGGATGGTGGAACTGGCCAGCGCGGCCTGCGGTGGCTCGCTGCTGGGCGCCAACGTCGCGGTGCTCGGCGCGGCGTTCAAGCCCGAATCTGACGATGTGCGTGACTCACCCGCGCTCAACGTCGCGGGTCAGCTGCAGCTCAACGGCGCCGCGGTCAACGTCTATGACCCCAAGGCCCTGGACAACGCGCAGCGGCTTTTCCCGACGCTGAATTACGCGGTCTCGGTCGAGGAGGCCTGCGAGCGCGCGGACGCGGTGCTGGTGCTCACCGAGTGGCGCCAGTTCGTCGACATGGATCCCGACGACCTGGCCGACCGGGTGCGCGCCCGCGTCATCGTCGACGGCCGCAATTGCCTGGACGTCGCCCGCTGGCAGCAAGCGGGCTGGCGGGTCTACCGCCTGGGCGCCCCGCGACCCTAACGTCAAGCCCGGGCGCGCAACACCGCGCGCTGGTACTCGCCACCGTCGTCCGAAACCTCGACGTCAACCTCGTCGAACCCGGCCGACCGCAGCGCGTCGACAACCGGTGCGGGGTCGGGGATCTCGCGGAACGGCAGGCTGGCCGCCACATCCTCGGCGTAGTGATGCCCCGCCACGTGTGGGTTCAGCGAAACGTCGGCGATCAACAGCCCACCCGGGGCCAGCACCCGGCGCCATTCCGCGAAGGCCCGCTCCGGCTCGAGCACGGTCCAGATGAAATGTCGGGCCGTCACGGCGTCGAAACTCGCGTCGGCGAATGGCAGCTTCTCGGTGACGCCCTCCACGAACGTGACGGCCACCCCGCCCTCGGCGGCCTTGGCGCGCGCCCGTGCCAGCATCGCCTCGGACGCGTCGACGCCGGTCACCTCGTGGCCGAGCTCGGTCAGCAACAACGCCACAAACCCCGTGCCCGTGGCGACATCGAGCACCCGCGACGCCGGGGGGATCGGACTCAGGGCGTCCGCCCACCGGCGACGTTCGGGTTCCGAGGAGATGCCGTGCGCGGTCCGCTGGTCGTACTCGGAGCCCTCACGCTCCCAGAACTCGCGGATCGCCGTGCGGGCGACCGGAAGGCTCGCATCGTCATCGGGCATGAGCACCTCTCGGGGACAAGGGCATTCGGCGATTGTGGCGGCCGGCTTGCCTCGACGAACCTGGCATCCAAGTCTGCAGTGCGCGCCATCGTCATCGCAAGGCACGCGGGAGCAGAGGGTGACCGTCTGGCGGGTAACCTGACGCGGGTGGACTACGCCGGAGCATTCCTCGACGAGAACCGGGCCTTCGCGGAGCTTTTTCAGGATGCCGACGAGTCCGCGCCGGTGCCCACCTGCCCGGAGTGGACCCTGCGGCAACTGTTCCGCCATGTCGGCCGCGGCGACCGCTGGGCGGCGCAGATCGTGCGCGACAAACTCGACAGCTACCTCGACCCGCGCACGGTGGAGGGCGGCAAGCCGCCGCCCGACCCCGCCGGCGCGATCGCCTGGCTGCACGGCGGCGCTCAGCGGCTGATCGACGCCGTCGAGCTGACCGGCGTCGAAACACCGGTCTGGACGTTCCTCGGGTCGCGCCCGGCGAACTGGTGGGTCCGGCGCCGGTTGCACGAGGTCGCGGTGCATCGGGCCGACGCGGCGATCGCGCTGGGCAGCGAATTCACCCTGGACCCCGGCGTGGCCGCCGACGGCATCACCGAGTGGCTGGAGCGGGTCGCGATCCAGGCGGGCGGCCGGGGGGCGCCGCTTCCGCTCGAGGAGGGCGACACAATGCACCTGCACGCCACCGACCCCGGCCTGGGCGAAGCCGGCGAGTGGACCATCGCCCTCGAGGAGGGCCGGATCGTCTGGTCGCACCAGCACGGCAAGGGCAGCGCCGCGCTGCGCGGTGGCGCCACCGAGCTGCTGCTGGCGATCCTGCGCCGGCGGCCGCTGGCCGAGACGGGCGTCGAGCTGTTCGGCGACGACGCCGTGTGGGAGCGCTGGTTGGACCGTACGCCTCTCTAGCCGCGGGGCCGCACGGTAACTTGCACACCATGACCACATCGGAGATCGCCACCGTTCTGGCATGGCACGACGCCCTCGACAGCGCCGACATCGACACATTGACGGCGTTATCCAGCGACGACATCGAGATCGGCGACGCGCACGGCGCCGCTCAGGGCCACGAGGCGCTGCGCAAGTGGGCTTCGTCGCACCGGGCGACCACACAGCTCGGTCAGATGTATGTGCACGACGGCGTCGTCGTCGTGGAACAAAAGCTGGGCAGCGCCGACGGGCCGGGGGAGGCCACCAACGCGCTGGCGTTTCGCGTCGTCCGTGACCACGTCACGTCGGTGTTCCGGCACGACAGCTTGGCGTCGGCGCTGGCGGCCACCGAGCTCACCGAGTCCGACGCCATCGAATAGGCCCATCAAGGCATTAGGAGCTATCCATGCGCGGCATCATCCTGGCCGGCGGGTCGGGGACCCGCCTGCATCCGATCACCACGGGCATCAGTAAGCAGCTGCTGCCGGTCTACGACAAACCGATGGTCTACTACCCGCTGTCCACCCTGATGATGGCCGGGATCCGCGACATCCTGGTGATCACCACCCCGCACGACGCGGCGGGATTCCAGCGACTGCTGGCCGACGGCTCGCAGTTCGGCGTCAACATCAGCTACGTGACGCAGGAAAACCCCGACGGTCTGGCCCAGGCTTTCGTGCTGGGCGCCGACCACATCGGCAACGAGCCGGTGGCTTTGGTGTTGGGAGACAACATCTTCTACGGCCCGGGGCTGGGCACCAGCCTGAGCCGCTTCCAATCCATCAGCGGGGGAGCGGTTTTCGCGTACTGGGTGGCCAACCCCTCGGCGTACGGTGTGGTCGAGTTCAGCGACGACGGCACGGCGCTGTCGCTGGAGGAGAAGCCCAAGACGCCGAAATCCAACTATGCGGTGCCGGGCCTGTACTTCTACGACAACGACGTGATCGAAATCGCCAAGGGTCTCAAGAAATCGGCGCGCGGCGAGTACGAGATCACCGAGGTCAACCAGATCTATCTGAACCGGGGTCGGCTCTCGGTCGAGGTGATGGCCCGCGGCACGGCCTGGCTGGACACCGGCACGTTCGACTCGCTGCTGGACGCCAGCGATTTCGTGCGTACCCTGGAGCGACGGCAGGGCCTGAAGGTCAGCGTCCCCGAGGAAGTGGCGTGGCGGCGAGGCTGGATCACTGACGAGGTGCTGGCCGAGCGTGCGCACAGCCTGCTCAAGTCCGGCTACGGCGGCTATCTGCTGGATCTGTTGGAGCGGAGCCGGTTTCAGTAGGTTTGGCCAGCACCGCGGCGATCGCCGTTGTCAGCGGTACCGACATCGCCAGCGCCATGCCGCCCACCGCAGAGCGGGCGATCTCGATGGCCACGCTCTCGCTGGTCAACACGTCGGTTAACGAGCGGTTGGCGACGCTGAACAGCAACAGCAGCGGCAGCGAACTACCCGCGTAAGCCAGCACCAGCGTGTAGACCGTGCTGGCGATGTGGTCGCGGCCCACCCGGATGGCGCCCAAAAAGATCGCCCGCCGCGAGCCGCCGAGGCGGGCGAGCTCGAACACCGTCGAGGCCTGCGTCACCGTCACGTCGTTGAGCACACCCAGTGACCCGATGATGAACCCGGCGAGCAGCAGGCCGCCGATCGACACATTGCCCAGATACGCGCTGACGGTGCTGTTCTGCTCGTCCGACAGCCCGGTCAGCTGTGCCAGTTGTATTGCTGCCCAGGACAATCCGGCGGCCAGCAGCAGCGCCGACAGGGTGCCCAGCAGCGCGGCGCTGGTCCGCAGGTTGACCCCGTGCGCGAGGTAGATGACCGCGTACAGGATGGCCGCCGACGCCACCAGCGCCACCGGGACCGCGGGTGCGCCGTCGCGCAGCGCCGGCAGCAGGAACACCACCAGCACCAAGAACGCGACCACGATGCCCACCAGCGCGAGCAGCCCGCGCCACCGCGCCACCGCCACGATGACCACCGCGAACGCGATCGCCAAACCGGTTAGCGCCCAGCCACGTTCGAAGTCGTAGAACGCATAGCTGGTGGCGCCCTGGTCGTCGACCTGCCGGACCAGCCGAATGTGGTCACCCACCGCGAATTTCGGCTGGCCGGGGCCGGGGGAGGACTCCAGCAGCGTCTGGGCCCCGGCGTTGGGGCCGGAATCGATCGAGACCTGGGTCAAGACGCAGCGTCCCGCGCCCGGCGTCGCCCGCTGCGGCGCGCCGGTGAGGACCTGACTGACCGACGGGCTGCCGCAGTCGCCCGTTCCGCTGGACAGCACGTGCCCGGCCTGGGTGCTCACCGCGCCGCCGGCCGCGTTCTGCAGCGGCATCGGGATGTCGACGTGCTGTCGGCTGGGCCATAGCACGATGGCGCCGACGGCCACCGCCACGCCGATCGCGACCAGCAACCCGACGACAATCCTGGCTGGCAACGGATCAACGGCTGACGGGCCCGACGGCATGCTGTGCGAGTGGGAGTGCGTCACCCGCTCCACCGTAGAGGCGGCCGCGCGGGCGCTTACGGCCGATAGCCGACGAGGAAGTTGCCCAACCGCTCGATCGCGGCCGCCAGGTCGCGGGCCCACGGCAACGTCACGATGCGCAGGTGATCCGGTGCCGGCCAATTGAAGCCGGTGCCCTGGGTGACCAGGATCTTCTCCTGCAGCAGCAGGTCGAGGACGAGCTGTTCGTCGTCGTCGATGTCATAGACCTCGGGGTCCAGCCGCGGGAAGGCGTACAGGGCGCCGTCGGGTTTGACGCAGGACACCCCCGGGATCTCGTTGAGTTTGGTCCAGGCGACATCGCGCTGTTCGAGCAGCCGCCCGCCCGGCAGGACCAGGTCGTCGATGCTCTGGTGGCCGCCCAGCGCGACCTGGATGGCGTGCTGCGCCGGGACGTTGGGGCACAGCCGCATGTTGGCCAGCAGGTTGATGCCCTCGATGAAGCTGCTGGCGTGGTCCTTGGGCCCGGTGATCGCCAGCCAGCCGGCCCGATAGCCGGCCACCCGGTAAGCCTTTGACAGGCCGTTGAAGGTCAGGCACAACATGTCGTGGGCGAGCGAGGCCACGTTGATGTGCTTGGCGTCGTCGTACAGGATCTTGTCGTAGATCTCGTCGGCGAGCAGCAGCAGCTCGTGCTTGCGCGCGAGATCGACGATCTGGGTGAGGACTTCGCTGGTGTAGACCGCGCCCGTCGGGTTGTTCGGGTTGATCACGACCAGCGCCTTGGTGCGGTCGGTGATCTTGGACTCCATGTCGGCGATGTCGGGCTGCCAGCCTTGGGTCTCGTCGCACAGGTAATGCACGGGCGTGCCGCCCGCCAGCGAGGTCGACGCCGTCCACAGCGGGTAGTCCGGCGACGGGATCAGCACCTCGTCGCCGTTGTCGAGCAGGGCCTGCAGCGTCATGGTGATCAGCTCGGACACGCCGTTGCCCAGATACACGTCGTCGACGTCGAACCGGGGGAAGCCGTCGACCAGCTCGTAGCGGGTCACCACCGCACGGCGGGCGGGCAGGATGCCCTGTGAGTCGGAGTATCCCTGGGCGTACGGCAGGGCCTGGATCATGTCCCGCATGATCACGTCGGGCGCCTCGAAGCCGAACGGCGCCGGGTTGCCGATGTTGAGCTTGAGGATGCGATGCCCCTCGGCCTCCAGCCGCGCGGCCTGCGCGTGCACGGGCCCGCGAATCTCGTATAGGACGTCCTGAAGCTTCGACGACTGCGCGAAACTGCGTTGCGGCCGGTGATGAGCCGATGCGTGCAGGGGCAGGTGATGGGTGGTCACACCATCAATGGTGCCATCACTGTCCACTGAAATTTGCTGTCAAGCGTGAAAGACGCAGGTCAGCGCTTACCCGGGGGACGCGCCCCACGGGCAATGCCCAGGCCTTTGACGGGTGGCTGCGGCGGCGCGTCGTCGCCGTCGGTCTGCTTTGCCGGCTCCGCTTTCGGCGCCGGCTCGGCTTCGGCCTTGGGAGCCTCGGCCGGTTCGGCCTCAGGGGCCTCGGCCTTGGGTGCCTCAGCCTTGGGTGTCTCGGCCTTCGGGGCCGCCTTCTTGGCACCCGGGCGCTTGGCGCCCGCGGCGATGCCCAGTCCCTTGACCGGTGCCGCGGGTGCCTTGGCTTCGGGCTCGGTCTCGGTCTCGGCGGCGGGGGCCGCTTCCGCGGTCGCCTCGGCCTTGGGGGCGTCGGCCTTGGGGGCGGCCGGGGCCGCCTTCTTGGCGCCGGGTCGCTTGGCGCCCGCGGCCAGACCCAGGCCCTTCACCGGCGCGGCGGGTGCCTTGGCTTCGCCGTCGGCCTCGGTCGGTGCCTCGGTTTTGGCGGTCTCGGCCGCCGGTGCGGCCTTCTTCGCGCCGGGCTTCTTGGCGCCGCCTGCGATGCCCAGCCCCTTGACGGGGGCGGCCGCCTGCGCGGTGGCCTCGCCGGCCGGTTCGGCCGCCGCCTTCTTCGCGCCCGGCTTCTTGGCGCCGCCTGCGATGCCCAGCCCCTTGACCGGAGCCGCGGCGGCCTCGGACTTCGGGGCGGCCTCGGCCTCGGCGGGTGCCTCCTCGGCCGGCGCCTCGGCGGGTGCGGTCGCCGTGGCGGTCGAGGCCTTGGGCGCCTCAGCCGCCCGCACTTCGGCCCTTTCGGAGGCCTCCTTGGCGGCCGTGCCCTTCTCCGGCAGTGTCGCCTTGTCGTACTCGAGGGACCCGAGCAGGATCTGGGCGACGTCGAGCACCTCGACGCCGCTGCGACCGGCCTCTTCCTGACGGTCGTTGACACCGTCGGTGACCATCACCCGGCAGAACGGGCAGCCGGTGGCGATGGTGGCGGCGCCGGTGGCCAGGGCCTCGTCGACGCGCTCGTGGTTGATCCGCTTGCCGATGTGCTCTTCCATCCACATCCGCGCGCCGCCGGCGCCGCAGCAGAAGCTGCGCTCGGCGTGGCGCGGCATCTCGGTCAGGTTCGCGCCCGCGGCCCCGATCAGCTCGCGCGGCGCCTCGTAGACCTTGTTGTGCCGGCCCAGGTAGCAGGGGTCGTGGTAGGTGATGTCCTGCGACACCGGGGTGACCGGCACCAGCTTGTTGTCCCGGATCAGCCGGTTGAGCAGCTGGGTGTGGTGCAGCACCGAGTAGTTCGCGCCGAGCTGGCGGTACTCGCGGCCCAGGGTGTTGAAGCAGTGCGGGCAGGTGACGACGATCTTGCGGTCGACGGTCTCGGTGCCCTCGAACAGCCCGTCCAGGGTCTCGACGGCCTGGGCGGCCAGTTGCTGGAACAGGAACTCGTTGCCCGAGCGGCGCGCGGAGTCGCCGTTGCAGGACTCGCCGGTGCCGAGCACCAGATACTTCACGCCGGCGATGGCCAGCAGCTCGGCGACGGCCTTGGTGGTCTTCTTGGCCTTGTCGTCGTAGGCGCCGGCGCAGCCCACCCAGAACAGGTACTCGAACCCGTCGAAGCTGTCGACGTCCTCGCCGTAGACCGGCACGTCGAAGTCGACCTCGTCGATCCAGCTGGTGCGGTCCGCCGCGTTCTGGCCCCACGGGTTGCCCTTGGTTTCCAGGTTCTTGAACAGCACCGACAGCTCGGAGGGGAACTCCGACTCCATCATCACCTGGTAGCGGCGCATGTCGATGATGTGATCGATGTGCTCGATGTCCACCGGGCACTGCTCGACGCAGGCGCCGCAGGACACGCAGGACCACAGCACGTCGGGATCGATGACGCCGCCCTGCTCCTCGGTGCCGACCAGCGGCCGGTTGGCCTGCTCGGGCCCGGACCCCATGACGCGGCCGAAGCCGGACTCGGGCACGTGGTGTGCCTCGGCGTGCTTCTCGCCGGACAGTTCCTCGCCGACCCCGCCTTCCGGTGTGCTCTCGAGGGGACTTTCCTTATCGCCCAGGATGTAGGGCGCCTTGGCCATCCAGTGGTCGCGCAGGTCCATGATGACGAGCTTGGGCGACAGCGGCTTGCCGGTGTTCCACGCCGGGCACTGCGACTGGCAGCGGCCGCACTCGGTACAGGTGGCGAAGTCCAGCATGGCTTTCCAGCTGAAGTCCTCGATCTTGCCGCGACCGAATTCGGCGTCGTCGGGCGGGTTTTCGAAGTCGATCGGCTTGCCGTCGTACTCCAGCGGCAGCAGCGGGCCGAGCCCGTCGGGCAGTCGCTTGAAGATGACGTTGATCGGCGCCGTGAAGATGTGCATGTGCTTGGAGTGCAGCACGATGATGAGGAACGCCAGCATGACCAAGATGTGCAGCAGCAGCGCAGTCGTTTCGATGATCTCGTTGGCGGGCTGGCCCAGCGGTCGCAGGATGGCGCCGAACAGCTGCGACAGGAAGGCGCCGTTGCCGTAGGGCAGCGTCCCGTTGTTGACCGCGGCTCCGCGCACGAACACGTACGTGAAGACGACGTTGAAGATCATGAACAGCACGAGCCAGGCGCCGCCGGTGTGCGAGCCGTAGAACCGTGACGAGCGTCCGATCTCCTTCGGGCTGCGCATCAACCGGATGATGGCGAAGGTGACGATGCCGAGGAAGACGGCGGTCGCGAAGAAGTCCTGCAGGAAGCCCAGCGCGTCCCAGCGGCCGATGATCGGGATGTGAAAGTTGTCCTGGAACAGCAGACCGTAGGCCTCGATGTAGACCGTCAGCAGGATGAAAAAGCCCCACATGGTGAAGAAGTGCGCCAGGCCGGGAATGGACCACTTCAACAGCTTGCGCTGACCGAAGACCTCGGATAGCTCGGCCCAGACGCGTTTGCCGGGTTCGTCGGTGTGTCCCGGGGCCGGCTTGCCGGACGTGATCAGCTTGAACAGCCACAGGACACGCCGTGCGGCGAGTGCGGCCACGACCAGCGTCATGCCCATGCCCACGATCAGCCTGATGAGCATCTGCGTTGTCACAGAAGGTCTCCCCAATGCATAGATAATTCGGCCTGTGCTTATTTGCCTGCTTAAGCCCCGCTCATAGTTACATCTTCGCGGCTTACAGCGCGAGAAAGGCTGCCCTAACTTGCCGTTCGCCGGTGCCTCTGGCCTGCTGGTTAATACCCACTAACCGGATGTGACGTTTGTCGGAGTGATGAGCACCACCAAATTTCGTTAATTGACCCTTTGCCGCGGCCCTTTGGCGGTTCGGGCGAAATCCGTCTCGTCAGCGCCCGAACGGTGGTTGAAAGACGGGCCGCGAGCGCGTGGTCGTCGGCGCCGCGGTGGTGGTCGCCTGCGACGTCGTGGTGGGCGCGGCGGTCGTGGTCGTGGTGCTGGGCGGCGCCGTCGTGGTCGTGGTCGTCGGCGCCGGCGCGGGCGTCGTGGTGGTGGCCGGCGCCTCGCTGGAGGGTGGCGGCGGCGCGGGAATCACGGTGACGGTGGTGCTGTCGTTCGGGCCGGTGATGGTCACCGTCTGCGGCGGTTGGCTGGGCGGCGACGTGGGACCGGCCGGGGTGGACTTGGTGAGCAGCAGGTTGATCGCCAGTATCAGGGCCACCAGCACCGCCGCGCCCGCCCCGGCCACGCTCAACACCAGCGCCGTGCGTTTGTACCAGGGCAGTTTCCCCTGGCCTGCGGCGTAACGGCTGCCCGTGGCGTCGTCGAATTCCCTTGCTTCATTGGCGTACTCGCCGGTGGCGTCGCGGCCGGTGTAGGGCACCGGCTCGTCGTTGTCCGCGTCCTGGGACCAGGCCAGGGCGTCATCCACGTCGGTGGCCTGGGCCGCCCAGGCTGCCTGGGTCATGTCGAACCCGGCGGTGCCGACCATCTCGGTCGGTGTCTCCACCGTGGCGGCCGCGGCGGTCGGAGCCATCCCCGACGCGTAATGCGGGCCCAGCACCGCCGCACCCACGGCGGCGCTGAGGGCCGGCCGGGCGGTGCTGTGCACCGGTACCCCGAAGCGCTGCCCCAACCGCGCCTTGAGCATGGGGATGTTCGCGCCACCGCCGGCGATCGCCACGGCGCTCAGCCTGGCGTTCGGAATTGCGTTGCGCCGCAACGACTCATCGACCGACGACAGGAAACGGTCCAGCGGAGCCGAGATGAGTTGCTCGAATTCGGTGCGGGACAACTGCGCACCATCGCCGGATGCGCCGGCGATGGTGGCCACCGCGGCCGTCGACAGCTGCTCCTTGGCGCGCCGGCACGCGCCGAGCAGGCGGGCCTGCGACCCGACCCGCGCGGTGCCGCCGAGCATGGCGGTACTGACGTCGGAGGCCAGCAGGTGATCCAGGACGAGCTGATCGATCACGTCGCCGGAGAAATCGGTGTACCGCGTCGCCCGCGCGACGGGCGCAAAGCCGGCCTTGGCGTCCATCAACGTGACGGTGGTGCCCCCGGCGCCGAAGTCGCACAGCGCAATAACGCCGTCGGCCCCGAATCCCGGCATGGCCCGCAGCGCCGCGAGCGCGGCCGTGGCGTCGGACACCAGCATCGGCGCCACCCCGCCGCGCGCCAGGTCGGACTGGGCGAAGAACTCCTCGCGCAGCGCCGCGAACTGGTCGTCGGACCAGTAGGCGGGCACCGCGATGGTGATCGGTGTCCCGTAGCCGACCGCGCGGGCCATGGCTTCGATCGCCTCGACCGTCAGCGCCGCACCGAGGTACTTGGTGCCGTCGGCCGCCACCAACGGCGCGCGGTCGCCGACGCGTTCGACGAACCCGCGCAACACCAGGCCGGGTTCGGTCAGGTTCGGATTCTCTTCTGGCAGGCCAACTTCGGTGGGCCGCTGTTCGAACAGGGTCAGCACGGAGCTGCGGGTTATCGGAGCGCGGCCCGCGCGGGCGGCAACCAGGTTGGCCACCCCGATCGATAGCCCGAGCGACTCGCTCATCTGCTACACCCCTGTGTCAGTCGTCCCGTTGCCGTCGCACGCTGATCCTCACCGTAGCGACCGTGGATTGCAGCGAGTGTAGGGCTTCGCCGGTGGTGCGCGGCGGAACCGTGATCGGATCTGCCACCGACTCGCTAACGCAGACCCGGCGGCACCGTGACCGGATTCGGCACCCCGGGAATGGTGATCACCGACGGCAGCTGCGGCACATGGTGGTGATGCGTCGGCTGCTGCGTCTGTCCCCCGGTGGGCTGCTGCTGCGTCGGCTGCTGAGCCGGCGGCTGTTCGGCGGTGCTGCTGGGCGAGGACGTGGTGGTCGTGGTGGTGGGCGGGGTTGTCGTCGTGGTGGTGGTGCTTGTCGGCGTCGTCGTTTTGGGGACGTGGGGGACGGTCTGCTGTCCGTGAATGAGCTCGACGATGCCGAAGACGATCAACGCGATCAGGATGACGACGGAGACCAGCCAGGCGATCAGCATTTTGGGCTTGCGATACCAGGGAGTCGGCTCGGCTTCCTGATCGAATGGGTCGACGTCGCCGGATTGCTCGGATCCCTCGGGCGGGTTCGGCGGGGGACCGGCCGGCGGAATTTCACCGGTCGGAGGCTGTTCGCTCACACGGAAGTCGCCATGCTGCGTCGGCTGATTGTGGAAGTCGTCGCGTGGGCCATTGGATGCCACGGGACCGATGGTACTGACCGCACCTGCCAATCTCCTGATGCCAACCCTGCGCGACGCGTTGGTGGTTAGGTCGAGTTCGTGGATTCCCTGGTGAAGCTGTTGCGAGACACGGTCGCGGTCCGGATATCGGTCTGTGTGGCCCTCGGAGTCGCCGTCGCTGTCCTGACGGGCAACACGGTCGGTTGGCGTTATGCGCTGGCCGGCTGGATCGCCACCGCCGGAATGTATGCCGCGTGGACGCACCTCAGCCTGCTCGGCATGGACGCCGAGCAGACGTGTCGATGGGCAACGCGGGAGGATCCGACCCGGTGGGTCGCCGACGCGGTCATCCTGTCGGCGAGCGTGGCGAGCCTGGGTGGCGTCGGCTACGTGGTGGCCGCGGGTTCACGCTCGGGCCATGAGGCCTTGGCGGCCGCCATCGTCGGCGTCCTGACCGTCGCGGCGTCTTGGGTGGCGGTGCACACGCTGTACTCGGTGCACTACGCGCGGCTCTACTACTCGGATGACCCGGGCGGCATCGACTTTCACGACCCCGAGCCGCCCCGCTTCCGGGATTTCGCCTATCTCGCCTTCACCGTCGGCATGACGTACCAGGTGTCGGACACCGAGATCGGCTTGGCGTCGATCAGGGCGACGGTCTTGCGCCATGCGCTGGTGTCCTACCTGCTTGGGGCGGTGGTCCTGGCGGTGACGATCAATCTGATCGCGGGGCTCGGTTCCAAGCTCTGATCGGGCGGCCCACCTGCTCAGGTCGTCTCCGGCCGGTAGCGTTGTAGTGCATTACCAATGCTCGACACGTCACTTTGACTTTCGTGCAGTTCGTGCCAGGCTCGTTTGCGGCTTCGGTATGGAGTCGGCGGCAAACCCGCAGCACGCGCCGCGCCCGCCGGGTCCCGGCAGACCAGCCACTTATGGGCACCCGCGGTCACTGCGGGCGACACCGGTTATGACATCGGGATCGGACAAGCCGCAGCCAGCGACCAGGAAGTTTTGAGTACAGGTTAGGAGCGATGACGATGCCCGGCCGGCCCGCCGACCAGCCCGGGGTTCGTCACCTCCGCTCCGACGTCACCGGTATGGCCGACGCCGAAGCGTCGCAGAGCCCAGTTGGCATCGGCGAGGGAAAGCAACTGACGGGTGCCGTCGTGGTCATCGCGCTCGTCGCTGCGATCTCGGGGATGCTCTACGGCTACGACACCGGTGTCATCTCCTGGGCTCTGTTGCAGCTCACCCAGGAGTTCAACATCACCGCGGGCTGGCAGCAGCTGATCGCCGCCAGCATCCTGCTCGGGGCCGTCGTCGGGGCCTTGACGTGCAGCTGGTTATCGGATCTGCGCGGCCGGCGCGGCACACTGTTGATGCTGGCGGTCGTCTTCATCGTCGGAGCGTTGTGGTGCGCCAACGCATCCGATGCCGTGGTGCTGTCGTTGGGACGATTGGTCCTGGGCTTCGCGGTCGGCGGGGCGACGCAGACGGCACCGATGTACGTCGCCGAGCTCTCGCCGCCGGCCTACCGGGGGCGGTTGGTGCTGTGCTTCCAAATTGCCATCGGGGTGGGCGTGCTCATCGCCACTCTCGTCGGGGTCTCCGGCTCGGTCTCGTGGCGAGCACCGATCGCACTCGCATGCGTGCCCGGAGCGATCATGCTGTGGCTGTTGCTGCGCCTGCCGGAAAGTCCGCGCTGGCTGATCAAGCAAGAGGACCGAAACGCTGCCCGAGCCGTGTTGGAGCATGTCCGGCCCGAGGGCTACGACGTGAGCGCCGAGCTGGACGAAGCGACCGAACTCGCGCGCGTCGAACGCACGGCCAGCACCCGCGGGTGGGGTGGGCTGCGCGACGCCTGGGTGCGCCCGGCCCTGGTCCTGGGTTGCGGCATTGCGGTGTTCACCCAGCTCAGCGGCATCGAGATGATCATCTACTATTCGCCGACCATATTGACGGACGACGGCGTTTACCGGTCCGTTGCTCTGCAGGTGTCGGTGGGCTTGGGTGCGGCGTACCTCATCGCCCAACTGATCGGGTTGGCCATCATCGACCGGGTTGGTCGGCGCCGGCTCACCCTCATCATGGTGCCCGGTGCGGCGATCAGCCTGTTCGTGCTGGGCCTGCTCTTCGTCACCAGCGACAGCGGTCGCGATGTGATTCCCTACATCATGATCTGCCTGGTTGCCTTCATGCTGTTCAATGGCGGCGGTCTGCAGCTGATGGGCTGGCTCACCGGCTCCGAGACTTATCCGCTGGCGGTGCGGCCGGCGGCCACCGCTGTGCAGTCGGCGACGCTGTGGGGGACCAACCTGCTCATCACGCTGACGATGCTGTCGCTCATCAATGCGATCGGGGTCGGGCCCTCGATGTGGCTCTACGCGTTGTTCAACGTGGCGGCGTGGATCTTCGTGTTCTTCCGCATGCCCGACCTCACCGGGAAGAGCCTGGAGGAGATCGAAAACAAGCTGTCCGAGGGGAAATTCCGGCCTTCAGACTTCACGCGCTGACGAATTCGGTTGCTAGACAAGTCATCCGACTAAAGCCGTCAGACGTCAGCCGTCGCGCCGCCTCGAAGAATCGCTTCGATCCGATCCAGCAGCTCGCTCGGGTCGTCGCGGGCGCCGTCTCGCCAGGCGATGAGTGCGTTGACGAGGTTGACCGGTGGGACGCTCAGCCGCAGCCCGAGCATCACCGTCTTGGCGCTGTCACTGCCGTCATCCAGCGGGCGGTAAGCAATGGCGACTTGCAGCGCGCGACCACCCCGCGGCTGCGAGATGAGCTTGGGCTCGATCGACTCGACCAGCTCACGCCGGATTTCGGTCAACTCGCTCTTTCGCTCGGCCAACCGCACGGTCAACGCCGTCCGGGTAATGCGGAGGAGGCAGCGCCGCCACATGCGAACGATGCCGTACCCGGTCAGCGGGGTCACGGCCAAGATGAGGATGCCGGTGAATCGAAGCCATGCCGGATTGCCGGGCGCATACCCCGCCCCAAGGGAGGCGACGCCCAGCAGCGGGACCAGCACAAGCGCGATGTACGCGTTGCCCTCGTACCAGGGGATGTAGCGGCAGACGATCTCGTCGCCGACCCGGCTGACCCCGGGCCGAAAAATCCGGCGCTGCCCCCCGATCAGGATGATGCCGCCGGTCACCGCGCCGCCGAGGGGCAGATACCAGGTCGATCCGACCAGCAAGTTGACGCCCGCCACCAGGCACAGGAAACCTCCGAAGGAGTAGCGCAGCACCCGCCCCCAACCGCCCTTCGCCCCGCCAGCGGCCATCAGTGACCGTCCCGCTTTGCGATTACCGGGGCGCGGTGCCGGCCGGCGGGCGCGGGGACCGGCGTCGGACCCGGTCGGACCTTCAGCCGGATCTGTGTCCTGTCCACCGGTGAATCGTGCAGCGCGGTCACCGTCAATTGCGTAATCAGCGTCTCCTGTTCAGCCGTGATGATTCTCGATCGTGACACGCTGTCGACGGTGCCGAGTTCGTGTTCGATCTGCATCGCGAGTAATCCGGTGATCCCGGCGCCCTCGGTGGCGGCGGTCAGTTCGCGGCGCAGCTCACTGCAGTCCGGCGCCGTCTGCAACTGCTGCTCAACCAGCATCGCGAACGCTTCGGCGGGGTCCACAGCGGCCTCGACACGATGCATCGTCAACACCGCGTTCGCGCAGAACACGTCGATGCACGGATCGCTGCGACAGATCCACACACGGGCTCCGACCGCCGAGTCGAAGGGTTCCCAGCCCCGCGGCACCCCCACATCCACCACAAACCCGACAAACCGATCGACCGGGGACACCGAGACGCCGGACTGCCGCACAAACTCATCGAATCGCATCGAACGTGGCCCCTACCCGAAACCGAAGACCGATTCCACGCCATGCACCGCACTACCGACCGCATCCGCGACGGGGTGCCAGGCCGCTTCGACGCCCTTGGATGCCAGGTAGCTGGCGACCGCTCCGGCACCGGCGCCGACCACCAGGCCGACCGCGGTCCCCGCGCCCGGAACGACCGATCCGACCGCTGCGCCGATCTCCGCACCCGCCCATAGCCCGGCGGCGACACCGACACCCTCCCGGGTGACGGCCTCCGGGACCGAGTTGCCGTCATGGATGTCGGACATGACGGCGGGCACCGCGCTGGCCGCGGCAACCACCCCGCCGACACGGGAGAATCCCTTGATCTCGACGCCACCGATCTTCGGATCCTCCAGCCACTTCAATAAGCCCGGATCGGCCTTTCCGGGACCTGTGCCGGGCGACTCGGCGATCAGGTTGGTCGCCGCCTGACGCACGCCGTCAGCGGTACCTCCGGCCACCGTGCCCGCACCCGCGATCGCCACATCCCCCGGCGTCGGGGTCAACTTGGGGCCCCCGCCGGGCGGTTCGCCGGCCGCCGGGCCGGGTCCCGCCGGGGCGGGTGCTGCCGGGGGACCGACGGAGTCATATCCGTCTGCATGCAGGGTGCCCATCGCGTCCTGAAACGACTTGGCGTAGCCGTCGCGTGTTGCTTGCAGCTGGGTCAGGGCGGCTTTGGTGTCGGCAACGGCGTCGTCTTCACATCTGGCGATAAACGCTTCCAGCGCATCGAAGTCGGCCTGGCTGAGGTCCTCGTCGTCTTCCATCTCGTCGGCTTCGCCGATCAGATCGTCGAGGTTCTGCAGCTGTGCTTCCAGCGACGCGATCTGGCCGGCCGCGGTCTTCTGGGCCTCGGCCAACGTCGCGGCGATGTTCTCCAGGTCCGCACCGATCTTCGGTATCTGCAGCGACTGCGCGCCAAGGGCTTTCGTCACCCGCTGTACTTCGTCGGAGCCGGTGATCGGATGATCGCCATTCTGGTGGTTCCAGGCGGCCTCGAACCGGGTGCGGGCCTGCTCGAAGGCGTCGTTGGCCTCCTTCGTGCATCGGCCGGCGCGACGAAACGCCTCGGCCAAGTTGGAAATCTGCGACGGGCTACCCGCCTGCAGGCTCGCATTGATTGCCCAGGGGTTTCCGTCGGCCACGCCGATCAGCGCCGGGATGCTGAGATATTGCAGTTGCATGGGGTCGTCAGCTGCTCGCCCGACTGCTGACCGACCCCGTTCGCATCGCCACCCCTCCCGAGCTCATGGGTCACATTACTAACGCAGGCTTGGTAATCAATTCACCTCGCGCTCTCGAGTCGGCACCATCGGCTATCCCGGGCAAGCTGTCCGTATGGAGCGGGTGTTGCTGACCGTGGGCCACGGGGCGGCCGCCCGGGAGCGGCTGACGGAGTTGCTTGCCGGAGCGGGAGTTGCGCTGGTGGTGGACGTGCGGCGATACCCGGCCAGTCGGACTAATCCGGACGTGCGGCGGGAGGCCCTGGAATCCTGGCTGCCGCAATCCGGCATCGACTATCGGTGGGAGCCCCGCCTCGGCGGGCGGCGGCATATCGCGGCCGGGGAACCGGAGCCGGACAGCTGGTGGACGGTGGCCGCGTTCCGGGCGTACGCCGCATACACCCGGACGCCGGAGTTCGGCGCGGCGCTGGACGAGGTCCTGGCCGACGCGGGCAGGCACACCACGGCGGTGATGTGCAGCGAGAGCGTCTGGTGGCGCTGCCACCGGCGGCTGATCGCCGACGTGGCGGTGCTCGGGCGCGGGGTGCCCGTGCGGCACCTCATGCCGGACGGCCGGCTCAGTCCGCACCGCCCCGCGGAGGGTGCCCGGCGCCGACCCGACGGCGACCTGGTCTGGGACGGCTGCGTTTCAGGCCCCTAGAACGTGTTGACCTTCTCGACGCTGACGAACATGCCGTGCTTCGTCTGGTCGTTGGTGAAGCGGGTGCCGTCGGCGTTGGCGATGATCGTCCAGCCCTGCGCCGCGTAGGTCTTGTAGTCGATGGTGACGGTCGGGATGGCTCCCAGGTTGCCCAGCACCCACTGCACCTTGCCGCCGGTGTTGATGCTCACGCCGTTAGCGTGCTCACCGTCCTGCAGCGGGGAGTTGGTGAACGGTGCCTCGCAGCCGACGGTGTCCTTGTTGATCTGGCAGCGCGTCACGCCGGATTTGGTCTCGATGAACACGTAACCGTTCTGGTCGGGTGGCAGCGGGATGGCGCCCGCCGGGTTGGTCGGGTTGCTCGGCGCGGCGGACGGGCCAGGGGCCGGCGCGGCGGTGGCCGACGGCGGTGTGGATCTGGGGGTGGGGAAAGACGGTTCGGTGGGTCCCGCGCCGGGCGAGGCCACCGGCCGGCCCCCGATGATGGAGCTGCAGCCCGACACCAGTTCCGAACCGCCCACCAGGGCTACGAGCAGCAGCGAACCACCGGCCAGGCTTCGCCGCGCATTCTCCGAAAACCGCACCCGCCGCTCCCCAGACGATTCGAATAGCGGCACTCAGGTTACGCACCGAGAGGCGAAAGTCGCTGCCCTGGCGCAGCTATCGATACCGAGCCGATGGCCCAGGTTTATCACCGCGTGACCGACCCGCCGGACCGGAGCGCTACAGCCCCAACAGTTTCTCGGCGTTGCGGTGGCTGATGGCGGCCCGCTCGTCGTCGGACAGCGGCAGGCCGTCGAGGAAGGCGCGGGCGTTGACCATCGACCCGAACGGGTAATCGGCGGAGAAGGCCACCCGCTCGATCCCCACCTGCGCCACCAGGTTCGCGTACGTCGCGTGGTCGTTGAAGTTGGCGAACGTGTAGTGAAAGTTCTCTCGCAGATAGGAACTCACGGGATGCTGCAGACCGGTCAGCTCCGGTTTCAGCGTGGCGTCGAACCGCGGCAGCATGAACGACGTCGCCTCGCCCATGTGCCCGATGATCATCTGCAACGACGGGTGCCGGTCGAACACGCCGCCGAGAATCATGCGCAGCGCGTGGGTGGCGGTGTTGATGTGCCACCCCCAGCCCACGGTGGCCAGCGCGAACGTGACGGGCTCGGCGAAGCCGGCGTAGCTGGACTCGATGACGCCCGCCGGCGGGATGGTCGGATGCAGGTAGATCGGCGCGTCCAGGGCGGCCGCGCGGGCCAGGACGGGCTCGAAGAACGGGTCGTCCAGGTAGCGGCCCCGGCTGTGCCCGTTGATCGCCGCGCCGGGAAAGCCGAGCCCGCGCACCGCGCGCTCGAGTTCCTCGGCCGCCTGGTCGGGGGCGCTGGTCGGCAGAGTGGCGAAGCCCGCCAACCGATGTGGATGCCGCTGCACCGCGGCGGCGAGCTGGTCGTTGGAGTCTCGGGCCATCCGGACCGCTTCGTCCGGATCCAGTTGCTCGACTCCGGGCGCGGCCAGCGACAGCACCGCCAGGTCCACCCCGGCCTCGTCCATCGCCGCGATGCGGCCGTTGCCGAGGTCGCTCAGCGTTTCGGCGAAGCCCGGGCGCGACGCGTGCCGGTACCCGGGGCCTTCCAGAAATTCGGTTGTGGCGTAATGCTCTTCGAGCGCGATGACACGCATCTGATCTACCCTTCGAGGACTCGGGTGGCTGCGTTCCAGCACGGCAGCTCGTCGTGGTTGGCGGCCAGGCGGATGGTTTTGGTGTAGCCGTATTCGGCCAGCGTCTCCTGGGCGTGCTCGCGGCCGAACCCGCTGTGGCCGACGCCGCCGAATCCGCTGCCGATCGCCACCCGGGCGTAGTTGTTGACGAAGACGGCCCCGGCGCGGATCTGCCGGCTCACCCGCAGCGCCCGGTCGCCGTCGGCGGTGAACACGGCGGCGACCAGCCCGTAGGGCGTGCCGTTGGCGATGCGCACCGCCTCGGCCTCGTCGCCGAACCGGATCACGGCGACCACCGGGCCGAAGATCTCCTCCTGGGCCACCCGCATGCCCGGTGTGACGCCGGTCAGCACGGTCGGTGCGACGTAGAAGCCGTCGGCGAGCCGGGGATCCTGCGGCAGCGGCGCCTGGGCGGCGATGCGGGCGCCTTCGCCCACGCCGATGCCGAGGTACTCCAGGACCTGCTTCTGCTGTGCCCGGGTGACCAGCGGGCCCACGTCGGTGGCGGGGTCGGCGCCGTCGCCCACCCGCAGCCGGCGCACCGCGGCGCACAGCTTCGCTTCGAACTCCGCATAGATGTTGTCCTGCACCAGGATTCGTGACGCCGCGGTGCACGCCTCGCCCTGGTTGAAGAAGCCGCCGTCGATGGCGGCCAGCAGGGCCGCGTGCAGGTCGGCGTCGCCGAACACCAGCAGTGGGTTCTTGCCGCCCAACTCCATGAGCGCCGGCGTGAGGTTGCCGGCGGCGGTGCGCAGCACGGCCGAACCGGTGAGTGGCGATCCGGTGAAGGAGATCTTGCCCACCAGTTGGTGCTCGGCCAGCGCGGCGCCCACCTCACCGCCGCCCGGCACGGCGTGCACCACCGGATCGGGCAGCACCGACTGGATCAGTTCGACCATGCGCAGCACCACCGAGGGCGTCTGCTCCGGGGGTTTCAGCACGACGGCGTTGCCGACGGCCAGTGCGGGCGCGACCTTTCCGGCGGTGTGGATCGGTGGCCAGTTGAACGGCACGATGCCGGCGATCACGCCGTAGGGCTCGAGCGTGGTCACGTCGAAAACCGGGCCGTAGTCGCGCGCCTGGCTCGGCAGCACCTCGACCATGCCGGCGAAGTATTCGAAGATTCCGATCGCGGCTTCGACGTCGAAGCCGCGCGCCTGGCTGATCGGCTTGCCCATCTCCCGCGACTCGAGGGCGGCGATCTCGTCGGCGTGCGCGCGAATGACGTCGGCGATCCGCCGCAGGTAGCGGCCGCGTTCGCGGGCCGGGCGCTGCTTCCAGGCCAGGTGGGCGGCGTGCGCCGCCCGCACGGCCTGGTCGACCTGCTCGGTACCGGCTCCTTGCACGACGGTGACGACCTGGCCGGTGGCGGGGTCTTCCACGACGAATCTGTCGTCGGCGGACGCCGACGACCAGCGGGTGCTGATCTCGGTGGGGGCGTGCTGGTCCATGGGCATTGTCACGGTATGCCCGGCGGTGTGATCAGCACCAACGATATCTTCTGATGGTTGCCATCATCTCCGGTGATAATCGCGGGTGTGGAGCTTCGCCATCTCGAGTACTTTCTGGCCGTCGCGGACAGCCGAAGCTTCACGGCGGCGGCCAAGCGCCTACATGTCGTGCAGTCCGGGGTGTCGGCCACCATCAAGGCGCTCGAACGCGAACTGGGCGCCGAGCTGTTCGTCCGGGGTGCGGCCGGCGTGGCACTGAGCCCCGCCGGCGAGGCGCTGCGACCCCACGCCCGGGCCACCCTCGACGCCGTCGGCGCGGCCAAGGACGCGGTCGGTGCCGCCCGGGGCACCGTGCGCGGCACCGTCACGGTCGGGACGCTGACGTCGGTCAGCGTCATCGACGTGCCGACCGTGCTCGCCGAGCTGCACGCCCGCCATCCCGACGTCGTGGTTCACCTGCGCGCGGCCAGCGCCGGGTCGGCCGGCCTGGCCGATCAGCTGCGCGACGGCGACCTCGACGTCGCCTTCCTGGTCTTCACCGGTCCGCCGCCGGCTGACCTGCGCGTCCGGCTCGTCGCCTCGGTGCCCCTGCTGCTGGTCGTGCCCGCCGAACACCCACTGGCCCGGCGCAAGGCGGTTTCGCTGGCCGACCTGGCGGGCATGTCCTTCGTCGACGGGCCGCCGGGATACGGCAACCGCGCCGTGGTCGACAACGCGTTTGCGGCCGCGGGTGTCGAGCGGACCGTCGCGGTGGAGGTCGCCGACATCGGCACCGCGGCGACCTGCATTCGCAAGGGGCTGGGGATCGGTTTTCTGAGCTGGTCCATCCTGGAGGGCATCGACAGCTCGGGCCTGGTCAGCGTCCGGATCACCGGTCCTGACCTGCAGTGGCGGCTTTACGTCGCGACCTCGGCGACCCGGCAGGCCAGCGCGGCCACCCGGGCGCTGCTCGCGCTGATCGAGGAAGTTGCCGGCGAGGCCCGAGTATTTAGCCACCCCCGGGAACAAGGCGGGACCAACCGCCGTTAACATGATCGACAAGTTGAGCGAACCACACTCAATACTGGGTTGACAGCCCACCGGCCCTAGGGGCAGGCTTGAGCCTGGTTCACTCAGCATAGTGGCACCAAACAAGCTCTACACATTCAGGAGGAATCACTATGGCTCGTGCGGTCGGTATCGACCTCGGGACCACCAACTCCGTCGTCGCAGTCCTCGAGGGCGGTGACCCGGTCGTCGTCGCCAACTCCGAGGGTTCGCGGACCACGCCGTCCATCGTCGCGTTCGCGCGCAACGGCGAGGTGCTCGTCGGCCAGCCCGCCAAGAACCAGGCGGTCACCAACGTCGACCGCACCATCCGTTCGGTCAAGCGGCACATGGGCAGCGACTGGTCCATCGAGATCGACGACAAGAAATACACCGCTCAGGAGATCAGCGCCCGCGTGCTGATGAAGCTGAAGCGCGACGCCGAGGCGTATCTGGGTGAGGACGTCACCGACGCGGTCGTCACCGTGCCGGCGTACTTCAACGACGCCCAGCGCCAGGCGACCAAGGAAGCCGGGCAGATCGCCGGGCTGAACGTGCTGCGCATCGTCAACGAGCCGACCGCGGCCGCGCTGGCGTACGGCCTGGACAAGGGCGAGAAGGAACAGACCATCCTGGTCTTCGACCTCGGTGGCGGTACGTTCGACGTGTCGCTGCTCGAGATCGGCGAGGGTGTGGTCGAGGTCCGCGCCACCAGTGGCGACAACCACCTCGGTGGGGACGACTGGGATGACCGCGTTGTCGAGTGGCTGGTCGATAAGTTCAAGGGCACCAGCGGAATTGACCTGACCAAGGACAAGATGGCGATGCAGCGGCTGCGTGAGGCCGCCGAGAAGGCCAAGATCGAGCTCTCGAGTTCGCAGAGCACCTCGATCAACCTGCCCTACATCACCGTCGACGCGGACAAGAACCCGCTGTTCCTCGACGAGCAGCTGACCCGCGCCGAATTCCAGCGCATCACACAGGATCTGCTGGACCGCACCCGCAAGCCCTTCCAGTCCGTGATCAAGGACGCCGGTATCTCGGTCTCCGAAATCGACCACGTGGTTCTGGTGGGTGGTTCCACCCGCATGCCCGCGGTGTCGGAACTGGTCAAGGAGATGACCGGTGGCAAGGAGCCCAACAAGGGCGTCAACCCCGATGAAGTCGTAGCGGTCGGAGCGGCTCTTCAGGCTGGAGTGTTGAAGGGCGAGGTGAAAGACGTTCTGCTGCTTGACGTTACGCCGCTGAGCCTGGGTATCGAGACCAAGGGTGGCGTGATGACCAAGCTCATCGAGCGCAACACCACCATCCCCACCAAGCGGTCGGAGACCTTCACCACGGCCGACGACAACCAGCCGTCGGTACAGATCCAGGTGTTCCAGGGTGAGCGCGAAATCGCTTCGCACAACAAGCTGCTCGGCTCCTTCGAGCTGACCGGCATCCCGCCGGCTCCGCGCGGCGTCCCGCAGATCGAGGTCACGTTCGACATCGACGCCAACGGCATCGTGCACGTCACGGCCAAGGACAAGGGCACCGGCAAGGAGAACACGATCAAAATCCAGGAGGGCTCCGGCCTGTCCAAGGAGGAGATCGACCGGATGATCAAGGACGCCGAGGCGCACGCCGAGGAGGACCGTCAGCGTCGTGAAGAGGCCGACGTCCGCAACCAGGCCGAATCGCTGGTCTACCAGACGGAGAAGTTCGTCAAGGATCAGCGCGAGGCCGAGGGCGGCTCGAAGGTCCCCGAGGACACGCTGTCCAAGGTCGACGCCGCGATCGCCGAGGCCAAGACGGCCCTGGGCGGCACCGACATCACCGCCATCAAGGCGGCGATGGAGAAGCTGGGCCAGGAGTCCCAGGCGCTCGGACAGGCGATCTACGAGGCCACCCAGGCTGCCGGTGAGCAGGCCGGTGGCGGCGCGGCCGGCGGCCCGGCTGGGTCCGCTGACGACGTCGTGGACGCGGAGGTGGTCGACGATGACCGGGAGTCCAAGTGACGGAAAGCAACCCACAGGAACAGGTGACGGTCACCGACAAGCGGCGAATCGATCCTGAGACCGGTGAAGTACGGCAGGTCCCCCCTCCCGGCGATACGCCGGGAGGGGCGCCGGCCGGCGAGACGGCGGCCCAACCCGAGGGCAAAGTCGCCGAGCTCACCGCCGATCTGCAACGGGTGCAGGCCGACTTCGCCAACTACCGCAAGCGGGCGCTCCGCGACCAGCAGGCCGCGGCGGACCGGGCGAAGGCCGCCGTCGTCAACCAATTGCTGGGCGTGCTCGACGATCTCGACCGGGCACGCAAGCACGGTGATCTGGAATCCGGACCGCTGAAGTCGGTCGCCGACAAGCTGGAGACCGCGCTGACCGGCCTCGGCCTGACGGCGTTCGGCGAGGAAGGCGAGGACTTCGACCCGGTGCTGCACGAAGCCGTTCAGCACGAAGGCGATGGCTCCCGACCGGTGATCGGCACCGTCATGCGACAGGGCTACAAACTGGGTGAGCAGGTGCTGCGCCACGCTCTGGTCGGCGTCGTCGACACGGTCGACGACGACGGCGACGCGGCGACAGTCGACGGTGAGTCCGCCGCGGCGGCCGGGGAAACCGAGCCGGCCGAATCGGACGATAACGCCGGCACACCCGGTGACTAGCCCACACAATCAGCACATTGGAAGAGAGACCAGAAGGAAGTGGTGAGGGGGTGACGCGACATGGCCCAGCGTGAATGGGTCGAAAAGGACTTCTATAAGGAGCTGGGCGTCTCCTCTGACGCCAGTCCCGAAGAGATCAAACGCGCCTACCGCAAGTTGGCGCGCGATCTGCACCCGGACGCCAACCCCGACAACCCCGCCGCCGGCGAACGTTTCAAAGCGGTCTCCGAGGCGCACAACGTCTTGTCGGATCCGGCCAAGCGCAAGGAATACGACGAAACCCGAAGGCTGTTCGCCGGCGGTGGTTTTGGCGGGCGCCGGTTCGACAGCGGCGGGTTCGGGGGCTTCAACGTCGGCGGTGACGGCGCTGAGTTCAACCTCAACGATTTGTTCGATGCCGCCGGCCGAAGCGGCGGCACCAACATCGGTGACCTGTTCGGCGGCTTGTTCGGGCGCGGTTCAGGCGCCCGGCCCAGCCGGCCGCGCCGCGGCAACGACCTCGAGACCGAAACCCAGCTGGATTTCGTCGAGGCCGCCAAGGGCGTGGCGATGCCGCTGCGGCTGACCAGCCCGGCGCCGTGCACCAACTGCCATGGCAGTGGCGCGCGGCCGGGCACCAGCCCAAAGGTGTGTCCCACCTGCAACGGTTCCGGCGTGATCAACCGCAACCAGGGCGCGTTCGGCTTCTCCGAACCGTGCACCGATTGCCGGGGCAGCGGCTCGATCATCGAGCACCCCTGCGACGAGTGCAAGGGCACCGGCGTCACCACCCGCACCCGCACCATCAACGTGCGGATCCCACCGGGCGTCGAGGACGGACAGCGCATCCGGCTGCCCGGCCAGGGCGAGGCGGGGTTGCGCGGGGCGCCGTCGGGTGACCTGTACGTCACGGTGCATGTGCGCCCGGACAACGTGTTCGGACGCGACGGCGACGACCTCACGGTGACGGTTCCCGTCAGCTTCACCGAGTTGGCTTTGGGCTCAACCATTTCGGTGCCCACGCTGGACGGCAAGGTCGGCGTCCGGGTGCCCAAGGGCACCGCCGACGGCCGCATCCTGCGGGTGCGCGGGCGTGGCGTGCCCAAGCGCAGCGGCGGCAACGGTGACCTGCTGGTGACCGTAAAGGTCGCCGTGCCACCCAATTTGGAGGGCGCGGCCCAGGAGGCGCTGGAGGCGTACGCCGCCGCCGAGCGTTCCAGCGGCTTCGACCCGCGGGCGGGATGGGCGGGTAATCGCTGATGGCCAAGAACCGCAAAGAGGATGCCCGGACCTTCCTGATCTCGGTGGCCGCCGAGCTGGCCGGCATGCACGCCCAGACGCTGCGCACCTACGACCGCCTCGGCCTGGTCAGCCCCCGCCGGACTTCCGGTGGGGGACGGCGTTATTCGGAGCACGACGTCGACCTGCTGCGGGAGGTGCAACGGCTCTCGCAGGACGAGGGTGTCAACCTCGCCGGCATCAAGCGCATCATCGAGTTGACCAATCAGGTCGAGGCGCTGCAGGCCCGGGTCAAGGAGTTGACCGAGGAGCTGGCGCAGACCCGGGCCAGCCAGCGCCGCGATGTGGCGGTGGTGCCCAAGAGCACCGCGCTGGTGGTGTGGCAGCCCCGCCGGGGACGCTGATTCTCGCTCGGATTCACTTTCGCCCCAAGGGTTCCGGTCTCCGAAGACATACAAAGTTCGCCGAAAAAGCTAGCGCATGTGCTAGCGCTTTTCGCATTCACCTGGTGACCACCAGGCAGCGACTGCAGGGATACAAGTGGTCAGTGTGATCACACCCGGATCGAAAACTGCGTGACGGCCGGCTCGCCCGGCCGCGCGCAGCGGTAGCCGCCCCGGCGCAGCGCATCGGTCGGTGCGGTCATGGGCTCGAAGCACACGATGGCCTTCGCGGGGTCGTCGACCGGCGGCGCGAAGATCTGCGCCGCCGGATAGCCGTGTTCGAAGTGCACCTCGATGCGGCGCCCGCCGCCGGACACCGCGAACACCGACCCCTCGGCCACCTGGTCGTAGGCGTCGTCGAAAGCCTGGTCGCGCAACGCCTTTTCGCGCGCCGGCTGCGGCTCGGAATCGCCCGTCGGCAGCCCCTTGTCGTCGAGGCTCAGATGCCGCAACGGCGGCGTCTCGATGATCCAGTCGGCCCGTGGCGCATCGGGCAGCTGCAGATAGGGATGGAACCCGAAGCACAGCGGCACCGCCCGGTCGCCGATCGCGGTGACCGTGGTCCGGACCGTCAGCCTCCGGTCGGCCAGCTCGGCCGTCACCGTCAGCACATGCGCATACGGGAAGCCGGCCAGCAATCGGGGATCGGCTCCGAAATCCAGTTCGGCGGTCAGCTCGTTGGCCTTCTCGGCCGTCACCCGCCACCCGGGGTAGGCGGCCAGGACGCCGTGGATGGGCAGCCCGTTGGGGTCGGCGCGCACACCGTTTTCTCCCGGCATCAGGGTCACGGTGACGTCCTGCGCGGTATAGGTGTTCTCGCCCAATCGATTCGCCCACGGATACAGAATCGGGATGCCCATCGTCTTGCCGTCCGAGATGTACGCGTCCAGGCCGCGGCGCTGGCCCAGCAGCTCGACACCGGCGTCGCGCAGCGACGTGCCGATCATTCCCGCCTCGGGGACGAACTGCGCGATCACCGGCGACGAGGGATCGTGCAGGGTGACGACGTGCATGGCTACCTCCATAGCGGGTCATGCTGAATGTGTTCGGGCGGAGCCCCTTTGGCGATCAGGGCGGCCTTGGTGGCGCTGACCATCGCCGGACCGCCGCAGACCAGGATCTGCCGATCGCCCCAGCCGCCGTACTTGGTCACCACGTCGGGCAGGCGCCCGATCTGGTGCACGTGCAGGCCCCGCGGCGGGGTGACGTCGGGATAGTCTGCGGCCCAAGAGGGGTCGCTGTTGTATTCCGAGACGGGCGAGACGGACAGCCATGGATTGTGGGAGGCGACCTGCCACAGGGTCGGCAGATCGTAGAGTTCGCACCGGTAGCGGGCGCCGAAGAAGAGATGTATCCGCGGGTTCACCGCGAACCGCGCCAGGTCCATGATCAGCGCCCGCAGCGGCGCGAGGCCGGTGCTGCCGGCGACCATCAGCACGTCGCCGCCCTCGCGGTCGACCCGCAGGCCGCCGTGCGGGCTGGACAGCCGCCACCGGTCGCCGGTGCGGGTTTCGTTGACGATCGCGGGGCTGACCAGGCCGCCGGGAACCAGGCGGACGTGGAACTCGATGCCGCCGCCGGGGTCGGGCGGAATCGCGGGGCTCAAATAGCGCCAGCGGTGCGGGCATTGGGGTACGTGGACGTTGACGTACTGGCCGGGGTGGTAGTCCATCGGCTGATCGAGCTGCAGCCGGACCACCACCAGATCCCGCGACACCCGGAGGTGCTCGATGACGGTGCCGTCCCACCAGGCGGGCCCTTCTTCGGCGTCCGCGGCGCCGCTCATCACCCCGGTGATCAGGTTCAGCGACTGCCTGGCCGCCTCGTCGACGGCATCGGTCCAGGCCGCGCCCAAGTGAGTACGCAGCGTCGCCAGCAGCGCGCGCCGCAGGGTGTCGTAATGCGGCGGCAGCACACCGTATTTGCGGTGATCGCGGCCGAGCTGGGCGAGGAACGCCACCGGCTCCTGGGCGCGGCGCGCGACCAGCTCGCCGTACACCCAGTGCAGCGCGTGGCCGAAAGCGAGCCGCTGGGCGGCCATTTCGGGCGGGAACAGGTCGCGCACCGAGCCGTCGAGGGCGAACCAATGGGTGTAGAAGCGGTGGACGAGCTCACCGGGATCGCCGACCGACGCCGGTTCGCTTGGTGCGAAGGCATCGCGCAGCACGCGTAGTGCGTCGACGTCCTCCAGGCTCACGGGCCCCGATTCTAGGCTCGGCCGGCGGTGATTCAGCCCTGTCGGACGATGTTGGCGGTCCCGACGTTGTCGACCTTGGGCGAACCCCAGTGATAGAGAACGACGTTGCCGGTCCCCGACGCGCTGACGGCATCGGTGCTGTCGACCGCGACATGGTTGCCGCTGCCGGACACGCTGACGCTGGTGCAGTGCCCGGTGAGGGTGATGGTGTTCTTCTGCCCGCTCACCGACAGGTAGCCGGCGTGACAGGGGATCGTCTTCGTCATGCCGGAGCCGCTGACCTGCAGTGTGCCGGCCTCCGGGACCGTCGTCGCGGGAGTGCCACCGGCCAGATCGGTGTGCAACCCGACCGCGACGAGCCCGGCGAGCGCCAGCCCGGCGGCCAGGGCGAGCAAGAAGGTCAGGGGAACGCGGCGCGGGGTTCTGACGAGCTCGGCGCCGGCCCGGTGGGGATGCTGCGTCGTCTGTGTCATCGGTACGGGGGTACCCCGTCGGTGGTATCCCCCAAAACTCGATAGAGTTGAGCGGAACAGACTCAACCTTGACGGCGTTGAACAAGCGGACAAGCATTTTTGCAAACCTTTTTGTACCTGAACGGAGCTCGTCGTGGACTCTTTCAACCCGACCACCAAGACCCAAGCGGCGCTGACCTCGGCGCTGCAGGCGGCCTCGGCCGCCGGTAACCCCGAGATCCGGCCCGCGCACCTACTGATGGCGCTGCTGACGCAGGCGGACGGCATCGCCGCGCCGCTGCTCGAGGCCGTGGGCGTCGACCCGGCCGCCATTCGCGCCGAGACCGAGCGGGTGCTGGAGCGGCTGCCGCAGGCCAGCGGCGCCAGCTCGCAACCGCAGCTGTCCCGCGAATCGCTGGCCGCCGTCACCACCGCGCAGCAGTTGGCCACGGAGATGAACGACGAGTACGTCTCCACCGAGCATCTGATGGTGGGGCTGGCCACCGGCGACTCCGACGTCGCCAAGCTGCTGACCGGCCACGGCGCCTCGCCCCAGGCGTTGCGCGACGGGTTCGTCAAGGTGCGCGGCAGCGGGCGGGTCACCAGCCCGGAGCCGGAGGCGACCTATCAGGCGCTGGAGAAGTACTCGACCGACCTGACCGAGCGGGCCCGCGAAGGCAAACTCGACCCGGTCATCGGGCGGGACAACGAGATTCGCCGCGTCGTGCAGGTCCTGTCCCGGCGCACCAAGAACAACCCGGTGCTGATCGGCGAGCCCGGCGTCGGCAAGACCGCGATCGTGGAGGGCCTGGCCCAGCGCATCGTGGCGGGCGACGTGCCCGAGAGCCTGCGCGACAAGACGGTCATCAGCCTGGACCTGGGCTCGATGGTGGCCGGCGCGAAGTACCGCGGCGAGTTCGAGGAGCGCCTCAAGGCCGTGCTCGACGACATCAAGAACTCCGCCGGACAGATCATCACCTTCATCGACGAGTTGCACACCATCGTCGGGGCCGGCGCGACCGGTGAGGGCGCGATGGACGCCGGCAACATGATCAAGCCGATGCTGGCCCGCGGCGAGCTGCGGCTGGTCGGCGCCACCACGCTCGACGAGTACCGCAAGTACATCGAGAAGGACGCCGCGCTGGAGCGCCGCTTCCAGCAGGTGCTGGTGGGTGAGCCGTCGGTGGAGGACACCGTCGGCATCCTGCGCGGGCTGAAGGACCGCTACGAGGTGCACCACGGGGTGCGCATCACAGACTCGGCCCTGGTGGCCGCGGCGACGCTGTCCGACCGCTACATCACCGCACGCTTCCTGCCGGACAAGGCCATCGACCTGGTCGACGAGGCCGCCAGCCGGCTGAAGATGGAGATCGACTCGCGGCCCGTCGAGATCGACGAGGTCGAGCGGCTGGTGCGCCGCCTCGAGATCGAAGAGATGGCGCTGGCCAAGGAAGAGGACGACGCGTCCAAGGAGCGCCTCGAAAAGCTGCGCTCCGAGCTGGCCGACCAGAAGGAGAAGCTGTCCGAGCTCACCACCCGCTGGCAGAACGAGAAGAACGCCATCGACGTCGTGCGCGAGCTCAAGGAGCAACTGGACACGCTGCGCGGGGAGTCCGAGCGCGCCGAGCGCGACGGCGACCTGGCCAAGGCCGCCGAGCTGCGCTACGGGCGCATCCCCGAGGTGGAGAAGAAACTCGACGCCGCGCTGCCGCAGGCCGAGGCCCGCGAGAACGTGATGCTCAAGGAGGAGGTCGGTCCCGACGACATCGCCGAGGTGGTCTCGGCGTGGACCGGAATCCCGGCCGGGCGGATGCTCGAGGGCGAGACCGCCAAGCTGCTGCGCATGGAAGACGAGCTGGGTCAGCGCGTCATCGGCCAGCGCAAGGCGGTGACGGCGGTCTCGGACGCCGTGCGGCGTTCCCGCGCCGGCGTCGCCGACCCCAACCGACCCACCGGATCGTTCATGTTCCTCGGGCCGACCGGCGTCGGGAAGACCGAGCTGGCCAAGGCGCTGGCGGAATTCCTGTTCGACGACGAACGCGCGATGGTCCGCATCGACATGAGCGAATACGGCGAGAAGCACTCGGTGGCCCGGCTGGTCGGCGCCCCGCCCGGATACATCGGCTACGACCAGGGCGGTCAGCTGACCGAGGCGGTGCGGCGGCGGCCGTACACGGTGATCCTGTTCGACGAGATCGAAAAGGCGCACCCGGACGTGTTCGACGTGCTGCTGCAGGTGCTCGACGAGGGCCGGCTGACCGACGGGCAGGGCCGCACCGTCGACTTCCGCAACACGATCCTGATCCTGACGTCCAACCTGGGATCGGGGGGCAGCGAGGAGCAGGTGATGGCCGCGGTGCGCTCGGCGTTCAAGCCGGAGTTCATCAACCGGCTCGACGACGTGATCATCTTCCACGGCCTGGAGCCCGGTGAGCTGGTGCAGATCGTGGACATCCAGCTGGCTCAGCTGCAGAAGCGGCTGGCCCAGCGCCGCCTCACGCTGGAGGTGTCGCTGCCGGCCAAGCAGTGGCTGGCGCAGCGCGGGTTCGACCCGGTCTACGGCGCGCGGCCGTTGCGCCGCCTGGTGCAGCAGGCCATCGGCGACCAGCTGGCGAAGATGTTGCTGGCCGGCGACGTGCACGACGGCGACACGGTTCCGGTGAACGTCAGCCCGGACGGCGACTCGCTGATCCTGGGCTGACCGCTGGAGGGGGACCATCGGCGGTCCGGCGACACGCAGCTGTTGCCAGCTGTGATTGGGTTGTGACCTGGTCGCCTTCTGTGTTCCGGGCCAATAGCAGATACCCTGTTTTGGATGGTCCCCCTCTGGTTCACGCTCTCCGCGCTGTGCTTTGTCGGCGCGGGGGTGCTGCTGTACGTCGACATCGATCGGCGACGCGGGCGCAGCAGGCGCCGTAAGTCGTGGGCGCGATCGCACGGGTTCGACTACGAGAGTGAATCGGCCGACATCCTCAAGCGCTGGAAGCGCGGGGTGATGTCGACCGTGGGAGACGTCGCCGCCCAGAACGTGGTGCTGGGTCAGATCCGCGGCGAGGCCGTCTACATCTTCGACCTGGAAGAGGTCGCCACCGTCATCGCGCTGCACCGCAAGGTGGGCACCAACGTCGTCGTCGACCTGCGGCTCAAGGGACTGAAAGAGCCACGGGAGAGCGACATTTGGTTGTTGGGTGCCATCGGGCCGCGGATGGTCTACTCCACCAATCTGGACGCCGCCCGGCGGGCCTGCGACCGCCGCATGGTCACCTTCGCGCACACCGCACCGGACAGCGCCGAGATCATGTGGAACGAGCAGAACTGGACGCTGGTCGCCCTGCCGATCACCAGCACCCGCAACGAGTGGGACGAGGGGCTGCGCACCGTGCGCCAGTTCAACGACCTGTTGCGGGTGCTGCCGCCGCTGCCCGAAGAGACCCCACAGGAGACCGGCGCGCCCTCGGGTCTGCGCAACGCCTCACCCAGCCGGCCGCTGGCCCCGGCGGGCCGCGCCGAGCTGCCGCCCCGGCGCGCGCAGCAGGACGTGGCGGGGCTGCTCGGCCCGGATCTTGCGCCCGGTCGTCGCGCCGCCGAGCCGCTGCGCCGCGACCAGCCTCGACCCGATGGGCGTTCGGAGACCATCCGCCGCCCACCCCCCTCCGGGCGCAACGGCCACCAGGCCAGCAACTATCAGCGCTGACGGCGGGCCCCGGGTACCTCAGGGCCCGGTGGTGCCGCCGTCATTAGGATGTCGCTCATGCCCCGCCCCGTAGCCCTGATCACCGGGCCTACGTCCGGAATCGGCGCCGGGTTCGCGCGACGCTACGCCGGCGACGGCTACGACGTGGTCTTGGTCGCCCGCGACGTCGGCCGGTTGACCAGGCTGTCGGACGAACTGCAGGAGCACTCCGGCAGTGTCGAGATCCTGCCCGCCGACCTCGCCGATGCCGCTGGCCGGCAACGGGTCTGCGACCGGCTCGCGGCCGGGGGAGTGCGCGTCCTGGTGAACAACGCCGGCTTCGGCACCTCCGGCGACTTCTGGTCCGCCGATCCCGCGCTGCTGCAGTCCCAGCTCGACGTCAACGTCACCGCGGTCATGCACCTGACCCGCGCCGCGCTGCCGGCCATGCTGGAGGCCGGCGCCGGCACCGTCATCAACATCGCCAGCGTCGCCGGGCTGGTGCCCGGGCGCGGGTCGACGTACTCGGCGTCGAAGGCGTGGGTGATCTCGTTCAGCGAGGGCCTGTCCGTCGGCCTGCAGGGCACCGGCGTTTCGGTGCACGCCGTGTGCCCGGGCTACGTGCACACCGAATTTCACGACCGTGCCGGGATAGACATGGCCAAGTCGCCGTCGTTCATGTGGCTCGAGGTCGACGATGTGGTCAACCAGAGCCTGGCCGATATCGCCCGCGGCAAGGTGATCAGCATTCCCGGCCTGCAGTACAAGGCGATCATCGCCGCCGAGCGCCTGATGCCGCGCACCCTGATGCGCGCGGTCACCAAACGAATCGGGAGTGGGCGTGGCCGGACCTGACCTCAAGGAGTTGGCGGAGCTGGTGTCGCGCCTGTCGGTGGTGCACGGGCGGGTCACGCTGTCCTCCGGCAAGGAGGCCGACTACTACGTCGACCTGCGCCGGGCCACGCTGCACCATCGCGCCTCGGCGTTGATCGGCACGCTGATGCGCGAACTGACCAGCGACTGGGACTACGACGTGGTCGGCGGCCTGACCCTGGGCGCCGACCCGGTGGCCACCGCCGTCATGCACGCATCGGGCCGCCCGATCGACGCCTTCGTCGTGCGCAAGTCAGCGAAAACCCATGGGCTGCAACGCCTTATCGAAGGCTCCGAGGTTTCCGGCAAGCGGGTGCTTGTCGTCGAGGACACCAGCACCACCGGCAACTCGGCGCTCACCGCGGTGCGCGCCGTCCGGGAGGCCGGCGGCGAAGTGGTGGGGGTGGCCACCGTGGTGGACCGCGCCACCGGAGCCGCCGAGGCCATCGAGGCCGAGGGGTTGCCGTACCGAAGCGTGCTGGGCCTCGCCGATCTGGGGCTGAGCTAGGCCGGCTTCACCGTGCGCACATTCCTTGCGATAGCGGCCTGCCTGGCGCTGTGTCTGGCCGGCTGCTCGTCCTCCGGCCAGCCCGTGCGCCCCTACGGCGCCCAGGGCGCGCGGCTCGGGGAATCGCTGGCCCTGCTCGGCTGGAACATGTCGGTGTCGAATCTGCGCTGGGACGGCGACTACGTGCTGGTCGATGTCGACGCGAGCCCCACCTCGGCCAAGGATCCGCACGCCAAGCCCGAGGACGTCCGGTTCGGGCTGTACGGCGCCCTGGCCCATCCCATGGAGGTCGCCGGCCTGGGCAGCTGCGACACCGCGAAGACCGGCGTGCGTGACATTCCCTCGCCGCTCTCGGCGCCGCACGACCGGCTCACCGGCACGGTTTGCCTTGGGCCGCTGAAGGATCGAAGCCAGGTGCGCGGTGTCTACGGCTATTCGCCGCGCGACCGGATCCCGGACAGCTCGTCGGCCTATCCGGTCGCGTTTCCGGTCGGGCTGCTGCCGACGAACGCCAACGACAGCGGCGGCCTGGCGGTCAAGACGGCCAGCCTGTCGGCATGGCGGGCCGACGGCACCCCGGTCACCAAGATGCAGCTGGGCGACCCGGGGGCGTTCACCGGCAACGGTTACATGCTGCTGGGGCTGGAGGCGACGGCCATCGCGGCGCGCTATCGCGACGAGTCCGCCAAGCGCGGCGGCCCGATGATGCTCCTGGCATCGCCGACCCTGCCCGCACCGGGACTGAATCCGGCCTGCGCGACGTACGGCTCCTCGGTGCTGATCCTGCCCGACGCCTCATTGGACGCGGTGCACGTCAACGCGTCGCTGTGCACGCAGGGCGAGATCAACGACGCGCTGCTCTACGCCACCCTGGCCATCGACGGCACGCACGCCGGTGTGTGGACGCAGCGATGAGCGAACCACCCGGGCCCACCGAATGGGCGGTGACCCCGCCCGCCGGCGTCGGGCCGTGGCCGGGCGAGCCGCCCGACGACCCGCGGTATGACCCGGTCCTGTTGCGCGAGGGCGACACTCGCAACGTCGTCGACGCCTACCGGTACTGGTCCCGGGAAGCGATCATCGCCGACATCGACCGGCGCCGGCACCCGCTGCACGTGGCGATCGAGAACTTCGGCCATGACGCCAACATCGGTTCGGTGGTGCGCACCGCCAACGCCTTCGCGGTGCACACCGTGCACATCGTGGGGCGGCGACGGTGGAATCGCCGCGGCGCCATGGTGACCGATCGCTATCAGCGGCTGTGCCACCACGACAGCGCCGCCGAGCTGCTGGCCTTCGCGGCCGACGCCGGGCTGAGCGTGGTCGCGGTGGACAACGTGCCGGGCGCGGCGCGGCTGGAGGAGGCCGCGCTGCCGCGCGAGTGCCTGCTGGTGTTCGGGCAGGAGGGGCCGGGGATCACCGACGACACCCGCACGGGCGCGGAGCTGACGGTGTCGATCGCGCAGTTCGGCTCGACGCGCAGCATCAACGCCGGTGTCGCCGCCGGGATCGCCATGCACACCTGGGTCGAGCAGCACGCCGACCTGACCCGCGCCTGGTGATTGAGTGTGAGCCCACGGCTTTGACCGTGCACCGACGGCGGTCTCGCACGGTGTGTCGCCACCCTGAGTGCACACTCGCAGGCATCGAGGCCATCCGTGTGGGGCAGGATCGACAGGTATGGATCAGCTCTGGGCCAACCGCGCGGCCAGCAGCGAAGCCGCTGTCACCCGACGACACCTGAAACGCCTGTGGGGGCTGCCCGCCACCCAGCTGGGGGTGGTGGCCTGGCCGGCGACGCGGCGCGACCGCTGGTTCGGCACCTGGCACTACTGGTGGCAGGCGCATCTGCTGGATTGCCTGGTCGACGCCCAGGCGCGCGATCCGCAGCCCCACCGGCACACCGAGATCAACCGGCAGGTGCGCTCGCACCGGCTGCGCAACAACTTCTCGTGGACCAACAGCTACTACGACGACATGGCCTGGCTGGCGCTGGCGCTCGAGCGCGCCGCCCGGATCGCCGGTGTCGAGCGCAGCCGCGCACTGCCCAAGCTTGCCGCCCAATTCCTCAAGGCCTGGGTGCCCGAGGACGGCGGTGGCATCCCGTGGCGCAAGCAGGACCAGTTCTTCAACGCCCCGGCCAACGGCCCCGCGGGAATCTTCCTCGCGCGCTACGGGGGAAATCTGAAACGTGCTGAGCAGATGGGCAATTGGATTGACCAGACGCTGATCGACCCGGAGACGCACCTGGTGTTCGACGGCATCAAGGCCGGCTCGCTGGTGCGCGCGCAGTACACCTACTGCCAGGGCGTGGTGCTGGGGCTGGAGACCGAGCTGGCCGCCCGCACCGCCGTCGAGATCAGACAGCGCCACGCCGCCCGGGTGCACCGGCTGGTCGCGGCCGTGCACGAACACATGGCGCCGGCGGGGGTGCTGGCCGGCGCCGGCGGCGGCGACGGCGGCCTGTTCGCCGGGGTGACCGCCCGATACCTGGCGCTGGTGGCCACCGAGCTGCCGGGGGAGGCGGCCGACGACGTGCTGGCCCGCGACACCGCCCGGCAGATCGTGCTGGCCAGCGCGAAGTCGGCCTGGGACAACCGGCAGACGGTGGACGGACTGCCGGTGTTCGGCCCGTTCTGGGACCGCGACGCCCAGCTGCCCACGGCAGGCGGCAGAGAGGCGGAGTTCGTCGAGGGCGCGGTGATGGCGTCCGAGGTGGCCGAGCGGGACCTGTCGGTGCAGCTGTCGGGGTGGATGCTCATGGAGGCCGCCTGTAACGTCTCCGCCGAGTCGAAGAACAGGAGCACCCTGTGAGAAATAAGGTCCATCACGACGCGGAGTCGGCGCTGCACGGCCTGCTGAAGGACGGCATCACCATCGCCGCGGGCGGTTTCGGCCTGTGCGGCATCCCCGAGAAGCTGATCCAGGCTCTGGTCGACAGCGGCATCAAGGACCTCACCATCGTCGGAAACAACGCCGGCGTAGACGATTTCGGCATGGGGCTGCTGCTCAAGGGCCGGCAGGTGAACAAGGTGATCGCCTCCTACGTCGGCGAGAACAAGGAATTCGAGCGCCAGGTGCTGGCCGGCGAGCTGGACCTGGTGCTGACGCCGCAGGGCACCCTCGCGGAGAAGCTGCGCGCCGGCGGTGCCGGCATCCCGGGCTTCTACACCCGCACGGCGTTCGGCACCAACCTCGCCGAGGGCAAGGACACCAGGGTCTTCGACGGCACCGAATACGTTCTGGAAGAAAGCATTCGGGCCGATGTGGCGATCGTCAAGGCGTGGAAGGGCGACACCGCCGGCAATCTCATCTATCGCAAGACGGCGCGCAACTTCAACCCGATGATCGCGACCTGCGGCGCAATCACCGTCGCCGAGGTGGAGGAGCTGGTCGAGGTCGGCGAGCTGGACCCCGACCTGATCCACACCCCGGGAATCTACGTGGACCGCATCATCGAGGGCACCGGCTACGAGAAGCGCATCGAGTTCCGCACCACGAGCGGCGGCGCCGCCCTGAAGAACGACAGCCCCGTGCGCGAGCGGATGGCCCAGCGCGCCGCCCGGGAATTGCGCGACGGCTTCTACGTGAACCTGGGCATCGGCATTCCGACGTTGGTGGCCAACTTCATTCCCGACGGCATCAAGGTCACGCTGCAGTCGGAGAACGGCCTGCTCGGCATCGGGGCCTACCCGAGCGAGGACACGGTCGACCCCGATCTGATCAACGCGGGCAAGCAGACCATCACCAGCCTGCCCGGGTCCAGCTTCTTCAGCAGCGCCGATTCCTTCGCGATGATCCGCGGCGGCCACATCGACCTGTCCATCCTGGGTGCCCTGGAGGTCGCGGAGAACGGCGACCTGGCCAACTGGATGGTGCCGGGCAAGATGGTCAAAGGGCCAGGCGGCGCAATGGATTTGGTGTCCGGCGTCAAGCGGGTGATCGTGCTGATGGATCACACCGCGAAAGACGGCAGCCCCAAGGTTCTCAGCCAGTGCTCGCTGCCGCTGACCGGCAAGAACGTCGTCGACATGATCATCACCAACCTGTGCGTCTTCGACGTCGAGCCGGGCCAGGGACTGGTGCTCACCGAGCTGCAGCCCGGCGTCACGGTCGAGGAAGTTCGCGCCAAGACGGGCTGCGACTTCAAAGTCGCGGTCTGAGCGCGCGGCCGGCTACTCGGCCGCCGGCAGCCGCTCGGATTCCCGGTCGTCTGTGCTCGGCGCGTGCTTGCGCCCCCGGTGGCTGCGCCAGGCGGCGATGAACGCGGGCATCAGCGACACGATCAGAATGGCCAGCAGGATCTTCTGCAGGTTGTGGTGCACGAACGGCACGTTGCCCATGAAGTAGCCCGCCAGCGTCACACCGCCGCCCCAGAGGATGCCGCCGACGATGTCGAAGCCCAGGAACACCGGGTAGCGCATGTAGGACACCCCGGCGACGGGCGGGACGAACGTCCGCACGAACGGCGCGAATCGGGCCAGGATGATCGCCCAGGGCCCGTACTTCTCGAAGAAGGCGTGTGACTCGGTCACGTAGTGCTTCTTGAAGAACCGGGAGTCTTCCTTCTTGAACAGCGCCGGGCCGATCCGCCGGCCGATCCAATACCCGGTCTGATCGCCCAGTATCGCCACGGTCGCGACGGCGGGGGCCAGCACCCAGATGCTGGCCGGTGGGTTCGGGTGCGCGGCCAGCAGGCCTCCGGTGAACAGCAGCGACTCGCCGGGCAGCAGCGGAAACAGCAGCCCGGTTTCGATGAAGACGATGACCAGGATCCCGGGCAGCACCGCGGACCCGAAGACGCCGTCGGCGCCCAACCAATACATCGGGTCGAAGATGTGGGGCAGGGCCGTCACGGCGGTGCTCATGATTCCTCAACATACCGGCGAAACGTCCCTGGCCCGCACAAAGGCCGGACTAACCCGCACGCCGGTCTGCCGGGTAGCCGCCGACCAGGCATCCGTGGTTGGGTAGGAGCAGCCGTCAGGAGGTGTCTGATGCCCATCGCCACGCCCGAGGTCTACGCCGAGATGCTGCGACGCGCCAAGGACGACTCGTATGCCTTCCCTGCGATCAACTGCACCTCGTCGGAGACCGTGAACGCGGCCATCAAAGGCTTCGCCGATGCGGGCAGCGACGGGATCATCCAGTTCTCCACCGGTGGTGCAGAATTCGCGTCCGGGCTGGGCGTCAAGGACATGGTCACCGGTGCGGTGGCACTGGCCGAGTTCACACGTTGCATTGCGGACAGATACCCGATCAACGTTGCGCTACACACCGACCACTGCCCCAAGGACAAGCTGGACGCCTATGTCCGCCCGCTGCTGGCGATTTCGGCCGAGCGGGTGGCGGCGGGTGAAGATCCGCTGTTCGGGTCGCACATGTGGGACGGCTCGGCCGTGCCCATCGACGAGAACCTGACGATCGCCCAGGAGCTCCTCAAGGAGGCGGCGGCCGCCAAGATCATCCTCGAGATCGAGATCGGCGTGGTCGGCGGCGAAGAGGACGGCGTCGCCCACGAGATCAACGACAAGCTGTACACCACGCCGGACGACTTCGAGAAGACCATCGACGCGCTGGGCCACGGCGAGCACGGCACGTACCTGCTCGCCGCCACCTTCGGCAACGTGCACGGCGTCTACAAGCCCGGCAACGTCAAGCTGCGGCCCGACATCCTGGCTCAGGGCCAACAGGTGGCGGCGGCCAAGCTGGGCCTGCCCGAGGGCGCCAAGCCGTTCGACTTCGTCTTTCACGGCGGTTCCGGTTCGCTGACGTCGGAGATCGAGGAGTCGCTGCGCTACGGCGTGGTGAAGATGAACGTGGACACCGACAGCCAGTACGCGTTCACCCGCCCGATCGCCGGGCACATGTTCGCCAACTACGACGGCGTGCTCAAGGTCGACGGCGAGGTCGGCGTCAAGAAGGTCTACGACCCGCGCAGCTACCTCAAGAAGGCCGAGGCGTCGATGTCCGAGCGGGTGGTCCAGGCCTGCACCGACCTGCACTGTGCCGGAAGGTCACTCGGCGCGGGCTAGCCGCTGTCGGACTGGCAGACCTTCCACTGGTCGTCGCGGTACTGCAGATCCATGCTGCGGGTGGACCGCAACTGCGGGTCGTAGGCCATGAACGTGGTGACGTTCGCCTCGGCGTGCTGGCCGTTGACCACTACCTGATCGATGCTGGCGATCACCGGATACTGCTTGGCCGCCGACACCCGCCGGTAGGTCTCGTCCCAGGCGTGCTCGTCGTAGTCGGCGTAGCCGTCGCGGGTGGTGCCGCAGGTGATGGTGCGCAGCGTGGTCAGATCACCGCGCTGGATCGCGACGTCGAAGTTCTGGATGGTGTGCCGAACCCGGTCTTCCTGCGACACGTTGGTGTGTTTGCCCCGGGTCAGCAGCACCGTGCCCAGGATCGCGATCGCCGCCAGCGCCAGCACGATCACGACGATCGCCAGGACCCAGCCCCAGTTGATCTGGCGGGAAGTGCGCAGCTTCCCGCCGAGCCGGGGCGGGATCGATTGCGGGACAGCGGGTTTCGGTGGGATCCCGAACTGCGCCGTGCCGTCCTGTCCGGGCGGCGACGCGAAGACCTCGGTGGCGGGCTCCGCCGTCGTGGAGATGATCGCGGTTTCCTTGGCGTCGAAGCCCGGCGCGGTGAAGCGGCGTTCGCGCTGCGGGCCGTCCGGTACTTCCTGCGGGCCGCTGTGCGGGTCGGGTCTGTTGATCACCACGGTCTCGGTCTCGGAGTCGCTCGGGACCATGGGGACGCTCTCGGTGGCGTCGTCTCCGGTTTCGAAGCCGGACTCGGCCCCCCACTCGTCGGCGGGTTCGTTGCGAGACTCGCGTGGGTCGAACCCGGGCCGTTGCGGCGTGCCGCCGCGGTCGGGTTCGGATGGGTTGGGCATGAGTACTACTGTCCTCCCGCTTCGTGGGGTAGTTGCAGAGCTTAGCGACCGAGTACCCGGCACGGGACGATGGCCGAGGTGCGTCACGCGGGCAAAAGGGGCGAGCTGCAGAATGGAGCCATGACGCCGATGGGAGATCTTCTCGGGCCCGACCCGATCCTGCTGCCCGGAGATGCCGATGCCGAGGCGGAACTGCTGGCCGGTGAGCAGCCCGGCATCGTCGCGGCCGCGCATCCGACGGCGTCCGTGGCCTGGGCGGAGCTGGCTGAGCAGGCCCTGGCCGACGACCAGGCCATCACCGCCTACGCCTACGCCCGCACCGGCTATCACCGCGGCCTGGACCAGCTGCGCCGCAACGGTTGGAAGGGCTTCGGACCGGTGCCGTATGCGCACGAACCCAACCGCGGCTTCCTCCGGTGTGTGGCGGCCCTGGCGCGCGCCGCCGACACGATCGGCGAAACCGACGAGTACTCGCGCTGCCTGGACCTGCTCGACGATTGCGACCCCGAGGCGCGCAAGGCGCTAGGGCTTTAAAAGCTGTCTGAGCAGTCGGTGTCATCGGGGCAGTCGATCTGAACGGTGGCGTGCTCCAGCCCGCGCGTCGATAACACCGCGCGCGCGTCGTGCAGCACCCGCGCGGAGTCGCCGGCGCTGATCAGGTGCGCGGTGCACATGTCCTTGCCGGGGGAGAGCGTCCACACGTGCAGGTCGTGCACGTCGATGACCCCGTCGACGGCGCCGAGCGCGGTGCGCAGTTCCTCGACGTCGATGTGGGTCGGCGACGATTCGGACAGGATCCGCAGCGCGTCGCGGGCGAGTGCGACGGCCCGCGGCAACACCCAGAGCGCGACCAGCACGGCCACCACCACGTCGGCGTAGGGCCAGTGCGTGGTCACGGTGACCACACCGGCGATCAGTACGCCCAGGCTGCCCACGGTGTCGGCGACGACCTCCATGTAGGCGCCCTTGACCGCCAGGCTGCCCGACGAGTGGGAACGCAATAGCAGCGCGACGACGAAGTTGGCGGCCAGCCCGGCCAGCGCGACCACGATCATCGGCACGCCGGGGACGGCGGGAGCCTCGCTGAGGCGCTGGACGGCCTCGTAGAGGATGAACGCCGCCACGCCGATCAGCAGCCCGGCGTTGGCGACGGCGGTGAACACCTCGGCGCGATGCCAGCCGTAGGTGCGGGCGGGCGACGCGCTGCCGCGGCGGGCCAGCGTGACGGCGGCCAGCCCCATGAAGACCGCGACCACGTCCGTCAGCATGTGGCCGGCGTCGGCCAGCAGGGCGATCGAGTTGATCAGCAACGAGGTGACCAGCTCCACCACGAAGAACGCCGCCAGAATCGCCGCGGCCATGATCATGCGCGGGATCAGCCGAGCGTCGTCAGTCACGGCGGGGGTGTGGTTGTGGCCTGCGCCCATGGCGCGAAATATATGCGCAATAGCGCATATATGGCAAGGGTCAGAACCAGCGGCTCCAGAAGCGGGTCAGCGCGTTGCCCCAACCCACCAGGACGTCGGGCACGCCGGACACGTCGAACAACGACAGCACGACCCCGAAGAACCATTGATTGAGCACGGGTGCCAGGAGCAAGAACAGCAGGATCACGAAGCCCCACTGCTTGGCCGGAGCCAGCGCGCGCTGGGTCTCGGGACTCAGATGCGGTTCCAGGGCGTCGTATCCGTCCAGGCCCGGGATGGGCAGCAGATTCAGCAACACCGCGGTGAGCTGAAGGAACGCGAGGAACGCCACCCCAGACCACAGCACCACGTGCGCCGGGTCGAAGAACAACCGCGTCACGGCCAGCAGCAGCGCCGCCAGCACCAGATTGGCCGCCGGGCCCGCCAGGCTGACCATGGTGCGCCGGGCGGGCGTCATGAACCAGGTGCGCACGTAGACCGCCGCGCCAGGCAGGCCGATTCCGCCCAGCAGGATGATCACCATCGGCAGCACCAGCGAGAGCGCCGGATGGGCGTAGCGGCGTGGGTCCAGCGTCAGATACCCGCGCACGGCGTCGTCGTGATCGCCGAACCGCCAGGCGGTCAACGCATGCCCGAATTCGTGCAGGCACAGCGACACCAGCCAGCCGGCGATCACGAAGACGAACACCCCGGCATAGGCCAGTGGCCGCGTGCTGATCCCGGCCGACCAGGCCAGCGCGGCGCCGACACCCGTGAGCGCGATCAGGCCCAGGAAGATCGGGCTGGGCCGTACCGACTCGTGCTGGGAGGAGGGGAAGCTCACCGATCGAAACTAGCCGACCAGCAGCCAGCCCTCGATGTTGCGGTAGAACGCCGAGCGGCGCGCGGCGCGCGGCGCGGCGACGCCGTCACGCACCACGGCGACGCCCGTGCTGCCCAGTTGGGCGGCGCGCCCGGTGACCCAGCGGGGCAACGGGCGGCCCGCGACCGCGGCCCGCAGGCCCGGCGCGGCGGGCAGCGGCTCGATCCACACGCGTTCGACGTCGCCGTCGAACAACGTCGTGTCGTCGACCACCGCCTCGCCGTGGATCGACCGCGCGTCATCCGCGGGCACCCAGCCGGCCCGCCCCACGACCACCGACCCGGTCTCGTCGCGGATCAGGGTCACCCGGCGCGCCGCACCGCGCCGGGCCCGCCGCGCCGCCCGGTACCCGGCCGGCAGGCGGTAGATCCGGGTGGCCCTGGTGCGGCGGCGCGGCACGTAGGCCACCTCGACGTCGAGCCGCTCGGCGCGCAGCAGCCGGGTGAGCACCGCGGCCAGGTCGGGGTCGCCGCCCAGCACTATCAGCCGCTGGTATGGACCGATCGCGGCATCGATGTCGGTTTCACCGGCGACGCGGTGGGTTTGGATGCCCCGCAACGGTCGGTAGGTGCGCCGTTGGCCGAACAGCAGGATCGCGGCGCCTCGATCTCCTTGCGTCACAGTCCATCCAATCAAGAAGCGGCCAATGCCGTTGTCGTCCAACATCTCTGGCGAGACATGACCCTCGATGTCGAAGGGCACTCGCCATAACGACACAGTCACAACATGGTGTCGGACTGCGAAAGTTGTTGCAACGCCGCCGGGAAACAAGCGGATACTTTACTCCTGCCACAGGGCTGACGTTGCGCGGAATCCCGCCACGAGTGGTTGAGGGAACGGAGAATTACCATTCGCCGACTTACCGCCATCTTGTCAACCGCGCGAACCGCATTGCTCGTGTCGGGTGCCGGCCCCGCGCGCGTCCGTTGCTGACGAAGCCGCTGTGCCCCGTTGGCGCCGTGCTGCTTTCGATTGTCCTGCTGTGCAGTGCATCTGCGACAGCCTCGGCGGACGAATCGATCGTGATCGACCTGGTGCGACACGGGCAGTCGACAGCCAACGCGGCGAGCCTGATCGACACGGCGCCGCCGGGCGCCTCGCTCACCGCGCTCGGTCAGCAACAGGCGCAGACCGTCGCCGGCGTTCTCGCGGCGAAGGGCCCCGTCGCCGCGATCTTCGCGTCGCAGCTGATCAGGACACAGCAGACCGCGGCGCCGTTGGCCTCCGCGTTGGGCATGAACGTGCAGGCACTGCCGGGGCTCAACGAGATCGACGCCGGCGCTTTCAACGGCCAGCCGCAGGTCAGCCTCGGAGGGCTCGCGTACCTGCTGGCCCCGGTCGCGTGGATGCTCGGGCTACGCATCGTGCCGATGCTGGCTCCCGGCTCCACCGATTCCAACGGGTTCGAGTTCCGCAGGCGTTTCGACGGCGCGCTCCAAACCGTGTACGGCAACGCCGCGACCAACGCCGGCCGGTTCAATGACGTGCTCCAGACGATGTATTCCAGTGCCCTCGCCAACCCGGTCCGCGCCGCGAACGGCAGGATCACCGAGGTGGCGTTCTCCAGCGAATTCGCCATCGGCGTCGGGACGATGATGAGCGTGAAGAACCCCGATCCGTTGCTCCTGCTCTTCGACCCGCTGCCCAATACGGGCATCGTCGTGATCCAGGGCAGCCCCCACGATGGCTGGACGTTGATCAGCTGGAACGGGAAGCCGGTGCATCCAAGCTGGTCGGGCCCGAAGAGCGGTCGTGGCGCCAACGGCCTGTGCCTCATGTTGGACGCGTCCACCCGGACCGGCGTATGCGCGGCCAAGCCGCCGGCGGCGGCCGGCGCTCCGGTCGCGGCACCGTACGGGTGAGCTCGCCGCACCCGATGGCCGCCTTTACCGGCTCTGTCACCCCGGTCTCGCCACGTCCTGGCTTAAGCTGATTTGCCCGGCTCCTCAGCTGGCCGTCGGCGGCCCGCACGGTCGCCAGGCTAGGGTGGGTCACCGGCTGGACCACAATACGCAGGCGAGATCAGTTTGGAGCGTGTCATGCCGGCAATCGTCCTCATCGGCGCCCAATGGGGCGACGAGGGCAAAGGTAAGGCCACCGATTTGCTCGGTGGGCGCGTTCAGTGGGTGGTGCGATACCAGGGCGGCAACAACGCGGGGCACACCGTCGTCTTGCCCACCGGGGAGAACTTCGCGCTGCACCTGATCCCGTCGGGGGTGCTCACGCCCGGTGTCACCAACGTCATCGGCAACGGTGTGGTGGTGGACCCCGGCGTACTGCTGGACGAGCTCAAGGGACTCGAAGACCGCGGCGTCGACACCTCCAAGCTGCTCATCTCCGCCGACGCGCACCTGCTGTTGCCCTATCACGTGGCCATCGACAAGGTCACCGAGCGCTACATGGGGAACAAGAAGATCGGCACCACCGGCCGCGGCATCGGCCCGTGCTACCAGGACAAGATCGCGCGCATCGGCATCCGGGTCGCCGACGTGCTGGATCGGGAAGTGTTGACGCACAAGGTCGAAGCCGCGCTGGAGCTGAAGAACCAGATCCTGGTCAAGATCTACAACCGCAAGGCGCTGGATCCCCACCAGGTGGTCGAGGCTTTGCTGGAGGAGGCCGAGGGCTTCAGGCACCGCATCGCCGACACCCGGCTGCTGCTCAACCAAGCGCTCGAGGCCGGCGAGACCGTGCTGCTGGAAGGCTCGCAGGGCACCCTGCTCGACGTCGACCACGGCACGTATCCCTATGTGACGTCGTCGAATCCGACGGCGGGCGGCGCGGCCGTGGGTTCGGGCATCGGCCCCACCCGGATCACCGCGGTGCTGGGAATCCTCAAGGCCTACACCACCCGCGTCGGCTCGGGCCCGTTCCCCACCGAGCTGTTCGACGAGAGCGGCGAATACCTGTCCAAGACGGGCGGCGAATTCGGCGTCACCACCGGCCGGCGCCGCCGCTGCGGCTGGTTCGACGCCGTCATCGCCCGCTACGCCACCCGGGTCAACGGCATCACCGATTTCTTCCTGACCAAGCTCGACGTGCTGTCCAGCCTGGAGACGGTTCCGGTATGCGTGGGCTACCGGATCGACGGGGCCCGCATCCACGAGATGCCGATGACGCAAAGCGATCTGGGGCGCGCCGAACCGATTTATGAGGAACTGCCCGGCTGGTGGGAGGACATCTCGCACGCCCGGGAGTTCGACGACCTGCCCGCCAAGGCGCGCGACTACGTGTTGCGGCTGGAAGAGCTTGCCGGAGCACATATTTCGTGCATCGGCGTGGGGCCCGGGCGCGAACAGACCATCGTGCGCCGCGACGTCCTGGCGGCCCGTCCGTGACGGATGCCGCCCAGGATCCCAAAGACCTCGACCCCGAATACGAACACCACGGCGGCTTTCCCGAATACGGGGTGGCCAACCCCGGGCCCGGCTTCGGGCGGTTCGTGGCGGCCATGCGCCGGCTGCAGGATCTCGCCGTGTCGGCCGACCCCGACGACGCCATGTGGGACGACGCGGCCGACCGCGTCGCGGCGCTGACGGAGCTGCTCGGCCCGTTTCAGGCCGCCGTGGAGGGCCGGGCCCCGGCCGGGCGGACGCCGGACCTGCCCGGCATGGGCAGTCTGCTGCTGCCGCCGTGGACGTTGACGCGCTATGAGCCCGACGGCTGCGAAATGCAGGGCCATTTCACCCGGTTTCACGTCGGCGGCAACTACGCGGTGCACGGCGGCGTGCTGCCGCTGCTGTTCGACCACATGTTCGGGATGGTGTCGCACGCCTCGAACCGGCCGATCAGCCGCACGGCGTTCCTGCACGTCGACTACCGCAAGATCACCCCGATCGACGCGCCGTTGGTGGTGCGCGGAAGGGTCACCAGCACCGAGGGGCGCAAAGCGTTCGTGTCCGCGGAACTGGTCGACGCCGACGGCGCGCTGCTGGCGGAGGCCAACGGCCTGATGGTGCAGTTACTCCCAGGCCAGCCCTAGCGCGACGGCGCACCGCGGGAACCGACCTATCCTTGAGCCGTGACTGACGGCGTGACGGACGGACGAGACGACGAAACCACGGCACTCGTGGTACCCCAGCAACCCGCCGCGCGCGCCGAAACCCAGCCGGACACCTCCGCCGACGGCAGGCCGACGGTGGTGCTGCTGGGTGCCGGCGAGATCAGCCGGGAGCTGGCGATCGACCTGGGGCGCCTCGGGGCCCGGGTGATCGCCGTCGACGCGCACCCGCACGCACCCGCGCACGGTGTGGCCGATCAGGCCCTGGTGCTCCCGCTGACCGACGCCGCGCAGCTGTCCGCAGCGCTGCAGCGGCTGCAACCCGACTTCGTGGTGACCGCGGCCGACAGCGTCGCCGCCGGGGCCCTCGACGCCCTGGCCAGCGGATCCGGCGCCAACCACACCGAGCTGGTGCCCAGCGCCCGCGCCGTGCGACTCACAGCGGACCGCGAGGGCCTGCGCCGGCTCGCCGCCGACGAGTTGGGTCTGCCCACCGCGCCGTTCTGGTTCGCCGGGTCGCTGGGCGAACTCGAGGCGGTGGGCGCGCACGCCGGATATCCGTTGTTGGTCAAGCCGGTGGCCGGGCCGCTCGGGCCGGGGCAGTCGGTGGCCGCGCGGCGCGAAGACCTCGGGCCGGCGTGGCAACGCGCGATCGGCGCCCACGCGGGCCCCGGGCAGCCGCGGGTGCTGGCCGAAACCGTGGTCGAGGTCGAGTTCCACGTGACGCTGCTGGCGGTACGCAGCGAAGGCCCGGCCGGTCCGGCGATCGAATTCTGTTCGCCCATCGGTCATCGCGGCTCCGCGGGACAGGTGCTGGAATCCTGGCAACCCCAGAAGATGAGCGCGGCGGCCACGGACGCCGCGAAGTCGATCGCCGCGCGGATCGTCAAGGCGCTGGGCGGGCGCGGCGTCTTCGCGGTCGAATTGATGGTCAACGGCGACGAAGTGTATTTCGCCGACGTGACGTCACGCCCGACCGACAGCGCCTGGGTGACGCTGCGCAGTCAGCGGCTCTCGGCGTTCGAATTGCAGGCCCGCACCATCCTCGGCCTGCCGGTGGACACCATGATGGTGTCGCCTGCCGCCGCCCGCGCCATCGACCCCGTCGACTCGCATGACCCCGCCGCGCTGACCGGCGCTCTGAGCATCCCCGAAAGTGACCTGCGGGTGCTCGGGCGGGGCTACCGGGCTTTGGCGACCGCGCCGGAGGTGGCGGCCGCCCGCGAGCGCGCCGGCCAGGTAGCTGCCGCGTTGGGAACCGCGCCATCGGCCTCGTAGTCAGGCCGCCGCGCCCACCGGGCCGGCGGGACTACTAGACATGAGTTTAGTTGCCGCACACGCGGGTATCTGAGGCACATCTCATATCACTGGTGGGAGGACGGCATGGCAATCCACGGTGTCATCAGCGCGATACTCATCGGACTGGTGATCGGCGCACCCGGACGGCTCGTCGTTCCAGGCAAGCAACACATCCCCATTTGGCTGACGATTCTCGTCGGCATTGGTGCCGCGTTCGTCGGCACGGCGCTGGCTCGCGCGATGGGTATTCCGACGGGCACCAATGGAATTGACTGGCTGGAGCTGCTGGTTCAGGTCATCGTTGCGGCGGTCGGTGTCGGCATCGTCGCCGCCAAGTTCGGACGAAGGCGGTCCGGCATCCTGAGACGTTGACGGTCGCCCTTCACGAGCCCGGCTGACGTGTCAGCCGGGCTCGCCTTTCAGTTGTTTCTGGGAAGCAGGGGGCCGAGTGGACCAAGGTCGATGTTGAGGTCCTCCGGTGCGAGACCGAAATGTTCGCGTAACTCGGTCATCTTCTCTTCCAGCAACATCAATGTCGTCCCGATGCGCTCGATCTGCTCGTCCGTCAAGCCGCCGCGGTCAACCCGCCGAATGGCCTGACGTTCCATGAGCTGACGAAGCAACTCCACGAGGGTGAGCACCAGGCTTACCAAACCGCGTTCCACCGATTCAGGATCGGAGTTTATGCGCTGGCGCGTTGCGTCGACGTCCGTGCGCCGCGCGGGGTACTTCGGTTCGTTCATCCGGCACCACCGTCAACCAATTCGTCCGTGGGCAGCAGCGAACCGATTGATGAGACCAGAGCGCGCAGCGAGATGACGACCAAGTCCACGTCTGCGATGGACAAGGTGATGTCGCCACCTATCACCACTCCGCCGGCGAGCACGCGGTCAAGCAGGTCGACCAGAGCGACCTCTCGGTTATTGTCAGCGGGCAGTGCCTCAGGCATAGCCGCCCACATCGCCGGCAAACGAATACGGCGGCCAGGGCCCGGTGATCTCCAGTTCGATGCCCGGGGTGTTCCGGTCCATCGCGGCGACCGCCGCTCTGAATGCGTCGACCTCACCTCTTTCAACCAGGTACGTACCGTTGAGCACCGTCCAGCCCTCTCTTCCAGAAAGGCGGTGATCGCTTGCAGGCCTGCGTTTTCCGTCGACTGCGTGCTTCAACAGCCCGGCATGAATGCGTCCGGCATGTTCGGCCGCCAGGCGAAACGCATCGTCCTGGGAGGCGAGTGCACGCCGCCGCCGCATCAAATACGCTGTGCCCGAGAGCTTTTCACCCGGACGATCACCCGGTTCGTTCTCGCCGGTGAGTACTTTGGCGTCGGCATACGCTTTGACACCGAGCTCTTCCCGTGAGGTGACCCGATCCAATCCGGCAACGAACTCGTCACGCCTGGCTTCCAGCAGCTCGCGAACCCGATTGTCGTCGAGGAACACCGTGGCCATCCGCATCGGAACAACCGGACCGCGTCGTGCGATCGCAGAGATGACAGCGTCGTGAGCACGTGCCGTTGCGGCCAACCAGTCCAAGTCCTCGAGATTCCGGCGCAACGGTTCCTCACCGAATTCACCAAGCCCGACGGTCCCCACGACGGCTGTTAGACCGGTACCTCGCACCGCCCGTACGGGTTCACCCGCGACGCCGTGAAAGCCGGCGAAGCCCTGCTCCGCCGTTTCGGCGCGGACGACCGCATATGCCCAGACACCTTCAGTCGACATCCCCGTACTCCGCGGCTCGGTCCGCCACCGCGCGCCGCCGGCCACTCCCGTTTTCGAGCTCTTCGATGCGTTCGCGCAGCCGTTCGTTCTCAAGCTCTAATTGCGATGACTTTCCCGTCAGCCAGGGATCGTTCTCCCACCAATTGATTCCGGCTTCCTTGGCCGTCTCCAGAGACGCCACCACAAGACGCAGCTTGATCGTCAGCAGCTCGATGTCGAGGAGATTGACCCGGATGTCGCCGGCGATGACGATGCCGGTGTCCAGCACCCGCTCCAAGATGTCGCCGAGGTTGGTCGACTGTGGATTGGACAGCGCCGAGCCCGACGTCTGCTGCACCGGCGAGAAATCGTTGCCAGGGGAGATCGTCACTCCGACGTACCTCCTCTGTCCGCCCGGCCGCGCATATAGCGTCGAGTTCTTTGATAGGCCAGCATTTCTCCGCTGGGATCGAGCTCGATTTCGTACAGCGCCAACATGTCCGCGGACGACGGAATGCGCCTGTCCTCGATGATTTCGACCTCGACGACCCAGCCGCCGTCGTCGGTGGGTGCGGCTGACGTGATTCTGATCGGCTCTCCGTCGGTGATTTCGGCGATGATCTCCCTAGCGAGGTCGACGGCGTCACGCGCCGTCAACGATGGCTCGTCGCCCTCGCGGTCGCGCGGTGATCGTGCCCGGGCGCGCTGCGTCATGGTTCTCAGTCCTCCTCAGGAGGTGGGGGCTCGGGGGTCCCCGGCTTGACTCTCGTCTGCAGGACCTGCTTTTGCAGCTTGGTTTCCTCGTCGGGCGAAATATCGCCACGCTCGCGCGCTTCTTGCAGTTCTTCCAGTTGCCGGCGCGTGCGCGCGGGGTTGTGCAGTTCCTGTTCCACCTGCCGCTGAATGACTTCGGCAACCTTCACCACCCCGCGGACCGGAGCCAGCGGCAGCAGCACGAGCCCGGTGAAGAGCCCCATCGCTCAGCCCGCCGCTTTGGCCGTGACGACGAAGTCGTAGGCCGCGACCGGACCGAGCAATCGCAACTTCATCAGCCCACCGCCATTCTCGTTCATCCGAGCTACGACGTCTTCCAGCTCGGCTTGGCGTTCGATTTCGCAGAGAACCGCGACCTGCGCCGCATCCCACTCGTGCGTAGGTTCGCGAGGGTTGACCTGGCTGGCGATTCCCTCGACCTCGTCGACCACCGTGTTGGTGTCCGCATTGCGCATCGCCTCAATGGCATTCGCGATGAGCTCGCCCAGCGCGATCCGTGAATTCCGGGACGCGTCTTCGGACTTGTCGCGTATGTCGTCGGCCAGCTGCCGCGCCTCGTCGCTCTCCGATAGCAGCCGGGTGAGAAACTCTCGTTCGTCGTAGCGGCCCTTGACGATGTATTCCGCCTGACCCTCAAGGGCTTCGAGCGCTTGCGCGAATTCGTCATGATGTTCGCGCAGGAGCTCTTCTGCGACCGCGTCCTGGTCCGTCATCACCGCACCGAACCGCAGCGGCAGGACGGGCGCGACGCCCGCCGTGTCGTCCAGCAGCTTTGCGTGGGCTTGCAGATCTTCGGGGGTGCCAAGCGCGCAATCGGTGGGAATGACGCTGACAAGAGCCGCGATATCGCCTTCGTGGACGACCTCGACCGGCGCAGGCGGATCACAGACGCCCTGAGCCGATTTCTCGACTTCGACGTCGCCCGGCACGATCCCGTACACGTATACCGCACTGTCGGCTTGTGAGGTGGTCATCGGTCCTCCCGCTGGCTACGGACCCGAGTCGCTTTCTGCCGCTGCGGCTTGTCTTGGTTGAGCAGACCCCCGAGCTTTTCGCTCGCGGCCTCGAGCACACCTTCTGTCTTGCTCTTGGTGGCTCCAGACGTGACATCGTCCACCAGTTCGGGCAGGCCCGCTTTGGGATCGTCTTGGGCGATGTCGAGCCGGTTGACCGCCTCGGCGAACCGCAGATAGGTGTCCACGCTCGCGACGACGACGCGTGCGTCGATGGTCAGCAACTCGATACCCACGAGTGAGACGCGGACGTAGGCGTCGATGACCAGACCCTTATCGAGAATGGTGTCCATCACGTCGGCCAGGCTGCTTGAACTCGGTCCACCGGCGCCGTTGCCGCCGCCGGCGGGCTGGATCGCGGTAGTCATGCTCGTCTCCCCCCTTTGGCCGCGACGCGACGGCGGCCGGAGCTCGTCGCCCCGCTCGCACGACCGGTGCTCGTGCGTTTCGATGTGCGACTCTGGTCGGTCGCTCGCTGTTGCTTCGGGCGCGAAGCGGCTCTGGTTTGCCCGTCTTCGTCCCGTCGTCCGTCGTCAACGACTTCACCGTCGCGGATTTCGCCGTGCCATCCTTCGACTTCGTCGGGGTGGAGCACCGCGTGCATCATCACTTCGCGCTGGAAGTTCTTCAGCTCCAGTCGGATTCGCCGGCCTTGCGCCCGCCATATATTGCCCGTCTTCTCGAAGAACCCTTGCGGGTGGTATTCGAGGACAACGACCACGCGGGTAAGATTTCGCGCGAGTTCGTGGAATGTGACCGCGCCATCGAGGTAGCCCTTGTCGCCTTTCGACCGCCACACGATGCGCTCGTTGGGGACCTGCTCGGTGATCGTGGACTCCCAGCTGCGGTGCGACCAAAAGACTTGCGCCTTCCACCGCAGCTTCTCGTCGGATTTTTGTTCGACTTGTTCCAGTTTCTTCATGTACTTCGGAAAGTCGGCGAACTGGGTCCACTGATCGTATACCAGGTCAACGGGGGCACCGACGTCGATGTGCTCGACGATATTGGTGATCTTGGACTTCTTGCCGCCCTTGCCTTTTCCTCCGAACAGTGACCCGGCAGCGTTCTTGACAGTGTCGGTGACTTTCCCGCCGGCACTGCTCAATCCTGCTTTGACCGCCGTCTTGACCGGGGATGTGAGGTCATCGACACCCGTTACGGCGGAGAGCAATCCACTTCCGCCGCCGTTCTGCGCATAATCGGTCAGGCGTTCCGTCGCGCCGCTCAGACGGCCCGATATCGAGGAAACCGCCCGATCCGTAAATGTGCCCGCAAGCTGTTGCAGCGCAGCCTGCAGTTGTCCCGATGCCGGCTTCGATTCAGCCGTTTGCTTACCGCGGCCCGGCCGCCGTGTCGCTCCCTTAGCAGTGTGCGTCATTGGTTTTCACCGTCCTCGTCGCACGGTTGAACGTTTCGTCGCTGTTGGCGTACGTCGGCGACTCGCCACCCTGACGGACGGTTCCTCGGGTGACGTCGCTCGTGCCGAGCGCCGTACCGAGGATCGCGGTGCGGAGGCCCGACGAGTCGCTCGACGCCGGGTTACCGGTGGCGGGAGCTCTTCCTCCTCCTCCGCGTCCTCATCGATGTCGGTCGCGTTGAGGTCGTCGTCCTCATCGAGGTCGTCGTCCACTTCGTCGACATCGAGCGGTTCTTCGTCCCCGCCGTCCTCCGGTTCGTCGTAGGCCCCATCCTCATCGAGGTCCTCGTCGAGATACTCATCGTCGTCAGACGAAGTCCGGCGCGGTCGACCACCCAGATTCAGGGTGTCGCCGACAGTGCCGCCGACACCGTCGAGCACCTCGTCCGCACCAACCGCGGAGGTGACCCCTTGCAGTCGATCATTGAGCGAATCGACCTGATGGGTCACGGCCGTGAGCGCGGCCGACCGGGCGGCTCCCAACACGTCACCGCGCAGTTGCTCTCCCAACTGACCCAACTCGGCCGACCCGCCCAGAGACTTGAGCCCGTGCGCCACGAGGTCGCTCGGTCGAGCAGGAAATTTGCCCGTTATCCCCGCAGCCGCGAGCATCAGGGCGAGTCGACCCTTGCGGGTTCTTCCCAAGAGGTATCCGGCTCCGACCGCCAGCGCGACCTTCACTCCGTTCGCCATGTCGTTCTCTCCTTGCGCCGGTTCATTTGTTGACTGCATCCGGCTTGAAATTGTGGGGAGCACCCCCGAACCCTTCCGAGGTTTTCCGCCGATGCTTACCGGCGTCTACCCGACCGTGGAGGCGTTAATCGCAATGCCTGGATTTTGCCGATGTTTTTTCCGGTCCCGCTCGAGCTGGTGGCCAGCAACCCCTCCAGCCGTCCAGACAGCCCATATACGGTTGCCGGACAGCGTATTCAGCCGTAGTATGACCTCACTCAGCTATTGCAGCACGAGGGGTTGGCACACATCCGGGAGCGTAGCTAATAACCTTACATAACTAAATTTGTGCTTTTTGTGATAGTGCTATTAAATGTCCGTCTAATTGAAGTTTTGATTACTTATTCGAACTTGGCCGCACTTCGACAAATTTCTCCCATTGACAGCCAGGGTCGCGCCGCGCGCAATTGAAAGGTGGCGCAGTGAGGTTGCCGATGGCAACGGAGGTCCGTCGGAGCATAGGGCCGCCGCGACCCGCATCGGCGGCTCTGCGTACCGGTCTCCCCGGTCGCCTGAAGGCCGCGACGCACCACCAACAGCGAATGGCGAGCTATTATGCTTGCGTTTAATTAAGCGCAGCCGATCGAATAGCTCCAGTTCCTTTGCTAATTCCGCGCTGCGGCGCCCAAACATGTTCGGCCGCAGGGTATCTCGCGAGACGCTGTACCGATCGTAAGCACTGAACCATTCCAGCACTAAGACCGCTCCCGCTCATTACCGGGCGGAGGACCTGCGGCAGGCAAAAACGTCAGCCGTGTCACTAATGTCTCAAATTTGACTTGCGCCAGAGTTTTTCGCGTAGCGAATGCTGGTGACGCCCCGGCCGGGCGGGGGCCTATTTGCGGGCGGCTTGCAACAGACGACACCGCTGCCGTTCTGATTTCTCTCTTAGCTACTTCGAGCCGGCGCCGGCTATGGAAGTGGCAATCGCGTTGAATCGGCCTGCCGCACAACCTTAAACATTTCGGGGAGAGCCGATTGACCCGCGATCAGCCGAGCTGACGAGCAAACGCATTCGGGGCTAGATGCCCCGCACCGGACAGTTGCCTTCCAATCGGCTGGAGGGTCGGGGCGGGGGACCGCAGGGGAGCCGGCCGCCCCGCTGGCTAGCCGGTCGGGCGGCAGGGGCGAGGCGGAACTGCGTCGCAGAATCGGATGCGCGCGCGTGCTAACGACGCAAACGCGTTCCCGTGCGCGATATTACGGGGTATGCATCAGATTACCGGCGAGGGCAAAGAGGCGGCCGCCGAGCTTCATGACCGGTATCCCGAGCGGAATCAGAAGGACTGTCACGCACAGCACCAGGCCGACCAGCCAGACTACCGCCGCGAGGATCCCTAACACCACACCGAGCACAGCCGTGAGGATGCCTAACACCGTCCCCAGTAATCCATTCAACACTCGCATGTTGACTCTCCTTACCTGGGAACGGGTACCCGCCGCGAGCGCTATTTAACAACTGTCTACCAGGCAATCGACCCCAATCTGGATTCGGCCCGCAGCCCCAACGAGCGGCTCATAGTTGGTGCAAGCGTTGGGTTCTCGGGTATCCAACTGCGAAAGGGGGGCGGGGACGGCGAAGGATGAACGATGGGCGATACCGCAACAAATCCGGCCGAGCGGATCGTTCGTGGGTTTGACAACTGGCAGCAGCGGCACAACGTCGCCGGGTTCCCGATCGCGGTGATCAAGAAATTCGGCGACGACGAAGCCGGGAATCTCGTTTCCCTGCTGGCTTACAACTCCTTCCTTGCGACGTTTCCGCTTCTGTTGGCGTTCAGCGCTGTGCTCGGAGTGGCGCTACGCAGCCACCCCGGGTTACATCAGAAGGCCGTGAGTTCGGCGCTCGCCGAATTTCCCATCATCGGCGGCCAGATCCACGATCAGCTCGGAGTCGAACATCTCAGCGGCACATTGCCGTCCTTGGTTATCGGGATCGGGGGGGCCCTGATTGGAGGCCGGGGGTTCGCCCACGCCTTGCAGAAGACGCTCAACACCGTGTGGGCCGTGCCCAAAGCCGACCGGCCCGGCTTCTTCCCTCGCTATGCGAGGACCGTCGGGCTGCTGTTGCTGCTGGGTCTCATCGTCGGAGTCACCGGTGCTGCCAGCACCGCCGCGGGGATCGCAGCGTCGCTGGGTTTTGGTGGCCTACCGGCGCGAATCGTCAGCATCGGCGTCGGGACGGCCCTGGGGTTCGGCTTCTTCCTCATCCTCTTCCGAGTTGCGGCGGCCGAACAGGTGTCGACCCGCTCAATGATGTTGGGCGCTCTGATCAGTGCATTGGGATGGCAGGTCCTACTGACCGCGGCCGGGATCATCGTCACCCACCAACTTCGTCACGCTCAGGCCGTCGCCGGGATGTTCGGCGTTGTGTTGGGGCTCCTGGCCTGGCTCGCGCTTCAGGCAACCGTCATCGTTTACGCGATGGAGATCGATGCGGTTCGCGCGCGACGCCTGTGGCCCCGAAGCATCGTCCAGCCTCCCCTCACCGAGGCCGATAAGACCTACTACACAGACGCCCTGCGGGCTGAAACCCAGCGACCCGAACAACGGCTACGGATCGCGTACAAGACAAAGTCGGATGCCAGGCAGCAATGAGTCACTCAATACTCTTTGAAGGCCAGGTGATTTCGGCATCAGCCCGTCTCGCGCGCGAGTGGCTCTGCCGAGCCCGCCCGGCCAGGAAATCACGGCGGAGTGCGCAGCGGTTGACGGGGTATACATGCTGGATGACGTTCCACGCCTTCGTGCTCGGCGGGGGCGGCATGCTTGGCGCCGCCGAAGTCGGCATGGCGCGCGCGCTACTGGAGGCGGGAGTGCAGCCAGAGTTGGTGTGCGGCACATCCGTTGGCGCGATCAACGGTGCGGCCATCGCCGCTGACCCAACCCCTGAGGGTGTCCAACGGTTGTTGGAGATGTGGGAGGCGCTGGGCCGCACCGACATGTTCGGCGGTTCGCTGGTGGGTCGGCTTGCCGGCCTGGTAAGCCGCAGAACGGCGCTGCATGGCAATGGCGCCCTACGCCGGATGCTGGAGGAACGCCTCCCGGCGCGGACATTCGAGGATCTCGCCGTGCCGTTCGAGTGCGTGGCGGCCAGTGTCGAGCGTGCCCGTGAGCACTGGTTCGACAGCGGGGAATTGGTCGAGCCGGTGCTCGCGTCGTGCGCGCTGCCCGGCGTCTTCCCCCCGGTCCGCATCGGCGACGAGCACTTTCTCGACGGCGGTCTGGTGAACAGCATCCCGCTGGGTAGGGCGGTCGCTCGCGGCGCTGACACCGTGTGGGTACTGCACGTGGGGCGCTTGGAGGAGGATCTCGCCGCACCGCGGTTCTTGTGGGAGGTCGCTTTCGTCGCCTTCGAGATCTCACGGCGTCATCGCTTTCTGAGCGATCTCGAACGGGTAGGTTCGGAAGTGACGGTCCACGTGCTCCCGACCGGCTTGCCGCAGCGGCCCCCCGCGACGTGGTCGAACCTGCGCTACCGCGACACCCGCCGGATCGAGGGACGCGCCGAACTCGCCTATGACGCAACGCGCGAATACCTGAAGACGCACCGATGAACATGCTGCGTCGCGCTTTCACGGTGCCGTTGATGACCATCTTGATGGTTGCCGTCTTGATCTCGGGGCCGCTGCTGCTGGTTGCCGCAGGCATTACGGGCCTTCTTACCCGGTCGAGTCGACTCCCGCGCACGGTCGGTGTGCTGCTGGCGTACGCAGTCATCGAACTACGCACGCTCGCAAGGCTTTTGGGAGGAAATCGTGACTGTGACCAACTGATGGAGGACATTCTCACGTTCGTCTATGCCGCAGCGCGCAAAATACTCGATGTAGAGGTCGTCCTCGATCCGGCCTCGACGACCCCGGATGCGATCCCGCGCGGTCAGCCGCTGATCGTGCTGTCACGCCACTGCGGTCCGGGAGACAGCGTGCTGGTGGCGTGGCTGCTCGTAATCGAATACCGGCTGCACCTGAGGATCGTGCTCAAAGCCGTCCTTCGGTGTGAGCCGGTGCTTGACTTCGCCGGCGAACTGGGAGGCCTCTGCTTCCTCGGTCGCGGCGACCGCGCGCGCCGACAAATCCGTGGTCTGGCCGAGTCGCTCGTCGGCGGTCAGGCGATGCTGCTTTTTCCCGAGGGTGCGAACTTCAGTTGGCCGCGATGGCGCCACGCGATCACCCAACTCCGCGCCACTCGCGGCTTCCGCGCTGCCCGACGTGCACTGCGGCAATCCCACACACTGCCGCCGCGCAGCGGCGGCGCCGCCGCCGCAGTGGCGGGCGCCCCGAACGCCAACATACTGGTGGTCACCCATAACGGATTCTGCGCCGACGGCCGGGCCCGACCCTGGTGGCAGCTGCCCATCCACCGGCAGTTGCTCGTCCGCACCGTCGTGTTACCGGCCTCCCGTATTCCACCGCCCGCTCGAATGGGCCCTTGGCTCGACCGAACTTGGACACAGGTCGACGCCTGGGTTGCCGCTCACGCCGAGCGCTCCTGACGCTGCATCAATCAAAGCCCCCCCGCAGGCGGAGGCACTCGGGCGCGGATAGTGTGGCTGACAACGAGCAACGAGGGAATACGAGCATGAGCACAGAACGCGCACACTCCTATGCCGGGGACATCTCCCCGCTGGAGGCATGGAAGCTGCTCAGCGACAACCCCAACGCCGTGCTGGTCGACGTGCGGACCGACGCCGAATGGCGCTTCGTCGGTGTGCCCGATCTGTCCAGCCTCGGCCGTGAGGTGTTGTTCCTGGAGTGGAATTCGTCCGACGGACGGCACAATGCGAATTTCGGCGACCAGCTGCGCGAGCAGGTGGCGCCGCCCGAAGCCGACGCGCAGCGGCCGGTGCTGTTCTTGTGTCGCTCCGGAAACCGTTCCATCGGCGCCGCCGAGGTCGCGACCGAGCTCGGCATCACGCCGGCCTACAACATCCTGGACGGTTTCGAGGGCCAGCTCGACGCCAACGGCCACCGGGGTGAGACCGGCTGGCGCGCCATCGGATTGCCCTGGAAACAGGGCTGAACCACCGATGACGCCGGCCGACGACTCCGTTCGCACGCCCGCGGCGCTGCCCGAGGGAGTCAGCCAGGCGACCGTCGGCGTGCGCGGCGGGCTGATGCGTTCGAGATTCGACGAGACCGCCGAGGCGATGTATCTGACGTCGGGCTTCGTCTACGAGTCGGCGGCGTATGCGGAGCAGTCGTTCACCGGCGAGGTGGATCACTTCGTCTACTCGCGCTATGGCAACCCGACCGTGACGATGTTCGAGGAGCGGCTGCGCCTGCTCGAGGGGGCGCCTGCGGCGTTCGCCACCGCGAGTGGCATGGCCGCGGTGTTCACCTCATTGGGCGCGTTGCTGGGCGCGGGGGACCGGCTGGTCGCCTCGCGCAGCCTGTTCGGCTCGTGCTTCGTGGTGTGCAACGAGATCCTGCCGCGCTGGGGTGTCGAAACCGTCTTCGTCGACGGCGACGACCCGGCCCAGTGGGAGCAGGCGCTGGCGGTGCCGACAACGGCGGTGTTCTTCGAGACGCCGTCGAATCCGATGCAGTCGCTGGTGGACATCGCCGCGGTGTGCGATCTTGCCCACGCCGCGGGCGCAAAAGTGGTGTTGGACAACGTTTTTGCCACGCCACTGCTGCAGCAGGGCCTTCCGCTCGGGGTCGACGTGGTGGTGTACTCCGGCACCAAGCACATCGACGGTCAGGGCCGGGTGCTCGGCGGGGCCATCCTGGGCGACAAGGAATACATCGACGGCCCCGTGCAGAAGCTGATGCGGCACACCGGCCCGGCGATGAGCGCATTCAATGCCTGGGTGCTGGTGAAAGGGCTTGAGACGCTGGCGGTCCGGGTGGAGCACAGCAATTCCTCGGCCTTCCGGATCGCCGAATTCCTGGAGAGCCATCCGGCGGTGAGCTGGGTCCGCTACCCGTACCTGTCCTCGCACCCGCAACACGACCTGGCCAAGCGCCAGATGTCCGGCGGTGGAACGGTGATCACCTTCGCGCTCGACTGCCCGGATAGCGCGGCCAAGGGGCGTGCCTTCGAGGTGCTGGACAAGCTGCAGTTGATCGACATCTCGAACAATCTCGGCGACGCCAAATCCCTTGTCACGCACCCCGCGACCACCACGCACCGGGCGATGGGGCCGGAGGGTCGCGCGGCGATCGGGCTCGGTGACGGCGTGGTGCGCATCTCGGTCGGGCTGGAAGGCACCGACGATCTGATCGCCGACATCGATCGGGCGCTGAGCTAGCCGGCCTGTTTCTCCGCCGAGTCCACATGCTCGGCCGCCGCCAGCGTGCCGTCCTGCGCCTGGCGCTCCAGCCAGTCCACCACCGGCCGGGCATAGATCATCTGGCTGGTGATGGCCATCTGGCCGCGGGTGCGGCCCAGGAACGAGATGCCCCAGGCGAACATGGCGGCGATGCGGTTGCGGTGGCCGATCAGGTAGTACAGGTGCAGCAGCAGCCACGCCAGCCATGCGACGAAGCCGGCGAACTCCACCTTGCCGACCTGCGCGACGGCGCTGTAGCGGGAGATCAGCGCCATGCTGCCCTTGTTGACGTACTTGAACGGCTTGCGTTCGGCCGGATTGTCGTGACCCTTGGCGGCCTGTTTGATGATGGTGGCCGCGTATTTGGCGCCCTGGATCGCGCCCTGCGCCATGCCGGGAACGCCGGGCACCGACATCAGGTCGCCCACCACGAAGACGTACGGGTGCCCCTTGACGGTCAGGTCGGGTTCGACGACCACCCTTCCGGCGCGATCGGTTTCGGTGCCGTCGGACTGCTCGGCGATGATCGCGCCCAGCGAACTGGCCTGCACGCCGGCCGCCCACACCTTGCACGCGCATTCGATGCGACGTTTGCCGCCGTCCTTCTCCTCGATCGTGATGCCCATGTAGTCGACCGCGGACACCATCGCGTTGAGCTGGACCTCGACGCCCATCTTCTCCAGCCGGCGTTGCGCCTTGAGGCCGAGCTTGGGACCCATCGGCGGTAGCACCGCGGGCGCCGCATCCAGCAGGATGACGCGGCATTCGCTGGGAGTGATCGTCCGGAATGCCCCGGCCAGGGTGCGCTCGGCCAGCTGGACGATCTCGCCCGCCAGTTCGACGCCGGTGGGCCCGGCCCCGACCACCACGAAGGTCAGCCGGCGTTTGCGCTCGGCCGGATCGGTGGCGACCTCGGCGGCCTCGAATGCGCCGAGGATGCGGCCACGCAACTCCAGGGCGTCGTCGATGCTCTTCATCCCGGGCGCGAAGGCGGCGTACTCGTCGTGGCCGAAGTAGGACTGCTGCGCGCCGGCGGCCACGATCAGGCTGTCGTACGGCGTCACCGTGTCCATGCCCATCAGGTGGGATTTGACCGTCTTCGCGGTGAGGTCGATGCCCGAGACTTCGCCCCACAGGACCCGCACGTTCTGCTGGCGGCGCAGGATGAGTCGAGTGGTCGGCGCGATGTCGCCCTCGGACAGGATTCCGGTGGCCACCTGATACAGCAGGGGCTGGAACACGTGCGTGGTCGTTTTCGAGATCACGGTGATGTCGACGTCGGCGCGCCGGAGCGCCTTGGCCGCGGACAGTCCGCCGAAGCCGCTTCCGATGATGACGACACGATGGCGCGACATGCCTGTCCCTTCTTCACGCGTGGGCCTGGGGAGCGATCTTCCCAGCGCATGTCCACCGTACGACGCCACCCGGCAGAAAGGCGAGGCAATCCTTCGAATACCGGAACGCCGCGCGACAACCGCAAGCGGCCGAAGGGACGCCACACGGCGAAAGCCGTTGCAAGGAATCGGATCTCGGCACTTCACTGGATGCGCGCGCCAAGGCGCTGCCGCCCATCGGCCTGCTCGCGGGCTTGGGCCGACGCCGCCCGAAATGACTTGTGTGGTGCAGGATCCCGGCCGGAGTCGCACTGAATCAGCGATCCTTGTCGCGGCTCCGGCCGGTCACCTCTTGGACTTCGCTATACGCGAAGGTATATCCGAACGAAAGGCCGCTAATTACTTTGCGGCCCGTTCGGTTACTGCACTGCTATCCGCCGGTGCAGGTCAAACCGGGTCCGCAATCGATAACGAGCGGAACCGTGCACGCCGAGGTCATTGGTGCTGCGAGAGCGATGACCAAGGCGAGGACAATTTTGCCGGTACGACGTGACATAAGAACCCCCTTCGTCTGGGAGACGATTGTCTGATGCCCGACGTCGGTTAGCTTACGTGCTCAACGACTCGTAGATAAGGGATTTCGCGAATATCGCCGCCCGCTTCGTCAATCGGATGAGTCGAGATCGCCGACCGGATGAGGCCGACTCGGCGCGAATGGAATTTCAGCAAAATCGCGAGCCGGGGAGAAATGGAAATATCCTGCGCGGCTAAGTCGGCGCGGCTATATTGGGACGCTAATTTCCCGCTGCTCGGCGGCGGGTGTGCGCCAGCCGGATATGAATTCAAATCGGCCACCAAATCGGCGCCTGCCAGGTCGCGGCGAAACCGTCAAGCGGGCAATCGGTTTCACCGGCCGCTCGGCGGCACTTCGCCTCGGCCTAGAACGGCCACGCGTTGGCGTTGCTCTTGTATTTGGCGTTGAGGTCGCTGCAGAAGTCGGCGGCGGTGCCGGCGAGCAGGATGTAATAGGTCTCGCCACGGCGGCTTTCGTAGGAGGTGGGGGTGGTCCAGCCGTTGTCGCACATCGCCGCTTCGCCGCCGGCCGCCGTCCTGCGCCAGTTGGTCTTGGCGCAGGCGACCAGGCTGTCGACGTTCGGGGTGGCGCTCTTGGCCGCGACCAACATCGCGCCGCCCCATTGCCCGTCGTTGCGCCGATAGGCGCGGGCGCCGAATCCGGCGTTGTTGGTCTGGCAGGTCAACGCCCGGCGCAGCAACGAGAAGGGACCCGCGAGCTGCTGGTTGGCCGCCCCGGCCGCGGCCGTGATGAATTGCGCCGCGTCCGAGCCGTCCACCTCCTGGACCGCACTGGGGTTGCCAAAGCTGAAGAGCTGCTGCGAGATTCCCTGCCCGGCGGTCGAACCACCGCCGATGATCGGGCCGGCGCCGCTGGACGTCATCGCGGGCAGCGAGGAATCGGCGCCCGCCGCGGGCATCCCGGCGGCGGCGCCCAGGACCAGCAGCGCGACCATGCTGCGAATCGGGCGGGCGGTGATTCTCATGACCTTATTTCAGCACGTGCGCGTAGTCGGCGCGGCGGTCGTCGGCAATCAACCCGGTCAGCACGTGGTAGGTCTGCAGCGCGATGTACCGATCTACGCTGTAGATCGGCCCGAAGTGCCAGTGCTTGAGCGCCCAGCCGTGGGCGAGCAGCATGATGTCGAACACGGTGAGATCGACGTCGACGCGGCGAAAGACGCCCTGGGCGATGCCGGCCTCGATGACCGCGCGCAGCGGTGCGGCGGTGGCGATTTCGAGGTCTTTGATCTGGGTGCGACCCGGGGCCCCGAGGGTGCGGCTCTCCCGGTAGGTCAGCACGACGCCGTCGAGGTTCTCGTCGACGATCTCGATGTACCGGCGCACACCCGCGGTCAACTGGTCGACGACGTCGTCGCCGGCGGCCGAGATGACCGGTGCCAGCTGATCGCGGAACGCGTCCTGGATCCGCACGATCGTCGCGAGCAGCAGGTCCTCCTTGCCGCCGAAGTACTTGTAGATCAGGCCGACGCTGACCTTGGCCTCGGTGGCCAGATCCTGCATGGACATCTGGTGAAAACCGTTGCGGCCCATCACCTTGACGGCGGCGTCGAGCACCTGACGGCGCCGCGAGCCCGCCCGGGCCGCGCGCACCGCCTCCTCGACGGGCAGCTCGCTGTAATCGGTGACCATCACACCCTCAGATGCCCAGGTCCTTGGCGATGATCGTCTTCATGATCTCGTTGGTGCCGCCGTAGATGGTCTGGATGCGGGCGTCGACGAAGGCCCGCGCCACGCTGTATTCGCGCATGTAGCCGTACCCGCCGTGCAGTTGCAGGCAGCGGTCGGCGGTGCGCACCTGCAGATCGGTGGTCCACCACTTCAGCCGGGCGGCGCGCGCGGCGGTCAGCTCATCCTCCAGATGCTCGGCAAGGCAGTCGTCGAGATAGGTACGGGCGATGTCGATTTCGGTCGCCAGCTCGGCGAGCACGAATTGGCTGTTCTGGAAGCTGGCGATCGGTGCGCCGAACGCCGTGCGGTCACGCACGTAGTCGAGGGTGTCGGCCAGGATACCTTCGGCGGCGGCCACCGCCCCCACCCCGAGCGCGAGCCGCTCCTGGGGCAGGTTTTTCATCAGCTGATAGAAGCCCTTGCCCTCTTCCTCGAGCAGATTGGCCTTCGGCACCCGCATATCGGTGAAGGTGAGCTCGCTGGTGTCCTGGGCGTGCAGTCCGATCTTCTCCAGGTTGCGGCCGCGGGAGAAGCCGGGCGTGGCGGGGTCGACGACCAGCAGCGACAGCCCGTGGTGGCGGTCCGGCGAGGTGCGCACCGCGACGACGAAGAGGTCGCCGATCTGTCCGTTGGAGATGAACGTCTTGGCGCCGTTGACGACGTAGTCGTCACCGTCTGGCACCGCCGTCGTGCGGATTCCGGCGAGATCGCTGCCGGTGCCGGGCTCGGTCATCGCGATGGCGAGCACGGTCTCGCCGGTGACCACGCCGGGCAGCCAGCGCTGTTGCTGCTCCGGTGTGGTCAGATCGGTGAGATAGGGCAGCACCACGTCGTTTTGCAGCGTGAAGGCGATGGCCTCGGCGGCCGCACCCGCGCGCTGCAGCTCGTCGATCACGATCGCGTTGTAGCGGAAGTCGCACACGCCGGGGCCGCCGAGATGCTCGGGTACCGGGAAGCCCAGCAGTCCGAGTTTGCCCGCCTCGACGAACAGCGAGCGATCCCACTGGCCGTCCCGCTCCCACTTCTCGTGATTGGGCACGACCGTGTGTTGCACGAAATCGCGTACCAGGTCCCGGAACTGGTGATGCTCGGACGTGTACTGCAAGCGTGCTGCCATCGGTGCTCCTGTCAGCGGAAGGCGTCGCTGCCGGTGAACGCCTGGCCGAGGACGAGCTGATGCATCTCCGGCGTGCCCTCGTACGTCAGCACCGATTCCAGGTTGACCATGTGCCGGATGACGGGATACTCCAGGGATATTCCGTTGCCGCCCAGTATGGTTCGCGCGGTCCGGCAAATCTTGATCGCCTCGCGGGTGTTGTTGAGCTTGCCGAAGCTGACCTGCTCGGGACGCAGCCCGACGCTGTCCTTGAGGCGGCCCAGGTGCAGCGACAGCAGTTGACCCTTATGCAGCTCGACGGCCATGTCGACGAGCTTGGCCTGGGTCAGCTGGAAGCCGGCGATCGGGCGGCCGAACTGGGTGCGTTGTGTGGAGTAATCCAGCGCGGCCTGCCAGGCCGACCGGGCCGCCCCCATGGAGCCCCAGATGATCCCGTAGCGGGCCTCGGACAAACACGACAGCGGCCCGCGCAGTCCCTTGGCGTCGGGCAGCATCGCGTCGGCGGGCACCCGCACGTCGTCGAGCACCAGCTCACTGGTGATCGAGGCCCGCAGCGACAGCTTGTGGTGAATCGTGTTGGCGGAAAAACCCGGTGTCTTGGTGGGCACGATGAAACCGCGGATCCCGTCGTCGGTGGCGGCCCATACCACCGCGATGTCGGCGACCGAGCCGTTGGTGATCCACAACTTGCGACCGTTGAGCACCCAGTCCGAACCATCTTGGCGCGCACGAGTTTTCATCGCGGCCGGATCGGAGCCGACGTCGGGTTCGGTCAGCCCGAAACAGCCGAGCAGCTCACCGGTGGCCATGCCGGGCAGCCATTCCTGCTTCTGCTCCTCGGACCCGAAGTTCCAGATCGCGAACATGGCCAGCGAGCCCTGCACCGAGACCATCGACCGAATACCGGAGTCGGCGGCCTCGAGCTCGGTACAGGCCAGGCCGTAGTGCACCGACGACGCCCCTCCGCAGCCGTACCCGTCCAGGTGCATGCCCAGCAGGCCGAGTTGGCCGAATCCCTTGGCCAGTTCGCGAACCGGCAGGTCGCCGATCTCGAACCACTCCGCGACGTGCGGCAGGACGTGCTCGGCGCAGAATTCCCGCACGGTGTCGCGCACCGCGAGCTCGTCGCTGGATAGCGAGGCGTCGAGGCCGAGCGGGTCGTCGCGGTCGAAGGCGGGTGGCGTCTGTGTACTCATGGGATCAGCCTGCCATCGTCGGGCCGCCGGTCACCACCGCCAGGCCGACCTGTGAATGAGGATTCATTTTCGACGAATCTAAGTTCACCGCAGCTGCGTGGTCAAGGATCGCGCCGTGTCCCGGTAGTCTGCCTGCATGCTTAGGCTCCAGCGGCCGGCCTGGTTCGCGGTAGACGTCATCGGCGTGCTGGTGTTCTGCGCCGTGGGGCGCCGCAGCCACGACGAAGGCCTCAATGTCCCGGGCATCGCCGTGACGGCGTGGCCGTTTCTCACCGGCACCGCGGTGGGCTGGCTGATCTCCCGCGGGTGGCGGCGGCCGACCGCGGTGGTGCCAACCGGCGTCGTCGTGTGGTTGTCCACCGTGGTCGTCGGCATGCTGTTGCGCAAGGCGAGCTCCGCGGGCGTGGCGGCGAGCTTCGTGGTGGTGGCGACGACGGTCACCGCGCTGTTGTTGCTGGGCTGGCGGGTGGCCGCCGGGCTGGCCCTGCGGCGTCGCTCCGGTGTCTGAGCGACCGTGACGCAGACGGCCGACGTGGCGGTGACCGCAACCTTCGGAGCGGCCGCGCGGGCGGTGGCCACCAACAAGGGCCTACTGAGCGATCCGTTCGCCGAGCCGCTGCTGTGCGCCGTGGGGATCGACTACCTCACCCGGGCGATCAAGGACCACGTGTTCGCCGAAGACGACGGTGACGACCCGGCGATGACGGCGTTGATGGACGCGCTGGCGGCGCACACCCGGTTCGTCGACGAATTCCTGGCCGACGCCGGCCGGGCGGGCATCCGGCAGGTGGTGATCCTGGCGTCGGGTCTGGACACCCGGCCGTACCGGCTGTGGTGGCCGTCGGGGACCACGGTCTACGAGGTCGATCAACCGCAGGTGCTCGACTTCAAATCCGAAGTCTTGCGCGGGCTGGACGCCCAATTGGCCACCCACCGGTGTGCGATCGGCGTTGACCTGCACCAGGATTGGCCCGCGGCGCTGCGCCGAGTCGGGTTCGACGCGGCCCAGCCCACGGCCTGGGTCGCCGAGCAGCTGCTCGTCGGGTATCTACCGCCCGCCGAGCACAATCGGTTGTTGGACGCCGTCACCGCCTCGAGCGCGACGGGCAGCCGGTTCACCGCCGATCACATGCCGACCTGGAATCCGTTGCAGCTCGGGGCCGAGCGCGCCTTCGTCGACGGCTGGCGGCAGCGCGGCCTGGACGTCGACCTGGCCAGCCTGACCTATCCCGGTGAATATCATTACGTGCCAGAGTATTTGGCGTCCAATGGTTGGGAGACGGACGGGCGCAGCATCACCGAACTGCTCGGCGCGATCGGGCTGGGCCGACGGCGACGGACCGGGCCCGGCGACTCGGAGTTCATCCCGGAATACGTCACCGCGACGCGCGTTTGAGTGGTGGTGATGCCGGAATCAAGCCCGCCGCACGGCCAACTGCGGTTCGTGTCGGCGACTCACGACGACCCGCTGGCCCAACCGCTGCTGGCCGAACTGGCCGTCGAGTATGCGCAGCGCTACGGCGGCACGCCGAGCACCCACCTGACCTGGCTGCCCGTGCCCGAGGCCGAGTTGGCGCCGCCGGACGGCGGCCTGCTGATCGGCGTCGTCGACGGCGTGCCGGTGACCGGCGGCGCGTTTCGCCGCTACGACGCCGAGACCGCGGAGCTCAAGCGGATCTGGACCGACGGCGCTCACCGGCGCCGCGGCTACGCCAGGGCGCTGCTGGCGGCGCTGGAGGCCGAGACCCTGACGCGCGGGTATCGGCGGCTCTACCTGATCACCGGCAATCGGCAGCCCGAGGCCGAGGCGCTCTATGACGCGACGGGGTATACCCGGATAGCGCCGGACCCGTTGCCCTCGTGGGGCCCGTTCCTGCCGATCGCATTCGAGAAGTGGCTGATCTGACACGGGCGCCGTCACAACGAGTTTCAAGGACCAAGGCACATCCGGTGTCAGGATGCGCCAGCACGTTGAAGAGTTACGTCACCCAGCCAGCGAGATAGCGCGTGCGGTCGCTTCCCGAATGGGGCCCCGCCACACGTCGCCGTGCCCGGGCAATAAGACCTCGGTGTCCAGCAGGGCCAGCGCGTCGAGGCTGCGCAGCGAATTCTGCTGGCTGTGGCTGAACACCGCGGGCAGCAGCTGCGGCCCGCCGCGGCGCAGCAGCGGGTGGCCGGTGATCAGCGCGTCGCCGCTGACCAGCACGCCGTCCACCACGTACGAGCAGTGCCCGCTGGTGTGCCCCGGGGTGAATACCGCGCTGGGGTGGCCCGGCAGGCCGGCGGCCACCTCGGGGGTCAGCGGCCGGGTGGACGGGATGCCGTCGCGGATCAGGCCGCCGCTGCGCAGCACGTGCAGACCCCAGGCCGCCCAGCGCGGCCGCCAAATGCGCAGGGCGACATCGAAAACCGACGCCTGTTCCAGGTACTCCCGCTTGGCGTGGCCCACCTCATCGGCATGGCAGTACACGTCGGTGCCGTATTCGCCGGCGAGCCAGATCGCCGAGCCCAGGTGGTCGATATGGGCGTGGGTGAGTAGGACGGCGCGCACGTCACCGGGCCCGTAGCTCAGCTCGCGCAGCGACGACAGCACGTCCTCGCGGTCGCCGGGATATCCGGCGTCGATCAGCAGCACGCCGGTGCCGTCGACGACCAGGGTCCAGTTAACGGCCTCGCCCTGGGCGAGGTAGACCGTGTCGGTCACTTGAACGAGAGTCGGCGCCATGCCCGCGAGTGTAGGAGCGACCGCAAGCGCGGCTCAGCCGCGCCCGCGATCCGCGCGAGGAGTAGAAAGAACGGGTGGCTGAACTGAAACTCGGATACAAAGCGTCCGCTGAACAATTTGCACCGCGCGAGCTAGTCGAACTCGCCGTCGCCGCCGAAGGGCACGGCATGGACAGCGCCACCGTCAGTGACCACTTCCAGCCGTGGCGGCACGAGGGCGGACACGCCCCGTTCTCGCTCGCCTGGATGACCGCCGTCGGCGAGCGCACCAAGAGGCTGGTGCTGGGCACCTCGGTGCTCACCCCGACCTTCCGCTACAACCCCGCCGTCATCGCACAGGCATTCGCCACGATGGGCTGCCTGTACCCGGACCGCATCTTCCTCGGCGTGGGCACCGGCGAGTCGCTCAACGAGATAGCCACCGGATACGAGGGAGAGTGGCCGGAGTTCAAGGAGCGCTATGCCCGGCTGCGCGAATCGGTGCGGCTGATGCGCGAACTGTGGCTCGGCGACCGCGTCGACTTCGAGGGCGAGTACTACCACACCAAAGGCGCCTCCATCTACGACGTTCCGGAGGGCGGCATCCCGATCTACATCGCCGCGGGTGGCCCGCAGGTGGCCAAGTACGCGGGTCGGGCCGGCGACGGCTTCATCTGCACCTCCGGCAAGGGCGAGGAGCTGTACAAGGACAAGCTGATGCCCGCCATGAAGGAGGGCGCCGAGGCCGCCGGAAAGAATCCCGACGACATCGACCGGATGATCGAAATCAAGATCTCCTACGACACCGACCCGGACAAGGCGCTGGAGAACACCCGGTTCTGGGCGCCGCTGTCGCTGACGGCCGAACAGAAGACCAGCATCCACGACCCGCTGGAGATGGAGAAGGCCGCCGACGAGCTGCCCATCGAGCAGGTGGCCAAGCGCTGGATCGTGGCGTCCGATCCCGACGAGGCGGTCGAAAAGGTGGGCCAGTACGTGAAGTGGGGCCTCAACCACCTGGTGTTCCACGCGCCCGGCCACGACCAACGCCGGTTCCTGGAGCTTTTCGAGAAGGACCTGGCGCCGCGGCTGCGGCGGCTGGCCTGAGGGACGGGCGAATGGTCTCCGGCGCCCTGTCAGTTCAGTGACAGCGATCTACGTCGCCGCCCCGGAGCCGGAGACCGGCAAGTCGACCATCGCGCTCGGACTGCTGCACCGATTGACTGCGACGGTCGCGAAAGTCGGTGTGTTCCGGCCCATTACGCGCTCAGACGGCGACGAGCGCGACTACATCCTGGAACTGCTCCTGACGCGGACCACCGCGGGCCTGTCGTACGAGCAGTGCGTCGGCGTCACCTATCAGGAGCTGCACGCCGACGGTGACGCCGCCCTGGCCGGCATCGTCGACGCCTATCACGCGGTGGCCGATGCGTGCGACGTCGTGGTGATCGTCGGCAGCGACTACACCGACGTGGCACGGCCCGCGGAACTTTCCACCAACGCGCGCATCGCGGTCAACCTCGGCGCGCCTTTGCTGCTGACGGTCAGCGGCAAGGGGCGCACGGCCGCCGAGATCGCCAGCGTCATCGACGTCTGCCTGGCCGAGCTGGACGCCCAGCACGCCCACACCGCGGCGGTGGTGGCCAACCGCTGTGATCCGGCCGGGCTGACCGACATCGCTGCGGCCCTGCGCAGATTCGCCCAGCGCAGCTACGTGCTGCCCGAGGAGCCGCTGCTGTCGGCGCCGACGGTGGCCGAACTGGAAAAGGCGGTCGGTGGAACCCCGGTCAGCGGCGAGGAGTCGCTGCGCGAACGTGAGGTCACCGGAGTGCTGGTCGCCGGGATGACGGCCGACCATGTCCTGGAGCGGCTGCGCGACGGCATCGCCGTCATCACCCCCGGAGACCGCTCGGACGTGGTGCTCGCCGTCGCCAGTGCCCATGCCGCGGAAGGCTTTCCGTCGCTGTCGTGCATCGTGCTCAACGGCGGCTTCGCGCTGCATCCGTCCATCGCCGCCCTGGTCGCCGGACTGCGGCTGCGGCTACCGATCGTCGCCACCGCACTGGGCACCTACGACACCGCCAGCGCGGCGGCGTCGGCGCGGGGTAGGGTCACGGCGACCTCGCTGCGCAAGATCGACACCGCGCTGGAGTTGATGGACAGACACGTCGACATCACCGATCTGCTTGCGCAGCTTGCCATTCCGATCCCCACCGTCACCACGCCGCAGATGTTCATTCACCGGCTGACGCTGCAGGCACGTGCGGATCGCAAGCACATCGTGCTCCCCGAAGGCGACGACGACCGGATCCTGAGCTCCGCCGGACGGGTGCTGCAGCGGCGCGTCGCCGACCTGACCATCCTGGGCGACGAGGCCCGAATCCGCCAGCGTGCGGGAGAACTCGGCGTCGACCTGGGTGATGCCACGGTGATCGATCCGCGCGACAGCCGGCTGCGTTACGAGTTCGCGGAGCAGTACGCCGAGCTACGCAAGGCCAAGGGCGTCACCGTCGAGCAGGCCCGCGAGGTCATGCGCGACAGCACCTATTTCGGCACCATGCTCGTGCACAACTCCCACGTCGACGGCATGGTGTCCGGTGCCGCGCACACCACCGCCCACACCGTTCGGCCGGCGTTCGAGATCATCAAGACGGTCCCGGATGTCTCGACGGTGTCCAGCATCTTCCTCATGTGCCTGCCCGATCGGGTGCTGGCGTACGGCGACTGCGCGATCATCCCGAACCCGACGCCCGAGCAGCTGGCCGACATCGCGATCTCGTCGGCGCGCACCGCCGCGCAGTTCGGCATCGAACCGCGGGTGGCGATGCTGTCATACTCGACAGGCGACTCGGGTACCGGGGCGGACGTCGACAAGGTAAGGACGGCAACCGAATTGGTGCGGAAACGCAACCCCGACCTGCCGGTCGAGGGACCCATCCAGTACGACGCGGCGATCGAACCGTCGGTCGCGGCGACCAAATTGCGCGACTCGCCGGTGGCCGGCCGCGCCACCGTGCTGATCTTCCCCGACCTCAACACCGGCAACAACACCTACAAGGCGGTGCAGCGCAGCGCCGGCGCGCTTGCCATCGGGCCCGTGCTGCAGGGCCTGCGCAAGCCGGTGAACGACCTGTCCAGGGGTGCGCTGGTCGAAGACATCGTCAACACGGTGGCGATCACCGCGATCCAGGCGCAGGGGTAGCCGTGGCGGACAGCAGCGACACGCGCCTGGTGCTGGTGATCAACTCCGGCTCGTCATCCCTGAAATACCAAGTGGTCGACCCGGATTCGGGCGCCGCGCGGGCGACGGGCCTCGTCGAGCGGATCGGAGAGGAGTCCTCGTCGGTTCCCGATCACGACGCCGCGCTGCGCCGCGCGTTCGACACGCTGGCCGACGACGGCATCGACCTGCAGGGGAGCGGCATCGTCGCAGTGGGCCATCGGGTGGTGCACGGCGGCAACACCTTCCATCAACCCACCCTGCTGGACGACGCGGTGATCGGCAAGCTCGACGAACTGTCGGAGCTGGCCCCGCTGCACAATCCGCCCGCCCTCAAGGGCATCGAGGTCGCGCGCAAACTGCTGCCCGACATCGCCCACATCGCGGTGTTCGACACCAGCTTCTTTCACGACCTGCCGCCCGCGGCGGCCACCTACGCCATCGATCGCGACCTGGCGCAGCGGTATCAGATCCGCCGGTACGGGTTTCACGGGACGTCGCACCGCTATGTCAGCGAGCAGGCCGCGGCATTCCTGGACCGATCTGTCAAAGACCTGAAACAGATTGTGCTGCATCTGGGTAACGGCTGTTCCGCCTCGGCCATCGCCGGTACCCGGCCGCTGGACACCTCGATGGGCTTGACGCCGCTGGAGGGTCTGGTGATGGGCACGCGCAGCGGCGACATCGACCCGAGCATCGTCGCCTACCTCTCGCACACGGCCAAGATGGGAGTCGACGACGTCGAGTCGATGCTCAACCAGCGCTCCGGGGTGTTGGGCCTGTCCGGCGAGCGCGACTTCCGCCGGCTGCGGACCCTGATCGAATCCGGCGACGAGGCAGCGCAATTGGCGTACAGCGTCTTCACGCATCGGCTGCGCAAGTACGTCGGCGCCTACCTGGCGGTGCTGGGGCACACCGATGTCATCAGCTTCACCGCGGGCATCGGCGAGAACGACCCGGCGGTGCGCCGCGACGCGATCGCCGGCATGGAGGAGCTGGGCATCGTGCTCGACGAGCGCCGTAACCTGGCCGACGGCAAGGGCGCCCGCCAGATCTCCGCCGACGATTCGCCGGTCGCCGTGCTGGTGGTCCCGACGAACGAGGAGCTGGCCATCGCCCGTGACTGCGTGAACGTGCTAGGCGGATAGGAAGCCGAGGCTGTTTCGTCCGGTGCCGACCGAGGGCGTGGGATCGGCCCCGACCGTTCGTGCCAGCACCTCGGCGTAGATGTCACGAAAATCTGTGGTGTACTTCAGATCTCCGTTGTCGAGGTCGGTGAGGCTGGGCTGCTCGCCGTAGAAGCCGCCGTTGACCGGCGCGCCCGCGACGAAGACGGGACCGGCCGTGCCGTGATCGGTGCCCTGCGAGGCGTTGGCCCGAACCCGGCGCCCGAATTCCGAGTACGCCAGCAGCACTACGTCGCGGCCGTCCATCTCCTGGACGAACGCGGTCACAGCCTCGTCGAATGTCTGCAGGAGACGCTGCTGGGTTCCGCGCTCGCCGGCGTGGGTGTCGAAGCCGCCCAATTGCACCGTGTAGACCCGCGTGGGGACGCGGGCCTTGATGGCCTGGGCAACCATGGCCAGCTGGGCGGACAGTGAATTATGCTCCTTGGCAGCGGGTTTCATCGAAACAAAGGTGGCGTCCGCCGTGCGCGCGGAGCGATAGGCCTTGCACACCGCGGCCATCGCCGGCGTGTCTTCGGGGTCGTCGTTGCCCAGCGCGGCCATCACCGCGTCGAACTTCTCCGCCTTGCCCTGCCCGCCGCCCGGCGCGAGCGCCGCGGCCGTGCACTTGGCGCCGACGGTCAGCGGGGGCAGCACCGCCCCGATGTTGACCGCCCGCAGCGGATCGTCGCCGGTGGCGTCGAGCCAGCGGCCGATCCAGCCCGTCGACACCGGCTCGGCCGGCGACGCCGTCTGCCAGATGTCCATCGACCGGAAGTGGCTGTGGTCGGGCTTCGGGTAGCCCGCGCCGCGCACGATGGCGAGCCGCCGCTGGTTCCACAGCCCCGCCAGCCCCTTCATCGCCGGGTTGAGACCGAATTGCTGATCGAGGTGCAGGACATCGCCCGGGGCGTAGGCGAGTTCGGGCCGGGCGTCGTGATAGGCGTTGTCCGCGTAAGGGATCACGGTGTTGATCCCGTCATTGCCGCCGTAGAGCGTGGCGATCACCAGGACGCCGGCGCCGTCGGCCAGCGGCCGGTCCCGTGCCGCGCGCATCAGGTCCGGCCAGCTGACCGCCACGGTTGCGGACAGCAGGCCGGCTGCGCCGGCGCCCGCGCTGGCGATCAGGAATCGGCGACGGTTCATCTCGGGCATGGCTGGTCTCGCTAGGACGTCAGGTATTCGGGGGTGTTGACGGCGGCCGCGACCAACTGCGCCGGTTGGCGCACCAGCGGGCGCAGCGCGCGGGCGGTGCGGTCCGACCAGGAGCCGACGCCGATCAGATAGCCGACCGCGTCGACGCGGTCACCGGCGGCGGTGCTCTCGACGCCGGAAAGGTCACCGGCGTGCGCCAGTTCGGTCGCCGCGCGCAGGCGCGCCCCGGCGCTGGCGGTCGACAGCCACACCTGGCCGGTGGGCCAGCCGCCGACGCTGGGCGGATAGAACGGGCGCTGACCCAGTGTGCGCAAGGTCGCGTCGATCATCTTCAGGCGCTTGGGGTCGTTGACCGGCACCCGCAGGGCCCGGACGACGCCGACGAGCCATTCGGCCGGGGTGTTGATTTTGCTGTTTGGCGCGGCCCGCCCCGCGGTGAACTCGTCATCGGTGAGGATCGCCCGGGTCAGCGCGCGCAGGTCGCGGTTGGGGCCGTACGCGGCGACCAGCCGGTCGAGCACCGGTGGCGACGCCGGATCGTCGGACGCCAATTGCCGCCACAGCCGTCCGGCGACGTATTCGGCCGATTTGGGTTGCGCCAGCACGGTGTCGCAGAAGCCGGCGGCGTCGAAGTCGCGGCTCTGCCCGAACAGCGTCTTGGGGCCTGCGTCATGGCGTTTGGGGGCCATCGAGGTCCTGCCGCCGGCGCCGATCACCCATCCCGTCAGGGCCCGCGCCCCGTTGCGCACGTCGCTCTCGGAGTAGCCGTTGCCATGTCCCAACGCGAACAGCTCCATGAACTCGCGGGCCAGGTTTTCGTTGGGCGCCTTGGCGGTGCTGCTCTGCGCGTCCAGCCAGCGCAGCATCGCGGCGTCGGTCAGCATCGCGTAGGCCAGGGCGCGAAAATCACCCAGCGAGCCCGCGCGCAGTTTCTGGTTCTGTGCGGCCATGTAGGCGGCGACCCGTACCTTCTGCGCCGACGTGGCGAAGTGGTTGTGCCACAACAGGGTCAGCTTTTCGTGTACCGGCTGCCGCACGTCGACCATGCGACGTATCCACCAATCCGACAGCACGCCCAACTGTTCGGTGACCTGCTGGTTGTACTGCTTGCGCGCGGCGGGCGTGGCGCGCTTGCCCGGCGGGCTCGGCCCGGCCAGTGCGGGCATCGGCGTCGCGACCGCGCCCGGGTCGGCGTCGGGATCGGTGGCCAGCATCGCGTCCACGTGGCCGGGCCAGTCCCGGCCGACGGCGGCGTCGACCTCGGGTCCGCTCACCCCGAACCCGGCCCGGCGCAGCATGCGGGCCGTGCTGACCCACGCGGTGGACTGGCCTGCCATGCGATAACTGTGCCCGGTCTTCCTTGCGATTTCCTTGTGACTCCTGTGCGGGCCGTTGAGCGTGCACTGGCGGCGGAATTCTCGCGTAATCTCCGCCCTGGAAGCACGCTCGAAGCCCTGGATGCACACCGAAGCCCTGGCCCGCCCGACCCTGTGCATCGCCGAACTCGCCGCCGCGGTCGATCTGCGATCGTTCGCAGCATGCGGGCTATGAGAGAACCGTTCATCGGCAGCGAAGCACTGGCATCTCGGGCGTTGAGCAGGCATCAGTTACGCGCCCGCTACCGTGCGGTGTTTCCCGACGTCTACCTCTCGAACGACGTTCCGCTTTCCCTCGAACTGCGCATCAGCGCCGCATGGCTATGGTCCGGACGCAGCGGGATCATCGCCGGAGCGGCCGCCGCGGCGCTGCACGGCGGGTCAGGATGCCGTCGGGTGGACGGGGATTGGCATACATCAGCTCAACCGGGACGTCATCGGGAATCCACTCGGCGCCGTGCAGCGCCGCGGCGGCCGCTCCGGCGATGATCCCGCTGCGTCCGGACCATAGCCATGCGGCGCTGATGCGC